>CAVERH010000013.1:0-57825 GCA_963618065.1 bacterium | reverse complement strand
GCAACAAACTACATTTTATTTTGCAACTTTCTGCAAAAAGGGCTTGCAAAAAACAGTATTCCGTCTTGGGGAATGCTGCAGTAATTGCTTCCTTGATTCCTGTAAGTCCATCGGCGCAAAGAATAAGGATATCCTTTACTCCACGGTTTTTAAGTTCATTTAAAACAGAAAGCCAGTACTTGGCACTTTCGTTATCGCCTACATGGATGGAAAGTACTTCCTTTTTTCCTTCTGTATTGATGCCAAGAATAACATAAGCAGCAAGCTTTCGGATTACACCATTATCACGCACTGAATAATGGATTGCGTCAATGTAGACGATTGGATAGATTTCATCCAAAGGACGGTTCTGCCAGTCTTCAATCTGGGGCAACAGCTTGTCAGTCACATCAGAAATAAAACCTTCGGACACATCAAAACCATAAATATCTTCAATCGTTTCAGATATCTGCCTGGTGGTCATTCCTTTTGCATACATGGATATGATCTTACTGTCAATATCAGAAATATCTTTCTGGCGTTTTTGAACGACTTTAGGATCAAATGTTGATCTGCGGTCCTGCGGCACCTCGATCTCCATAGCGCCATAACTGCTATTGACACGTTTGGTTTTGTACCCATTCCGGTAATCATCACTATCGGAGCGCTGGGATTTTTCATATCCAAGATGATCATCCATTTCGGCTTCCATCATTTCCTTGATCGTTCCGCCCAGTAGATCCTTGAGAGCTTCCTGAATATCTTCAGCAGACTGGATATCGTATTCTTCCAAAAGCTGATGAATGATATTTCTCTTTCCCTCGGTCATTTGTACTTTGTGAACAGGTTTCTTTTCTCTTGCCATAATAAATAGGCCTCCTATGATTTAGATTTTATCATAGAAGACCTACCAGCTAATACCCATTTACAGAAAAACTTTCACAGGCTCCTGGCTTTCGAGAGAATGAGACTGACAGAAGATCCAGACATAAAAAAAGCAACCGCCATGCCGAAATGTAGGTTGCTTTTTTGATCAATAACCTATAAACTAGGCGAACCGTTGCTTTACGGTAGCACCTTCTTATAGATTTATCATAGCATTCTGTTTTAAATTGGTCAATCCTGTTTTGAAATTTTAGATAGATCCTAGAATGATTTTTTGATTATTTCTGATTAATATAAAAGATAGATCATAAATTGCAATCTTGGTCATAATTTGTAGTTGGGGCTAATATATTATTCCAAACTTGATAAAAATTGCAATTTAGGCTAATATATTAGTATGATTAATTTATATCAAAAAACATGGAAAGAAATTAATACAGAGATTGCAGAGAGAATGGTTCAGCTTCGCAAGAGAAAGAAACTTTCACAGAAGAGTCTTGCCTTAAGATCCGGTGTAAGTCTCGGATCATTAAAACGGTTTGAACAAACGGGGGAGATTTCACTTCAATCGCTTACAAAAATAGCTATAGCACTTGAAGTAGAGGGAGAACTTGAAGAATTATTTAGCAAGGTACCATTTGCTTCCATTGAAGAGGTAATTCATGCACAGACTCGCAGCATTTGAATATGAGGGGGATTATATTCAGTAACTTAAACTCCCCTCATTTCCTTCCGGTAAATCGCCTGGAAATAAATAATTTCAGCCGTAGCAGTAATGGTCCAGGAGAAGATATAGAGCAGGTACAGGGACGGAATGGTTTTAAAGTAAGCGAAAATGGTATAAATCCAGATCACACGGAAGACGCAGGAGCCCATAATTACGATAAAGGTGGGAACAACGGTCTTGCCAAGTCCACGGGAGGCGGCGATGGTACAATCCATAAAAGCAGAGAATGCATAGGATACGCTCATAATTTTAAGGCGGTACATGCCAAGTTCGATTACCGCGGGATCGGAAGTAAATAATAACAGGAAATTAGGACCCATAAAGAGGATCGTAAGTCCGAGAATTAGTCCGATGAAGAAGGAATAGGACAGACTTACAAAGTAACTCTTTAAGACACGGTCCTTTTTCTTTGCGCCGAGATTCTGTCCCATAAAGCTGCTGCAGGCAACATAAAAAGCGGCCATGACTTCGTATACCGGTCCGTCTGCATTGGCGGCAGCAGAATTGGCGGCAACCATGGTTGCTGAGAAGCTGTTTACACCAACCTGAACGAAGAGGTTGGCAAACATGAAGACCATATTTTGTAAGCCGGAAGGAAGTCCCAGCTTTAAAATGGCGATCAGATTATCCTTGAAGACAAGAGACCGTAAGGTCTGATGGCGCAGGGAAATAGTGTATACGTTGTCTCCATGCGTAATGGCATAAGTGATTAATATAGCAGAAATATATTGTGAAATGATACTTGCAATGGCAACACCTGCAACATCCAGGTGAAAAACGATGACAAGCAGTAGATTCAGGGCAATATTAATCGCTCCGGCAATAGACAGGAAATAAAGAGGTTTCTTCGTATCCCCGGCAGCACTCAGAACGGCATTGCCGCAGTTATACACACCAACAGCAGGAAGCCCCAGAAAATAAATCCGCAGATACAGAACAGCTCCATCGATAAGCTCCGGTTTGGTATTCATTAATGTGAGAATGCCACGGGCACTTGAAATTCCGATAATGAGAAGGAGAATTCCCATGCAGAGACAAATCACGTAGGCTGTTGTGATGGTTTCCTTCGCTTCCTTTTTATTACCACTGCCGATATGGAGGGCAACAAGTACATTGATTCCGCCGCCGACACCGATTAAAAAGCTTGTAAATAAAGTTACAAGTATCGAGGTAGAACCAACGGAACCTAATGCGTTGCTTCCGGCAAATTTACCGACAACAGCAATATCTGCCATATTGAAGAGCACCTGTAAGAGGTTACTCAGCATTAATGGCAGACTAAATAAAAAAATTTTTTTACCTAAAGAACCCTCAATCAGGTTCTGTTCTGACTGTTTCATCTCATTACTCCCGAAGGGTTTTATTTATCCGTGTAATAATTCTAAATAGCTACAGCTTGATAATCAATGTATTGAAGCCGTGATAACGTCGATAGAAGAATTCTTTTGCCTGTTGCTTGACCACTAAGATCCCCATGCTGTCTATGTCAAAGGCTTCACTTCGACTGGCACGATGTGTTTCCATGCCAAAGGGATTAAAGGTTGTAGCATCATCTCGCAGGTGAAGCTCCAGTATGCTGTTTTCTTCCATGATGGCTGTGAACTGGATATATCCATCTGTTCTTCCATGGAAGCCATATTTCAGGATGGCCATACCGATTTCCTCCACAGTCATGACCGCCATCATCTGCTGTTTGGGACTGGCATTCCAGAGCCTGCAGAAGCTTTCGAGTTCTGTACATATGTCCATAACTCCGCTTGTATTGCTGGAAATTGTCCGCTGGAAAATCCGTTCTCCGGGCAGCTCCTTCCGCTGGTAACGACCACCGATGCCAAGCAGCAGAAAGAGAATCAGAGAACCGGCCTCGGTCAGCAAAAACAGTAACCAGAAAAGCGGCAGACCAAGCCGAAAGCACAAAAGGGTTGCAGGAAGCAGCAATGCCGCTCCGCGAAGTGTTTCCAGCAGAAAAGCCGGTTTTTCATTTTCGCATGCCTGATAATAGCAGCACAGAAGAATGTTGATGCCTGCAAATATTGCAGCAATACAGTAAAGCCGCAAAGCAATGCATGCCGGAGCCTCTGCAGGGGAACCGGCAATACCGAACAGCCTGCATACTTCTGAGGGGAACATGCTGATCATGAAAATAAAAACACAGCCTGTACAAAGACCGGTTGCAAATCCAAGCTTTGCTGCATTCTGTATACCGTGCCGGTTATGCTCACCGTGATAGGTCGATAGAATGGGCTGCATGGAATGTCCGATTCCCTCGAACAGATAAAGGATAAAGCAGGAGATGTTCTGAATTACATCAAAAACAGCTACTGCCTCTTCCCCTCCGAGCCGGATCAGTAGATGGTTGCTGATAAACAGGAAAACCATCAGATACAGATATTGTATGGAGGTTGACAGACCTGCCCTCAGGTTCGAAAATGCAGGAGAAAGCCAGCGCTTCTCAGGGAATGCAAAGTGTAAATCATGCTTCCGGTTTAAGAAGTAGGGAAGGTAGATACCGATGGTAATCGTCTGACCCAATGCAGTAGACAGGGCTGCCCCCTTTGCTCCCATATCCAATACGATAACCAGCATAATATTCAACAGAATATCACAAATGTTTCCAATAACAGTTCCAATGCCTGCGAAATACTGTTTATTGGCATTCCGCAGGTAATAGCTTAAAATATTGGACATATAAAATAAAGGCGTCGTTAACAGAAGAATACGCAGATAGCTCTTCGTGGATTCATATAAGAGTCCATCCGTATTATGTGTCCCCAAAAGAGCCAGCAAGGGCTCGATAAATATACTTCCCAGAACGGCAGCAGTGATACTGAGTCCCAGCGCTAACCAGACTACACTGTGAAAGCAGTCAGATGCTTCTTGGGTTTTCCCCTGTCCAAGCAGATGGGAGTAATGGATGGCACCTCCCAGACCAAGCCCGTGGGCAAACATACAGTTGACTGCATAAACCGGGAGAATCAGGCTGATGGTTGCAAGCCCGACTGCTCCAAGCTTCTGTCCTACAACGATGGCATCCATCATATCGCTCAGGGCAAAAAAGAAGGATGTCAGCATGGCAGGACGCCATAGGGCAAAGAACATTCGTCTGGTAAAACGATCCTTTGACTGACTCATATGATTATTCAATATCCAGTATGTCCGTAAATCCGGTTACTTCGAAAATTTCCATTATGGCTTCATTTACATTAGAAAGTACCATTTTACCCTGACGGTTCATGATTTTCTGGACAGATAGTAAGACACGAAGTCCGGCAGAAGAAATATATTCAACCTCTGCAAAGTCCAGATACAGCTCCGTGATGCCGTCCAGATCCGCCTTTAATTCAGATTCCAGCTGGGGTGCAGTAGTAGTATCGACACGACCCATGATGGAGACCTTCAGTGAAGTGTTGGTTTTTGATTTCTTGATTTCCATGGTTTTCCTCCAAATTGATCAGCTTATGAATGTGGTTCGAAACAGCGGTTTATTGCCTGCCGTTTATATCGCGCTTATTGTAACACATGTTAAGAGGATTCTCAATGGAAAAAGTAGTTACCACTATCCTTCATCTATGATATAATAAATCTTGTTCTACATCTCACTATAAAATGAGTCAAAGGAATCTATTATGGGAATACAGGAAAAGAACCAGGAAGAAAATATAAAAGAAGTAAACGATACAAAGACAGACAAGCGGCTTCCGGGAGTGGAAGAGCTGGCTGATTTCCGGGAGCTCATACAGGATGCCCGGGAGCTTATGAGCCGATACCGTTGTGCTATCATGGAGGTAGAGACGAAGTTTAAGGTTCTGAATGAAGAACTCTCCCTGCAGAACGATCATAATCCGATCGAAAGCATCAAGTCCCGACTGAAATCGACGGAGAGCATCTATGGGAAGATGAAAAGAAAAGGTCTTCCCATGACACTGGAGGCAATTGAAGGAAATCTGTTTGATATCGCAGGGGTGCGAGTGATCTGTTCTTTTATCGATGATATATATATGCTGGCGGACTGCCTGATCCGGCAGGATGATGTCACATTGATTGAAATGAAGGATTATATCCGTAATCCGAAGGGAAACGGATATCGCAGCTTACACCTGATCATCGGTGTCCCGATTTTTCTGCAGAATGAGAAGCGGAATGTAAAGGTGGAGGTACAGCTTCGGACGATTGCGATGGAATTCTGGGCTAATCTGGAGCACCAGATGCGTTACAAGAAGGATCTGCAGCCAAAGCTTCTGGAAAAAATCTCCTCTGAACTGAGCGACTGCGCAAAAACCAGTGCGGAGCTTGATCTTAGGATGCAGGAAATACGTTATACAATAGAGCTTTCTGATGGAAAGGAGGAAAGCGCCGTTTAAAGACAGAAAAATAATAGACACGATTAAGAAAGGAAAAGAAAATGGTTACGAATAAGTGTATTTTAACAGGTGGAGAAGAAGATCTGATGGATGTCTTAAAGGAGGTTGAAATTGCGGCAGTTTATAATAGACTCCCTCATAAGCCGGCAATTCACTTAAGACTTCTCGCAGAAGAAATGATTGGTATTGAACGGGGGATTCTTGGATTCGTCCGCGGCGAGTTTTATATGGAAAATGAGATGAATGAATATAAGCTTCATCTGGATGCCCAGCTTCATCTTGAGGAAGCGGAGAAGGAAGCCTTTGTGAATGTCTCCTCCAGCAAGAGCAATGAGGTATATAAGGGATTTAAAGGTAAGATCTTAAAGGCAATTGATACCATGACCGGTGCGAGTGTTCCTGAAATGGCGGTTGCCTCCAATTATCTTGAGAATCAGGTAATTACCGGATTCCAGAGTAACGGTATGGATTTGTGGCAGCTTACAAGATATGAAGAAGAAAACAGGGACAACCGGGAAATCTGGGATGAGCTGGAGAAATCAATTGTGGCCAGTCTGGCTGATGAAATTCTGATTGGCTTTCGTGAGGGTCAGCTGAAGATGACAGTAATTAAAAAGTTCCCAAATGTATAGTGGCGATTGCCGGAACAGAGAGGGATTGGGTATGTATGATGTAGTGATTATTGGGGCAGGTGTAAATGGAAGTGCTGTTGCAAGAGAATTGTCAAAGTATCAGTTGAGAATTGCAGTGCTGGAGCGCTGTACGGATATCTGTGAAGGCACCTCGAAGGCAAACAGCGGTATTGCACATGCCGGGTATGATGCTGAAAGCGGGACACTGAAGGCGAGACTGAACGTAGCAGGAAGCCGGATGCTCCGGCAGCTTTCGAGGGAGCTTGATTTTGCATATAAGCAGAATGGCTCCCTGGTGCTTTGCTTTGATGATAAGGATCGGAATAAATTAGAGGAGCTTCTGCATCGTGGAGAACAGAACGGTGTGGAAGATCTTCGGATTGTAGAAAGAGAGGAGCTGCTGAAGCTGGAGCCGGAGATCGGTGACCAGGTAGTGGCTGCTCTTTATGTGCCTGCAGGAGGTATTGTCTGTCCGTTCGGATTTACGATTGCGCTTGCGGAAAATGCAGCAGTGAACGGTGTGGAATTTAATCTTGGAACGAAAGTAACCGGAATTGAGAAAATCCGCGCGGATGCAGCGGAGGAAGGCAATGGAGCATACCGGATTCATGCCATAGCTGCGGATGGTGCACAGAGGGACTACGAAGCAAGGGTAGTGATTAATGCAGCCGGTGTTTATGCAGACCGGATTCATAATATGGTAAGTGATCAGAAGATCGAGATTGAGCCCCGCAAGGGAGAATATCTTCTTTGTGACAAGAGTGTCGGAAAGATGGTGAGCCATACCCTTTTCCAGCTTCCTACTGCACTGGGCAAGGGAATTCTTGTAACACCCACGGTTCATGGCAATCTGCTGATCGGACCGACAGCGGAGGATCAGGAGAACAAAGAGGGTGTGGATACTTCAGATGCAGGGCTTGCTCTTGTGAAGGAAAAGGCATCCTTAAGTGTGAGAGAGGTGCCGCTTCGTCAGGTAATTACTTCTTTTGCCGGACTGCGTGCAAGACTTGTGAAGGGAACAGAGCTTAAGAATAAAGAAGGACTATATTACAAAGAGGGCGACTTTATGATCGGGGAAGTGCCGGGTGCACCGGGATTTATTGATGTGGCAGGCATGGAATCTCCGGGCTTATCTTGCGCTCCGGCAACAGGAGAATATGTGGCAGACCTTGTTGCAGAGCTTTTGCAGCCGCAAAAGAAGGATAACTTCATTGCGACCAGAAAGGGAATACCGAGTATGGCGCTTGCAGACGATGAGGAAAGACAGGAATTGATTCACCAGAACCCGGCCTATGCGAATATCATCTGCCGATGCGAGATGGTATCTGAGGGTGAAATTCTGGATGCCATTCATCGACCGCTGGGAGCAACGACAACCGATGGCGTGAAGCGCAGAACGCGTGCAGGTATGGGACGATGCCAGTCGGGCTTCTGTAATCCGAGGGTAGTCGAAATTCTGGCACGGGAATTGTCTGTAGATGAAAGCAGAATTCAGAAAGCCCAGGAAGGCTCTTATTATGTACTTCCGGAAGAAGATGGGGAGGACTTGTAGGATGAAAGCAGAACTTGTTGTTATCGGTGGCGGACCTGCGGGCATGGCAGCAGCCCTTGCCGCAGAAGAAAAGGGAATTAAGGACATCCTGATCCTTGAGAGGGACAGAGAGCTTGGCGGCATCCTGAACCAGTGCATTCACAATGGCTTTGGACTTCATACCTTTAAGGAAGAGCTTACAGGACCGGAATATGCGAACCGTTATGTAGAAAAGATAAAGTCTTCCGGTGTGAAATATTTATTGAACACCATGGTTGTAGATGTACAGGGCGGTAAAGCCTGCGTGGTTACCGCAATGAATAAGGAACAGGGAATGTTTCAGATTGAATGCAAAGCAGTGGTGCTTGCCATGGGATGCCGGGAACGCCCGCGTGGAGCCATGAATATTCCGGGATATCGTCCGTCAGGTGTATTTTCTGCCGGAACAGCCCAACGGTACGTTAACATTGAAGGACGTCTGCCGGGGAAGAGCGTTGTTGTATTAGGATCCGGAGATATTGGTCTGATTATGGCACGGCGTATGACCTTGCAGGGGGCGAAGGTGAAGCTGGTTGCAGAGATTATGCCATATTCGGGAGGCTTGCGGAGAAATATTGCGCAGTGTCTGGATGATTATGATATACCGTTGATGCTCAGCCATACGGTGACAGAAATTCATGGAGCAGACCGGATTGAAGGGGTTACGATTTCCAAAGTGGATGAGAATCTGAAGCCAATTCCGGGCAGCGAACAGTATGTGGAATGTGATACACTCCTGCTTTCCTGTGGTCTGATTCCAGAGAATGAGCTGAGCATCCAGGCGGGTGCGCAGATGGATTCCATGACCCAGGGACCTGTGGTAAATGCAAAGCTTGAAACAACGGTAGAAGGTGTCTTTGCCTGCGGAAATGTCCTTCATGTACACGATCTTGTGGATCATGTATCGGAGGAAGCGGTTCATGCAGGAGAATATGCGGCAGAGCATATTTTACAGGGAGAAGAGGACTGGGGAGAGGCAGTCCGCCCGAAAATTCCTGCGAAATCCAAGAATACCATTCCGGAAGGATTTGATAAAAACAGTCAGGTGATCTGTATCGGATGTCCTTTGGGATGTCTTGTCACCGTTAAGAGGAATGATGACGGAACACTTGATATTATGGGAAATACCTGTCCGAAGGGCGAGGCTTATGCACGGAATGAGTTTACGGCACCTGTCCGGACACTGACTTCTTTAATCCGGGTGGAGGGCAGAAGAAATCAGGTCGTTTCGGTGAAAACAAATGGTGAAATCCCGAAGGGAAGGATCGATGAATGCATGGGAGTTCTCCGTAAAGCAACGGCTCACGTACCGATCCGGGTGGGGGATATCCTGGTTTCTAATATTGCAGATACCGGAATCGATGTCGTGGCAACATCTGCAATGGAATAGGAGGTACGTGGTATGGCAAAATATCTTATGGCATTGGATCAGGGTACGACCAGCTCCCGTTGTATTCTTTTTGAAAAGAATGGGGAAATATACAGCATGGCGCAGAAGGAATTCTCACAGATCTATCCGCAGCCGGGGTGGGTGGAGCATGATCCGAGAGAAATCTGGGCTTCCCAGCTTGCTGTGACCACGGAGGCGATGGCAAAGGTCATGGCACAGCCGGAGGACATTGCAGCAATTGGAATTACGAATCAGCGTGAAACGACCATTATCTGGGACCGGAAGACCGGAGAACCCATTTATAATGCAATTGTATGGCAGTGCAGGAGAACCGCAGACCGGATTGATGAGCTGGTGGCACTTGGTTACAGCGATTTTATTAAAGAAAAGACAGGACTTATTCCGGATGCATATTTCAGTGCAACGAAGATTGCATGGATTCTGGATCATGTGGATGGAGCCAGAGAACGTGCGGAACGTGGGGAGCTGCTGTTTGGAACTGTAGACAGCTGGCTGATTTATAATCTCACCAAGGGTGAGGTTCATGTGACGGATTATACGAATGCATCCAGAACGATGCTGTTTGATATTCATAAGCTGTGCTGGGATAAGGAGCTGCTTGCTCTTTTCCGTATTCCGGAATGTATGCTTCCGGAGGTGAAGCCATCGAGCTGTATCTATGGTTATACCGAAAGCTCTGTTTTGGGTGGTGTGATTCCGATTGCCGGAATCGCCGGGGACCAGCAGGCGGCACTGTTCGGACAGTGTTGTTTTGAAAAGGGACAGGTGAAAAATACATATGGAACCGGCTGCTTCTTATTAATGAATACCGGACGGGAAGCCATTACCTCAAAGCACGGACTGCTTACCACCATTGCAGCAAGTACCTCCGCACAGGTGGAATATGCACTCGAGGGAAGTGTGTTCGTGGCAGGTGCCGCAATTCAGTGGCTTCGTGACGGTATGCGGATGATTAAAAAGGCATCGGAAACGGAGAAATATGCGAACGGAGCAGAGGATACCGGAGGAGTTTATCTGGTTCCGGCCTTTGCCGGCATGGGAGCGCCCTACTGGGATCCTTATGCGAGAGGAACGATTGTCGGAATCACCAGAGGCTGTCAGAAGGAGCATTTTATCCGGGCAACACTGGAATCCATTGCCTATCAGTCAGCGGATGTTCTGCATGCCATGGAGGAGGATGTGGAGGTATCCATTGCCGGCTTGAAGGTTGATGGCGGCGCGAGTGCGAACGATTTCCTGATGCAGTTCCAGGCGGACATTCTGGGGGCAAGAGTCTACCGGCCGGAATGTATTGAGACGACAGCACTTGGTGCAGCATACCTTGCAGGACTTGCCTGCGGTTACTATAAGGATAAGGAAGAAATTAAAGAAAACTGGCAGTTATCAACGGAGTTTACCCATCAGATGGGAGAAGAACACCGCAGACAGCTCCTGAAGGGCTGGAGGAGAGCGGTTCGCTGCGCGCTGGCCTGGGCAGATGATGAAGACTAGATTACAGGGGTAGAGAAGAGGTGTCGGAATTAAAATGGGTATGAGAGAAATTTTAAAGGGGACAGTGATTTATGAAAATGGTCAGAAGCTGAATGGACTGATGCTGATCATGAGAGGAACGGCAGAGGTCTCTTTTGACGGCGGCTTTTATGAGCTGCATAACGGAGATGTGATTGGTCTCCCGGATCTGATTCATAAGGAAACGACTTTTCGGTATGTGGCAAAAGAAAATCTGGCAGTTGTGGATTATCCATCGAAGGTGCCGGAGCTGCAGAAGTTTTTTAAGGAGCATGGAGAGTCAGTTCATTATTTTCAGTCGTCCCTGTTCCGGCAGCTCAATGAGCTTCTGCTCCGTTATAAGGAAGTGCAGACAACCTGTGATATGATGCAGGACTATCTGACCGGAAGCTATGAGAATTATATGCGGATCTGTGAGAATAACCATATTTCGTCCGGGGAATTGGAGCGTTATGAAGAGCTTTCCGATATTCCACAGGAGGAAAGGATTCCGAACTGGATTTCCGGATATTACAGTACCATGGAACAGATGCTTTCCGTGTGGGATAAAAACAAGACAGATATGAATTTCGTCGTTGGATTTATGTCGAAGACCTGTGATGACATGAATCAGATGGCGGGGCTGTATGGCAGAATGAAAAACCATATTCAGGAGATTTGTGAGCTGTTGATGAAAGAAAGCGGTCTGGATCTTCTGGAGCTGTATCTTTCCCTTTATGAAAAAATTGTCAGGAAGAACGGCTTAAAGGATGTTTCAGTCATGCTGGTGAAGAAAATGCTGACAGGAACCTTAAGCCAGATTGAAAAACAGGGCTATGCGCAGAAGGAATTCTTTGCTGTAAGAAAAGCAGACTGTGAGAGCCGGATAGCGCAGGTTGCGGAGCTGGTGAAACAGCAGGCAGAGGCAGCAGCACAGCTGGATGAGGATATTGTTGGGGAAATTAAGAATTCTCTTGACCAGATTTTGCAATATGCAGAATGTGAGCCGGATTTTGCAGCAGAGTACCGGGAACGCGTGGAGACCTACAGGCATCTGGTAAATAAGAACAGCACCGAGGACGATGCACGGATGCTTCGTGCGGGAATTGCGAAAGGCTTTAATAAGATTTATATTCAGGCATTCCAGAAGAGCGTGAAGAATACTGCTGTTCCAAAGGTGGTGAAGATGTTCTTCAACTTCGGTTATATGGATGAGGAACTGGCAGGAATGGAGAATGCCGTTTCCCTGTACCGTATGGCGGAACAGATTCCGACTGATCCGAAGCGCGGGGTTTATTCTTATTATGAATGGCTGATGGCAATTTATCATGGACAGAAGGAGCCGAGCCGTAATGAATTCGATATGGACTATGCGGATTATCTGCATGAGCAGCAGCACCTTGCAAAGATTACGAAGGAAGAAGAGGCAGTCTTATTGCGGACACCGGAATCCAGAGTGATGTATGAACTGGAGAATGTATTTCCTGCGGTAAATAAGACAACGAGCGGACATATCAGTACTTACTGCCCGATTTTCTCAGAACATAATCTGTTGAAAACACTGGATTCGGCGGTTGTAAGTGCAGACCGTGTGGAACAGATTATGAACGGAATCCGAAATACAGATTACAGTGCATATTACCGGGAAACGATTTATACGAATCCGAATGAGGGAATTTCCAGAGAATATATTCATGTAGAGGTACTGCCGGATTTCATTCTGATGCCGAACATTGGAACCAGGGGAATTATGTGGCAGGAAATTGAGGGAAAGAGGAGAACAACGCCGGCAAGAATGATGCTTTCCCTGTTCCATCTGGAAGATTTACAGATGTCCGTCTTACGTTTAACCGGACAGTTCCGCTGGGAGATGTGCAAGCGTGAGCAGGGAGCCAGATGGAATGATGTTTCAGAGCGTTCCCTTACCAGTGAGTACTTTGACTATGCACAGTTTTATAAAAAGAATAACGAGCTTTCCTCTGATGCCAAGGAGAAGCTCAAGAATGATCTGGTGCGTGCAAAGAATAGCTTCAAGGAAATGTTCGTGAGGGATTACTGTGTCTGGATATTGTATGAAAGCAGTGGATCACCGAGACTCAACAAGGTAGTAAGAAGTATTCTGTTTACTTACTGTACCTTCACAAAGGAGATCCGTGATAAACTGGAAGTCAATCCCATGTATAAAGAGATGATCGCACGCTATTATGTGAAGCAGGGGCAGAAGAAACACCGTATGGATAACCTGATCCAGAAACAGCGGAATTCGGGAAAAGCGGTACCGGCCGAAATCCTGCGGGAACAGGAGTTTTTAGAAAAGTAAGAACATGATTCGGGAGTGAACAGTAAGGCAGGGTATCGTAACGGTTCAACCTTGACAATTAATTAATTTAATTTATAATTTAATTAAATTAAGCACTTTTTAAGTTGGTAAATTTAGCTGAACAGTGACAAAAATGATTGTTAAAAATGACAAAAATGAAATTAAGTGAGGGTTATTATGGGTGTACAGCAATACGAAAATCTTTCCAAGGATGTAACGAAGTTATTTAAGCTGGATACGAAGAATACCAGCTATGTCATTGCGGTTGTGGATGATGAGCAGTTTCTGGGACATGTGTATTACGGACAGAAATTAAATGATTATCATCTGGATCATTTGCTGAGAATTCAGGAGGGACCTTTTGTTCCTTCCCGTAACAATCGTGACCGCGGCTCCTTCCTTGACAGTTTTCCGATGGAGTATCCGGCACATGGTCTTGGTGACTACCGTGAGGATTGTATCAGCATTCGCACCGAAGAAGGAAATACCGGTCTTTCTTTGAATTATGTTTCGCATAAGATTACAGCAGGAAAGCCTGCCTTAGAAGGACTTCCGGCTTCCTTTGGAACAGAGAAGGAATGTGAAACCCTGGAAATTACCTGCAGGGACAGCCATACCGGCCTTAAAGCAGTTCTGATGTATACGGTATTTGAAGATGTGGATGTGATCACCAGAAGTGTGAAGGTGGTGAACCTTTCCGAAAAGACCTTATTTTTAACGAAGGTGATGAGTGCCTGCCTGGATATGGATAACCGCGATTTTGAAGCGGTTACCCTTCATGGCTCCTGGGCAAGAGAACGTCATATCCAGACGATTCCGGTAAGCCATGCAAAGCTTTCCGTAGAGTCTGTCAGAGGCGAATCCAGCCATCAGGATCATCCGTTCATGGCGTTAAAGACAAAGGGAACCGATGACGATCATGGTGAAGTTTATGCAATGAATTTCGTATATTCCGGTAACTTTAAGGCTGTGGTACAGAATGATCAGTTTGATCAGCTTCGTATGATGATGGGAATTCATCCCGATGACTTCAGCTGGAAGCTGAATCCGGGCGAAGCCTTCCAGGCTCCGGAAGTGGTTATGGTATATTCGGCAGCCGGACTTGGCACGATGACCAGAACCTTCCATGACTTCTACCGTAATCATCTGATCCGTGGAGAATATAAGGACAAGAAGCGTCCGATCCTTATTAATAACTGGGAAGCTACTTATTTTGAATTTAATACAGAGAAGCTGATTGCGATTGCAAAGCAGGCTTCAGAGCTTGGCATTGAGATGCTGGTTATGGATGATGGCTGGTTTGGAGACCGTTGTGATGATAACCGCGCACTTGGTGACTGGGTAGTAAATGAAGAAAAGCTGCCGGGTGGATTGAAGTATCTGGTGGATGAAGTAAATAAGCTTGGAATGAAGTTTGGTATCTGGTTTGAGCCGGAAATGATCTCTCCGGATTCGAACCTGTACAGGGAACATCCGGACTGGGCAATTGCCATTCCGGGACGTGTTGGAACCCGCAGCCGTAACCAGTATGTCTTAGACCTTTCCAGAAGAGATGTCTTAGAGCATACTTATGAAAGCGTAGCGAAGATTTTAAAAAGTGCACATATTGAATATGTGAAGTGGGATATGAACCGTCAGCTTACGGATATCGGGTCTGCTGTCCTTCCGGCAGATCAGATGGGTGAGCTTTATCATCGGTATGTCCTTGCGGTATACGAGCTGCAGGAGCGTCTGATGAAGGAATTCCCTTATCTGCTGTTAGAGAACTGCTCCGGCGGCGGTGCAAGATTCGATCCCGGTATGTTATACTACAGCCCGCAGATCTGGTGCTCTGACGATACCGATGCGATTGAGAGACTGGTCATTCAGGAGGGAACCTCCCTTGTTTATCCTCTTTCTGCAATGGGCGCACATGTATCCGACTGCCCGAACCATACCGTGGGAAGAGCAACGCCTTTTGAAACAAGAGGCTATGTGGCTCTGGCAGGAACCTTCGGCTATGAGCTTGATGTAACGAAGATTCCGCAGGAAGACCGTGAGATGATTCCCGAGCAGGTTGCGATGTATCACAAATATAACGATCTTGTCCGGGAGGGCGATTATTACCGTATTGCATCTTACAGCCAGAACCATATGTTTGACTGCTATGGTGTTGTCCGGAAGGATAAGGAAGAAGCGCTCTTTACCTATGTACAGGTGCTGAACCGGCCGAATTACCACAGCAGAAGAATTTTCTTCAAGGGACTTGATCCGGAGATGCTTTATCAGATTGAGGGAGAAGAAGGAATTTATACCGGTGATGTTCTGATGAAGGCCGGATATCTTGTACAGAATTTATGGGGAGATTACAAAGCACGTCTGATCCATGTGGTGAAAGCATAAGTCGGACAGACCGGTTTTGATGAGGGATGGCAAAAGCAAATGGCAAAAACAGTAAAATTAGCAGACATTGCTGCAATCGTGAATGTGAGCACGGTAACTGTTTCCAAGGCACTTTCTGACCAAAAAGGGGTTAGTGAGGAAATGCGGGCAAGGATCAAACAGCTTGCCAAGGAAATGGGCTATCAAACGCCGACAGCCGCAAGATTAAGCAGTAATAAGCGAACTTATAATATCGGGGTTTTAATTTCAGAAATTTATTTTGACCAGTCGCAGTCCTTTTACTGGCAGATGTATCAGGCTGTGGCAACGAAAGCGGTATCCAAGGAATGCTTTACCCTCCTTGAAGTGCTTTCCATGCAGAATGAAAAGGAACTGTTACTTCCGAAGCTCCTTCAGGAGGAAAAGATTGACGGACTGATTATCATTGGTATGTTATCGTCTGAATATCTGTCCCTGATTGAACGTAACATCAAAGTGCCTTATATTTGTCTGGACTTTTATGACCGGAAGCATGAATTTGATGCCGTGATCACGGATAATTATTACGGAATGTATAAGCTGGTGAATTATCTGTTCGAAATGGGGCATAAGAAGATTGCTTATGTGGGAACGCTGCTTTCCACGAACAGTATTACCGACCGTTACATGGGCTATTATAAAGCAATGCTGGAGCACGGACAGGAGGTGCCGGCCGATTATGTGATCGATGACCGTTCGAAGGATACCAGGGCTCGTAAGGTCAATTATGATTTTATCCTTCCGAAGGATATGCCGACAGCGTTTGCCTGCAACAATGATGTGACGGCATACGAGCTGATTGGATACCTGAAGCAGAAGGGATACCGTGTGCCGGAGGATATTTCCATTGTAGGTTTTGATAATTATCAGGTTCCGGGAAGAGGAGATCCGGATATTACGACCTATGAGGTAGATATTAAGGAAATGGCGCGCAAGACCATTAATAATCTGCTGAAAAAGATGGTTGGTGAGCATTATAAGAAAGGAATTACCACCATTGAAGGACATATGGTAATTAAAACAAGTGTTAAGAAGTTAAATTAGAGAACGGGGAACCGGTGACTATGGCGCCGGTTCCCTTGTTTTATATTCGAGCGGAGTACAACCCTCAAATTTTTTGAATAAGGAGATAAAGTGATTCGTATTGTCGATGCCGACTGCGCTGCCGATTTCATGAATGCGTAAGGTGGTGGTTTCGAGCAGATGGCAGGCAATACGGATTCTGCGCCGGTTCAGATATTGAAGCGGAGTGATGCCGTAGTATTCACCGAACTCCCGGCAGATACGGTATTTGCTGATGTTAAATCTTGCTTCAAGATCGTCAAGTGAGTAATTTTCTTCGTAATGTTCCTCGAACAGATCATGAATCTTTACTATATAAGAAGGAATTTTGCGGAATTCCTGATCTTTCTTTAAAAATTCAACCGTGTATTCGGTCAGCAGATGGTTCAGCAGATCGCTGGCACGAAGCTGCGAAATCATTGTTTTTTCCGAATTCAGGTATAAAAGCTTTTCCAGATGTAAAACATATTCGGAGTGAGCCGCCGTATTCAGAACGCAAAAGGGCTCTTCGGTGATCAGACCTAACAGCTCTGCGGCATGTGCGCTGTCAAAGAATAAAACCTGATATTTCCAGGGACTTACGGCAACATCAATCCGGAAACGCTGCCTGCAGTTAAGCAGAAGCAGAGAGTTTTCGGTCAGGGAAATAACATGCTGGTTGATGAGCAGCTTTCCACATCCTGCGGTGGTGTACAGAAGAAGGAAGCAGGGAAGCTCCTGAATATCAAAGGACCAGGAATTGCGGACAGTGAGATTTCCGCCGGAGTAAAAGTCAGAGGCCGTTTTCGCTGCAATCTGTTCATCCGTCGTAAAGAGATGCCCGAGGAAGTCCTCCGGCTGCATCGAAGATGAAGTTTTGGGTATGGATAATAAAGCTTCTTTAAATATAGAAATAAAGTCTGCTGTGTTCATAGCCTTATTATAGAAAAAAGAACAGGAATATGCAAATATCGTTGTGCAATTCTGACACCTAAATATAGTTCTGAACCACTAAATATAGATTTTAAAGCTTAAAAAATAAGAAATTAATTAATTTTAACCTCATAAAGTAAACGTTTAAGTGGATTCTGAAAGGCAGAATATGGATAAAATGTACAAAAAACACTATTTAAAATTGTAAAAAAAGAAGAATTGAATAAAAGCAACAAGAATATGATATAAATAACAATAATAAGTGATGATTAAAAAAATAAATTAAATATAATTTAAATTAAGTTACAAATGTAGCTTACAGGACAAACAAACTTTGTTCAGAAAAAAGGAGGAAAAAGTTATTATGAAACTGAAAAAAGTTTTAGCAGTCTGCCTTGCAACAGCCATGACATTTTCTATGGTAGCATGTGGCGGCGCAAGCACAGACACAACTCCTGCTGATACCTCAGCAGACACAGAAACAACAGAAGCTACTGATGAAGCAGCTGCGGAAGAAACAACCGAATCTGCTGATGCAGAAGCTACAGAGGATGACGGGGCACTTACCTACTCCAACATCACATTAGGTGAGGACTATACAGACCTTACCACAACTATTAAGTGGATTCATCACAAGACAGACCGTGCAGAGGACGGAACAATTGATGAGATGATTGCAGAATTCAACAAGGATTATCCGAACATCACTGTTGAAGCTGAAGCAGTTACCGATTACGCAGAAGATGCTCTTCTTCGTCTTTCTACCGGTGACTGGGGTGACATTATGTTCATCCCTGCAGTAGACAAGGCTGACTATTCCACATACTTCATGCCTCTTGATGATTACGATACACTGTCCCAGAGCCTGAACTTCATATCTGCTCATACAGTAGATGGCAAGTCTTATGGTATTCCTTACATGGCTGGTGCAAACGGTATCGTTTACAACAAGGCAGTATTTGAGAAGGCTGGTATTACCGAGCTTCCTACTACTCCTGATGAATTCATCGCTGACCTTCAGTTAATCAAGGACAACACCGATGCAATTCCTCTTTACACCAACTATGCAGCAGGCTGGACCATGGGTGCATGGGATGCTTATGTAGGTGTTGTTTCCAATGGTGATGATACTTATCTTAACCAGAAGTTTGTTCACACCGCTGAGCCTTTCAAGGACAATGGTGATGGAACTGGCGCATACGCTCTTTACAAGATCCTTTACGATGCAGTAGCTGATGGCTTGATCGAAGACGATTATACCACAACTGACTGGGAAGGCTCCAAGGGCATGCTGAACAGAGGTGAAATCGGATGTATGGTACTTGGTTCTTGGTCTTATGCTCAGATGGTAGCAGCAGACGAGCACGGTGAAGATATTGGATATATGCCGTTCCCGATGACCGTTAACGGAACACAGTATGTACAGGCTGGTGGTGACTACAGCTTCGCAATCAACGTTAACTCTTCCGATGACAACAAGGCAGCTTCCTTAGTATTCATCAAGTGGATGACCGAGAAGTCCGGATGGTGCTACAACGAAGGTGGTTACTCTGTAGTTAAGGGCGGCGAGAATCCGGAGATGTATTCTGCATTTGACGGATGTACCGTATTACCTGATCAGGATGCACTTGCTGGAGAAGAATCTCTTCTTAACGACATGAACGCTGAATCCGAGCTTTCCTTCAATGCAGGTGGTAACGATAAGGTTCAGAGAATCGTTGAAGCAGCAGCTACCGGTTCTGAAACCTTTGATGATATCATGGCAGACTGGACCAAGGCTTGGAACGATGCTCAGGCTGAACTTGGAGTAGAAGTTAATAACTAATCCATAGATTCTTTCATTACAAGTAAATCAATGAGCCAGGGGGAGTAATTCTCCCTGGCTCGATTTATCAGGGAGGTCACAAATGGCGGCAACTAATATTACAACAAAAAAACAGAAAAGATCGTTTGGCGAGTGGGCCAGAAGCAGAGACGGACAAAAGGTATTTGTTATGATTGCCTTTCTGATTATTCCGTTGGTATTGCTGCTTGTTTTCACCTATCTGCCGTTTGCTGAGATGGTAAGCTACAGCTTTTATAACATGAAATATACTGGCGCCCGTAAATTCGTAGGGTGGAAAAATTACATCAAGGTGTTCCAGAGAAGCGACTGCTTCGGGGCACTGAAGCTGAGTGTGTACTACATGCTTGGATCTGTAGTGCAGCTGGCAATTGCGTTGTATCTTGCTACAATGCTGAGTTTCAAAACCAGATTTGGCGATATCTTCAAGGGATTTATGTTCTTCCCGTTCCTGATTAACGGTATTGCCGTTGGTTTTATTTTTAAGTTCTTCTACACCAGAGGCTTTGTATTTGATACCGTGCTTCAGTGGTGTGGATTCCAGTTGGATAATCTTCCGTACTGGCTGAAGGACCAGAGCATCAACAACTACTCTCTGGTGGCAACCTCTGTATGGCGTTATTTCGGACAGAACATGGTATTGTTCATCGGAGCGATCATGTCCGTAGATCCGGAGCTGTATGAAGCCTCCATGCTGGACGGTGCAAATAAATGGCATCAGTTCTTATACATTATTTTACCGAGTATCAAGACAATCCTGACTCTGAATGTTATCCTTTCCATTACCGGATCCTTAAGTGCATTTGAGCCTCCTTACGTTATTACCGACGGTGCAAACGGAACAGGTACTTACTTTGTTATCATGCACCAGATCGCGCATACACAGCAAAAGGTAGGTCTGGCATCGGCAATGGCAGTGGTGCTCCTGTCCATCATACTGATTGTGACGGTGGCACAGAAGCTGTTCTTCAAGTATGTCTTCAAGAATTCGGAAGATGAGGATATTAACGCAGCAGTTAAGAGAGAAAAGAAGCTTGCAAAGCTTGCTGCAAAGAAGGAGGGCAGATAAGATGACCGTATTTGGATATATTAAAAAATTCATTCTGATCTTTTTAAAGTATGCATCACTGGTTTTCTTCTCACTGGTGGCGATTATTCCGCTGGTTTCCTGCGTGGTAACAGCATTTAAGCCGGATGCAGAATATAACAGCACCAACGTTATGACCCCCCCCTCAAGCTGGTTATATTTTGATAACTTTGTAAGTGCATTTAACAAAGCCGGAATGGGCAGAGCATTTATCAACTCAACCATTATCCTTGTTTCGGTATTGGTTTTATCTGTATTCATCGGCACTCAGCTTGCCTATGTGCTGAACCGTTTTGAGTTCTTTGGAAATGGACTGATCCGTAACCTGTTTCTGGTTGCCTGTCAGCTTCCCGGTGTAGCAATGCAGATTGCTGTTTACGAAATGATGTATAAATTAGGCTTCATCAATAATATGTTTGGCTATATCCTGATGACCTGTGGTACCGATGTTATTTCGATTTATATTTACATTCAGTTCTTTGAGAATATTGATTATTCACTGGATGAATCGGCAATCATGGATGGTGCATCATACTTTACCATTTTCTACAGAATTCTGCTTCCGCTGTTGAAGCCTGCAATCGTAACGGCATGTATTTTGAAGGGTGTTGGTACCTACAATGAATACTACAATGCAAACCTCTACCTGCAGGATAAGAAGAAGTATGCGACGGTAGCAACCTCTCTGTATACCTTCGTAGGTCCTTTGGGAAGCAAATACAATCTGATTTGTGCCGGCGTTATTATTTCACTTCTGCCAGCGCTGATTGTATTTATTACCTGCCAGAAGCAGATTTATTCCGGATTGACAGCCGGAGCTGTTAAGGGTTAAACAAGATTAATTTTACGGAGGGCGGAATTATGATGGTGAATGAAATTCAGGATCATCTTACGCAGACAATTATTCCCTTTTGGAAGAATTTAAGAGACAATGAGCATGGCGGATATTACGGCTATATGACCTATGACCTTGCAGTAGACAAGAAGGCGGTAAAGGGATGCATCTTAAACAGCCGTATCATGTGGTTCTTCTCCAATGCTTATACCCTGCTGAAGGACGAGTCCCTTCTGGACGAAGCAAAGCATGCCTATGAGTTTTTGAAGACTTACTGCCTGGATTGCGAGAACGGCGGAATCTTCTGGTCCATCCAGTATGACGGAAAGCCGGAGGATACCACAAAGCATACCTATAATCAGGCATTTGCAATCTATGCGCTGAGCTCTTACTATGAAGCATCCGGTGATGAAGAAGCATTAAACATTGCCAAGGAGTTATACAGCATTATTGAAAATAAATGTACCGATGAAGTCGGATATCTGGAAGCCTTTGATAAGGAATTCCATCTGATCGAGAATGACAAGTTATCCGAAAACGGTATTATTGCAGACAAAACGATGAATACCCTGCTTCATGTGTTTGAAGCATATACTGAGTTTTATCGTGTGGCAAAGCTGCCGGAAGTGGCAGAAAGCCTTAAGTGGATCATGGATACCTTTGCATCGAAGGTATATAACCCTGAGCTTCACCGCCAGGAGGTTTTCTTCGATGCAAATATGAATACGATTCTTGACCTTCATTCCTATGGACATGACATTGAAACGGCATGGCTGATGGATCGTGGAATCGAAGTCCTTGGAGATCCGAAGTACGAAGCTCTTCTTTCCCCGATTACGAAGGATCTGACCGCCCAGATTTACAAGGTTGCGTTTGACGGACATTCTCTGGCAAACGAGTGTGAAAAGGGCGTTGTAAACACACATCGTATCTGGTGGGTACAGGCTGAAACAGTTGTCGGATTCTTAAACGGTTATGAGAAGGATTCCTCCAAGACCGAATATCTGGAGGCTGCAAAGAGCGAATGGCAGTTCATTAAGGAGCATGTCATTGATAAACGTGCGGGTTCGGAATGGTTCTGGGAGGTTGATCCGGAAGGAAAGCCTTATGAGGGAAGACCGATTGTAGAGCCCTGGAAGTGCCCGTATCATAACGGAAGAATGTGTTTCGAGGTGATTAAGAGATCCCGCAAAGAAGGAGGAAAATTCTGACAATGAATAAGCATTACGAGATTGAGGCAGCCAGGCTTGAGCTGCTCATCAACCGCAAAAACGAGATTGATCCTGATTTTTATAATGGGATTTATGACAAGTATAAATATCCGGTACTAACCAGAGAGCATGCTCCTTTAATCTGGCAGTATGACTTCAATCCGGAAACCAACCCTTACTTCATGAAGCGTCTCGGAATCAACGCAGTGCTGAATTCCGGAGCGATTGAATTAAACGGAAAGTATTATCTGGTAGCCAGAGTGGAAGGCGATGACCGTAAGTCCTTCTTCGCAGTAGCAGAGAGTGACAGCCCGGTGGACGGATTCCGTTTCTGGGATTACCCGATTCTGCTTCCCGATACCTGTCCGGAAGAAACCAATGTATATGACATGCGTCTTACCAAGCATGAGGATGGCTATATCTACGGTGTATTCTGTTCCGAAAGCAAGGATACTTCCGTAAACGATCTTTCTGCAGCAGTTGCAGCAGCAGGTATCGTAAGAACTAAGGACTTAAAGACCTGGGAGAGACTGGATAATTTAACGACCCTTCATTCTCCCCAGCAGAGAAACGTGGTTCTTCATCCGGAATTTGTAAATGGCAAGTATGCATTCTATACCAGACCGATGGATGATTTCATTGACACCGGATCAGGCGGTGGTATCGGATTTGGTTTATGTGATGATATCGAGCATGCCGTGATCGATGAAGAAAAGATGACCAGCTTACGTAAGTATCACACCATTACCGAGGTTAAGAACGGTGCAGGCGCTGTTCCGATCAAGACCGAAAAGGGATGGATTCATATTGCACACGGTGTTCGTAATACCGCTGCAGGACTTCGTTATGTTATTTATGCATTTGCTACCGATTTAAATGACCCATCAAAGGTAATTGCAGAGCCGTCCGGAATGCTGATCGGACCCAGAGGCGCAGAAAGAGTCGGAGACGTTTCCAACGTTGTATTTACCAACGGTGCAATCGCAACAGAAAACGGCGATGTTTATATTTACTATGCATCCAGTGATACCAGAATGCATGTTGCATCTACAACGATTGATAAGCTGATTGATTATGTATTTAATACTCCGAAGGATCCGCTTCGTTCAGTAGAATGTGTTGCACAGAGATGTGACCTTGTAAAGAAGAATCTGGAATATCTGAATAGACAAAATTAAAATAGAAACCAACAGAAAGGAAAATAAAATGAGCGAATTAAAAATGATTGCCCCTCCTGTTAAGAATGTTCCCTGGCAGGAAAGACCCGCAAATTTAACAGGAGCACCGATCTGGAGATATACAGAGAACCCGATTATCGGAAGAAATCCGGTAGAAGGTGTTGCAAGAATCTTCAACAGTGCCGTAATGCCTTACGGTGATGAATTCATCGGAGTATTCCGTGGTGAGCAGACAAACGGTATTCCTTATATCTATATGGGAAGAAGTAAAGATGCAATTCACTGGGATTTCGATAAGGAAAAGATTCCTTTTGTAAACGAAAAGGGAGAACCCTTCATGCCCAGATATGCATATGACCCGAGACTTGTAAAGGTAGAGGATACCTATTACATCATCTGGTGTCAGGATTTCTATGGCGCTTCCATTGGTATGGCAAAAACCACAGATTTCAAGACCTTCACAAGACTGGAGAATCCGTTCATTCCTTACAACAGAAATGCGGTATTATTCCCACGTAAGATTAACGGAAAGTACATGCTGTTAAGCAGACCTTCCGACAGTGGACATACACCGTTCGGTGATATCTTCTTAAGCGAAAGCCCGGATCTCGTATACTGGGGCAAGCACAGACATGTAATGAGTCAGGGAAGTGAATGGTGGGAGTCCGTTAAGATTGGTGGCGGTGCTGCTCCGATCGAGACAAGCGAAGGCTGGCTGCTTTTCTATCATGGTGTAAGCGGAACCTGTAACGGATTTGTTTACTCCATCGGTGGTGCAATCCTTGATCTTGAGAATCCTTCCATTGTAAAATATCGTTGTGAGACCTTCCTTCTCACTCCGGAAGAGTGGTATGAGGAAAGAGGATTTGTTCCTAACGTATGTTTCCCCTGTGCAACGATTCATGATCCGGAAACCGGAAGAATTGCCATTTATTATGGATGTGCAGACAGCTATGTAGGTCTTGCATTTACACAGTTTGAGGATATTGTTGCTTATATTAAAGAGCACAGCAAATTAACTGAAACTGATACAGAAATCGGTATCAGATAAGATCATTAAAATCATAAAAGAGTATAAGAAAAAATGGGAAGGCTTGTTGAAAAGCAGGCCTTTCCGAATGTTTACAAAGAAACAGGTTTGGGAGGTGCCTATGGGATATCCGGTGGATTTTGAAAAAGGTGAGTTAAACAGAGGTAACTGGAAGCGTATCAAAGAGTGCATGAAAAAGGCAGAAGCAGGAGAGCCGATCAAAGTCGGATTCCTTGGTGGATCCATTACGCAGGGAAGTCTGTCTTCCACACCCGAAACATGCTATGCTTATCTGGTTTACAAGTGGTGGAAGGAGAAATTTCCCCAGTGTCAGATCGAGTATATTAATGCAGGAATTGGAGGTACCACATCCCAGTTTGGTGTATCCAGAGTAAGGCAGCATTTATTACAGAAGAAGCCTGACTTTATTCTGATTGAATTTGCAGTAAATGATGATAACAATGAATTTTTCAGAGAGACCTATGAAGGTCTGATTCGTAAAACCTATGGTGATGCAAGTGCACCGGCCGTTCTTTTAATGAACAATGTCCGGTACGATGACGGAAGCAGTGCAGAGGATCAGCACGTAGCAGTGGCATGTGCTTATCAGCTTCCGATGGTCAGCATGAAGAGCACAATTTTGCCTCCGGTAAAATCCGGACAGATCAGGAATCGTGAGATTACTCCGGATGATCTCCATCCGAACGATGACGGCCATGCGCTGGTAGCAAAGGTCATTACCACATTCTTAGAGAAAATTTATCAGGATCGCAACACAGAAGAGGCAGATCCTGACTTTAACGGGAAAACACTTCCGAATCCGATTACTGCCAATGAGTATGAGAATTCGGTGCGATATAAAAATTATAACAGTACTCCGGTTCTGAAGGGTTTTGAGAAGGATCCCAAGAAGAAGGAGGAGTTCCTGGATATTTTCAGCGGAGGCTTTATTGCATCCAACGTAGGAGATGAGATTTCCTTTGATATTGAAGCAACAGGGATTGCAATTCAGTATCGCAAAACGATCCACAGACCGACGCCGGTTGCAGAGGTTATTGTGGATGGAGACGAAAGCACAAGAACCGTTCTTGATGGAAACTTCGATGAAGACTGGGGTGACTGCCTGTTTATCCAGACCATAACCCGGCATACCGAGTTCAGAAAGCATCATGTACAGGTCCGTATTATCGAAGCCCATGAAGACGATCAGGTACCGTTTTATCTGGTATCTGTGATTGGTTCCAACTAACCAAAGGGGGGAGAGGGTATGGCATCAAAAAAGGAAAAAAAGATTCAATTACCGAAAGCAGACAGTGTGAAGAAACAGAAGAAGGAAGCTGTCAGACCGGATTTCAAAGCAATGCATGATGGTCTGAGGAATTTGCGTGGATCCAATAAAAAGAGTATTCTCGGCACACTGCTTATAGCATTTATGGTACCGGTTGTACTGATGATCACATTGGGCATTGTGTCCTATCGTACTGCCTCATCCGGTATTGTAGACAAGTATAAAGAATCTGCACAATCAACCGTATCGGCAGTGGGGGATTATTTTAATCTGGTCTGTACCAATATTTCCAATAAAGCTCTTGAGATGATTACAAACAGCAATGTGGGCAATTATTATGATAAGTATTATGGAAAACAGGAATCAAAAGCATTGGAAACCTTCCGCAGTGCGAAATCCGATATTGGTAATGCCAAGTCTACAAACAAGAATATTTACAGTTGTACAGTTATTCCTGAGGGAGGTGCATACCTTTCCACTTTATCCGGCGGTATGACAAAAACACCCATGGCAGATTTCGGTAATACGGCTGAAGGACAGTATTTTGCAGCCAACAGCACCCAGAGAAACAGATGGATGGGTTACCAGACTTATCTGGATGATAACATGCAGAGCAAACAGGAAAAATATGCCATGGTTTATTATCAGAAATTTTCCAAGGCGGATGCTTATCTGGTTATGTCACTGGATATATCCGTAGTAGAGAAGATGCTGGGAGAAATCGATTTTGGCAAGGGCAGCGTGAAGGCGCTTGTAACCTATGACGGAAGAGAAGTGGCTTTTGAGCAGAAGACTGATAATCCTGCAGGAACAGATGAGGGGGATACTGCATCAGATAAGGAAACCGAGGCTGCAGACGCAAAGCAGTGGTTTGTAGGCAGTGACTTTTATGAAAGTACTAAGGAAGCCGAAGAACCCGGTTACATGGATGTTAAGATTGATGGAAAAAAATATGTATATATTTATACACCCGTAGGCAATACCAAGGCCATGATCTGTACCCTGATACCTCAAAACAACGTGCTCGGACAGGTGGGAAGCATTAAGTATATTACGATCTTCATGGTAATTCTGGCAGCAGGTGCGGCACTGGTCACCGGTTTTGTGATTTCTACCGGTATCAGTAAGACAGTAAGGGATATGAGCGGAGGTCTTGCCAGGGTAGCACAGGGGGATTTAACCCGGGATTTTACTACGAAAAGGCAGGACGAGTTTAAAGAGCTGACCGGAAGTCTCAATGCCATGATAGAGAGTATGAGAGGATTAATGCGGGATATGAAGCAGTTCGGCAGTAAAGTCACCGGACTTGCGGAGGATGTCTCTGACAAAACCGGAGCCATCAATACTTCCATGCAGGATATAGCAAGAGCCATGGATGAAGTGGCAGGCGGTGTGCAGGGACAGGCAGAGGATACAGAGAGCAGCAATGAAAATATGATAAGCTTCTCTGAAAATATTACAACAGTTACGGAAAAAACCTCATACATGGGACAGACCGCAGATAAGGCAATCGAAGCCGTAGAACAGGGAAGGGTGATTGTTCAGGAATTAAGCGGTAAGTCAGATACAACCGTATCTCTAACCAGAGTGCTGGTCGATGATATTGACGCTGTACAGAAGAATTCCGAGGAAATCAAGAGCATTGTTGATGTGATTAACAGTATTGCCGGACAGACGAATCTGCTTTCCTTAAATGCATCCATAGAGGCAGCCCGAGCCGGAGAAGCAGGAAGAGGCTTTGCAGTGGTAGCGGAGGAAATCCGTAAGCTGGCGGATCAGTCCAGGGAATCCGGTAATAAGATTCATGAAATCGTTAAGAAGATTGGTGAAACTGCGGATAAGACAACGGCATCCGCAAGAGAAGCGGAGAGCATGGTCAATGAGCAGGCCAGGGCGCTTCAGGAGACGGTCAATGTATTTGGATTGATTCAGGATTGTGTAGGTGAGCTGGTAGATGGTATCCGTTTGATTACGCAAAGACTGGAAGAGAGTATGCTTGAAAAGGATAAAGTGGAAAATTCCCTGCAGAATATAGCTTCTGTGTCTGAAGAGGTGGCTGCATCCACACAGGAGGTTACAGCTACTTTGGGAGAACAGGTATCTGTTGTCCAGACATTAAAAGAAGAAGTAGAGCTGCTTAGAAGTGATGCACTGGAGTTGGATAAATCCATTGAGAGATTTAAAATTGATTAAGCAAAGCTGAACTGTTACATAAAGTAGGATGACCGTGAGAAAGGAAATGAAATTATGTTTCGTGATGATTTTGTCTGGGGTGTTGCAAGCAGCGCCTATCAGATTGAAGGAAGAGATGCCAATGACGGTGCAGGAGCAATGATCTGGGATAAGTTCATTGCAGAGGGCGGCACCAAGGATGGTTATGGGGCAGAGGCTGCATGTGACCACATGCATCGTTACAAAGACGATTTTGCTTTAATGAGACTGATGGGAATTAAGGCATACCGCTTCTCCATCAGCTGGGCAAGACTGATTCCGGAAGGAACGGGTAAAGTAAATGAAAAAGCCGTTGCATTATACCGGGATATGATTCTGGAAATGAAAAAGAATGGAATCGAGCCGTATCTGACCATGTATCACTGGGAATTTCCTCAGGCTTTACAGGATAAGGGCGGCTGGCTGAATGAAGAGGTCATCCAGTGGTTTGGTGAATATGCCAGGGTAGTTGCAGAGAACTTTTCGGATATCTGCGAGAATTTTATTACGTTAAATGAGCCGGAATGCTTTGTCGGAATCGGACATATGTCCGGCATCCATGCACCGGGCTTACATCTTCCATATAAGGATGTATTCCAGATTGCACACAATGCACTGCGTGCACACGGACAGGCCGTCATCAATCTTCGTAAATATGCCTGCCGTCCGATCAAGGTTGGTTATGCACCGACCTGTGGTATGGCTTACCCGGTAAGCAATAAGCCGGAGGATGTGGAAGCAGCAAGAAAGGTATTGTTTGGTTTTTATCAGCCGATGGATAACTGGACCTGGAATGTGGCATGGTTTAATGATCCGGTATTCTTAGGAAAATATCCGGAAGAAGGATTAGAGAAATTCGCAGAGTATCTGCCGGAAATCACCGATGAGGATATGAAGCTGATTTCCCAGCCGCTGGATTTCATGGGACAGAATATTTACAATGGTTACTTTGTAAAAGCGGGCGAAAACGGAGAAATTGAATTTCCCGAAAGACCGGAGGGCTTCCCGAAGACCGCAGCCAACTGGCCGGTAACACCGGACTGCTTTTACTGGGGTGTGAAGTTTATTTATGACCGCTATAAGCTTCCGTTGTTTGTAACTGAAAACGGCATGTCCTGTCATGATGATGTTTCCCTCGATGGCAGGGTACATGATCCGAACCGTCAGAATTTCCTTGACATGTATATTTCTGCTTTGCAGAAAGCAAACGATGAAGGCGTGGATGTCCGCGGTTACTTCTTATGGACATTCTTAGATAACTTTGAATGGGATAAGGGATATACCGAGAGATTCGGTATTGTTCATGTGGATTTTGCAACCCAGAAGCGAATCGTAAAGGATTCTGCATTTTGGTATCAGAAGGTGATTGAAACAAACGGAGCAATTTTATCCATTAATACAAAGCAGAGACCGATTCTGTTCTTGGAGCCGGTATTCAAGGAAATGATCTGGGGAGGTAATCGTTTAAGAAGCCTTTTCGGATATGATATTCCGGGTGACGATACCGGAGAATGCTGGGCGATCGGCGCTCATCAGAACGGAGACTGTGTTGTCAAGGAAGGCATTTTCAAAGGAAAGACCCTTTCCCAGTTATGGAAGGAAGCTCCGTACCTCTTCGGCAATGAAGAAGGAGACCGTTTCCCACTGCTGATTAAGATAATTGATGCAAAGGACAACTTAAGTATTCAGGTGCATCCGGATGATGCTTATGCACAGGCTCATGAGAACGGATCCTTAGGAAAGACCGAATGCTGGTACATTCTGGACTGCCCGGAGGGCGCAGAGCTTGTGGTCGGACATAATGCGAAAACGAAGGAAGAGCTTACGGAAATGATTTCGGAAGGTAAGTGGGATGAGTTCATCCGCCGTGTTCCGGTTAAGAAGGGTGATTTCATACAGATCAATCCGGGAACCGTACATGCGATTACCAGTGGGTGCCTGATCTTAGAGACACAGCAGAACAGTGATATTACCTATCGTGTATATGATTATGACCGTCTGCAGAATGGCAAGCCGCGTCAGTTACATGTGCAGCAGAGCATCGACGTCATTAATGTGCCTGCGGCATCTGCCAAAGACAGTGTGAAGTATGTCGGAGATCTGCCGAAGGATCAGTTAAATGAGCTGATTCGCTGCTCCTGTTACGCGGTATGGAAGCTGGATGTCACGAGACCGGTTTCTATCGAACAGACACATCCGTTTATGAATGTAAGTATCATCGAAGGCGAGGGACTTGTAAATGGACAGTTGATCCGCAAGGGCGATCACTTTATTCTTCCTGCCGGAATCGGAACCGTAGATTTCCAGGGCGAGATGAGCCTGATCCTTTCTTCTACAAAGTAATCCAAAATTCGAAAATGATAAATGACATTGGGTGATTGATAAGGCGCTGGAGAAAATCCTCTTGCGCCTTACTTTATTTTCGACTAGAATATATTTGGAAAAGCTGTAACTGTGAAGGTACGGATCAGTTACGAAGAATTTTCTTATGAGGGTGGGTTAACAATGCTGAATGGATATAAGCTGGTAGCAGTATGCCTGACGAAGATTCAGGATGAGACTACATATGAATTTCTGGATGCGCTTTATCAGACAGTCAAGGGGTCTGATTATCGTCTGTTGCTTTTTAACAGCTTTTCGGATCTGTATAATCAGAATACTTATGATGAGGGAGCAAAGTCGATTTATCAGATGATTAACTATGATCTGATTGATGCCTTGATTATCAAGGCTGACACTCTCAATGACCAGCAGATCATCAAGAACCTCATTGCAAAATCAAAGGAAAGGCAGATACCGGTCATTTTGCTGCATATGAAGGAGGAGGGCTGCTATTCCATTGTTCCTTCGTATGAGGATGTTTTCAGCCGGTTAATAGAGCATGTCATCCGGGTTCATCATAAACGGAAGCTGTATTTTCTGTCAGGAAGTCAGGGAGAGAGTAACTCGGTGCTTCGTGAGAAAATTTTCCGGGAAACGTTACGGGAATGCGGGGTCGATCCGCAGACATCCAAGGTTGCCTATGGAGAGTACTGGTATGGAGCTGCAGAACGTGCCGTAGAAAACTGGATTCAGAGCGGAGATCTGCCTGAGGCAATTATCTGTGCGAATGATTCCATGGCGGTCGCTGCCTGTAAGGTATTGAAAAGACACCGGATTCGTGTGCCGGAGGATATGATTGTTACCGGCTTCGATGGTGTGCCAAGCTATCAGTTTCACAGGCCGGCTCTGTCTACCTGTACGAGAACACCAGCGGTTCTGGCAGGTAAGTGCCGGGAAATGCTGACCAATATCCTTGAAAAAAAGAAACCGCCATACCGGGATCTTGAGGAATATATGCTGACAATTCAGGAATCCTGTGGATGTCAGAAAAAGATACAGCCGGATTATCAGATGTGCGCAGATCGTTTAAGTGATGCCATGTGGGATGCCCGTCTTCATGAAGAATTTATTCTTTCACAGGTGGAACGTGTTGTTGAGACCATTGATATGGGAATAATCGGTAACAAACTGAATTCCTTTATTCTTCCGAATTCCATGGTGGCATTAAACAGTGATTTTCTGACAACAACCAGAAATAACACAAAGACGGATCCTGAGCAGCCGTTTGCGGAGGAGATGATCATTATTTCCTCACTGGACACCGGTTTTGACAGGCAGAGGTATTCACTTTATAAATCTGCGGAAATGTACCCTCATCTGGTAGAGGCTGTCAGAGAAGATGTGATGTTCCTGTTCCAATCCATTTATGTGGAGAATAACGTATGCGGATATTACGTCGTGAAATCGAAAGAGCTATTGAAGGATGCTGGTAAGATACACCGTGTTTCCAAGGTGATGAATCTGGCGTTCAGCCTGATTATCAGCAGAATGCAGCAGGAGCATATGTCGCACAGCCTGGAAGAAATGCAGTATCAGGATCCGCTTACAGGAATCCTGAATCTGAAAGGTCTGATGAAGAAGATGAATGAACTGTATCCGGTCTGGAAGGAGCGTGCAATTGCCATATCTGTTTATAATATACCAAAATATCAGTTCATTTATGAAAATTACGGCCTGAAGGATGTTGAGGAAATGGTGCAGCTTACTGCGGATGCTTTGCAGATGGCAAATCCGCCGGAAACAGTGGTCGCGCGGATTGCGGATGACAGCTTTTGTGTGATTAACAGTGCAGAAACTCAGGGAGTGACCGGAGAGATCATTATTGATTCTGTCCGTGCCTTTTATCAATTTATAGAAAGCTTTAACAAGACACCGGATAAGGAATACTATGTAGAGGTCAACTGCGGCTGTACAACAGCCGCAGACGGCTGGAACAATGATATGAAGTCCTACATTAGGGTTGCCACAGGAGAGCTTTATCGGAACCGTCTGAAACAGGGTGGAGGTAAAGCATTAAAGGAAAGAAAAACTGCAAAGGACACGTATGAGTTGTTTGAAACCCTGCTGTCTGAAAACCTGTTTTATTATGCATTCCAGCCTATTGTCAGTGCGAAAACAGGTGAGATTTATGGATATGAGGCACTGATGCGGACACCCGGGGAAATCGGACTGTGTCCGGATGAAATTCTGAACATTGCTAAGGAATACGGACGGTTATATGAGATTGAATATGCAACATTTAATAATGTGCTGACTTATACAAATGAGCATATTGAGCTTTTTAAAGATAAATATGTTTTTATTAACAGTATTCCGGGACATTTTCTGAAGGGAGAGGATAAGGAACGGCTTGTAAAACAGTATTCCCATCTGCTTTCCCAGTGTACCATAGAAATTACTGAACACGATGAGACAACGGCTGATGAGATCAGCCAGATTATGAATCTGACGAATCAGGAAGGGCCGTGCCGGTTTGCGGTAGATGATTATGGGACGGGATATTCCAATATTGTGAATCTGCTGCAGTACAAGCCGAATGTTATTAAGATTGACCGCTACCTGATCACAGAGATCCAGAATGATATCAATAAGCAGATGTTTGTGAAGAATACAGTGGAATTTGCTAAGCAGAATCACATTCAGTGCCTTGCAGAGGGTGTTGAGACAAGGGAAGAACTGGAAGCGGTAATTTCTTATGGTGTGGATCTGATTCAGGGATATTACACGGCAATGCCGTCTGAGCGGGTTATTCCGGAAATTGTTCCGAAGATTGTGAAGGAAATCAGGGATGCTAACCATGCCCGCACTGCGGAATAACAGTTGAAAGATCAAGCTTTATTGAGGAAAAGATCCGGCTGTGATAAGATGACACATGGATCAATAGTAGGAGGAACAGAAACGATGATTAACGAACAATATAAGAAAATGCTGGAGGGAAAATCGGTCATCCGACAGCTTTCCGAATTTGCAACAGCACGGGGCAAAGAGATTGGTTATGAGAATGTCTTTGATTACAGCCTTGGAAATCCGTCCGTGCCTGTTCCGGATGCATTTAATGAAGAGGTGGTTCATCTCATTCAGACGAAAAGCTCCATGGAGGTTCACGGATACAGCCCCAGTCTTGGAATTACTTCTGTCAGGGAAAAGATTGCAGAATCCCTGAACCGCAGATTTGGTATGGATTATAAGGCAACGCACATTTTCCCGACCTCCGGTGCGGCGGGAGCGATTGCACATGCGGTCCGCTGTGTAACAAAGCCCGGGGATGAGGTGCTGACCTTTGCACCTTTTTTTCCGGAATACAATCCTTATATCAATATGACCGGCGCAACACTTAAGGTGGTGCCGGCCAATACGGTGGACTTTCAGATTAACTTTGACAAGTTAGAGGAAATGCTGAATGAAAAGACGGCAGCAGTCCTCATTAATACTCCGAACAATCCGTCCGGTGTGGTATACAGTGCGGCAACCTTACAGAAGCTTGCAGATCTGCTTTATGCAAAACAGAAGGAATACGGGCATGATATCTTCCTGATTTCCGATGAACCGTATCGTGAGATCGTGTTTGCAGGGGTGGAGGCACCTTATGTATCGAAATTCTATGACAATACATTGTCCTGCTATTCCTATTCCAAATCCCTATCCCTGCCGGGAGAACGTATCGGATATGTGGCAGCGAATCCCAGATGCACGGATGCAGAACTGATCAGTGCAATCTGTGCACAGATTTCCAGAGGAATCGGACACAACTGTCCTTCCTCCATTATCCAGCTTGCCGTTTCGGAAGTGGTTGATATGACCTCGGATATGTCCGTTTATGAAACGAATATGAACCTGTTATACAATGAGCTGACAAGCCTTGGCTTTGAGTGTGTGAAGCCGGGCGGAACCTTCTACATTTTCCCGAAGGCACTTGAAGAGGATGCGGTAGCATTCAGCCGGAAGGCATTAAAGTATGATCTGATTCTGGTTCCTTCCGACAGCTTCGGGGTTCCGGGATATTTCCGTATGGCTTACTGCATTGATACGGAGAAGGTAGAACGTTCTCTGGAAGCACTGCGTAAGTTTGTAAAGGAAAATTACTAAAACAGATTCCGGAATGAAAATTTCCCTGGAGATCAGGTTTTATGAATATCATATGGGAAACTCATCATATGGATAATAAGAAGGATGATCGGAAAGAAAAGCGTCATTTTGAGAGGAAATAAAAGATCATGATCGAAATTTTAAAAGCAATTCTGTTTGGTATTGTAGAGGGGATTACGGAGTGGCTTCCGATCAGCAGCACCGGACATATGATTCTGTTGAATGAAATAGTGTCCCTCGATGTATCGGAAGAGTTTTACAGTATGTTTGAGGTGGTGATCCAGCTTGGTGCGATCCTAGCCGTTGTGATTCTGTTCTGGAACCAGATCTGGCCCTTTGGAAAGAAGAATAACAAACAGCCGCTGGCAAAGGACGGAATCGGAGCCTTTGTGAAATGGGATATTTTCAGGCTCTGGTTTCACATTCTGGTATCCTGTGTACCGGCAGCCATTGTGGGACTGCTCTTTGATGCACAGCTTGAAGCACTGTTTTACAACTATCAGACAGTTGCAATCATGCTGATCCTGTTTGGTATCGCATTTATTGTGATTGAGAATTACCATAAAGGCAAAAAGGCGAAGGTGACAACCTTAGCCGGAATTGACTATAAGCTTGCCTTCTGGATCGGAATGTTCCAGCTGATTGCAGCCATTTTTCCGGGAACCTCACGTTCTGGAGCAACCATTGTCGGAGCACTGTTGCTTGGTGTGTCCAGAACGGTTGCGGCAGAATATACCTTCTTCCTTGCCATTCCGGTTATGTTTGGAGCGAGTCTCTTAAAGGGTGTTAAGTTTCTTGCAAGCGCATCCATGACTTCTATGGAGGGAGCAATTCTTGCAGTTGGAATGATTGTTGCATTCGTGGTATCCTTCTTCGTGATCAGGTTCCTGCTTGGCTATATTAAGAAGCATGACTTCAAGGTGTTTGGATATTACCGGATTGCACTTGGTATTATTGTAATACTTTTCTTCCTGATCAGAGGCTGAACTGTTACGTTGAAACAGCTGTTTTTGGGGCACAAATATTGACAAGTACGGGCTTATGGTGTATGTTCAACATAATGAAGTGCTTACTTCAGTAAATGTTGGGGGAAATGTCAGGTTCAGAAGTGAAAGGAGTTAGTCATGGCAGAAGTAAAGAAAGCAACATTAGTTGCTAAGGTACCGGCTGAAGAGAAAAAGGTGGAAATTAAGGCAGCAGAGGTAAAAGCACCCGAAGTTAAGGCAGAAGTTAAGAAAGAGGCAGTTAAGAAGACACCCACTGCTAAGAAATCACCTGCTAAGAAGGCACCTGCAGCTAAGAAGGAAACCGTCAAGAAGGAAACAGTTAAAAAGGCACCCGCTGCTAAGAAATCCGTTGTAAAAGAAGAAGTAAACTTCCAGTTTAGTGGAAAATCTTATACTTCCGACGATCTTATCAGAATCACCAGAGATGTATGGAAATATGATTTAAATGGTAAGGAAGAGGATATAAAGAGCATTGAACTTTATGTGAAGCCTGAAGAGAACACCGCTTATTATGTAATTAATGGCGATGTAACAGGAAGCTTCTTTATCTAAGCATCCAGACTTGAAAAGAGATACACAGGTAAAGCAAGGAAGAGCCGCTGCATTAGTATACGCTAAGCAACGGTTCTTTTTGTTTAACGTTACTGTCTATTTACCACCTGTTGCAGAACAAACATGGTAACTGTTCAGTACCCTCACAGTTACCAAATCAAAATCGAACATTTGTACTATTTTCTTGCCTTCATCTATATACTTTCAAAAAAATGTCTGATATAATAGGGACTGTTACAAGAACAAACCAGTTTTGTGGCTTGTTTCGTAACGAGCTGACAAAGACTTTATTCACCATAAAAATGAGCTTTTCGTTATGAGTCCGAATACGGATTTTGGACTGATAATGGCCATAGCAAAGGTCACAAATGGAGGAGTTTACCATGAATGAGTTCAAATTAAAAGCCCCATATGAGCCAACCGGAGACCAGCCGCAGGCGATTGCCGAGCTGGTGAAGGGCTTTCAGGAGGGAAACCAGTTTGAAACGCTGCTGGGTGTGACCGGCTCCGGCAAGACCTTTACCATGGCGAATGTAATTGCCGCACTGAATAAGCCGACGCTGGTTATTGCACATAATAAGACACTGGCAGGGCAGTTATATGGAGAATTCAAGGAATTCTTTCCGGAGAATGCCGTGGAGTATTTTGTATCCTATTACGACTACTATCAGCCGGAGGCGTATGTTCCTTCGTCGGACACCTATATTGCGAAGGATTCTTCCGTTAATGATGAAATTGATAAATTAAGGTTGTCTGCGACGGCATCTCTTTCTGAGAGAAAGGATGTTGTGGTTGTGGCGAGTGTATCCTGTATTTATGGTCTGGGTTCCCCGGATGATTATCAGGATATGATGGTGTCTCTGCGCCCGGGAATGAGTAAGGACCGGGATCGGGTCATTAAAGAATTGATTGATATCCGCTATGATCGGAATGATATGGATCTGGATCGGAGCTGTTTCCGGGTTCGGGGTGACGTACTCGAGATTTATCCGGCACAGGGCGGTGATTATCTGATCCGGGTAGAGTTCTTTGGAGATGAAATCGACCGCATTACAGAGGTTGAGCCTTTGAGTGGTAAGGTGCATGCATCACTGCAGCATATTACCATTTTCCCGGCATCGCACTATGTCGTACCGCAGGAGAAGATTAACAAAGCCTGTGAAGCACTGGAGGAAGAACTGGAGGAGAGAGTGCGCTTTTTCAAGAGTGAGGATAAGCTTCTGGAAGCACAGCGTATTTCCGAAAGGACGAATTTTGACATTGAGATGCTGCGTGAGACGGGCTTCTGCTCGGGAATCGAGAACTATTCGCGTCACTTAAACGGTATGCGGGAGGGAGAACCGCCACATACCCTGTTAGATTATTTCAAGGATGATTTTCTCATCATTATTGATGAGTCCCATATTACGATTCCACAGATCGGGGCGATGTATGTCGGGGATCGTTCGAGGAAAACTACTCTGGTGGATTATGGTTTCCGTCTGCCATCGGCACTGGATAACCGGCCGCTGAACTTTGGAGAGTTCGAGCAGCATATTGACCAGATGCTGTTCGTGTCTGCAACCCCTTCCACATATGAGGAGGAGCATGAGCTGCTGCGTACGGAGCAGATTATCCGTCCTACGGGACTGCTGGATCCGGAGATTTTCGTCCGTCCGGTAGAAGGACAGATTGATGATCTGATTTCGGAGATCCGGAAGGAAACGGAGAAGCACAATAAGGTTCTGGTAACCACGCTCACGAAGCGGATGGCAGAGGATCTGACCGATTACATGAAGGATGTGGGAATCCGTGTGAAGTACCTGCATTCCGATATTGATACACTGGAACGGGCACAGATCATTCGGGATATGCGCCTTGATGTGTTTGATGTGCTGGTTGGTATTAACCTTCTGCGTGAGGGACTGGATATTCCGGAGATCTCCCTTGTTGCGATTCTGGATGCGGATAAGGAGGGCTTTCTGCGTTCCGAAACATCCCTGATTCAGACTGTCGGACGTGCCGCACGTAACGCAGAGGGACATGTTATCATGTATGCTGATAATATGACGGATTCCATGAAGGCGGCAATCGAGGAGACCAGCCGCCGTCGGACCATCCAGCAGAAGTATAACGAGGAACACCATATTACGCCGCAGACGATTAAGAAGGCTGTCCGCGACCTCATCAGCATCTCCAGGACGATTGCTAAGGAAGAGCTCCAGTTTGAAAAAGATCCGGAATCCATGAGTGCGGATGAATTGAAGAAGCTGATTGCCAGGGTGGAGAAGCAGATGCGCAAGGCAGCAGCCGAGCTGAATTTCGAGGCAGCAGCCGAGCTTCGTGATAAGATGGTAGAGCTTAAGATGAAACTGCAGGAGATCGAGAGAGAGAAGGAAAAGGAGTAAGAACCATGAGTATCAAGTTATCCGACCAGCATGTGCCGGTTGTTAAGATACGTCCGCGTGAATACATTAAAATCCGTGGAGCAGCAGAACATAATTTAAAAAATATCGATGTGGATATCCCGAGAAATGAACTGGTAGTTCTGACAGGACTGTCAGGTTCCGGCAAATCCTCTCTGGCGTTTGATACGATTTATGCAGAGGGACAGAGACGCTACATGGAGTCCTTGTCTTCTTATGCCCGTCAGTTCTTAGGGCAGATGGAAAAGCCGAATGTAGAGAAGATTGAGGGACTGTCTCCTGCCATTTCCATTGACCAGAAATCAACGAACCGCAACCCGAGATCTACTGTTGGAACCGTAACGGAGATCTATGATTATTTTCGTTTATTATATGCCAGAATCGGTATTCCGCACTGCCCGAACTGTGGGAAAGAAATCCGTAAGCAGACCGTGGATCAGATGGTGGATCAGATTATGGAGCTTCCGGAGGGAACGAAGATCCAGCTTCTGGCACCGGTTGTCCGTGGAAGGAAGGGCGAGCATGCGAAGGTTTTTGACCGTGCGAAACGAAGCGGTTATGTGCGTGTCCGTGTGGATGGCAATATGTATGAGCTGTCAGAGGATATTTCTCTGGACAAGAACATTAAGCATAATATTGAAATTGTGGTAGACCGTCTGGTGATCAAGCCGGAGATTGAACGCAGACTTACCGATTCCATCGAGAATGTTCTGGCATTGGCCGAGGGACTTCTGATGGTAGACGTGATTGGTGGGGAAACCATCAATTTCAGCCAGAGCTTTTCCTGTCCGGATTGCGGAATCAGTATTTCGGAGATTGAGCCGAGAAGCTTTTCCTTTAATAATCCGTTCGGAGCCTGCCCGGTCTGCTTTGGCCTTGGATATAAGATGGAGTTTGATCCGGAACTGATGATTCCGGATAAGAAGCTCAGTATTAACGAAGGTGCCATCCAGGTTATGGGCTGGCAGTCGAGTAAGGATGAGGGAAGCTTTACCAATGCGGTTCTGCGCGCACTTTCGAAGGAGTATCAGTTCAGTCTGGATACCCCAGTTGAGAAGCTGCCCAAGGACGTTTATGATATGCTGATCTACGGAACGAACGGCAGGGAAGTGAAGGTGCATTACAAGGGACAGCGTGGAGAGGGAGTCTATCCGATTGCGTTTGAGGGCATTATCAGGAATACCGAAAAGCGGTACCGTGAAACGGGTTCGGATATTATGAAGCAGGAATATGAAACCTTTATGCGCATTACACCGTGTAAGGAATGTAACGGAATGCGTCTTAAGAAGGAATCCTTAAGCGTGACCGTCTGTGGCAAGAATATTTATGAGATTACCTCGATGCCGATCTGTGACCTGAATGAATTCCTACAGAATATGGAACTTACCGCACAGCAGCAGATCATTGGGAAACAGGTATTGAAGGAGATTAAGGCGAGAGTCGGCTTCCTTGTGGATGTCGGTCTGGATTACCTGTCGCTTTCGAGAGCAACGGGAACTTTGTCCGGCGGGGAAGCACAGCGTATCCGTCTGGCAACACAGATTGGTTCCGGACTTGTCGGCGTATGCTATATTCTCGATGAACCGAGTATTGGACTTCATCAGAAGGATAACGATAAGCTGTTAAATACCCTGAAGAATTTAAGAGATCTTGGTAACACGCTGATCGTGGTAGAACATGATGAGGATACCATGCTGGAAGCCGATGACATTGTGGATATCGGTCCCGGCGCCGGCTCTCATGGTGGAGAAGTGGTGGCACATGGAACTGCCGAAGAGATTATGAAGGTCGAAGGATCTCTGACCGGTCAGTATTTAAGCGGAAGAATGCAGATTCCGGTTCCGGAGACACGTCGTAAGCCGAAGGACTGGCTTAAAATCACCGGTGCACAGGAAAATAACTTAAAGAACATTGATGTGAAGCTCCCACTGGGCGTATTTACCTGTGTTACGGGCGTATCCGGATCCGGCAAGAGCTCCCTGGTAAATGAAATTTTGTATAAGACACTGGCACGGGAACTGAACCGTGCAAGAACCATTCCGGGCAAGCATAAGAATATTACGGGAATTAAGAAACTGGATAAGGTAATTGACATTGACCAGTCCCCGATCGGACGTACCCCTCGTTCCAATCCGGCAACCTACACCGGAGTTTTTGACCAGATCCGTGACCTGTTTGCGGGAACACCGGATGCCAAGGCACGCGGCTACAAGAAGGGACGCTTCAGCTTTAATGTCAAGGGAGGCCGCTGCGAGAACTGTGGCGGTGACGGTATTATCAAGATCGAAATGCATTTCCTTCCGGATGTGTATGTGCCGTGTGAGGTCTGCGGCGGTAAACGGTATAACCGTGAAACCCTGGAAGTGAAATATAAGGGAAAGAATATCTATGATATTCTGGATATGACCGTGGAAGAGGCTGTGCCGTTCTTCGAAAATGTGCCGTCGATCCGCAACAAGATCGAAACCCTGAATGATGTCGGGCTTTCCTATATCAAACTGGGACAGCCTTCCACGACATTGTCCGGCGGGGAAGCACAGCGGATCAAGCTGGCAACAGAGCTGAGCCGGAGAAGTACCGGAAATACCATTTATATTCTGGATGAGCCTACAACCGGACTTCACTTCGCAGATGTGCATAAGCTGGTAGAGATTTTGCAGCGCCTGACGGATAACGGAAATACGGTTGTCGTGATAGAGCATAATCTTGATGTCATTAAAACAGCAGATTATATTATTGACATGGGACCGGATGGCGGTGACCGTGGCGGAACGGTTGTAACCTGTGGCACGCCGGAGGAGGTTGCAGAACATCCAGCCTCTTATACCGGAAAATATGTGAAGAAAATGCTGGCAAGATATAAAGAAAATGTGGAGAAATACCGAAATAAATAAAAATTCACGAAATCCCTTTGAAAATATTATGGTATGGGTTATAATATTTATTAATTATGCTGTGAGAATAGAAAGGGGTACATGAAAATGCAGTACACAGATATCGGTATTGATTTAGGAACAGCAAGTATTCTTGTTTACATCAGAGGAAGAGGAGTCGTCCTTAAGGAGCCCTCTGTTGTGGCTTTTGATAGAGATACAGATAAGATTATGGCAATCGGTGAGGATGCCAGACTGATGCTTGGAAGAACACCGGGCAATATTATTGCTGTACGCCCTCTGCGTCAGGGTGTTATTTCTGATTACCGTGTAACGGAGCAGATGATGAAATATTTTATTCAGAAGGCAATAGGACGGAAGACATTCCGTAAGCCCCGTATTGCGGTCTGCGTACCGAGCGGCGTTACCCAGGTGGAGCGGAAGGCCGTTGAAGATGCGACTCTTCAGGCCGGTGCACGTGAAGTATCCATTATCGAAGAGCCGATTGCAGCAGCGATTGGCGCGGGAATTGATATTTCCAAGCCCTGCGGAAACATGATTGTGGATATCGGCGGCGGTACTTCTGATATTGCAGTCATCTCTCTGGGTGGTACGGTTGTCAGTGCATCCATTAAGATTGCAGGTGATGATTTTGATGAGGCGCTTGTCCGCTATATGCGTAAGAAACATAATCTTCTGATTGGTGAAAGAACCGCAGAGGATATTAAGATTAAGATTGGTTCCGCTTATAAGCGTGCGGAAGTAGACTACATGGATGTCCGCGGACGTAATCTGGTAACAGGTCTGCCGAAGACCATTACCGTGTCCTCTGAGGAAACCGAGGAAGCACTTCGTGAGGCAACTTCACAGATTGTCGAAACGATCCACAGTGTTTTGGAGAAGACTCCTCCAGAGCTGGCAGCCGATATTGCAGATCGTGGTATTGTTCTTACCGGTGGAGGTTCCCTGCTCCGTGGTCTTGAAGACCTCATTGCAGAGAAGACCGGAATCAATACGATGACCGCAGAGGATCCGATGACTGCAGTAGCAATCGGAACCGGTAAGTATGTTGAATTTTTAGCAGGTTATAAAGAAGATTAGTTGTAACTATTCAGTACAGGTCGAAGCATTTGCTGCTGAGACCGTAAGAATATGATTCAGGAGAACAGGATGGTTAAAGGATTGTATACCGCCTATACAGGCATGATCAATCAGGAACACAGAATGGATGTGCTGACTAACAATCTGGCCAACGCGGATACCAACGGATATAAGAAGGAAGGGGCTACGGCACAGTCTTTCGATTCGATTCTTGCATACAAGATTAAGGATAACTCTGAAGGGTATCGTCTGGCGAAGAGAACCGGTGTGCATAATCCGGGTGTGAAGATTGGTGAAGGCTATACAGATTTTTCCCAGGGACCTTTAAAAACAACAGAGAATCCTTACGATCTGGCGTTGACTGATAAGGGCTTCTTTGCAGTGGAATTTACCAATAAGCAGGGGGATACCTCTGTGAAATATACAAGAGACGGTAACTTCACCCTGAATGAATCCGGAGAACTGGTGACACAGGATGGGGATCGTGTCCTTGGAACGGACGGCCAACCGGTGAAGATTGATCCGCTGAAGGATACCCAGATCAATGTACAGGGGCAGGTCATTCAGGATGGCAGCGTCGTAGCCACGATTCAGGTTACGGATTTTGAGGATTACAATTATCTGCAGCGTTACGGGGAAAACTACTTTGAACCGATTGACGGTGCAACCGAAAAGGATGCTGCAGCGAAGGTATATGCCGGATATCTGGAAACCTCGAATATTTCTGTGGTGACGGAAATGGTAAATATGATTACGGTTTCAAGGGCATATGAGACGAATCAGAAGGTCATTACTACATATGACGGAACACTGGATATTGCAGCCAACCAGCTTGGCAAAGTATAGGAGGTAGCGGGACATGGTTAGAAGCTTATGGACAGCAGCAACAGGTATGAATGCACAGCAGACGAATGTGGATACCATTGCCAACAATCTTGCCAATGTAAATACAATGGGATATAAGACACAGGCTGCACAGTTCAAGACTCTGTTATATCAGACACTTCAGACTGCAACCACTACGGCGAATGGAGATCCGAAGCCGACCAGCTCCCAGGTAGGACTTGGTGTGCGGAATTCTTCGATTAATTCCATTTTTACACAGGGCAGCTTGCTGGATTCCGCCAGTGATACCTCTTTTGCAATCGAAGGAGATGGGTTTTTTGCAATCCGTGGAGAAGACGGCAATACATACTATACCAGAAACGGAGACTTTACCTGGGCAACGAACGGCGCTAACGGTATGATGCTGACAACGACAGACGGACTTCCGGTTCTGGATTCCTCAGGAAAAGCCATTACCTTAAACAACAGTTATGTAACAAGCAGAATTACCATTACCGGAGACGGAAGAATCTGTTATCCGGATGCCAATAATAATCCGCAGCCAATCGGCATGCAGATCGGTATGTTTCAGTTTAACAATCCCGGAGGTCTGGAACGACAGGGTGACAGCTTATGGGCAGTAACCGGAGCCAGCGGCCAGGCACTCAATGAAGCAACCAACAATTCTCTTAAAAAGAGCAAGATGGTACAGGGATATCTGGAAGGCTCCAATGTGCAGGTTGCTACCGAAATGGTCAACTTAATTGTGGCACAGCGTGCTTATGAAATGAACTCCAAGGCAATTACAACAACCGATGAAATGATGCAGACAGCTAACAATCTTAAGAGATAAGCTTTAGGGCATGGAGCCGATGTAGAACCGGAGGATGAAGATGGATATTAGTGGAATTGGATCTTCTGCTTATGCAAGTTATCTGCAGGATCAGAACGTATCAGAGACAAAATTAAAGGATCAGATTAACAATACCGATTATTCGACGGCAACAGAGGATGAGCTTTTAGATGCCTGTAAACAGTTCGAGGCCTATTTCCTCGAACAGGTATTTAAGGAAATGCAGAAGACCGTAGACTGCTTTAAGGATGAGTCATCGAGTACCGATAATAATCTGGTAAGCTATTTTAAGGATGAGACGATCCAGCAGCTTGCCGAGACATCCACCGAAACACAGGGACTGGGACTTGCACAGACTCTGTATGAACAGATGAAACGGAATTACGGAATCGACTGATAACATTACATAAATGAGAAGAAAAACTGGCTGCTTACGTGAGTTTTCCACGAAGCAGCCTCTATTAAATTTGAGGGAGAACTATTTGGAAACAATTAAGGGATATGTGGATCATATCATTTATCAGAATAAGGACAATGGCTATGCGGTACTGTCCATGAATGTGGATGATGAGGAAGAAATCTGTGTAGGGATCTTCCGGGGTGTGGATAACGGAGAGAATCTGGAGATCACCGGTGAATATGTGGAGCATCCAAGCTATGGCTTCCAGTTCAGGGCAAGCAGCTTCAAGGTCGTAGAGCCGGATGATCTGCTCAGTATGGAGCGTTATCTGGGATCCGGTGCTATCAAAGGTGTCGGTGAAGTACTGGCGAAGCGTATTGTGAAGAAGTTTGGCAAGGATACCTTCCGTGTCATTGAAGAAGAGCCGGAGCGTCTGGTTGAGGTCAAGGGAATCAGTGAGCGGATCGCACAGCAGATTGCAGACCAGATGATCGAGAAAAAGGAGATCCGTGAGGCGTTTCTTTTTTTACAGAAATACGGAATTACCAATACGCTGGCGGTGAAGATCTATGAAAAATACGGAATGGAGATGTATGGCATTCTGAAAGAGAACCCGTACCGGCTTGCAGAGGACATTCAGGGTGTCGGCTTCCGGCTTGCCGATGAAATTGCAGAGAAAATCGGTATTCATACGGATTCCGATTACCGCATCCGGAGCGGAATTCTGTATACGCTGCTGCAGGCGTCCCTCGAGGGACATATGTTCCTGCCGATGGAAGTGCTGGTGCGCAGGAGCGTGGATCTGCTGCAGGTGCCGGAGAAAGTGATCCGGGCGCAGATCCAGAATCTTCATATGGATCATAAGGTTGTCGTGAAAAAGACCGGAGATGAGCTGGAGGTCTATGCGTTTTCTTATTACTATGCGGAGCTGAACTGTGCAAGAATGCTGCGGGAGCTGAATGTCCTAATGGAATCGGAGCTTCTTGATTCGGAAGAAAAGCGCATTGAAACAATCCTGCAGCGTATCTTAAAGGAACAGGGCTTAGAGCTGGATGAGCTGCAAAGGAACGCGGTTCTGGAATGCGTGAAGCATGGAATCATGATTCTTTCCGGCGGCCCCGGAACAGGAAAAACGACAACAATTAACACCATTATCCGTTACTTTGATGAAGAAGGAATGGACATTCTGCTGGCAGCACCGACAGGAAGAGCAGCAAAGCGGATGACGGAAGCGACCGGCTATGAAGCAAGGACGATCCACCGGATGCTGGAAATTAACGGCGGCATGGAGGACGAGAGCCGCGCTCGTTTTGAAAGAAATGGAGAGAATCCGCTAGAAGCGGATGTGGTGATTATTGATGAGATGTCGATGGTAGATATTTATCTGTTCCAGTCTCTTTTAGAAGCAGTCAGTGTGGGCACACGTCTGATTCTGGTAGGAGACGTGGATCAGTTACCGAGCGTGGGACCCGGTCAGGTGCTGCGGGATCTGATTGAGAGCAAGTGCTTCTCAACGGTCATGCTTAAGAAGATTTACCGGCAGGCAGGGGAAAGTGACATTGTCATGAATGCCCACCGGATTAATATGGGGCAGAAGATCGCACTCAATAACAAAAGTAAGGACTTCTTTTTCCTGCCGAGAAATGATGTACAGGTCATCTATAAGCATATGATCCAGTTGATTACGGAGAAGTTGCCGCAGTATGTGGAAGCACAGCCCTATGATATCCAGGTTCTGACACCTATGCGGAAGGGAAGCCTGGGTGTGGAAACGCTGAATGAGATTCTGCAACGGTACTTGAATCCGGCAGATCCATCCAAACAGGAGCATACGACCGGGGAACGGATTTTCCGCGAGGGCGATAAGGTGATGCAGATTAAGAACAACTATCAGCTGGAATGGGAGATTGTCAGCAGGTATGGCATCCGGATCGACAGCGGAAGCGGTGTATTTAACGGAGATATTGGAACGATACGCAGAATCCGAGAGGAATCTTCGACCGTGCAGGTGGAATTTGATGAACATCGTCTGGTGGAATATACCTTTTCCCAACTGGATGAAATTGAGCTGGCCTATGCCATTACGATACATAAATCGCAGGGTAGTGAGTACCCGGCGGTACTGCTTCCGTTGCTTTCCGGTCCGAAAATGCTGATGAACCGGAATCTGCTGTATACGGCCGTGACGCGTGCCCGAAAATGTGTGACCATTCTGGGCAGTCAGGAAATGGTAGACGGCATGATCGGAAACGAAAACCAGTATCATCGTTACACCGGACTTGGCAGGCGGATACTGGAGCTGGAAAGTGAGGATCGTGCGTGGTAAGAGACAAAATGATAGAGCTTCTTTTTCCAAGGAGATGCATCGTATGCGATGAGCCGGTCGAGGCAGGAAAAGAGCCGGTGTGCTTAAACTGCAGGGAGGAGCTTCGGTATGTGGAAGAGCCCTTCTGCATGAAATGCGGTAAACAGCTTCTGGAAGAACAGGAGTATTGTGAAGACTGCCGGAGCAGGGAACATGCCTATCTACAGGGGAGAAGCGTGTTCCAGTATGCCAGTGTGTCGGATGCCATGTTCCGCTTTAAGAATCAGGGAAGACGGGAGTATGCGGACTTTTTTGCATGGGAGATGTACCGCCGGATGAAAGAATGGCTCCGGACCGTCAGACCGGATGCACTGGTTCCGGTACCCATTCATAAAAAACGAATGAAAAAGCGTGGCTACAATCAGGCGGCAGTGCTGGCAGAACGTCTGTCTGCCTATACGGGAATTCCTGTACTGGAAAACTGGCTGGTGCGTGAGGGAGATACCGCACCGTTAAAGGATCTCGGCGCGCAGGAAAGACAAAATAATTTGAAAAAGGCTTTCAAAATAGTCAGAAATGATGTAAAATTAAATACGATTGTTATAATAGATGATATCTATACAACAGGCAGTACCATTGATGCAATTGTACAGGTGATACGGCAGCATATGGACTGCCGGGTTTATGTTCTGACGGTGGCAATCGGAAGAGGAAATTAGGAAGGAAGAGTGATTCCATGAATGTAAGAAATTGCAGGAAATGTGGCAGGATATTTAATTATGTTGTGGGACCGATTCTGTGTCCTCATTGTGTGGAAGAGCAGGAGAAAGTATTTCAGGTAGTCAAGGAATATGTTATGGAGCATCATGGTGCAGATATTGCTGAGGTGTCAAAAGAATGTAATGTAGAGCCTTCGCAGATCCGACAGTGGATTCGCGAGGAACGTCTGCAGTTTGCTGATGATTCACCGATTCGGATTGCCTGTGAGGGATGCGGCACAATGATTCGTTCCGGCCGTTACTGTGATAAATGTAAGGCGGCTATGACGAATGGCTTCCGTGATGCGATGGGAATGAATAAGAGACCTGCGGCACCGGCCGGAAAGCCGTCCAGAAATATAAGTGAACGCGATCGTATGCGTTATTTATAAATCCAAAGGAAGAGATTATGCTCAATGAAGAAAAGATTATTCGGATGACGAAGCTTGCTGCTTTTGAGAAGCGTGAGGGCAGGAAGAATCTGAATATTGTAAACTATTATCGAAATGACTATATCGGATTTCAGGTATTGAAATCGATTATCGCAGTTACAATTTCCTTTGTAGCTGTCTTTGCTCTGTATTTGTTCTATAATTTTGAGGATCTCATGCATGATATTTATAAGCTGGATCTGATGGAATTTGGCAAGAGCGTGGTGATTATCTATCTCTGTGTTGCGGCAGCCTATGGTGTGATTACCTACGTAGTTTATGCGAACCGCTACAGCAAGGCGAAGAAGAAGCTGAAACACTATTATGCCGGTTTGAGAGCATTGGAAAATATGAAGTAACAGTTCAGCCATGCAGAAATGATTGTATAAGCTGCCGGAGAACATGAATATATGTCAGCCAATCTGTGCAAAGCGGCAGCTTATGAATGAGCAGGGCTGAACTGTTACAATATGAACAACAATAAGTAAGAGGATATATTTATGACCAGTTTACTCGTAGCAAAGCAGTATATAAAGAACTTTGTAAGCAAATATGAAATTTATCTAAAGCCGATTGGTAAGCTGATTCTGGCGCTCATCACACTGATGACCATTAACGGTAAAATTGGATTTATGCAGAAGATTGATAATATTTCTGTTGTTTTGATTGCTGCATTGATGTGTTCCTTTATGCCGACTAACTTTATTATTGTTGTGGCAGCATTATTTGTGCTGTTACATCTATATGCCTTGTCCATTGAATGTGCGGCAATCGGTCTGGTGTTGTTTCTGGTATTATTTCTGTTATATTTCCGCTTTTCCCCTAAGGATACGCTGGCAGTAGTTCTGACTCCGATCTGTACAGCAATGGGAATTCCCTATGTGGTTCCACTTACCATGGGACTTGTGGGAACACCGGCTTCGGCAGTATCGGTAGCCTGTGGTGTAATTGTGAGCAGCTTTATCAGGCATATGTCGGACAGTGCAACTGCAATTTCTTCCATGGAAACAGAAGATATGGCAGCAAAGTTCCGTTTCGTGATTGACGGACTGATTAACAATAAAGAAATGATTCTGATGATCGTTGCTTTTTCCGTAACGATTATTCTGGTTTATTTTGTAAAGCGTCTGGCAATTGATTATGCCTGGACCATTGCCATTGCGGCAGGAGCCCTAGCAGATATGATGATTCTTTTAATAGGCGATCTGGTATTTGATACGAACGGATCCATCATCATGCTGATTATTGGAACCATCATTTCCGTATTGGCTGCCAAGGTTGTTGAATTTTTTGTATTTAGTGTAGATTATAGCAGGACAGAGAAGGTTCAGTTTGAGGATGACGAGTATTATTACTACGTGAAAGCAATTCCAAAGATTAACGTAGCAACGCCTTCCAGAACGGTGAAGAAGATCAATTCTCACAAACGCAAGCCTTCACCTTCCCAGTCTCGTAAATAAAGATATGGAGTTAGCAGATGAAGTATGCAATCGAAGAACTGATGAGCTATCTGCCCAGGATGACGGGCATTCGTTGGACAGATGTAGTAGAAATTATTATATTGTCTTTTCTGATCTATCACATATTGGTCTGGATTAAGAATACCAAGGCGTGGTCGCTTTTGAAGGGACTTCTGGTTATTGCTGTGTTCGTACTGTTTGCAGCTTACTTTGAAATGACCACGATACTCTGGATCGTGAATAATTTATTTGGTGTAGCCGTTACGGCTATCGTAGTTATTCTGCAGCCGGAGCTTCGAAGAGCTGTGGAAGAGCTGGGGCGTAAGAATATTATCAGCAGCATTATTCCGGTTACGGTAGGCAGAGGTCCGGATGGAGGACGCTTCTCTGATAAAACAATCAACGAAATCGTGAAGGCCTGTGTCGAGATGGGCAGAGCCAGAACCGGCGCCCTTATTGTTATGGAAAAGGATGAATCCCTGACAGATTATGAAAGAACGGGAATCGAGGTTGATGGTATAGTAACCAGCCAGTTATTGATCAACATTTTTGAGCATAATACTCCCCTGCATGATGGAGCGGTAATCGTGCGCGGTGATCGTGTGACCTCAGCAACCTGTTATCTTCCGCTTTCTGACAATATGCGTTTAAGTAAGGAGCTGGGAACCAGACATCGTGCGGGTGTCGGAATTTCGGAGGCGACCGATTCCCTGACGATCATTGTATCTGAGGAAACTGGTAAGATCAGTGTAGCATATGGCGGAGATCTGGAACGGAACGTAGACTCTGACCGGCTGCGAGCCATACTGAATGAATTGCAGAACAAGTCTGAGGAAGAAGGCCATAAGCGTATCATGTGGAAGGGAAGGTGGTCAAAATGAAAAAGAAACTGACTGCCAATATAGGTTTGAAGCTGATATCCGTATTATTTTCCATTATTTTATGGCTTGTGGGAAACAGTATTGGAAACCCTACGATCTCAAGGACGTTTTCAGATGTAAAGGTGGTTCTGGAAAATACAGATGTCATCACCGATTCCGGCAGAGTATATGAGGTGTTGGATAACTCGGATGTGATCAGCAGAGTAACCATTCGCGGACCGAGATCAATCATTTCCAGCATGACGGAAAGCAATATAGTTGCAACAGCAGATGTGAGTAATATCAGTAGTCTGGATACGGTATCTGTGGATCTGACAACGAATATCTATCAGGATCAGATCACCGGAATTGTGTTAAGCAGTGATACGGTGAAGCTGAACATTGAAAATAAAAGGACGAAGACGATGGCTCTTGGAACCAAAATTTCGGGAGAAGTCAGTGATGGATATATAGTCGGGGATATTACAACCGACCAGAATCTTGTCCGGATCTCAGGACCGGAATCGGTAGTTAATTCTGTTTCCAAGGCAGTTGCAGAAATCATGGTTACCGACTTTACAAGTGATATCAGTACCAGCGCTGAGGTGCGGCTTTATGACGCTGATGGCAATGTAGTGAATGATTCCGGTATTACGCAGAATATCAAGAGTGTTAACGTTCAGGTATCGATTCTGCAGAAGAAGGAGGTTCCGTTAGTATTCCATACCCAGGGAGAACCAATGTACGGGTACGGTTTTACGGGTACAGTGGAGTGTGATACAGAGGCTGTAACTATCAGTGGTAAGAGCAGTATTCTGAAGAGTATTCAGAGTATTGATGTTCCGGCTGAGGTGCTGGATCTGACTAATCAGAATGACAGCTTTACAACAGAGGTAGATCTGGAGCAGTATCTTCCGGCTGATGTACAGCTTGTAGGAATGGAAGACAGCGTTGTCACGGTTACTGTGGATATTGAACCGGAGATTTCCAAGAAGATCGAACTGAGAGAAAGCAAGATTCATGTGACCAATCTGCCGGATGGATTTACCGCAAGTGTATCCGGTGTGGAAGAGACCTTTATCATTGAGGTAATTGGTCTGGCACAGAATCTGAGTGAGGTTCAGGCATCGAGTCTGGAGGGCACCATTGATGTCAATGATCTGATGGAGAAATTTAATCTTGAGGAGCTGCAGGAAGGCTTCTATAATATGGAAGTGAACTTTGGACTTCCGGATGATGTACGTCTGTTAGAACCGGTAGAAGTGGTTGTGCATATATCAGCAAAACAAGAATAGAAAGGATATATTTTAAAACATGAGCAGATTATTTGGTACAGATGGTGTAAGAGGAGTGGCCAATGATGAATTAACACCGTTGCTTGCAATGCAGCTTGGTCAGGCAGGAGCCTATGTTCTTACCAAAGAAAATGAGCATAAGCCGACGATTATGGTTGGATGTGATACAAGAATTTCGGGAGATATGCTGGCGAATGCATTGATGGCAGGTATTTGTTCGGTTGGCGCGAATGCCGTATATGTAGGAGTGATTCCTACACCTGCGGTGGCCTATCTGACCAGAAAATATAAGGTGGATGCAGGTGTTGTTATTTCTGCATCGCACAATCCGGTTGAATTCAACGGAATTAAATTTTTTGACGGAAACGGGTATAAGCTTCCGGATTCTCTGGAGGATGAAATCGAAGCCATTATCCGTGATAATATGAGTCCGATCAAATTCCCGATTGGTGCGAATGTCGGAAAGATCAAGTATCGTACTGACGCACGTGAAGAATATATCAATCATTCCATTCAGTCTGTGAATGTGGATCTGACCGGAATGAAGATCGTGGTAGACTGTGCGGAAGGAGCTTCTTATTATACTTCCGTAGAAGCCTTGAAGGAGCTGGGCGGTAATGTGGTAGCCATTCATAACATGCCCGATGGAACCAATATCAACGCTAACTGTGGTTCCACCCATATGGAAGAGCTGATGGCACGTGTTGTATATGAAAAGGCACAGATTGGTCTGGCTTTTGACGGAGATGCTGATCGTCTTCTTGCAGTAGATGAGCTTGGTAACGTGGTTGATGGTGATCAGATTATGGCAATCATTGGCAACCATATGAAGCAGAACGGCGAGCTGAACAATGATACGATTGTAGCAACCGTAATGAGTAATCTTGGATTCTTTATTATGGGTGAGAAGAACGGAATCCACATCGAACAGACAAAGGTTGGGGATCGTTATGTATTAGAGCGCATGAGAGAAATCGGTGCAAGCCTTGGCGGGGAACAGTCCGGACATATTATTTTCCTTAAAGAGAATACCACAGGTGATGGTCTGCTGAGTGCCCTTCATCTGTTACAGGTTCTTGTAGAGACCGGCAAGCCGCTTTCTGAGCTGTCTTCCGTTATGGAGGTACTGCCGCAGGCACTTGTTAATGCGAAGGTGCCGAACCACAAGAAAGAGAAGTACATGGAGTATCCTGAAATTGCCGATGCAATTCAAAAACTTACGGATAAATTTGCGGGTGGGGGCAGAGTTTTGATCCGGCCTTCCGGAACGGAACCGAAGGTTCGTGTCATGATCGAAGGAAAAGACCAACAGATGATCGAACATGATGCAAAAGAACTTGCTGACCTTATTCAGAATGTCATGTTATAGGGGGTATGGAAGTATGGTAAGCCAAAAGGTGATTATTAAGAATCCTACAGGTCTTCATTTAAGACCGGCCGGAATCCTGTGCAAGGAGGCTATGAAATTCAAGTCGTTGATCACATTTACATTTCGTGGAAATACTGCGAATGCCAAGAGTGTATTAAGTGTACTTGGTGCCTGTGTAAAGTGCGGCGATGAAATTGAATTCTGCTGTGATGGGGAAGATGAAGTAGAAGCATTGCATTCTCTGGTTACTGCAATCGAAAATGGATTAGGCGAATAAAACAGAATAGCTGGTAATGAAAGCAAAGGGCGCTGCCAAATGGCAGCGCCTTTATAATTGTGTAAAATATACAGGTTATGATGCGGAAGAAATTACCTTATTATCAACGGTAAAGGAATCGCCATCTGCAAGAATACAGATCATGGTCTTACCGGTATTTAACAGAACTTCATTGCCGTCATCATCATAGTATCTGGTTGCACCATAATCGGAAGTCTTCTCCCAGGTAACATGAATGCCCTTTCCATTGGTGAAAAACCAGCCGTCTCTTGTCGTATCGTGACACTGGAAAGCCAGATAGCCCTTCTGGTCACGGACCTCATAATAGGTGTTCTGCACCAGAATGTTTTTAAAGGATAACTGCTGGTCATTCGCAAGATCAACATGTGGACCGTCCACATCACGGGAAAGATGCTGGTAGCGGTCATAGAGTCCGGTCTTTTCATTATAGATGAAATAGCAGTTGGTAACGGGATAAGCAAGTGACAGATCGACCTTTGCGGCAGTAAGCGCATCTGCATATTGATCCAGCGTATTCGGTGCCTCGTCATCTGCAAAGAGGAAATGCTGCTCATCTGCATAGCCATCACGGTATTTATCCGAATAACCGTAATAATTCATGGCCTTTTCCAGAAGCTTTGTGCTGGTAAAGGCATTGTCATAATCGTTCTTTGCCACATCCCGGTAATAAGAGCTGCCATAATCAATACAGTCAATGTGCTGGGTATCGTTGCGGCTCATGACCTCATCCATATAAAACGGACCGCCGTAATGGACAATCACAGCATCCCATTCAAATGCCCAGTAAGCAAAATAGTCACGACAGCTCCGGATATTTCCAAGCTTTTCAAAGCTGCTCCAGTCATCAAAAATTGCCATCAGACGTGTCATGCTGGCTTCCACATTACATTCATAAAGAATATCAGCCTGTGAGATGCCGTATTGACTCGCCGTTTTTGAATTCGGAATCATGACGGCAATGGGTCTGGTAGAAGCAACCGAAGGATCTACCCATTCGTTCGTCAGCCTGCTCCGGACCATTCCTTCATGGGAAGGAGTCGCTGTGGCTGCAGCCTGCGCATCATTAGCCGTAGAATTACCGCCAGAGGAATCTCCGGAAGAATCTTTCGTGTTCTCCGGTATGGAGGTAATTACATCCACAGAAGGCATGGTTTCTTTATTGGTTTTGCCACATGCGGTACAGCCGGAAACAATCAGCAGTGCGGATAATGTTAGTAAGGATAATTGCTTGAGTTTATTCACGTAAAACCCTCCCCTAATATTTCAATAGATACAGTTTAGCACAATTTGTCCAAAATAAAAAGACAGGAAAGCATGTACATTCCTGTCTTTTGTATTTCATAGAGTATTTGTGATTAAGCGATGCTATATTAGCTGATGGAAACACCGTCAGCTAAGAAGCTGTCTCCGTCCTTAATGATACATACCATGGTCTTGCCGGTGTTGAATTCTACTTCGTTGCCGTTATCATCATAGTACTTGGTTGGTTCATAATCGGCGGTCTTTTTCCAGTTTACATGAATCGCTTTACCGTTGGTGATGTAGTAACCGTCTCTGGTGGTATCATGTACCTGGAATGCCAGATAACCCTTTGCATCACGTACTTCATAATAAGTACTCTGAATGATAATGTTCTTGAAGGAAAGCTGTTCGTTGGTAGCACCGTCTACATCAGCATTACCGTACATACTGCGGTAATATAAGCCATCGTCCGCATTGTAGCTGAAGGAGGTCTTGGTGATTGGGTAAGCCGGTGTTAAATCAATTTCCTTTGCATCAATGGCATCACTGTAGGCTTCCAGAGTGTTCGGTGAATCAGAAGCAGCAAACTTATAATGGGCACCCTGATAGTACTCGTCACGGTAGGTCTTGGAATAGCCAAGGCTGCTGATTGCTTCATTAATACCATCTGCACTGGCATAGGCATTCTGAGGCGCTTTACGGTCGGTAGAACGGAAAAATGCATTGGCATATAATCCGTCATGATGTGTTTCACCGTAATTACAACCTGTAATATTATCGGTACCTTCACGTTCAATAATATCATTAATATAGAAAGGACCGCCAAAATGAATATAAATGGAATCTGCTTCCAGAGCCCAGTATACGAAGTAGTCACGACAGCTCCGGACATTACCGATACGGTCTAAGCCTTCCCAGTCTTTAATGACTGCCATGCTTCTGGTGATACCACCTTCTACGGGACATTCGTAAAGAATATCTGCCTTGGAAAGATTGTAATGCGGCAATGCGCTGGAATCATTCGGAGACATAACTGCAATGGGTCTTGCATTTTCAAGATCACCGCTGATCCATTCGTTGGTAAGAGAGCTGCGAACCATTCCCTCCTCAGGGGGGATATCCTCCTTGGCAGCTTCTTCTTCCGGCTCTTCCCCAGTGGTTTCTTCCGAAGCTGGCTGAGCCTGGATGATCGGCTCAACAACAGGCTGAACTTCTTCTGTATCCTTGCCACAGCCGGTTAATATGAAAGCTGCTGATAAGGCAACTATAGATAACGCCTTTAAGTATTTCATTTCGTTTTCCTCACTTTCTGTAATTATGTGAGCTTTAAACTCACGAAGCATATTATAACATAGGAAGAGTATGCAGTCACTAACAAAATTCTTAAGGCCTCATTAATTTAAAGGCCATATAAGGGTAATTTTACAGACTAAATTTGATTAAATTGGAAATATGCTTGTGAAAATGGTAAGAAAAGGGTAAAATAATAAAAGAGTTTGTCATGGAGGCTTATGATGAAAAAAATAATTGTAACAGGATGCAATGGTCAGCTGGGACGGGCCATTAATCTGGAGCTTGCAGGAAATCCGGAGCTGGAGTTTGTGAACACGGATGTAAACGAGCTGGATATTACGAATATTGATGATGTATTAAAGCTGGCACGTGAGGTAAAGCCCTATGCGATTATCAACTGTGCTGCACATACCGCAGTCGATGCCTGTGAAACGGATGTGGACAATGCTTACCGCATTAATGCCATTGGTCCCCGTAACTTAAGTATCGCAGCAACGCAGACCGGCGCCAAAATGGTTCATATCTCCACGGACTATGTATTTAACGGAAAGTCAGACCGTCCTTATATTGAGTTTGATACCCCGGATCCGCAGGGGATGTATGGTAAGACGAAGCTGCAGGGAGAGAATATGGTGAAGCAGTTTGCAGACCGCTTCTTTATCTTCCGTACGGCATGGCTTTATGGTGATGGCAGGAATTTCGTGAAGACGATGCTGCGTCTTGCAGAGAGCAACGATCAGGTCAGCGTTGTGAAGGATCAGGTGGGAAGCCCCACCAGCACGAAGGAGCTCGCAGGAGCGATTGCACATCTGCTCTTTACCGAGAATTACGGACTGTTCCACGCTACCTGTGAAGGAAGCTGTTCCTGGGCAGACTTTGCGGAAGAGATTTTCCGTCTTGCAGGAAAGAATACGAAGGTAAATCATATTACCAGTGAAGAATTTGCAGCGAAGGCACCGCGTCCTTCCTATTCCATTCTGGAGAACTATATGTTAAAGCTTACCTCTGATTACCGTTTTGCAGACTGGCACGATGCAATTGAAAGTTACATTAAAGGAATGAAATAGGATGACATTTTTAACAGACTTAGCACATAACAGTATTTTCATGTCAGCAATCACCGGCTGGTTTGTCGCACAGGTTCTGAAGACAATTATTCATATTATTGTGAACAAACAGTTCGTCGCAGAACGACTGGTAGGGGGCGGTGGAATGCCAAGCTCCCACTCGGCAACGGTATGTGCACTTGCAACGGCAACCGCTATACGATATGGAGGCAGGAGCTTTGAATTTGCTTTGGCAGCGATCTTTGCAATTGTGGTGATGTATGATGCGATGGGTGTGCGTCAGGAAACCGGTAAGCAGGGTAAAGTACTGAATGAAATGATGGAGATTTTTACCCAGATGGGCAAGGACATTGATGCTGAGAAGGCACTTAAGGAATTCGTAGGACATACGCCGCTGCAGGTACTGATGGGTGCCATTCTGGGAATTGTTATTGCAGTTGGAATGTGTAATATGCAATTTTTCTCGTAAGAGAGATTATGTAACTATTCAGAGCCATGCAAAATCTGATAAATATGATCGGAATGCTTGCATT
>CAVERH010000012.1:59680-64714 GCA_963618065.1 bacterium | reverse complement strand
AATTATAATAAAAGAAACATCGATTGATTTAACAAAAGGATTGTTATCTGTATTTCATAGAGTTATACTGAAATATATAGTTAGCCAAAACTAACCGAAACCAACACAACAAAATTATGGCTAACTACAATTAACTACAGTCAACCACAATACAATCACCCGGGCAGATACAATCACGTAATGGAGGGTAATATCTATGTCAATTATTGTAAAGGATGCCGTGAAAAAATACGGACAGGGAGAGAGCGAGATTTATGCGTTAAATCATGCTGAGCTGGAAATCGAAGATGGAGAAATCTGCGTGATTCTCGGACCATCGGGTTCCGGAAAAAGTACCTTGCTTAATATGCTGGGAGGACTGGATCAGTTGGATTCCGGTTCGATTGCGGTCGATGGGGCTGAGCTTACGGGACTTAGCCGGAAGCAGCTTGTGGAATACCGCAGGGAAAAGATCGGAGTGGTCTTTCAATCCTATAACCTGATTGCAGAATTGAATGTGAAGGAAAATATCCGGGTGGTACAGGATATTTCGAAAAATCCGCTGGACATCCAGGAACTGTTACAGGATCTGGGACTTAAGAAGCATGAGCTTCATTTTCCGGCAGAACTTTCGGGAGGACAGCAGCAGCGCTGTGCGATCGGCAGGGCGCTAATCAAGAATCCGGCTATTCTGTTGTGCGATGAACCGACGGGAGCATTGGACTCATCCTCGGCCAGGGACGTGCTGGGAATCCTTGAAAAGGTGCATGAGAAATACCACACAACTATTGTGATTATTACGCATAATGAAGGAATTGCAAGGATGGCAGACCGGGTGATCCGTATCCATGATGGAAAGGTCATTCAGAACAGTGTGAATGAAAGAGTATGTGTAAAGGAGCTGGAAATCTGATGACTTTACAAAGAAAAATCACAAGAAGCGTTGGAAAGAATCTGTCCTTTTATCTGACGGGCAGTGTTCTTACGGCTATTACGATTATGCTGCTAGTGGGAGCCTTTGCAGTAAGTAATTCCCTCTACTTCTGCTTTGACGATTATTTCGCAAAAACCAATATCGAGGACGGTTACTTTACAACGCAGGAACCAATTTCCAAAGAAGAGAAGGAAGAACTGGAAGCCCGGTATGAGCTTACGCTGGAAAAGCAGCAATACATTGATCTGGAATATCAGGATACGAAGCTTAGGCTGCATACGCAGACGCAGAACGTGGATCTTTATACCATATCCGAAGGACGCGATATCGAGTCAGAGGATGAGCTGGTGCTTACCTACAACTATGCCAAAGCCAACGGCATTGCGGTAGGGGATGAGTTCAAACTTGCCGGGCGATCATTTACTGTCTGCGGACTTGGCATGAAATCAGACTATGCGGTTATGTTCTATGATCTATCAGAAGGTATGCCGAATAAATCCGGATTTGGAATCGGAATTATCACCAAAGAGGCCATGGCAGAGCTTGGCACACCGATGGAGTTTTATTCGGTCCGTTACGGAGATCCGGAACAGGAGCGTGCCTTCCGGGAGGAACTTTATCAGAATTACGGAACGCAGGAATATGTGGAAAAGCAAGCCAATTCCAGAATCAGTCTGATCTATAACGAGGCAGATGATCTGGTTGCGGAGTTTACACTTTATGCGCCGATTATTATGGTGGTAGTCATTGCCGTTATTGCAATGGTTCTGGCAAGGACCGTCCGCCGGGAGGGAAAGACGATCGGCACGCTGATGGCGCTTGGCTATCGGAAAAGGGAGCTGATCCGTCATTATATGGTTTATGGAATGATTCCGGCTTTTGCGGGAGATGTATTGGGAATTCTTTTCAGCATTCCCTTTGCAAAGGCATTCTGCAGCTTTTATTTCGGGGATGCAGAGCATATTACTTATGTGGTAAAAATGCCGTGGAGCTGGATGGTGGCGGCTCTTTTCATTCCGGTACTTGCCTATGGACTGGTATCGTGGCTTGTTTTAAACCGGGTACTGCAGTCAGACATCATCCCGCTTCTTACCGGAGTACAAAAGCAGAAAAAGTCCTGTATTATGAATGGAAGTAACGCAAAGCTGCCACTCATTTACAGTATCCGTTCCTTGACTATAAACGGGTTCCGGAGCCTGACCTTTGTTATTGGAATTGCGATTGCCACGCTCTGTATCGTGCTGGGCGGTTCCTTTGAGGATGCGTATGATCATCTTTTGAAGGTAAAAGTGCCGGATGCCATGCTGGGAGGACAATATGAGTATGGCTTCCAGTCCTTTCAGACAGAGAATCCCTATGGTGGAGCAGCTGTTTTTGACATCAGCTTTGGGGCAAAAAAGGATGATTCCCGGTTTAATATGATCGGATACGAGCCGGACAATGGAATCCTCAACACGCAGACGGTAGAAGGAGCGGAGCTGGAATATGGGAAATATTATATGACAAGTGCGGCGGCGAACAAATATGGAATTGCGCAAGGTGATTCCTTCTGCTTTTATAATACGGTTACGATGCAGGAAACGACGGTTGCCATCAGCGGTATTGTGAAGAATGATATCCTGCCGCTGGTGCTTACAGGTAAGGAAAATGTTGCACAGCTCCTGAACCGGCCGGTGGAGGAATATAATGTGATTATCAGTAAAGAGAAGCTTACGATTCCTAGTGGACTGTTAAAGAAGAATGCATCCCTTCAGGATTACGAAGTGCAGGTAAAGAACCTTTCTACAACGGCTGGAATCGTATTAAAGCTGTTGAAGGTTCTCGGAATGTTGATTTGTCTGTTGATTGTAACCATGATGTCCGGCTTTATCATAGGAGAAAGCAGCCGGAATATTTCTATGCTGGAGGTTCTGGGATATCGAAAGGGTGAGGTGCGACATTTCGTGCTTACCGTGAATCATTTTCTCGTTCCGGTTGGATTCGTTCTCGGAGTGCCGTTGGGGTATCTTGTTGCATATTCGATGATCCTTTCGGCAGCGCAGTCCTCCGGAATGCTGATGAGTCTTCCGGTGTGCCCCATTACGGTGCTTGGAAGCTTTGCCTTTGTGCTTGCTGCGTATGTGATTGCCATGGCTCTCACCGGGCGTAAGTTAAAAAAGGTGGATATGGTAGAAAGTCTCAAATGTCCAACCGAATAAGTGAAAAATAAGCAAAAAAACAAACAAAAAAGAAACAAAAAGCAACGAAAAGCAAATGAATGATGAATAAAAAAACAAGCAAAAGGACATGCCAAGAAGGAATGAAGAAATTTAATTATCCATTGAATCATAAAGCGGATGAAGCTTATATGGCGAAAATGTGTCATGAGGGCTGGGGTGCAGTCCGTCTGGTAGAAGGGATGTGGACCTTCGAACCGTGTAAACCGGATCAGTATGTGTACCGTGTCGGTTATCTGCGTGGCAAAACAGAGGAAGAGGTGGAAGACTGGAAGAAGGAGCTTGCTGCACAGGGGATCGAGTTTGTATCACGATATTCGTTCTGGGCGATCTTCCGCAGCACCAGGGAATTTCAGCTTTATGCACCGGAGGAAGAAAAGGCACTTTGCCTGAAAATACGGAAGCCTATGCTGTTCGGAGCAGTGGCGAGCTGGATTTTGTTCTTCCTTGCGATCCTGCTGATGCAAAAGGTCAGTGGATGGTTTGTCCTTCTTGCTGTGCCGGCGTTCCTTTATGGAGGAATGTGCACGGCATTGAGGATTTCCTATACGAATTTAATTAAACAGTTGAAATAAAGTCCCGCTTAAACCGGATGGCGGTAATTCCTTCATAGCGCTTGAACATTTTGCAGAAATAGCTGGCGGTGCAGAAGCCGGTCTCTTCGGCAATTTCTTCAATCGTCATGGAGGTACTGGTGAGCAGCTCTTTAGCAACCTGGATCCGGCGTTTGGCAGCATATTCCATTGGGCGCGTGTGGAGCAGGGTACGGAAAAGCAGGCACAGATGCTGCTTGCTGATACCACAATAATTGCATAATTCTTCCATGCTGATGGAAGAATGGTAATGATTGTTGATATAATCAATGGCTTTGACTAAGGCTGGATGATACGTGTTGCCGGATTCTTTTGGGGAGATGGAGAGGTTGAACTCCACAAGAAAGTTGTATAACAGCCCGGAGGCGCGGTAATTGCCAAGCAGACTGTCCGAGCGCAGCGCATCATGCATGGAACGGAACCAGTATTCCAGTCGTGTGGTTTCCTGTAGATGAAAAATGCCCGGCTCCTCCATAGACAGGTTCCCGAGTAACTGCGGCAGGGCTTCCCCGGCGGGCACAATCCAGTGGATATTCCACACGTCTTCATTCGGATAATACTCATGCGGGAAATCGGCCGGAAGAAAGAGTGCCGTATTGGCCGGAATCAGATATTTCTTATCTTCATAAAGTAAGGTACCACTGCCCTTTGTACAGAACAGAATCTGTGGACAGGGGTATCCGTTCTTGCGGATCACGTGATCCTGACATTGCTGTAATCCCATATTAATTAAATAAACAGGAAGGTCTTTTTCGGAACCGATAATCGGGTAGTCACAGAAAATCATAGGGGATACCTCGCTTGAAATTTAAAATGTGCCGTGGCATCAATAGGCGTAGTTTCAATTGTATCATGGCTTTAATGCACGTAGTTTGTTATGTGCCATTGTGTGCTATTGGGTATTATTATTGTTTGTGATACTCAGTACCTAGCAATTATGGTTAGTCTGGGTATAGAGATTATTAATGCTTGGTAATACACTCAATTGCTTATTGGTGTGGGTATGTGTGTTATTAATGATCTGCTATACCCACCATTTCTCATTGGTGTGGGTATGTGGATTATTATTGCTCTGATATACCCATTAATTTTTAGCAGTGAGGGTATAAGGAGGGGTATTGTGTAATCATACCCACTATTTTCTACTAAGAGGGGTATAGGAACTATTATTGCTCAATTATACCCATTATCTTTTATCAGCGTGGGCATAGAAGTCATTATTTCTTGACTGTACCCGTCATCGTTCATTTACTGGGGTATTTTTGAACTGTTTTGTGTATTGTACCCAATGTAAATAGAGTATTCATGAAAT
>CAVERH010000012.1:0-59626 GCA_963618065.1 bacterium | reverse complement strand
TCATATTGTTATATTTCTATAATATGGTTTCATGACTTTTGTGTCAATTCATATTATAATAAGCACATAACAAAAGCAAAATAATATATTCATATGGTGAAGTATTAAAAAGAAACCAGTACAAGACAATAATTATAAAAAGTAAAGCAACAACAATAACAACACCTCACCCTCGAAAGGAGAACCAGCAATGAGAATCAATGAGATTGCGGCTGCCGGAAGCCCGAAGAGCAAGATGATCTGCCACGAAAATCCGGAAATGTTACATGTGAATACCTTAGCACGGCATTCCTATTTTGTTCCGTTTGCGAAGGATCAGGATCCGTTTGCAAAAAGAGAGGAATCACAAAGCCTTGAATTGTTAAATGGAGACTGGAAGTTCCGGTATTTTGACAGCATTCTGGATCTGGAGGACGATTTCCTTTCTGTGGAGAGTAAGAAAACCATTCCCGTACCGTCCAACTGGCAGTTATATGGTTATGACAAGCCGCAGTATACGAATGTGGCATATCCGATTGTGTTTGATCCGCCGTTTGTTCCGGACGATGATCCGGTCGGCATTTACAGCAGAGACTATTCTTATGCAAAAGATGGAAAAGACCGTATTCTGGTATTCGAAGGTGTGGACAGCTGCTTCTATTTATATATTAATGATACATTTGTGGGGTATTCACAGGTGTCTCATGCGATTTCCGAGTTTGACATTACCGGATTCCTTAAGGAGGGTAAGAATAAAATTACGGTCGCTGTCCTGAAATGGTGTGACGGCACTTATCTGGAAGATCAGGACAAGATCCGTCTTTCCGGTATTTTCCGTGATGTGTATGTATTAAGCCGTCCGAAGGAAAGACTGGAGGACTATCAGGTAAAAACCATCCTGTTAAAGAAGGGAGAACCGGCGCAGCTTACGCTTGCGGTAAAGGGCTGTGATGTGCAGGCGGTGCTTTCCGATCCGGAAGGCAAAGAGGTCTGCCGGTTTGAGGCAAAGAATGGAGAACATGTTGCCGTACCGGTTGCCGATCCTGAATTATGGTCTGCAGAGGATCCGAAGCTGTATGCCCTTACACTGACAGCCGGGGAAGAAGTTATTGGCGATCGAGTTGGCTTCCGTAAGGTTGTTGTTGAAGCCGGTGTGGTAAAGATCAATGATGTGCCGGTGAAATTCCGTGGCGTGAACCGTCATGACAGCTATCCTGAAACCGGATATGTCTGTTCGGCTGCGCAGATGGAGAAGGATCTGGTGCTGATGAAGCAGCATAACATCAATGCAGTAAGAACCTCCCATTATCCGAATTCTCCGCTGTTTTACCAGCTGTGTGACCGGTATGGTCTGTATGTGATAGATGAAAATGATATGGAATCCCATGGCTGCGTGGAGGTTTATAATGATCTGACCGGTTATGGAAGCGATGGTTACCGCGGCATTGCTCTTTTGGCATCCGATGAGCGGTTTAAGAAGGCAATTCTGGACCGAATTGAGGCACTGGTAACGAGAGATTATAACCGCCCCTGTGTCGTGATGTGGTCACTGGGAAATGAAAGCGGCTATGGAACCAATATGCGTGCCGCCGCAGAGCTGGTGAAAAAGCTGGATGATACGCGGCTTGTACACTATGAAAGCACATTAAAACTGGATGAAACCTCCGATGATGTTCTGGATCTGGTATCCGAAATGTATACCTCTACAGAGGATATGAAGAAATATCTGGAAAAGGAAGAAGAGAGGAGGCCGTTTATCCTCTGTGAATACTGTCATGCGATGGGAAATGGACCCGGTGATCTGGAAGACTACCATCAGACATTCCATTCAAGTGAACGGTTCTGTGGAGGCTTCATCTGGGAATGGAGTGATCATTCCGTGATTCTGGGTGAAACACCTGATGGCAGGAAGAAGTACGGCTACGGTGGTGACTGGGGTGAAAAGCATAACGATGGCAATTTCTGTATGGATGCGCTGACCTATCCGGATCGAACACCACATACAGGACTTCTGGAAACGAAGCAGGTTTTCCGTCCGATCCGTGTGGAAAAGGGCGTAAAGACCGGTGAGTTTATTCTTCACAATCTGTTGGAGCATGTGGATCCGGGAACCTATCTGGAAGGTACTTATGAGATCTCCTATGATGGAGCTGTCGTTTCGGGATCTGTTTTTACTTTCCATATAGAGCCGCTTGGCAGCACCATAATTGAGATTCCGCAGGTAAAGGATTATGAGGAAGAGGAAGCCTATATCCGTTTTATTTTCCGGACATCGAAAGCCCTTCCTTACTGTGAAAAGGGATATGAGGTCTGCTTCGACCAGTTACTGATCAGCGAACCGGAAGCTGCGGATCTGACAGCAGATAAATCAGCAGCTAAGAAGGTATTAGCAGAGAAGACATTAGCGGAAAAAGTAGCAAAAGATCATGCAGCAACAGATAATATGGTAACGGAGAAAGCAGTGTCAGATGATACGAAGGTCACAACAGAGCCGTTTACGGTCACGATGGATTTTGGCAGTGTCTCCTATCGTTTCAATAAGAGAATTTCCGCGATCGATTCCATCAGGTGTGAAGGGAGGGAAATTCTGGAAAAGCCGGTAGAATTCAATTTCTTCCGTGCACCGGTAGATAATGATGTCATGAGGCAGGACTGGTACCGCGCCCACCTAAATGACAGTATTGCAAAAGGCTATGGCGTGAAGGTAGAGCAGGAAGGAGATGAGGTGATCCTCACACAGCGTCAGTCCTTTGGCTGGAGCATTTATCAGCCGATTGCCTATATGGATGTGAAATATGTCTTTTCAGAAGAAGGCGTGGACATTCACTGTGAAGTAGAAAACGGAAACAAGGTGCCGTTCCTTCCGAGATTCGGACTCCGGATGTTTGTATCAAAAGCATTTGAGAACGTATCTTATTATGGCTATGGTCCTTATGAAAGCTATATTGACAAGCATCAGGCAAGCTATATGGGCAATTTCGAAGCAAAGGTGAGTGAGATGCATGAGGATTACATCCGTCCGCAGGAGAATTCTTCCCATTATAATTGTAAGCATATGAGTATTTCCGATGGAAATGTGAAGCTTACCTTTACACATCCGGACGGCTTCTCCTTCAATGCCTCCAGGTATACGCAGGAAGAGCTTGCTGCGAAAAAGCATAACTTCGAACTGGAAGAGTGTGGACAGCATGTACTCTGCGTAGACTATAAGATGGCAGGTGTCGGTTCCAATGCCTGCGGGCCACAGCTTGCCGAGAAGTACCGGCTGCCGCTGCCGAAGTTTGAGGCCGACTTCCACATGACAGTTGAGAAGTTGTAAAATGTTCAGATGACATGGGGCTATTCAGATGTATAAAAGCATTGGGATATATAAATCAGTTGTCGGAGATGAACTTTCCTTTCCGGCAACTGATTCCTTATATTCATAGATAGCTGTGAAATTTTTAAAAGCACTCATTCACAGATTTTCGTCTGCTTATGCAGCTTGTGAATATTTAAAACTCAATATCCACTTCCACGGGGCAGTGATCGGAACCGAAAACTTGGGTATGGATGGCTGCCCTTTCCAACCGGTCATCGAGGCGTTTCGAGGTGATGAAGTAGTCGATACGCCAGCCTGCGTTCTTCTCTCTTGCCTTGAAGCGGTAAGACCACCAGGAATAAATGCCCTCGGCATCCGGATAAAAGTGACGGAAGGTGTCTGTGAATCCGGCACTTAAAAGAGCTGTCATTTTGCTGCGTTCTTCATTGGTAAAGCCTGCATTCTGCCGGTTGCTCTTGGGATTCTTCAAATCAATCTCTTCGTGAGCAACATTTAAATCACCGCAAAGGATGACCGGCTTTTTCGCATCCAGCTCCTGCAGATAAGCAAGAAAAGCATCCTCCCAGGTCATACGGTAGGGGAGGCGTGCCAGCTCATTCTGGGAATTCGGTGTGTAGCAGGTGATGAGGTAGAACTGGTCGTATTCCAGTGTGATGACACGACCCTCGTGATCATGTTCTTCGATTCCAATGCCGTAGGAAACAGACAGCGGTGTTTCCTTAGCAAAAATGGCAGTGCCGGAATAGCCCTTCTTTTCCGCATAGTTCCAGTATTGCTGATAGCCGGGGAGGTCAAGGTCGATCTGTCCCTCCTGCAGCTTGGATTCCTGTATACAGAAGAAATCCGCATCAATTTCGTTAAAAAAATCAAGAAAGCCTTTTTGCACACAGGCACGAAGACCGTTTACGTTCCAGGAAATAAATTTCATAATGAATACACCTCGTTGTTGGTTATTTTGCCATATCAAATTGCTATACTGTATGAATGCAAGCATTACGAGAAAGCAATTTTGCACGGAACAATCCGTAGGCATCAAAGTCGGGAGCTTTTGATCCCCGACATCATTATATAGGAAATCAGAGGAGTTAGGCAATAGAGTGTACAAAATATTAAATGTGAAAAATGTGAAAAAATTATGTATTATGCACTCAATGCTTGCTTTTTTGATATCAAGTAATATAATTACGAAGAGAGGTACTAAAGTGCCAGGTACTAAAGTGCCAGACACTAAACCGTGCCTGGCACTAAACCATGCCTGGCACCTGTGATTGTAGTTTTAAAGAGTGAGGGATTCCAGTGAAAGATCAGGATGTAATAGAAAGAACACTCCTTATTATTGAAGATGATGAAATTAATTGCCAGATTCTTACAGGAATATTGGAAGAGAAATATTCTGTACTCACCGCAAAGAACGGGAAGGAAGGTTTGGATCTGTTAATAAGATACGGACAGCGTATATCGGTCATTATGCTTGATATTCAGATGCCGGTTATGGATGGCTATGAATTTCTGGAGATGGTTGGATGTGATGCTGTTCTCTGCAAGATTCCGGTTATCGTAACGACTGCTCTTGACAACATACAGGATGAAGTGCGTTGCCTGGAGCTTGGCGCGGCCGACTTTATTGTGAAACCTTATAACCCGAAGCTGATTATGGTGCGTGTGGAGAACATTATCCGGCTTCGTGAATGTGACAGCCTCATTTCTGAACTGGAAATGGATGCACTTACCGGATTTAAGAATCGTAAGGCTTATTATCAGGATATTGAAAAAATTGAAAATGATGAGATAAAGAGCAGGAAACATGTCGGAGTTGCGTTTGCCGATGTTAATGAATTGAAAAGCACCAACGACCGGTCGGGACATGAAGCAGGGGATAAATTGATCTCCAGCATTGCCGAAACAATTGCTGAGGTGTTCCCACACGCAAATAAATATCGCCTTGGCGGTGATGAGTTTGTGGTTTTATCCTTTGAGGAAAGTGAAGAAGCTTTCATGGAGAAAATCAGACAGCTGGAATCCGGATGGAAGGGCGGATGTTCCGCAGCAATCGGTAGCGTATGGCTGGATGAGGCGCAAAAGCTGGAGCAGAATGTGGCGCGTGCAGATAAAGAGATGTATCGTAATAAGAGCCGGTATTATGAAAACAAGATGCATGACCGGAGACGTGTCCGGCGTGTGGATGCCGAAGATACTCTAAAGCAGATGGAAGGCGTGGCAGAATATCTGCCGGGCGGATTTTTTATCTATAAAGCGGATGAGAGTGAGGAACTGATTTCCTGTAATGCAGAGCTGGTGCAGCTGTTTGGCTGTAAGACGGAAGAGGAGTTCCGTAAGCTGACCGGTAATTCCTTTAAGGGAATGGTTCATCCGGAGGATCTTGATCTGGTAGAGAACGATATTTCCGACCAGATCAAGAAGGAGAACGATATTGACTGCGTGAAGTACCGGATCGTGTGCAGGGATGGAACAGAGAAATTCGTTTTGGATTACGGCAGGTTCGTACATACGGAGATGTATGGGGATGTCTACTATGTATTCATGAATGACATCACACCGGAAGCTTGAAAGAAAAGCAGTAAAGAGATATTGGGAATAAGGAAGAAAAGGAAGAGCGCCATTGATCTGCGGATCCGGTGGCGCTTTTTTTAGCAGAGCATTGGTGAATGCGAGTCAGAGACAAAGCATAAGGTTAGTGCATAGTGATTAGATGATCCTTGCATGTGGTATACTTCAAAGTAAATTGAAGTTTGTTTGAAGTGACTTTGAAGTTGACTTTGAAGTGACTTTGAAGTAATCTTGAAGTAACAGGAGTGGGAGGTATGCGCATGTATCTGGAAGAGATTGTAGAAGACGTACGGTTAGAGAATGATAAATTGGAATGCAAGAGTATCCTTAACCGGGAAGATGTTGTGGGCTGGCTGAAAAGTGTTGCAGGATTTGCCAATGCATCCGGTGGTGATTTTTATATTGGGGTAGAAGATAAAACAAATAAATTGATCGGTTTTGATCGAAAAGGTGCAGATAATGAGCGCAATTATTTTAATAATCAGGTGAACGAGCATCTGACTCCGAGACCACAGATGAAGATTTCTTTTATTCGGTATGAAACAAAAAATGGAGAACGGTTCATTATTCGCGTATCCATTCCGGAGTCTGTTGTAAAGCCAATTATTTTGAAATATAAAAATATTCCATCCATTTTTATGCGCAGAGATGGATTTACCAATGGAGCAACTTACGAAGAAATTATTGAGATGAGTATCAAAAGTAAGAATACGCAGTACGATCTTCTTGTTTCCGATATTCTCTATGAACAGGACCAGTTTTCTACTTTGCGGGCTTTTTATCAGGATCACAATAATGGAAAAGAACTGAAAGAAAAATTCTTAAAATCCCTTGGATTCTATAATGAGGAAGGTTTTCTGCTAAATGGAGCCGTATTGTTTAAGGATGATTATTCCGGAGAAAAAACAGGAGTTCAGTGCTCGGTCTTTTCGGGTTTTAATAAAGGGAGCGAACGAATTATAACCATTAATCGGTTTCAGGGAAATATCATTGCTACCATTCAATATATCATGGATTTTGTAAATCAGAGGATGAATCATTCCATGATAAAGCTGGATGATGCAAGAAAAAACATTGACTCCTATCCGCAGCGTGCATTGTTTGAAGGAGTCATTAATGCGGTAGCTCATCGGGACTATTATCTGGACGGAACCCAGATTCAGGTAGATATGTTTAAGGATCGTCTGGAGATTTCCTCTCCGGGAGGTTTTTACAGAGGAGAAAAGCTTGGAAAGACGTATGACTTGTCCGGAATTATATCAAAACGAAGAAATGAATTGATTTCCAGTATTCTTGTTTCCTGTAATGTAATGGAGGCGGCCGGTACAGGATTTGACAAAATTATTGAGGAATATAACGAGGCTGATGGGGCACATAAACCATATATCTATTCTTCCTCGGATCATTTTACACTGGTTTTGCCGGATCTTACTTATGAAAATGGAATCGAAGACAGTAAGATCCCTGTATTGGAGTTTGCACCGGTTCCGAATGGAACGGAAATGGATGAAAAAGTCTTATCCTTCTGTTATTATCAGGCTCGTAAAGTAGCGGAAATAGCAGAATATTTAGAGGTCAGTGATTCCACCTATCTTCGAAAACAGGTATTGGGTAATCTGGAAAAGAACGGATATCTGGAAAAGAGCAGACTTTCACGGGCCATGGTTTATAAGACCAATCCGGAAATGGTGGAGATAAAATAGAATCTAAACAAAGAATCCGAAAACGTGCTATAATGTAATGAGCGTAAAAGAAAAACAACCATAAAAACGAGGTAAACACTTATGGATTCCACCTTAAAACGAACCTGGGCAGAGATCGACCTGGATGCCCTTTCCCATAATTATCATATGTTACGTGAAAAAATCGGACCCGATGTCAAATTCTTAGGCGTTGTAAAGGCAGATGCCTACGGTCACGGATCGGTTCAGGTGAGCCGTCTCTTACAGGAGCTCGGTGCCGACTATCTTGCGGTAAGCAGCATCGATGAAGCCATTGAACTTCGTCATAACAATATTACGATGCCGATTCTGATCCTCGGACATACCCCCAAGGAGCAGGTCAGCCAGTTAATCAAATACAACATCACCCAGGCGGTCACCTGCAAAGCGAAAGCTTTAGAGTACAGTGAAGAAGCCGTCCGCTGTGGCGGCACACTTAAGATTCACATTAAGGTTGATACCGGAATGTCCCGGCTTGGCTACCTTTGTGATGGGGATTACTTTGAAAATGGTGTGGAGGGAATCTGCGAAGGCTGTTCTCTTCCAGGACTGGATGCGGAAGGAATCTTTACTCACTTTGCCGTTTCAGATGAACCCGGTGAACAATGCCGTGCTTATACGGAGCATCAGTTCCAGCTCTTTACCGATGTGATTAAACAGGTGGAAGAACGCCTTGGAAGACGCTTCGCTATTCGTCACTGTGCCAATACCGGAGCAGTTGCCCGTTATCCGGGAACCTATCTTGACATGGTTCGTCCTGGACTCCTGCTCTATGGATACGGAGAATTTGCCGAAGAACTGAATCTGAAGCCGGTTATGAGCCTGAAAGCAACCGTCAGCACCATCAAAACTTATCCGGCCGGTACTGCGATCAGTTATGGCGGCATTTATGTCACACCGCATAAGACACGTATGGGCGTCATCCCTTACGGATACGCCGATGGCTTTTTCCGCTGCCTGTCCAATAAATGCAGCATTATGACTGCCGAAGGTCCCGCTCCCCAGCGCGGCAAAATCTGCATGGATATGTGTATGATTGATCTGACCGATAAGATGGGCGTGGATGTCGGCAGCGAAGTGGAAATCTTTGGAAAGCTGAATTCCATCAACGATTTAGCTGCCCTTGCAGGCACGATACCCTATGAGCTCACCTGCGCCGTCAGCAAACGTGTTCCCAGAATTTACTGCCGGGATGGAAAAGTAATTGAAAAAGAATTGTTGTTACGAGGATAAAGCGAAGAAGCAGGAGCGTTAACGCCCCTGCTTCTTTTCGTGAAATATTGTACGGAAAATGAGTCTTATCAAAGGACCGCAATAAAACATCTGGTATAGCAAGGCCATTGGAAAATTCATTCCCCAGGTCTGTATCCACGTTCCGAAGGTCTTATTTTCTTTAAACAGCAGAGTCGCTGCAAAGCTCATAATCGGGCACATGATACAGCAGATACAGATCGAAATCGCATAAGTAATAAACTGTGGACGGTCATCCGGTCTCATTACTGTAAACGCCAGTATTCTTGCAATTTTTCCTACTACGAAAAACTCCAAGATAAAAGCAATCGGCACCATAATGGGGAGTTCATGCAGGGCAAGCAGAAAGGTTTCTACACTGACACTTCTGGTGTTAAGGGCAATATTGTAGACAACCATTCCATATACCATAATGGTTGCCATGATGATGGTAAATACCACATCCTGAAATTTGTTTTTGGGCATAATAAATCCTCCTCATGATAACATTAAATTTCATGTGTTGTTCGTTATCATCCGGGAGGATTGTGCGTTTCCAATTTAAACCATATTCTGTTCCGTCAAATGACGCAAGACTTATCATAACATATTTGAAGTCAGATTGTAAGTATTTTTTTATTTAGAATTACTAGCTTTAGATTTATCAGATCTTTTCCGGATTCCTTGACAGATCCATGTACATTCAGTATAGTAATCTTAAGGGGATAGAATGATCTTAAGGAGGGTTACGGAGATGTCCCATATTACTTTAAATACAACCATTCATGAAATTTTCCATCATCCGGAGATCGGGGATCTAAATCAGTATCTGATTTACTGTCTGGACAAGGATCTCTGGCTGAATGAACATGTAAATGCCATCATGGATCAGCCATTGACGGCAGCAAAGGAGATCAACTGGTCACCGCAAGGAATCCTCAAAGGAATGAATTTTCTTCTGGATGAGCTCAAGCAAAACAGGGTGAGACAGCATTTTATTTATTCGGAAGAGGAAGTGCAGGGAGATCCACAGAAAAAGGAAGTCTGTCTGCTGGAATTCCAGCCGGAAAAGGTGGATCCGGAGAAGCCGGTGATTGTCCTTGCCTCTGGTGGTGGATACAATTCGGTCTGTAACCTTGCAGAGAGCTTCCCGACAGCAAGCCATTTTGTGGAGAAAGGGTATTCGGTGTTTGCATTAAGTTACCGGGCGTCTTGTGACAAGACAATGATCGTGGCACTGGAGGATTTAAAAAAAGCGGTTAGCTGGCTCTTTCAAAATGATGTGAAACTGGGCTATGATCTGAAACAGCATGGCTATGTAGTTGGCGGTTATTCGGCAGGCGGCAATCTGGTGTGCAATTACGGCGCACCGAATATTGGCTGGAAGGCAGCCGGATTGCGGAAACCAGTCTGTCTCTTTCCAATTTATCCGTTTATGGATCTGATGGACTTGCAGGATCGTAATGAAGATGCCGCAGAATTCTTAAAACAGTGTTTGGGAAGTCTGGATGAGGAACTCATTCATGAATACAATGTGGCAGAGCATGTAGATGGTGATTATCCACCCTGTTATATTGTCTGTGGAAGGGATGATGAATCGGTAGGCTTCCATGACTCCGACTTATTAAAGAAATTACTGGATCAGGCAGGCGTTCCGGCAGTATTGGATGCGGCAGACCATGCAGCGCATGGCTTCGGGGACGGGACAGGCACAGAGTTAGAGGGCTGGCCGGAGCGGGCACTGGCTTTCTTAGAAGGATTGCAATAAGGACAGACTTTATCAGGATATTATTTTAGAAAAGATCTGATTAGGGACAGGATTATTAATAAGCATAAAACATTCATGCGTATACTGTTTATTCTTGTAATAAACATCGTGATTGCGGTCAGTGTATTTTCTTTTTTTCTTTGGGAAGAAGGTTATAAGATTATCGGTGAGGAGGTATCCTACCGGATTGAAGCAGAGGGAGACCGTCTGATTCTCCGGGATCCGGCATTGAATCCCGAACAGCAGGCAGAGCAGATAGAGGTCATGCTTCTTCTGGTAGTAATCGCATTTGTCGGCGTACTGATCGGATTCTTCAATCCGAGACTGGCATACTAAAAGGATAACAAATTCGAACTGATATAAGAAGAACCGAGGATCAGAACATGCAGGATACAGGAAAAAACGAAAACATCAGACTCTTATGTCTGGACTTGGATGGAACACTTTTAAACGATCATAAGGAAATCAACCCAAGGGATGTCGAAGCGATACGAAGAGCTACGGCAGACGGTGTAACGATTGCCCTCATTACCGGAAGAATGCCGGCAGTGACCGAAAGCATCGTAAAGACACTGCGGGTTCCCTGTATCTTGGCATGCAATGCAGGAACCTATATTCTGGAAAAGGGATCCTGCATTTACAGTGAGTATCTGCCATTGGAAGCGATCCGCAAGAAAATAAGGGAGCATTCGTAGGATGCTCCCTTAAATATTAAACGAAATACAGGTCACTGCTGTGAGAAAGAATACGATCCAGGGATCCACAGGCCGAGTGGGGCGTGTAGGCACCGGTAACAGCGCCGGCAGCATAGCTGCTGACATCGAGGGTAATATCCATGCCGTCACCCTTTAAGGTAATCAGGTGAGCGTTCGTGGAAACCGCAGGATCGGAAATGATCTTGGAATGTGTCCGATCGAAGCCGATGCCGGCAAGTGCAATACAGGCATGTACATTTACATTACGGGGATAAAGGGAGCATACCTCTCTGGTGGAACCGTCATAGACAACGGTGCGTTCCGTGTCGGTTCTTCCAAGGCTCTTTGGGCTTTTGGTAGTCACAATGGATACTTCCTTCCAGATTTTGCGGCCGTCAAATAAGCCATCGATGCCGAGTACGGCTCCGTGTGGAATGTAAACATGATGTCCGTAGGAAGCGTGTAGTTCTTTTACCTTTGCTTCAAAAGCAGGTACGGAAAAAGCAGTTACGGAAAAGAGCATCAGGTCACAGTGCTTAAGAATCTGATCAAGATTCGCATTTAATACACTTGCGGTTGCACATTCAATGATCAGATCGGTATGGGAATAAAGCTCTTCATCAGGAGAAGAGATGACCGGACAGGTGAGTTCGAGATCATTCTGGAAGCCAGGATCCTGAATAAAAGAGATTTCCGTATCTTCCAGTTCCATAATATGTTTTGCAAGTGCCTTGCCGATTTTGCCACAGCCTAAAAATCCAATTCGTTTCATAAGTATCCTCCTGTTTTATGGTATAAAGATGATGGTATTACGAAATAGCTGAATCATTATAAATCATGGTACTCCGTAGGAATCCCGGAATCCAATACATAAATTTGTATAGGTCATATAAGTAAAAAACTATAGGGAAAATCCGGATTCCGGATTGACAGAAAAGTTTCCCTAGTGATATAGTGTGCAAAAGAAATGAGAAAGGGCTCACGTATGTGGGTCCTTTTCCCTTTTAAGGAAAACGAAGGATAAGGAGGCAGGAACGAAATGGAGTATGAGCGTATAAAAGAACATATCATAAAGATCGCAGCGATTGGCGCGCACGAAGACGGAGCAACCAACCGGGAATTCGGGACCGAGAATTTTAAACTGGGACAGAAGGAGGTTGTAAAATATTTTCAGGAATGCGGAATGGAAACGCGGGTAGATACGGCCGGAAATGTGCATGGCATTCTTTCGTGCAAAGATCCGGATGCGGAAGAGATCTGGATGGGTTCCCATATTGATACGGTAAATCATGGTGGACCGTTCGATGGATTGCTTGGTGTGGTAACGGCAGCGGAAGTGATCCGGGATATAAAAAATTCTGGTGTACAACTTACGAAAACGCTTCATTTAATAGGAACAAACGGGGAAGAAGGAAATGACATGGGCGGAACCTTCGGAAGCCGTGCCATGATGGGAATGCTTCCATTAGAAGATGAAAAATATCTGGAGCTGGGAAAGACGTTTGGCTTTTCAAAGGATGACCTTGAAAATGCTGTTATCGATACCTCGAAAGCCAGATGCTGGATCGAGCTTCATATTGAACAGGGACCGACGTTGGATAAATATGGAGAACAAATTGGGATTGTAACCGGAATTGTCGGACTGCGGCGTTTCAAAATTACAGTGAAGGGACACAGCAATCATGCAGGAACGACGATGATGGCAGACCGGAATGATGCATTGGTTCATGCAGCAAGACTGATTCTTATGGGAGATGAGCTTGCAAGGCAGACCGGACACCACTTCGTGGAAACCGTCGGGCTGTTCCAGATCCATCCATCTTCGGTAGCCGTGATTCCGGACCGTGTGGAAATGGTTCTCGAAATCCGGAATGAGAGTGAAGAGCTGATGGATCAGTTTATGAAGGAATATCTGGAGAAGGCAAAGGAACTTGCGGACTTTACGATCGAGCCGGTGGTCAGCAAGGCACCGATTCAGTGTGATCCGGAGCTGATCAGGCTTACCGAGGAGATTTGTAAGGAGCAGAAGATCCGTTACCGGATTATGCCAAGCGGGGCTACCCATGATGGAAATGCCATGGCCATGAAGATGCCGGTTGGCATGATTTTCGTTCCGAGCGTCGGTGGAATCAGCCATGATAAAGAGGAATGGACCGAGTGGAAGGATATCTATACCGGAGCCGATGTATTGGAGCAGGTGCTTCTCCGGCTGGCAGCTATATAAAAAATCCATATAAGAGCTATACAAAAATAATTATATAAATTTTACGAAAATAACTTTACAGTTATAAAATGATGTGCTAGAATGCGTTTAACAACTTGATAAGGTGATTGAAAACAAAGTCGTTTTCCTGGTGGTATACCATGAAAGCGGCTTTTTTCTTTTTTATTTCATCAGGTTGTTTCTCTAAAATTACACCGCAGGAGGAAAAGAGTATGAAAAAATTATTAGCGATGATTATGACATCAGCGATGGTGTTATCACTGGCAGGATGTGGATCGGCAACAGGATCTACGACAACCGCATCGACAGGAAGCAGCGAAGCTTCTTCAACGGAAATGCCCGATACCATTAAGATCGGTGTGATGGGAACCTTTTCCGGAGAGCAGGCCGTCGATGGACAGAATATGCAGGGTGCCATCGATCTGGTAAAGAAAGAACTGGAAGAGGCAGGTGGACTTGAAGTAAACGGCACCATGCATCAGGTAGAATTCATTATCGGTGATACTGAAGGAAAACCGGAACAGGCCGTAAATGTTATGCAGAAATTAATCCAGCAGGATGGAGTCGTTGGTGTTCTTGGACCGAACAACTCCTCGGACTGTTTATCTTCATATGAAGTTGCACAGGCAGCCGGTGTTCCCTGTATCTCCAACACAGGAACGAACATCCAGGTAACACAGGTTGGTGATTATTGCTTCCGAGCCTGCTTCATTGATCCGTTCCAGGGCAAGGTAGTAGCCAAACTTGCATTAGAAGATTGTGGAGCAAAGACCGCAGCAGTTCTTTATAATAACGCAGATGCTTACAGCACCGGTCTTCAGGAAGCCTTCTGTGAAGCTTTTAAGGCAGGTGGCGGAGAAATTGTTGCACTCGAAGCGTTTGCAGGAACCGAAGTGAAGGATTACAGTGCACAGCTTACCGCTATCCAGAATGCAGATCCGGATGTGTTCTTCGTACCGACACAGATTAATATGATCCCGATGATCTTACAGCAGACAAGAGCAATGGGTATTGATTGTCAGTTATTAGGCTGTGACTCCTGGGATTACGATTATATGCCAAGCCTTGTCGGGGAAGATGTGGTAGAAGGTTCCCTTTATGTAACAGGATTCTCTCCGGCAGCAGACAGCGCAAAGGATTTCGTAGCAGCATACAGTGAGTTAAATGGTTTTGAGCCAAGCTTCTGTTCCAGCATGATGTATGAAGCAGCACATATCATGTTAAGCGGTATTCAGAGTGCAGGCAGTGTAGACGGTGCAGCACTTCGCGATGCGATTGCAGCAAGCAACCTTGATCTTCCTTCCGGAAACCTCACTTACGATGCAGATCGTAACCCGGTAAAGGACGGAACCATTATTAAAGTAGTAAACGGAAAACGTGAATTCTACAAAACAATTAATTTGAACGACTAAGAATCAGGCACGAACAAGGAGGCAATTATGGCTGTTTTTCTTCAACTTTTAGTATATGGATTACAGTTGGGCAGTATTTATGCTTTGCTGGCAATCGGATATACCATGGTATTCGGAATCATTAAGATGATCAATATGGCACATTGTGATTTCCTGATGATGGGATGTTATATCGTATACTTTCTCGTATCTGTCTTTTTCGGAGGCGAGATGATTGGACCGGCAGTTGCGCTCCTTGTAGTCATGCTGGGATCCGGTGTGATCGGTATGGTAGGTGTCGGCATTGAGCGGGTTGCCTACCGGCCGCTCCGGAACAGACCGACCATTATGTGTATGATTTCCGCAATTGGCGTATCCATTTTCACACAGAACTTATTTAGGGCGGTTCCTTTTATTGGACCGAACCCCCGCTCCTTCCCACAGCTGATTCAGGATTTCCTGATTCAGGTGGGACCCGTTAAGATCAGTTTTACACGTATTATTACCATTGTGTTATCTATTATCATTATGCTGCTTTTATTCTGGCTGATCCAGAAGAGCAAAATCGGTATGCAGATGCGCGCCGTATCCAATGACAAGGATGCTGCCTGCCTCATGGGAATCAACATTAACCGGGTTATTTCCATTACCTTCTTTATCGGAGCATTCTTAGCAGCCGTATCCGGAACCTTTTATGCAAGCTCTTATCCGGTATTGCAGCCGACGATGGCAACGACGCTTGGCAACAAAGCATTTATCGCCGCAGTAGTCGGTGGAATCGGAGACATCCGTGGAGCCGTGCTGGGTGGTTTTATCATCGGAGTTACAGAGATTCTGGTAACCTCTGTCTGGTCTGATTTTGCCTATGGCTTCTGCTTCCTGATTCTGATCCTGATCCTGTTAATCAAGCCGGAAGGAATTCTTGGAAAGCCTGTGAAAGAGAAGGTGTAGCGTATGAAAAAAGCAGCAGTACTTTTGAAAAAGAATATCGAATTCCCCATTATGATTCTGGTGTATGTGCTATTTACCGTGCTTCATAATTTCGGAATTATTAACTCCTATATCATGCAGGTAGCGATGCTTGCCTGTATTTACATCATCGTAACCGAATCGTTGAATATCTTAAATGGTATGACGGGCCTTTCCTCGCTGGGGCAGGCAGGCTTCATGTCGGTAGGTGCTTATGTATCTGCAATTATTACCACTTATGTATTCAAGGCATCGACCATGTCAAGACCGGTCCAGATCCTTTTATTTCTGGCAGCAACGGTGATTGCAGGACTGGTTTCCGCACTGTTTGGACTGATCATCGGAGTTCCTTCCTTAAGACTCCGTGGTGACTATCTGGCGATTGTTACCTTGGGCTTTTGTGAAGTGATCCGTGCGATCTGGCGAATTGTTCCTTCCAGCATTGCAGGCGGTGCTTACGGACTTACCGGTATTCCCAATATCGCGAATTTCTTCTGGGTATACCTGATTATGATTATTGCCATTTACTTTTGCAGAAATTACATGGATTCCTCTTACGGCCGTGCGTGTCTTGCGATCCGCGACAATGAAATTGCCGCAGATGCCATGGGAATCAACTGCTTCCGTTACAAAATTCTGGCATTTATGACTTCTGCATTTTTAGCCGGAATTGCAGGAAGCTTATATGCACATTTATTAAGCTACATCCATCCGGACGTGTTCAGTTATTCCAAGTCCTCCGATTTCCTGGTATATCTGTACGCCGGTGGTGTCGGAAGTATTTCCGGAGCAATGCTTGGCGCGTTATGCCTTACCGTGTTACCGGAAATCCTCCGTTTCCTGCAGGATTGGCGTCTGGTTATTTACGGCGCATTACTGTTATGTATCATCTTGTTCCGGCCGACCGGTATCTTCGGTGGAAGAGAATTTGCTTTCCTTAAATTAAAGACCGGCGGTATTAAGGTATTCGGATTCAGCAGTCTGAAGTTTAAAGGCAGAAAGACAAAGAAGGATATGGAGGTAAGCAGATGAGTGTATTAAAAGCAGAACATATCTCAATTGAATTTGGTGGTCTGGTTGCCGTAGATGACTTTAACCTTGAAATCAACGAAGGAGAGCTTTGGGCGATCATCGGACCGAACGGTGCAGGCAAAACCACCGTGTTTAACATGCTTACCGGTATTTATCAGCCGACCAGGGGATTTGTTTATCTGGATGGAAAACTGATGAACGGCAAGAAGCCCTATGAATTTACCAGGGCAGGCGCAGCAAGAACCTTTCAGAACATCCGACTTTTTGGTGGAAGCTCGGTGCTGGATAATGTAAAGATGGCACATACCGTAGACTGTAACTATGGGTACATGGATATGCTGCTTCGTACCCCGAAATATAAAAAGGAAGAGGAGCGGATTACGAAGGAGTCCATGGAACTTTTGGATATGTTTGGTCTTGCAGACAAAAAAGATTACTTCGCCACACAGCTTCCCTACGGAGAACAGCGAAGGCTCGAAATCGTAAGAGCGCTGGCTACCAAGCCGAAGATTCTTCTTCTGGATGAGCCGGCAGCCGGTATGAGTCCCGGAGAAATTGATGAAGTCATTGAACTGATCAACAAGGTTCATAAGGAACTGAACCAGACGATCGTCATGATTGAACATCATATGAAATTTGTCATGAGTATTGCACAGCAGATTAAGATTCTGGAATTTGGCCGGACGATTTCCGAAGGAAAGCCGGAATACATTCAGAACGATCCACTGGTAATTGCAGCATATTTGGGAGGTGATCCGGATGCCCATGCTTGATGTAAAAGATTTAAGTGTACATTATGGTGCGATCAAAGCACTTCAGGAAGTAAATTTTCATGTAAACGAGGGCGAGATCGTTGCCCTGATTGGTTCAAACGGAGCTGGCAAAACGACAACCCTGCGAACCATTTCCGGACTGGAACGTTCCTGTCATGGAGAAATCCTTTTTCACGGAACGAACATCTGTAGAACTTCATCCGATAAGATCGTAGGAATGGGAATTGCCCATGTACCGGAAGGAAGACGTGTGTTTACGAATTTTACCGTTTTGGATAATCTGAAAATTGCAGCCTCCTTAAGAAAGGACCGAGCAGCAATTAAAAAGGATATTGATGCAGTCTTTGAACGGTTCCCACGATTAAAGGAACGAATGAACCAGTCCGCATTAACACTCTCCGGTGGAGAGCAGCAGATGCTTGCCGTTGGGCGTGTCATGGTAACCGGAGGCCAGCTGATTATGATGGACGAGCCTTCGATGGGACTTGCACCGATGATTGTAGAAGAGATTTTTAAGGTAATCGTTGAGATGCGGGAAGCAGGAAAAACCATTTTACTGGTAGAACAAAATGCCATGATGGCATTGAAGACCGCAGACCGTGCTTATGTTTATGAAACAGGACGTGTCCGCTTTGACGGAAATGCACGTGATATGCTGAATAACCCGATCGTAAAGGAAACCTATCTGGGAACCTGACCGGGAGAAAAATAACCAGAAACGGAAGGAGGGATTTGGAATGAAGATTGTGTGGGATGACCAGAAGTTAGAGGATTATGCTTACCAGAGTGAATTTGGTTACAACATGAACCAGCTTACGAAAAAGAACTGGATGATAGGCAATATTTTCGGAGGTATTGTTCTCGGAGCGCTGATGGCGTGGGTACTGTTTGCCATTCCCGATACCGTCTTTTCCGATCCGACCAGAATGGTTCTTGGTATTTTAATTGCCGGAATTACCCGGTTTATGGAGAATCGTGCAGAACGGAGTACGAAGATTGCACAGGCCGCAATGGTGCTTACGTTTGTTGCAGGAATGCTTATCTATATGGCAGGCCTTATATCGTAAGGAAGGGAGAAGCGTTATGGGAATTGAGAACAGTGTGATTTTTCTTCCGGTAACCGATATCGAACGGACAACCCGGTTTTATACCGAAGTGGTTGGCCTTCAGAAGGTACAGGAACAGTCCGGTGGAATCTGCCGGATCTTTGATACCGGATATGGCTATCTGGGATTCTGCCAGTATCCGGATGACCGTCCAACATTAGGAGGACCGGTTGGGGTGTGTCTTTCCTTTAACTGTCACGATGAAACGGATGTGGACAGGCAGTATGAACGCCTGTGCTTAAAAAAATGTGAAGTTACCGGCAAACCCCGTTACATGGAGAATTTCCCGGTATATGGATTCTTCGTATCGGACCCGGATGGCTATAAGGTCGAATTTCAATACATTCTGCTTCCCGATCAGCAGCTGACGGGTGGCAGAAAATAAAGCAGTCAATGACAGGGAAATCCTGTTATAAATAAAAGTCCAAAGGGACGTTAAACATGGAGGAAAAAATTATGGCAAAGATTACAGCAGAACAGTTAGCAGCAATGAAACCCTGGCAGTTGGATGCCATTGCAGATACCGACATCAGTTACTGTGAAGCAACCAGAGGAAGAGAATTTATTATCCGTATGAGCACAGGTGCGGATCCGGTCAAGGCAATTACCGAATTCGCAAAGAAAGCAAATATTAAATATGGAAAGATCCATGCAACCTTTATGGGCGGCTTTGAACCCTGTGATTATCTGGTATGGGTTCCCGATAAGGATGATAAGGAAAATTGGCACTTAGAAAGAACCGCTTCGGTGGATAACTTAAGCATGCTGATCTCCATTGGTGGAATGATCGGACAGAAAACCGGAGCAGACGGCAAGGAAGAACCGTTCTGTGCGATCCACTTTGTAGCAGGCGGCGGCTGGAATGTTCCGCAGGCGTTCGGTGGACATCTGGTAGAAGGAACTAAGGTAAAGGGCTGTATGCAGTGCTTTGTAACCGAGCTTTTGGATATTGAAAGACAGGAGCCGGTGGATGTTTATAACGAATCCGATACGTTCCCGGAGAACTTCTATGTGAATACAAAGACCGGTGAGAACTACACCATCGTAGAGGGCGAACTGAAAGTAAATAAATAAGGAAAAAGACGTTTCAGGAAGAAACGACAGATGTGGAGAGATGACTATGAGATTAAGGGAAGCAGACAGTGAACAATTAAAGACGCAGTTAGAAGAATTAAAGAAGGAATATGAAAAATATAAGGCCATGAATCTGGACCTGAATATCAGCCGTGGTCTTCCAAGCGAAGAACTTCTGGATCTCAACGATGAGATGTTTCATGTTCTTGATGCAACGAACTGTTTTGCAGAGGATGGGACCGATTGCAGACAGTATGGCGTAAAATATGGACTTCCGGAATGTATTCACCTGTTTTCGGAGCTGATGGATATTCCGGATGAACAGATTATTCTTGGTGGAGAATCTTCCTTGAACCTGATGTTCGATCAGTTTATGCGCATTTATGTGTACGGAACACTGGGAGAAAAGCCATGGTCCGTACAGGCTGTGGAACTGAAGGAAAAAGGACAGAAGCTGAAATGGCTGTGTCCGGTTCCCGGCTATGACTGCCACTTTAATCTCACGGAATCTCTCGATTTTGAAATGATTAATATTCCTATTCTGGAAGATGGACCGGATATGGATCTGATTGAAAAGCTGGTAAAGGACGATCCGACGATCAAGGGAATCTGGTGTGTGCCACAGTACTCCAATCCGACCGGAACCGTATACAGTGATGAGGTAGTAGAGCGTATGGCAGCCTTAAAGCCGGCAGCGAAGGACTTCATTATTTTCTGGGATAATGCCTATATTGTGCATCATTTCTATAAGGAAGGATATGAAAAGAATATTGTTAAGAATATTTATCAGGAGGCCTTAAAGCATGGCACCCAGGATCATATTCTTTACTTTGCATCGACGGCCAAGATCAGCTTCCCGGGCTCCGGTGTCTGTGCGATGGCATCCGGTTCTAAGATGGTGGAGGAAGCGAAGAACATTATGGCCCTGCAGTTATTCAGCCATGATAAATTAAACCAGCTTCGCCACGTGAAGTACTTAAAGAACAAAGAGCATATTGTGGAACATATGAAGGAAATTGCAGCACTTCTGATTCCAAGGTTTGAACTGGTGGACGACGTTCTTAAGAAAAATCGTCTGTATGAGGATGTCTATACCTGGAATACCCCGGAGGGCGGTTACTTTATTACCACCTATACGTTGGAAGGCTGTGCAGCAAAGGCACTGGAAATGACCGAAGCCATCGGCGTAAAGGTTGCGACAGCCGCATCAACCTATCCGTATCACCATGATCCGGAGGACCGGGTAGTCCGTCTGGCACCGACCTATCCACCGGTTGAGGAGCTGAAGACGGCCATGGAGCTGTTCTGTGTATGTGCCAATATCGCAGCAATTGAAAAGGAACTGGGAGGAAGATAAGCATGGCAAAGATTCTGGTAAATTCCTTATACAAGCATTTAATCGAGGAAAAGTATTACAAGGATATTTTATTTTTAAGCAATGAAGAATGTGACAACAATGGGGAAGAATACGATGTATCCGAGGTTGAACTGGCGGTAATGCAGCCGTATTACTTCAACAAGACCTTTATGGACCGGATGCCGAATCTGAAAATTGCACAGATTACCGGAGCCGGTTATGAACGGGTTGATCTGCCGGAAGTAAAGAGCAGAAACGTGACCTTATGCAATTCCAGAGGGGTAATGTCCATTTCCATCGCAGAGGATGTTTTCTGCAAGATCCTTTTTATCAGCCGGGAGGTACGGACGGTAGAGCAGGATAAGGCCACCCATCACTGGGATGGGGTATCGAAGGGACAGGATCAGTGGATGTGCACCTGTTATCAGGATGTATATGGAAAGACGCTGGGAATTATGGGATACGGATCCATTGGACATGAAATCGCTGTCCGTGCCAAGGCATTTGGAATGAAGATTCAGGTGTATGATGTAGTGGAGCAGAAGGATCCGATCATTGATGAATGCTTTGTCGGAATGGACAGGCTTCCGGAATTTTATCCGACCTGTGATTATGTCGTGGTAAGTATTCCGTTAAATGAGAAAACAAGACACATTATCGATGCCAAGACCTTTGAGCTGATGAAGGATTCCGCCGTTTTAGTCAATGTGGCGAGAGGACCGCTCGTAAAGACGGAGGATTTAATCGAAGCTTTGAAAGAGGGCAAAATCAAAGCAGCAGCTCTGGATGTATATGAGACGGAGCCACTGCCGGCAGACAGCCCGCTCTGGGATGTGGAAAATCTGTTTATGACGTCCCACAAAGCCGGAATGGGGGATACCTGGAAGGGCTTTATCGGAGCCTTGATTATGCGGAACATCGATCATTATCAGAACGGGGAAATGCTCGAGAATGTGATTCAGTTATGATAAATTTCCTTTGCTACCTGAATGAAGCTGTCCATGACCTTATTCCGGATGGAATTGGTCTGGTGGGCGATGAACATATCGCGGCAGGCATCCTTATCGTTCAGGGTATAAAACAGCAGAGAATCATCCCGTAAGGGAACGTACTGGATCAGGGTATCGGTCAGGAAACAACAGCCTAACCCTTGGGCTGCAATGTTGGCCGAGGTAGATAACTGATTCAGATACATGGGATTCTTCGGAGTAAAGCCGGCACGTTCGCAGATCGAAATGCTTCTGGTATGCAGATCGTGTCCCTTACGAAGAAGAATCAGACGCTCCTCCTGAAAGGCCTCCAGAGGAACCGAAGGAAGCTCCGGGGCTAAATGCTTCCGGTTCAGAATGTCCTCCCGTGTGAGAGCCATTCCGGCAAACTGCTGATTTAACGGATTGGAAGCGGGAACAGCAAACAGGATCTTTTCCGAACAGAGAAATTCGGTGGTAAAAAGATTCTGATCGCAGACGCCGGCATCCAGAATCAGGTCGATGTTGTCCTGTACGGCTTCCGTATAAAGAGAGGTAGAATCCGATTCTGTGATCTGGATATCAATTTTCGGATATTTCTGGATAAAGGCATGCAGGATGGGAGGAAGGATATACGCAGAGAAAAAGTTCGCTCCTGCCACAACGAGGTGGCCGCGCTCCAGGTTTGATAATTCTGCCAGTTGGATGGACAGATCCTTTTCCACCGTCATAATACGCTGGATGGCCTGAATGTATAATTCACCGGCTTCCGTCGGACGGACGGGAAGACTGGTCCGGTCGAAGATCTGGATACCGAGTTCGCTTTCCGTTTTCTTGATATAGGTACTGAGAGCGGGCTGGGAAATGAAGAGATTTTTGGCAGCCTGGGAAAAGCTTTTTTCTTTGTAAACTTCATAAATATAGGTCATGGCGTGGTTCATACAGTAACCTCCCGGATCGTTAGGATGATAGTATGGGTTGAAATAAGTTACGGATTATAACTAATACGATAACATATAAAAAATCTTATGACAAGATCAGATAAAATAGCACGTAACAGTCAGTGGTACATGAGTTACGAGTGAACCGTAACGTGCATGAGGAGGAATGAATATGAGTACAGTTCTGGAAAAATTTGAGAAGCTGGGATGCGACAATGCTCCCGGGCAGGAAGGAAAGAGAAAGAACGGTGTTCTCGACTTAAGAGGAGAAAAGCTGGAAGGCGTACCGGTGGACTTTTCCCATGGAGATGTGGATGCATTTGAACCGCTTCCGGGGAGCCTTGAGGCTTTTAATGAAGGCTTTGCGCTGGGAGCAAAGCAGGCCTACACCCAGTATTCCGGTAAGAAGGAGATCCGTGAGGAGCTGGCGCAGAAGCTGTCTAAGTTTACCGGAGCTTCCATTGATCCGGATTCCGAAATCATTCTGACACCCGGTACGCAGGGAGCCCTGTTCCTTGCCATGGGTTCCCTGGTTGGTACGGGCGATAAGGTAGCGATTGTGGAGCCGGATTATTTCGCCAACCGGAAACTGGTGGAATTCTTTGATGGAGAACTGGTTACCGTTCCGATGGATTACATGAGCGTGAAAAAGGGGGCAGGGCTCGATCTTGCAAGACTGGAAACGGTCTTTAAGGAGGGTGTGAAGCTGTTCCTTTTTTCCAATCCCAATAACCCGACCGGTGTGGTATACAGCTATGAGGAAATTGTGAAAATTGCAGAGCTGGCAAAGAAGTACAATGTAACGCTTCTTGTGGACGAACTGTACTCCAGACAACTATTTGAGGGTGTGGAGTATACCCATTTACGAGCACAGAAGGAAATTCCGGAAAATCTGATTACCATTATCGGACCATCCAAGACAGAATCCTTAAGCGGTTTCCGTCTGGGTGTGGCATTTGGAACAAGCGAAATTATTACCAGAATGGAAAAGCTGCAGGCGATCGTATCACTCCGTTGCGCCGGCTATTGTCAGGCCCTGTTCCATATCTGGTTTGATGAACCGGAAGGTTTTATGGAGGACCGGATTAAGCAGCATCAGGACATCCGGGATGATCTGGTTCAGATCTATACCGCAGCAGACGGTGTGACCACAAGACCTTCCGATGGGGGAAGTTATCTGTTTGTCACGATGCCGCCTCTTACCGTATCGATTGGAGATTTCGTAAAGATTGTGAGGAAGCTTGCCGGTGTTACGGTAACGCCCGGAACCGAGTTCGGACCGCAGTTCGTGAACAGCTTCCGGATTAATTTTTCACAGAATCATGCGGCAGCCGTGGATGCATCAAAGCGATTATTAACCATTATGGAACGTTATAGAAAATAGGAGGCGGTCATATGCTGGACTTACTGATTAAAAATGGAAAGGTTTATCTGGAAGGAGCATTCAGCGAGGTTTCTGTCGGGGTCAAGGATGGGAAGATTGTTCTTCTGACCCAGAAGGATACGGAATTTGACGCAAAAGAGGTTCTGGATCTTCACGGACAATATCTGATTCCGGGAGCCATTGATACCCATATGCATGTAAGAGATCCCGGACACACGGAGAGAGGAAACTTCTATACCGAAACACTGGCAGCGGCAGCAGGCGGTGTGACAACCATCATGGAGCACCCGATCAGCATTCCACCCCAGTATAATGTTTCCATTCTGGAAAACCGTATTAAACGTGCTGATGAGCAGAGTGTTGTGGATTTCTGTTTCTATGGGGCACTGGGCGGTGAATATCCGGAAGAAATTACAAAGCTTGCCGAGGATGGAAGAATTGTTGCTTATAAAACTTTCCTTCATGCAGCACCGAATGGTCGGTTTGAAGAATTTCAGGGACTGACGACAGCCGATGACGGACAGTTACTCACGGTGATGCAGGAGCTGGCGAAGACAGACCTGTTCTGTGCCTTCCATGCAGAAGACAATGATCTGTGTAATTTCCTTGCACAGAAATGTAAGGAAGAAGGATATATTACCGGAAAGGCCCATGCTGTCAGCCGGCCCGTTCTGGCAGAGGTACAGAGTGTCGAGCGGGTACTGCGGTTTGCCAAAGCGACCGGTGCCAAAATTGAAATCGCGCATGTATCGACACCGCAGGCGATGGAGTTGATTAAAAAGGCAAGACAGGAGGGCGTCAAGGTCTATGCAGAGACCTGTCCCCACTATTTGTTTCTGGATGAAGAGGATCTGGAAAAGCACGGTCCTTTTGCAAAGTGTAATCCTCCGCTGCGTGCAAGAGAGCTGGTAGACCGTCTGTGGGATTATGTGAATGACGGAACGGTAGACTATATTGGATCCGATCACAGCCCGTTCCTTCTGGAAGAAAAGACAAGAGGATTAAAGGACATTTTTGCAGCTGTTTCCGGGTTCCCGGGAGTAGATCTTCGTCTTCCCCTGATGCTGGATGCAGTACAGGAGGGCAGAACGACTCTTACCAAAGTGATTGAACTCCTGTGTGTGAATCCGGCAAAGAAGTTCGGCATTTTCCCACAGAAGGGCGTGATCCAGGTCGGTGCGGATGCAGACTTTGCCGTGTTCAATTTTGACCATGAAACGGTCGTTGATAAAGAGAAGAACTATTCGCATGCAAAAGACATTGCGATTCCGTATGACGGCTGGAAGCTGCGTTGTCAGGTAAGTGCAACCATTTTAAGAGGCCGCATTTTAATGAAGGATGGCATTGTGGACGAGAGTGCGAAAGCATACGGACAACTGGTGTGCCCGAAGCATGGGAAATAAAATGACAGATAAGATCAAGGCATTGGTTGCAGTTTTATAAATGAGATCAGAAAGGAAAGAGCGATATGAAAATTATCATCATTAATCCGAACAGTTCGGATGCAATGACCGCATCCATTCAGAAAGCAGCAGATGGATATGTGAACGGACGGTTTGAAGCCGTTGCCGTATCGACGCCGGGAGCACCGGAATTTATTGATTATTATGAGGACCATGCCAAGGCACTTCCCGGTATGATTCAGATTATCAAGGAGAATGAGGAAACGACAGATGCCTTTCTGGTAGCCTGCCACTGCGATCCCAATATGCATATTCTGCGGCAGATTTCACATAAGCCGGTAATTGGGATCGGAGAAGCTTCTATGCGTTTAGCCCCGATGCTGGGCGCCCGGTTTACTGTTCTTGCAACGGATCCACATTCGGTAACCCATAAGGAAGACATCATTCATGAATATGGACTGGATCATTATCTGGCATCCGTCAAGGTAACCGATCCGTCGATTACCGATGAGTTTGACGCTTATGAAGAGGCGGCAAGAAGAGCCATGAAAGAGGATTATGCGGAGGTTCTGGTTCTTGGTTGTGCCGGACTTTGCGATCTTACCGAAGAGTTGACAAAGCGATTACAGGTGCCGGTACTGGATGGTGTGGTATGTGGCCTGATTGTGGCAGAAGGTCTGGTAAATGCCGGCCTTACGACAAGTAAGGTGAGATTATACACCAACCGGGATTAAGCAGTAAGTACATCAGGAGCATATTTAGAGCATGCCAGGAAGAAATGCTGAATTAGAAGAAGTAGGAGATTGAGAATGAAAGCAATATATACGGATAAGGCACCGGCTCCGGTAGGTCCTTACTCACAGGCCATTCAGGCAGGAAATCTGTTGTTTGTGTCAGGACTCACTGGTACGGATCCGGAAACGGGAAAGCTTCAGGGAGAAACCGTGGGCGAACAGGCCAGACAAAGCCTTGAAAACTTAGGTGTCATTTTGAAAGAAGCAGGAGCATCGTATGAGAATGTAGTGAAAACGACCTGTTTTTTGGCAGATATGAATGATTTTCAGGAATTTAATCAAGTGTATGCAGAGTATCTTACAGGAAAACCGGCAAGAAGCTGTGTTGCAGTTAAAACATTGCCAATGAATGCCTTGTGCGAGGTGGAAGCCGTCGTGTATGTGGAGGAAATAGAATGAAAGGGAATTATGTAATTACAGTAGCCAGAGGCTTTGGATCCGGTGGAAAAAGTATCAGCATGAAGCTGGCAGAACGTCTTGGAATCTCCTGTTATGAACGGGATATTTTGAAGATGGCATCGGACGAAAGCGGAATCAACGAAGAGATTTTCAGTAAGAATGATGAGAAGCTGACCGGTGGATTTTTGAAGCGGCTGCACAGCTATGAGAACCGGATTATCCAGCCAAGTGACAAGGACTTCGTGTCTAACGACAATCTGTTTACCATTCAGGCCCAGATTATTAAGAAGCTTGCGGAGACGGAATCCTGCATTATCGTAGGCAAATGTGCGGACTATGTGTTGAAGGACTATGATCATGTGATCAGCTTTTATATTGAAGCGCCGCGGGCAGCCTGTGTGGCATCCATCCGTAATAAGATGTGCGTAACAGAACCGGAAGCCCACCGCCTCATTGAGAAGACCGATAAATATCGTGCTGACTACTACAGATATTATACCCATGGTAAAGACTGGACGAATCCGACCAACTATGATCTGGTGCTGAACAGCGACAAGATGGGCCGTGCCGAGTGTGTGGATGTCATGGAAATGTACATCAAGTATAAACTGAAGGAATGGCAGCAGGAAGACGAATTCAAGCACAAGCAGGAAACGTAAAAAAGCTCTTTACGGAGAGATGGAATTGTGCTAGAATGCGTTTCGTAAAGAAGGCTTACGGAAAGAAAGTCTTATAAAACAGAATGCATGATCAATAATTACGTGAATGAAAACAAAGTCGTTTTCCAGGTAAATGCCCGGGAGACGGCTTTAGTTTTTTTACGAGGGAGGAATAACAACATGAGCAACAGCGAACAAGTAAGGGAAGAAGAACAGCAGGGCTGTACCGCCGCGGAGGTTCTTGTGAAGTGCCTGGAAAAGGAAGGCGTGGAGTACGTTTTCGGAATTCCGGGCGAAGAAAATTTAGACATGATGAATGCACTGGAAAAGTCGGATATCCGTGTCGTTGTGGTGCGGCATGAACAGGGAGCCGCATTCATGGCAGATATGTACGGACGGCTTACCGGAAAGGCGGGCGTGTGCTTTTCCACGTTAGGACCCGGCGCAACCAATCTGATCACCGGCACGGCCGATGCCAATTCGGATGGGGCGCCCCTCATAGCAATTACCGGACAGGTAGGAACAGAACGGATGCATCTGACCTCCCATCAGTATCTGGATCTGGTGGAATTGTTTGCACCGATCACCAAACGGAGCAAGCAGATTGTGAATCCGGATTCGGTCAATGAAATCATGCGGATTGCCTTTAAATATGCGGAGAGTGAAAAGCCGGGAGCCTGCCACATCGATCTGCCGACCAACGTAGCGAAGATGAAGGTAACTCCGGGACTTGCAGAGGAGCCCATTAACAAGCCGGTATGCTCCAAAGAATATGCTTCCTTCAGCAGTATTGACCAGGCAGCGGCCATGATTTATAAAGCAAAGCATCCGGTGGTTCTCGTAGGACACAGCGCAGTGCGGAATCATGCAGGAGAAGCACTTACCAGCTTTGCGGATGAACTGAGGATTCCGGTTGTGAATACCATGATGGCAAAGGGCATCATCCCTTATAATAATAAATACTCCATGTGGACCGTCGGCATTCCGCAGAAGGACTACCAGAATAAGATTCTGGACATGGCAGATCTTGTGATTGCGATCGGCTATGATATTGTCGAATTTGCACCGGGAAAATGGAATGCGGGAGGAAAGCACAAGATCATTCATATCGACCAGCGTCCGGCTCATATCAACATGCTTTATCAGCCGGAGGTACAGGTGGTTGGTGATATTTCCTATTCACTGCAGCAGATCCAGTTCCGCTGCGAGGAAAAGGATGAACCGGAAGAAATTCTGGATTTGAAAAAGGAAATGGTAAGGGAATACGAAAGCTTTGCAGATGATAAATCCTTCCCGATGAAGCCGCAGAAGATTCTGTATGATGTGCGGAAATTTATGGGAGAGGATGATATTGTGATTTCCGATGTAGGTGCGCATAAGATGTGGATCGCCCGTGAGTATAACTGCTATAAGCCCAATACCTGCATCATTTCAAATGGATTTGCGACGATGGGAATTGCGGTTCCCGGTGCGGTTTCCGCAAAGCTGATCAATCCGGAGAAAAAGGTGCTTGCGATCTCCGGTGATGGCGGCTTTATGATGAACAGTCAGGAATATGAGACAGCGCTGCGGGAAGGCACACCGATTGTCACGCTGATCTTTTCGGATGCCAGCTATGGTCTGATTAAATGGAAGCAGATAGATCATTTTGGAAAGCATTGTTATGTGGATTTCACGAATCCCGATTTTGTGAAGTATGCAGAAAGCATGCATGCGAAAGGATATCGTGTGGAAAAGGCAGAGGATCTGATCCTGATTCTGGAGGATGCCTTTAAGCAGAACGTTCCCTGTATCATTGACTGCCCGGTGGATTACAGTGAAAATACGAAATTGTCCGAGTACCTGCAGGAAAAATTTGAATAACATTCAGGAGCCCTTTGAAATGTTGGTGAACTTATCACATTTTAAAGGGTTCTTTTTGATTTTCGGGATGGATGCGGTTGTTGAATTCTTTATGGTTGTTCAGGGAAATTGCAGCAAGAAACTGTGGTATTGTGGTATGGAGCAGCGGGAAAAGTGCATGATGCAGAGGATTTTGTATTTGCTTATAGAAGGAGAAAAGATTAAACTAAAAGAGACAGGATTATGCCATATCATATTGAAAAATGGTTTGGATAAACAATTATGCAAATCGATTATGTAAAACGAGTTCATTTATAAATCCTGCTACGAAAGAAATCAGGAAGGAAACATTTATGAGTAATAAAAAATACAGTCTGTTATATCCACTTGAATCCGCAGAATATAAGAAGCTCAGTCCGACGGCTTTGCACGATCTGGGACTGGATCAGATCTGTAAGCAGCTGACGCCGAAGGAATCGGAGCAGAATCTGATTATGAATACAATGTCGAAGCTGTGTGCGGATCCGTTTGTGACGCAGTACCGCTGTGATATTTTTGAGGATATGATTCATCATAAGGAAATGCGTGAGTCTCTGATGAAGATTCTGGATAAGATTAATTTTCTGAAGGACTATGGGTGTCTGAGCAAGGAATATGAAGAGCACGCAACGGTCTGGGATCTTCTGCACCGTCTCGACGAAATCAATGATTATATTGAGTGCGTGGATGCCATTTATCATTGTCTGGAGGATAAAGCGATCCATTCACAGGGGCTTTCCGGACTGCGTGATTACGTGAAGGAGCTTTATCACAGCAACGGATTCGGTGAATTAAGGAAAGATATTTCCGAACTGAAAATCCATACCTCCCGGGTGAGGAGTATTACGGTCGGCATTAATCTGAATGATCGGTTCGAAGCAGATGCGGTCGGGCTTTTATCCATCAACAGCAAGACGTTTACGAAAGCCGGTGTGCTGGGAAGCTTTTACGATCATATTTCGTCTAAGGATAAAATCAGCGAGAGCACGGAGTGGAAGGAGAATTATAAGTTCCAGCAGGTAGAGGCCGGAGACTCCAATGCTGTTACGGAGGCTATGTTCAAGGTAGGAAATCTCAATGCCATGGCAAGGAATCCGGTAAATGCAGCGATCGGGATTTCAACGATTGCGGATAATGATCCATCCAGGGATGTCACCCGGTATATGGATCGAATCGTGAATCATATGATTTCCGGAATGGTGCGTAAGCTGAGGGAAACCCTCAATAAGTATGTATCGGTCACAATAACCGACATGACCGATCTGATTCCGGAATTACTGTACTATATCAAGTGGGCAGAATATATGGAAAAGCTCCAGCAAAAGGGAGTCCGGCTTGTGAAGCCGACGGTAGCTTCGAAACAGATGGATGATACGGAAGCTGAAGATACTGATTTTTACATGAAAGCCGTCGGAATTTATAATCTGAAGCTGGTGGCAGCGGAGGATGCCGACATGACGAATGTGGTAACGAATGATCTTCTTTTTGACCGGGAGCATCGGCTCTATATCCTGACCGGTGCAAACCGCGGAGGCAAGACCACGATCACACAGTCCATCGGACAGTTGTTTGTGCTTGCACAGGGAGGCATTTACGTTCCGGGAGAGGCGTTCTGCTTTGCTCCGGCAGATAATATCTATACGCATTTCCCCGCAGATGAGGACAAGACCTTTGATCTGGGACGTCTCGGAGAGGAATGCAAACGGTTTAAGGAAATGTATGCCGATGCGACGAAGCACAGTCTTTTCCTTATGAATGAAACCTTCTCCACCACATCGTTCGAGGAAGGGTATTACATTGCACGGGATTCCGTCAGAGCCATCCTGAAAAAGGGAATGCGGACGATTTACAATACCCATATGCATAAGCTGGCGTTCGACATTGATGAGATCAATGAAGAAGCTTACGAGGGAAAAGCCTTTTCACTTGTAGTACACAATGAGGGAGAGAAGCGTTCCTATAAGATCGAAATTGCACCTCCGATCGGCAAATCCTTTGCAAGTGATATTGCAAGGAAGTATGGCGTGACGTATGAGATGCTGACAGAAGATAAACTTATTTGAGTCATATGATACAAATAAGTTAGGGGTAATGAATATGAAATTAAAAGAAATGTGCGTAACTATTCTGAATAGATAAATGTGCTTATATGAGGGAGGAATTGGTATGCAGAAACGATTAACACTTGCAGTACTTATTATGTGCAGCTTCTTTTTGTTTACGGAAATGGATATTCAGGCAGCTCCGAAGACGATGCCGGATGGTACGGTGTTTGATGCAGATTTCTACGCGGAGACCTATCCGGATGTGGCAAAGGCTGTCGGAAACGACGAAGCAGCTAAAAAACTTGGACTTACTCCATGCAGTAAATGCTGGAAATAAGAATATAAGCTCCGCATTTTTTGATAATAGCGAGCAGAATACTTGACAGAGCATGAGTTGTATGAGTATGATGTTTCTTGGAGTCCTGATAAAGGACATCTATATTATTTTATACAAGGAGAGACATAGGATGAAGAAACAATTAGTGAAAAGTTTAGTTGCTGCAGCAAGTGTAGCAGCCCTGTCACTCGGAATGATACCCGGGGGGTATGGCAGAACGCCTTGGAATTGTAACAGAGAGTAGAGCAGCAGAGGAATATGCAACGATTGATTTTACAAGCTGTAGCTCTGAAGATGATGTAAAGAAATTAATAAAAGATTACGGAATACCTAAGTATGATGCAGATGTTGTAAACGCTGATTTTGAAAAGGCAGTAGCATCCGGTATGTTAGAAAATGGTGGTATATTTGGTAATGCGGAGACCTTTGAGACAAAGGGTACGGTATATGTAGTTGGGTATGAATATGGGTATGAATATGGGTTTGAATACTGCGATTTTTATACGAAATGCTATAACAATGACGAAAATAGAGTGAATGATTTTTATACAATAAGAAGCTGGTTTGAGGATGATGATTATGATTATCAAATGGATGGACATGATGAGCATGTAACCTACAAGTTATTCAAGGTTAAATCTCAATCTCCAATTATATCGTCATCTCCCCAAGTGGCTTCCAGCTACGCTCACGAACATACATACGACTGGAAGATTCTCACTGATCCAACAATCGATCAGGACGGAGTTTACGTCTATATGTGTTCCTGTGGAGATATTAAGGAGAAACAGCCAATTTCCGCAGCACAGGTTTTTGTGAAGGAGCTGTACGGAAAGGTTAAGGAAGCACCGCAGAACGGTACGGTAATCTATGATGCAAAATCATGGAGTACCATTTCTGATTATGTACTTAAGAAGATGGCAGAGCGGAATGATGTAGCAGTAACCATTCAGTTTAACTATCAGAAAACAGCTTACGAGATTACTTTCCCGGCAGGAACCGATTACACGACAGTATTGAATGATACTGAAACCATGTATGGGTTCTTCGGAATTGCAAAGCTTCTTGGACTTAATGTAAAGGCAATATAAGAGAAATAAGAACATTCAAATTTGCTTTATAAATATAAGTGTTATCATATAACATATATAGAAGAAAAACCTTCAGTGAAATATACGGTATGGTGATATTTCCTGAAGGTTTTATTTTTACTTCTGAAGAACACTGACGGTATCAAAGCGGGTAACCTGATATCCCTGCTGTTCATAATTAATTTTATCCTCTTCGGACAATCCGTATATGAGATAAATGCCATTTTCACCCATCGGATAACTGTGAAAGATATAATTCTGGCATTGACGGATATCCAAAAAGGCAGCCGGATAATTGGTATATTCTACAGATGATTTGTATTCATCCGGGGTGATTGTTGAAAATACCAGAATCTGCTCATAATTAAAGGAATCTCCAATATGGATGGACTGACCTGCGTTACGCTGGCTTTCAGCATAGAGAACGGCCGGCTCAATCCCCTTTTTAAAATATTGACTGATGTTATCTTCATATGTTGTAAAGTAAAAATGCTCAAAAGAAATAAATGCTACAAGATATAATGCAGCGATTACCACACCTGCATGAGGAAATTTCTTTTTAAACAGCAGGATGTACTGCTCGATTCCAATCGCCATAAAAATCAAAACACATGTATGAATAGAGTTGATCCGGTTGACGTTGACGTGGATCAGCATTCCGAGGATCACGGCCAGCAGGAACTGGATCATGAAGAACATATATCCATGATACGTTCGATCTCTCAGGCTTTTCCAGGTCTGTTTCACACAGACGGCGAGACCTGTTACGGTAAATACCAGTCCATATTTATAATAAAGTCCGAATTCGGCGGTGCTGTTCCAATAGCAGTCATCTTTTTCCGTTAAAAGAAGTTGAAGCAGAGCGTTAAATTTTCCCGGGATATCCAGAACAGAAAAATCTGAACCGCGGAAATAAATGAGACGAGGAACGGAGAACCATGGCGTTACAATCTCCGACAGGATGTCCATATTTACGAGATAAAAAAGAAGAATGGGGATCGCAAACAGGATAAAGGTGATAACAGCAATCACAATATATCTGGTGATTTTTACTTTATGTACATATAAAAGATACAATCCCTGCATCAGAATTATGATTGGAACGATTGGCCATACAGCAGCATAGCAATATAAGCTCAGACCATAGAATACGGCAGACAAAATGAAAAAGGGTTGCTTTTCCAGTCCATAAATAAAGAATAGTAGTCCAAACAGCAGAAAGCCAACGACCAGATTGCTTTCCAGTGCCCAGCGGGAAAGCATAATATGCCAGGGACTGACTGCTAAAAGGAACATGGCAAGTAAGGAGCATTTCCAGTCGGCTACTTTGCTGACAATTTCTTCTATGGCAAACAGGGATAAGATACCAATCAGCATCTGCGGCAGCCGGAAGACCCAGGTATGCATACCGAAAAGTGCAATAAACGGCATCATCAGATAAGTATTCAAGGCGTTCATGCCGCTTCCCCAGGCCGTCAGATACATGGGATAGGAGTACCCAAAGGAGTCTTTCCCGTAATGCAGCAGGGACCATGCTTCCCGGGCAGCAAATGCCTCATCCTGATTGATTCCACCCGGCACATCACCAAACATCCATAACCGTGCTCCGATCCCAAGGATCAGAATGAAGATGAATAATAATTTTTGTGTAGTTTCAGTGGATAAATGTGTAATTTTCCAGGTGTCTTTGTTCATATTGCGATCCTTTCTTTCCAAAAAGCGTAGCATAAACAATTCGAAAAAGCAAATGTCAATATTGTGTCAGAACAGTAAAAAATAATTAAAGAATGGAATAAAAAAACATTATATGCTATCATTATAATTGAAATGGGTATGATCCATACCGGAAGGAAATAGTAAATAATAAAAGAAACAAAAGCAGCAACAAAAATAACCAACAAAAACGAAAAGAAAGGGTAGGGTAACAACATGAAATTCAGTAATGGATGCTGGTTACAGAAGGAAGGATGCAGTTGCTTTGCACCTGCAGAGGCTTACTTCACCAAGATCGAAGAAAAAAAAGTCACCATCTGCGCACCGACCGTGCACATCGTGACAAGAGGAGATACCTTAGGCGGTATTAACCTGACACTGGAGATTACCTCTCCGGCACCGGAAATCTTAAGAGTGCGTACTTATCATTATAAGGGAGAAGTAGTGAATACCCCTTCCTTTGCACTGGAGCTGAACGAGGAGCTTCCGCTTGATGTCATTGATACCGAGGAAGAAATCAGCATTAAGAGCGGCGAGCTGACCTTAGTCATTACGAAGAAAAACTGGTCCATGACCTATTACCGCAATGGCGAGCTGATTACCAGAAGTGCAGGACGTGATCTCGCACTCATGAAGACCGATTTCAAGGGCTTTGCCTACAACGATACCGATGCAGAAGAAACCTATATGCGTCAGATGCTTTCCTTATCGGTGGGCGAACTGGTTTATGGTACCGGCGAGCGTTTCACTCCTTTCGTAAAGAATGGACAGAGCATTGACATCTGGAACGCCGATGGTGGTACAAGCACCGAGCAGTCCTACAAGAACATTCCGTTCTTTATCACGAATAAGGGCTATGGTGTCCTTGTGAACCATCCGGAGAAGGTTTCCATCGAAGTTGCAACGGAAATGGTAACCAGAACCGAGTTTTCCGTACCGGGCGGCTATCTGGATTACTTCCTCATTAACGGACCGACCATGAAGGAAGTACTGACACGTTATACCGACCTTACCGGTAAGCCGTCCCTTCCTGCACCGTGGACCTTTGGACTGTGGCTTTCCACCTCCTTTACCACGAACTATGACGAAGCAACCGTTATGAGCTTCATTGATGGAATGTTAGACCGTGGGATTCCGCTTAGAACCTTTCATTTTGACTGCTTCTGGATGAAGGAATTCCATTGGAGCGATTTCGTATGGGATAACCGTGTATTCCCGGATCCGGCAGGACTCCTTAAGAGAATTAAGGCAAAGGGACTGAACATCTGCGTCTGGATCAACAGCTACATCGGTCAGGAATCTGTCCTTTTCGATGAAGGTGTGGAAAAGGGCTACTTTATTAAGAGAACGAACGGTCAGGTATGGCAGTGGGATATGTGGCAGCCGGGCATGGCAATTGTAGACTTTACGAATCCGGAAGCATGTAAGTGGTTCCAGAGCAAGCTGGAGGTTCTGCTTGATATGGGCGTTGACTGCTTCAAGACCGACTTCGGTGAGAGAATTCCTTCAGAAGGTGTGGTTTATCATGATGGCTCTGATCCGAAGAAGATGCACAACTACTACACTTACCTTTACAACAAGTGTGTTTATGAATTGTTAGAGCGCAAGAGAGGCAAAGGTCAGGCAGTTCTCTTTGCACGTTCCGCAACCGTTGGTGGTCAGAAGTTCCCGGTACACTGGGGCGGTGACTGTTGGTCCGATTATGAATCCATGGAAGAAAGTCTTCGTGGCGGTCTGTCCCTCTTAATGAGTGGATTCGGATTCTGGGCACATGATATCGGCGGATTCGAGAATACCTCTACCGCAGATGTTTATAAGCGCTGGGTAGCATTCGGACTTCTTTCTTCCCATTCCAGACTCCACGGAAGCTCCTCTTACAGAGTACCGTGGGTTTATGATGAGGAAGCTGTGGATGTGGTTCGTTTCTTCACCAGATTAAAGGCAAGCTTAATGCCTTACCTTTACAAGACCGCAATTGAAACCTCTATTACCGGTGTTCCGACCATGAGAAGCATGGTTCTGGAATATACCGAGGATAAAACCTGTCATTATGTGGACAAGCAGTATATGCTGGGCGATAACCTTCTGGTTGCACCGATTTTCAACGACCAGAGCATTGCTGAGTACTATCTGCCGAAGGGAACCTGGACAGACTTCTTTACCGGAGAAGAAAAGGAAGGCTGCGGATGGATTACCGAAAAGCACGGCTACTTAAGCATTCCTCTTATGGTGAAGGAGAATTCCATCGTTGCAATGGGTGCACATGATGACAAGCCGGATTACGATTATGGCGATGGCGCAGAATTAAGACTTTATGCATTAAAGGATGGCAAGACTGCAGAAGCAGTTGTTTATGGCATGGATCAGAAGGAAGAGATTTCCATGACAGCAAAGAGAGAAGGAAATCAGATCCATATTACCGTTAAGAGTGACAGGAATTACTCTGTCCGCCTTGTGAATGTGGCTGTTGCTTCCGTATCTGCAGGTGATGTGAAGACCGAAGGCAAGGATACTGTAATCAGTCTTTCCGGAAATGCAGAGGTTACTGTTACACTGTAGGCTGTTGCCGAAATAGGTTGTGAAAGCACTAATGACACAACATCCATATAAAGAGTAACATTCAGGTTAATCTATTATCACAAAATCAGAATACCTCTGGGAGAAAATAATATTTCTTCCAGAGGTGTTTTGCAAAAAAAGTACGTCCGCATTGAATGTGTCGATGAACAGGGACGGAAAGCCTTCACGAACCCAATTTATATTGATGGGAAAAATAAGAGTATGGAAACTATAAAGAACGACAGAGGAGGTTTTATGATGATTAATATACTTGATCACGGAGCAGAAGGGGATGGAGTTACCATGAACACAGAAGCCTTTGAGAATGCAGTTGAGGAGGCTTGGAAGAAGAGATCAACGATTCTTGTACCGGCTGGAACATTTCTTACCGGGACAATTAATCTTCGTGGAGTATCCATGTACCTTGAAGCAGGAGCAGTGATTAAAGCATCCGGTAATCTGGAAGATTATCCGGAGCAGGATTTTTATCATAATGAGCTTGGCCAGCTAAGAGCCCTGATTGTTAACATGGGATATGATCATGTTTCCATTACAGGAAGCGGTACGATTGATCTGAGCGGGCATGAATTTTATGATACGACAACGATGAATATACCGGATGGAATGGTGATGAATGAACAGCAGAAAGCAGAGTGCACTTATCCGATTGGCAAGCGCCCGGGACAGTGTATTTTCTTTTATGATTGTAAAAATATTATGGTTTCAGGGGTGACAATTCTGGATGCCCCGTGCTGGACATTAAGCTTTCATAATTGTGAAAAGGTTCGTATTTCCAATTTGAATATTGATACTGATTTGAATATTCCGAATGATGATGGAATTCATCTGTGCAGCTGTAAAGGAGTGACCATTTCCGACTGTCATATCTCAAGTGGTGATGACTGTATTGCGCTTTCCTGCATTACGGACTGGAATCGGCCGTGTGAGGATATTGTGATTACAAATTGTGTTCTCAGATCCTGCTCAAAGGCCATTGTGATTGGCTATATTTACAGTGTAGTGAGGAATGTCCTTATTTCAAACTGTATTATTAAAGAAAGTAATCGTGGCTTGTGTATTATGTGTCATGATGAGTGCGCTTTAGTGGAAAATGTAAGAGTTGATAACTGTATCATTGATACTCGTGTCCGTGCGGGCAACTGGTGGGGAAATGGAGAGCCGGTCTTTATCATGGCAGTAAGTCATGATTCCCACCTTTCGTTTAAGCAGAAGCCTGACCGGAAAACAGATTATGCAGTGAATAACGTGTATTTTAACGGAATAACCTGCATGGGTGAAAATGCAATGGGGGTTGTTGGCATAAAAGATAATATCAGAAACGTAGTTTTGCGTAATATCGACTATTCCCGTAAGCCCTCTTCAAATCTTTCGTTGAAAGGAAATTGTTTTGATCTTGCACCGTCAGACCTTACGGTGAATGTTGCACAGGATTGTGGACTTCTTATAAAAGATGCTGATGTGAAGATTGAAAATGTGAACACGGGGGTCTGGAAGAAAGAATGCCACGGAAATTAACATAAATGCGGAATGGATGTTAAGAATGGTTGATAGCACTATCCCCCATAACTTGCTATAATTGTTAAAATTATTTCAAGAGTTCCGGTGCTGCAGTTCCTGGTGCTTGGAATTGGCAAAAGATAGTCTTTAAGAACGGGAATATTAAGAAAAGTTAATTCTACAAGAATTATAGAAGTTGCATAATGTTGTTAGATGCGCTGGAATTTGTACTGAATACATATACAATAAAGATGTTATTAATCTATTCCATCAATGGCTTGAAATAGCTATCATGGTAGTTTCAGTATTCAAGATATTTTCCGGCTTTTGTATCAAGTAAGCATTTGCATTCAGAATAGGATTCATACCAAGTAGGGGGATTGAATCTGTTATTGATCCCATTCTGAACGAGTAGGAGAGATTATGCATGAGGAAAGATGAAAGGAAAATCAACACAGAACTTGTGTTCGAGAGTTTAAGATGCTATAATATAGAAAAGTCAAACACAAGTTTCGTTGCTATTATTGACTATATCGAATATAATAAAAAGAAAAGGATTATGGGATATATGATAGCAAGTTAGGAGACAAAAATGGACTGTTTTATAAAGAAGAGTACCAATTTTGCATTCATCAAATAAAATAGATGGTGTGTTTGAAATTGACAGGAATTGGGCGATGTCAGATCAAATAAAAAACAAGGGGAATGAAACAAAAGGAGATATTGAATGTTTGAAAAACTTATAGAAAAAATTAAAGAACTTTCGGCAAAAGATTTTAAGGAATCAACCGAGAAAATAAGAAAATATATTGATAATATATCAGACAAAGATTTCAAAGAAATTGTAAAGCAGATAGGAACTATTCCTGAAAATATTGAACATGATTCGACAGAAGAAAAGTTATATTCAAAGGCTTCAGATATAGTCCTAGCAAGGTGCTTTAGATTGTTGGGATTGGCATCGAGAGCTTTGGAAGAAAGAGCAGATAGTGCTGACATATTGGCAGAAAGCATTTCGGGGTATAATTATAGTTTGGTTGCAGATGCAAAATGTTTTAGACTGAGTAGAACGGCAAAGAATCAGAAGGATTTTAAAGTTAGCAACTTGAGCGATTGGCGTGGATCAGAGAATGAGTATGCTGTTTTAGTTGCACCATATTTCAATATCCACAATCTACTAGTCAAATATATTCAAAAGCCCTTGATAACAATGTATGTTTATTGGCTTGGGAGCACATATCTATTCTATTAGAAGAGAATGTGAAAGAGACAGAGTCTTTAACTTTAGAATCTCTTTGGAATGCTTCTCAAATGATAGCAAGAGATAAATCGCTAAGTTTTGCAAATGCAAAATGTTGTTTTTTGCCTAAAATGGATGTTTATGTTGTAAAGAAAATTGGCTTACCAGAATCAAGATATAAAAGTATGTTAAATGATTACAAAAAATTAATTATGTATAGAGGAAAAACAGAAATAGCATATTGGACAGGTTGTATAGAGGAAATAAAGAAATATTCCAAAGAAAAAGCAATAGAAGAATTGATTAAAGCAAAGAAATTACAGGAAAAAATAACTGTTATTTCACAGTATGTTGATAAATTAAACAGGTAGGTGAAATATTGATGAGTAGAATTGAATTGGGAGATTCAATACAATTGATAAAGAGTGTAGACACAGAATCTGTGCATTTGATATTGTCAGATATTCCGTATGGGATAAATTATGATAAATGGGATGTTTTACATAACAATACAAATAGCGCATTGCTGGGAAAAAGCCCAGCTCAAGAAAAATGTGGAAGTATTTTTAAGACTAGAGGTAAACCATTGAATGGGTGGGCACAATCAGATAGAAATATTCCAATTGAATATTATCAATGGTGTTCATCGTGGGCGGAAGACTGGTTAAGAGTATTAAAACCAGGTGCAAGCTGTTTTATATTTGCAGGACGAAGAATGGCTCATCGCTGCATCTGTGCAATGGAAGATGTTGGCTTTATTTTTAAAGATATGATTGCATGGGAAAAGGATTCAGCAGCATATAGAGCACAGAGAGTTAGTTGTGTTTTTGATAGAAGGAATGATGAACAGAATAGTTTAACGTGGGAAGGATGGAAGATAGGAAATCTACGTCCATTATTTGAACCAGTACTTTGGTTTATGAAACCTTATCCACAGGGAACTACCCTGACAGATAATATAATTAAATATGAGGTTGGGGCATTTAATGAAGATAAGTTAAAAGAATTAACTACTTTAAATGAAGGCCTTGAAATATGTTCCAATATCCTAAAAGTAAAGACACAAAAAACAGATAGAGGATTACATCCAACGCAAAAAGCGGTGGAATTAATGGAAATACTTATTTCGTTAGTAACTAAAGAAGGACAGACAGTGTTAGATCCGTTTTGTGGGTGTGGAACAACGTTAGTTGCCGCCAAAAGATTAAATAGAGAATATATCGGTTTTGAGATAAATGAGGAGTATTATAACAATATATTACTGAGGATGGAGAGTAATGAATAAAATCAAGATTATTTTTTGGATCGTTAAATAAAAAGGAAAAAATATTATGACAAGAAAACGGATACACAAAAACCCGTTGACGATTTTACATTTTAGTATTATGATAAGAATACATCATATGAAAAGGCTGCCACAAGGCAGCTTTTCAAAAATACAACGGTTAGCAAAGACTAACTTGAAAACATCCAGAAAGCAAACGCAGAACTAACCAGAGCAAACCAACATCCATATACCAAATGGTCAACAAAACCAGAAGAAAAGGGGAGGTAGTACATGAACATTTCATTAAAAAATTATCGTAGAAGTTGTCTGCTCGGTGCAATTGGAGCATTTCTGATGCTGGTAGGGGATCTGTGTTTAAGTGTGATCCCGGCAAGTCAGAGTGACAGTGGTCTTTTTGCAAGAGAGGCGTATTTAAGCGGAGCCTATCCGGCATGGCGTTTTCCGCTGCTTGTTGGAACGGGAATAATTGGCATTGCATTGTGTTCACTGGCAGTTCGGAGCGTGTATGAACAGATTCTGCCCGAGTATCACAAAACACGTATGGTGATCCGGATCAGCGGTGTGATTTATCTTACTTCTGCAATGGCGATCCATCTTCTGATCGGAAGCCTTGCGGACTGGACCAGTCAGTTAGCACCGCTCCTTGGCAGAGAGCAGACTTCACTCATGGTGCAGGCACAGTATAACCGGGTAATGCCAGCGATGCTGATTGCTTATGTTGGAATGATTGTGCTGATTTTAGCAAGTGCCTTTGCTGTTGCGACCGGCAAAACATTCCTTCCGAAAAAGATGGTGCTGGTCCACATGCTGACCTGGCAGATCCTGTTTGTGCTGGTTCCGGATATCCGCCAGATGTGCGGAGCCCGGATTTCCACTCTGGACTTTGTATTCAGTCAGAGCTCCGGGAACGCTGCATTCTGTATCTGGATGATTATTCTTTATTTTTCAAGTAAGACCTTTTGCGCCGCTAAAACCAGGAACATATAATTGGAGGATCCGCCACCGAGTACATATTCTCCCTGCTGCCAGAGATACGGAAATTCAAGCAGCTCCGGGAAGTCGGGACGGATCAGTGCCGTACCGGAGATCACACCGCCCGGAATATAGGAATAATCGGCGCGGTTCATCCCGTAAGCAACGGTAGCGGAGCGTGCTCCGACACCGGATGCAAAGGAAGCGGTGTTCGATCCGGGGTGGCATCCCAATACAAAATTCAATGCACGGAGAATCAGATCCGGTTCGAAAATGTCCGGAAAGGCTTCATGCAGGAAATAATACTCGAATCCCATCCGCTGAATCCCCCATCCGGCACCCCAGATTAACGGACGGTAGGGGATTCCGTAAGGGGTTTCTTTACTCTCTTCATCAATCGAAGCTTTCAGCTCGGTCAGGGCTTCACGGATTTTCTCTGTGAAATCTTTATCCTTTAACTTATGAACCACACGGCAGATGATCCAGCCGAGTGTCTTAATATTTTCCACAATAAAATCACACTGACCAAGCAGATAGTCCTTATAGCGGTCATCCCCTGTTGTTAAGAAAAGCTCAACGGCAGCATGGACTCTGGCATGATCCGTCTTGTCACTTCCATCGGTTACCGCATGGAAGGAGGCGAAGTTTTCATTGACCAGATGATCTCCCACGGTACTTTCGTAAAGTTCCATGGCATCCTGCAAGGCTTCCTTACTTAATTCATCGTTAAAGCCCTTTAATGCACGGGATGCACCGGCAAGCTGGGCAGCCGTCATAAGCTGTCTGGGAGAATTGTCTTCGGTAAACACCCACCGGTCATCCTCATCACCTGCGAAATTTTTGGTCATGGCAGCAGGATCGCCAAGGAGGACATACTGACGCAGATCGTTACAGATGATGCCGCGATACAGCCGTCCCAAGGCGCGGTAGCCGGAAACAACACTTAACACACCATGCTCAATCTGCTGTAAAATATCATTTTTGCCATCCGGCTGGTGGATTTCCGTAATTTTATGCTCCTGATCGATGGTGGTTGCGTCGTAATCCACGTGGAACGCTTCAAAGGCAAGAGCCAGATTGTAGGCTTCTCCGGCCTGTGATTCCACGCGCAGATCGAAGTCACCGGCATCGTGCCAGCCGCCAACATTGAGTCCGGGCACCTTGTCTCCGGGCTGATATTTCGTCAGGGTGGAAGATCCCTGAACATAGCCGTCAAAATGGTTATAATTCACCGGTGCCATACGTGCATCATCATCATGGCACAGATCATGCCATACCCGGTATTTTTCACTCACACGCATATGGCACATCTGGACCGGAAGGAAGTATTCCAGTACCGGCTGCCACACACCACGGTCATAAATATCGCTGGCAACACGGAAAATTGCCGAAGTGCTGCTGCCGTAAACCACCTCGTATAAGCCCTCCTCCTGAATATTGGAGAAGTCGTATTTCAGATAATGATACCGTAAAAAGTCGCCCCATTCTTTGGGTGTACTGCGCTGAAGCTCCACAGGTCCGTTTTCCGTGATCTGATAAAGAACCGCATCCTCACGGCGGGTTTCCCGCTGATCCAGTTCAATCACGGCTGCCTTCGAAGCAGCCGGATGGTAGCCTACCTGGGAAACCTGTACCACAGGAGTATACATCCAGTCCTCCACAACGTGGGGCGTGATGATCCAGTGGATCGCATCCTTCGTTTTGCCGGCAGGAACCTCGCTGCTTAAGACAAACCAACCATTGTTATGGTTCATGCGACCGTCATACAGCTTTAAGTCTGCACCGACGCTTTCGATGGTAAAGCGCTGGTAAGGATCATCCGGACGGGAGGTGAATCGTCTGCCGACCGCATAGGGCTCTGCAATCAGGGTATCTGCGGTTGCCGGATTGTAGGAGGTCCGATTATGTACCAGCTTGTCAAGCGGCATGCGCATGGAAGTATCCGGTTCTTTGTAAGGATGTAAATGGTTGCCGGGACTCTGACGGGTCGGACCGTTTGGCTGCGGCGGGAAAATCCCCTGCTTCTTATCCATAATCCAGGGCTTACCGAACAGAATATGTGGAACCAGTTCCAGATTGAAGCATAATTTCCCTGAGAATTCCTCCGGAACCGGGCGGTCCAGATCCACGGATACGATGACATGACTGCCCTCGCCGTGCACCTTTACCTCGTAGGTGAATTCAAAATCCGGATAAATCAGGGGATTAAAGCCGGTCAGGTGCTGTTCTTTGTCGGGATAGCATAATTTGGTGGTAATCGTATTGTTCTTTTCATCGAGTGTTCGGTCGAGCTGCTTCGGAACGGCCTGCCACTGCCCGGGAGTCGGTTCGAAACGGAGATCTCCGTTCGTCGCAATACGGTTTCCGTGCATAATCATACTGACGCCGGCCTGATGTCCGACCGGATAAATGTCCATAAAAGCCATAATGTCTACGCCATTATTTTTAAAGTAGCCGGTCCGGCTGTCTAATTTAAAACTGTACTGTTGTTCCATGGTTGTGCCTTTCCCTACAGGTATGTTTCAGGATCCTGTAGAAAGTGTTTTATAATCTGTAAATTTTTTCTATAGACCTACTATACAGGAATCTCACCCTTATTGATAGAAAGATTCCATTCTAATATTGGATAATCATCATTTACCCATTAAGCAGATAGGGAAATATAATCAGTATATAAGTGTGATATACGCTTGACAAAATTAAAAAATTTAATATATTATAATAATAGGAATTGTTACTGATTTATAAATAAAGAACGGATAAAGGAGATTAAGATTATGGCAAATAAGTATGAAGGAACACAGACCGAAAAAAATCTGCTGGAGGCATTTGCAGGAGAATCCCAGGCAAGAAACAAATACACCTACTTTGCATCCAAAGCAAAGAAGGAAGGATTCGAACAGATTTCCTCTTTATTTTTGAAGACTGCTGATAATGAAAAGGAACATGCCAAGATGTGGTTCAAGGAGCTGAATGGTATTGGAAGCACGGCGGAAAATCTTGCGGCAGCAGCGGATGGTGAGAACTATGAATGGACGGATATGTATGAAGAATTTGCAAAGACGGCAGAGGAGGAAGGTTTTCCGGAACTTGCTGCAAAATTCCGGTTAGTCGGTGCCATTGAGAAGAAGCATGAGGAACGATATCGTGCACTTCTTCATAATGTAGAGATGCAGGAAGTCTTTGCAAAGAGTGAAGTGAAGGTTTGGGAATGTCGTAATTGCGGACATATTGTGGTAGGTGAAAAAGCACCTGACGTCTGTCCGGTATGTGCTCATCCACAGGCTTATTTTGAAGTTCATGCGGAAAATTATTAAATAGCTGGGGCGCCTTTCTTTTGAAAGGCGTTTTTTGCTGCAAATATAGTTTTGATAGTTGTCATAAATGATTGTAAAATCAGGGAAAATGACCTATACTCTAATCCAATACCGATATGTGGAAATCAGGTAAAAAGAAGAACAGAGAAAAGAATAACAGGAGGAAAAGAAATGTACATTGCAAGTGAATCAAGATATGAAAAGATGAAATACAACCGCTGCGGAAAGAGCGGTCTGATGCTGCCGGCGGTGTCCCTGGGATTATGGCACAACTTTGGAGACACCGGCGTTTACGCCAAAATGGAAGAAATGTGCTTCACGGCGTTTGACCATGGAATTACACACTTTGATCTGGCAAATAACTATGGACCAAAGGCAGGAAGTGCCGAGAGTAACTTCGGAAAGATCTTAAAAGAGCATTTTATGCCATACCGTGATGAAATGATTATTTCCACGAAGGCAGGCTATGATATGTGGTCGGGACCTTACGGAGACTGGGGAAGCCGCAAATATCTGATCGCCAGCATCGATCAGTCCCTGAAACGGCTTGGTCTTGATTATGTGGATATTTTTTATCACCACCGGATGGATCCGAATACTCCGTTAGAAGAAACAATGGGAGCCCTTTCGCAGATCGTGGCAAGCGGCAAGGCATTGTATGTCGGTTTATCCAACTATGACGGTCCGACACTCGAAAAGGCATCCGCTATTCTGGATAAACTGCATGTTCCATTTGTGATTAATCAGAACTGTTATAACATTTTTGACCGGACGATTGAACAGAATGGCTTGAAAGCAATGGCCAAGAAGCTTGGCAAAGGTGTGATCTGCTTCTCTCCTCTGGCACAGGGAATGCTTTCGGACCGCTATTTAAATGGCATTCCGGAGGATAGCCGTGTGCGTACCGATGGACGATTCCTGCAGGAATCCCGACTGGGAGAAAACGTATTAGGCAAGATCCGTGCTTTGAATGAAATTGCCGAAGAAAGAGGACAGACCCTTGCGGAAATGGCACTTTCCTGGCTCTTAAAAGAAGAAGTAATTACTTCGGTGCTGGCAGGCGCATCCAAGCCGTCCCAGATTTTGGATAACATTAAGGCAGTCGAGAACACCAGCTTTACGCAGGATGAAATTGAAGCGATTGACCGGATTTCGAAGTAAAGTATATGGAATGATGGAGAGAGATACTTTTTTACAAATATATACAGGACATCTGAATGAGAAGCAGCTCACCGCGGTGCAGACAGTGAATGGACCGGTTCTGCTGTTGGCGGTTCCGGGAAGCGGCAAGACTACCGTTTTAGTCACCAGGCTTGGGTATATGCTTTATTGTGAGGGAATACGGCCGGAAAACATTCTGACCCTGACCTATACGGTTGCTGCAACGAAGGATATGGCACGCCGGTTCCGGGAGATTTTTGGCGAGGAATACAGCAATGCACTGGAATTCCGGACGATCAACGGGATTTGTGCCAAAGTGATTGCCAGATACGGACAGATGATCGGAAAGAGTGCATTCGAACTGCTGACCGATGAAAAGGTGATTGCAAGAATACTCACGGAGATTCTGGTACAGAACCTGTCGGAATATCCGACCGAAAGCGACGTGAAGAATGCGCGCACGCTGATTACCTATTGTAAGAACATGCTGCTTTCCGAGGAGGAAATCCGTGAGCTTGGCAAGGAAGAGGGCATTCCGCTCTGGGAAATTTACCGTGCATACAATACTTATCTGAAGCAGAACAGCTTCATGGACTACGATGACCAGATGATTTATGCGTACCGGATGCTGAAAGGGAGCCCTACGCTTCTTCAATTTTATCAGGAAAAGTACCGGTATATCTGTGTGGACGAGGCGCAGGATACGTCTAAAATCCAGCATATGATCATCGGACTTCTGGCGGGAGAGCAGGGAAATCTCTTTATGGTAGGAGACGAGGATCAGAGCATTTACGGGTTTCGTGCGGCTTATCCGGAGGCACTGCTTAATTTTGCGAAGGAGCATCCCGGGGCAAAGGAGCTTGTGATGGATCAGAACTATCGCTCCAATGCGAAGATTGTAGCGGCAGCTGACTGCTTTATCCAGCATAATAAGCTCCGGCATCGCAAGCACATGATTCCGACGAAAGCAGAAGAGGCGGAGATTCATTATATTTCCCTGCGAAACCGGGCGGCTCAGTACAGTTATCTTTTGAAGGTGGCGCAGAACCATGAGGTGGAGACAGCGGTTTTGTACCGGGATAATGAAAGCGCGCTCCCACTCATAGACCGGCTTGAACGGCAGCAGGTTCCGTACCGGATCAAAAGCACCGATATGGCTTTTTTTACGCACCGTGTTGTGACGGATGTGACGAATATTATGCGGTTTGCCTTAAATCCGTATGATACGGAGCTTTTCTTACGGATTTATTTTAAATGCCAGACATATTTGAAGAAGAATCAGGCGCAGCAGTTATGCCGGATCAGTGAGGAACGGCATATTCCGGTACTGGAGGCCACAGAATATGCGAAAGGCCTGAACGGCATGGTGCTTGGAAAGTGCCGGGCTTTTGCAACACACTTGCGTAATATGCTGAAAGAGGCTCCCTCCAAGGTGCTTTTCCGGATTGAGACTCCGTTGGGATATGGGGAATATCTGGAACGCAACAATATTGATGACAACAAGCTTTTTATTCTAAAGATGCTGTCCTATGAAGAGGTGTCGATTGGCAGCTTTTTAGGGAGACTCGAGTTCCTGCAGAATATGCTGCGGGAGAAGCACCCGGATTATGACAGCAATTTTATTCTGTCTACGATTCATTCCTCCAAGGGACTTGAATATGAGGAGGTTTATCTGATGGATGTCTGCGATGGCGTCTTTCCGGACAAGGTGGTTTATTCGAAGAAGGCAACACCGCAGGAAAAGAAGGAATTTGAAGAGGAACGGCGGCTGTTTTATGTTGGCATGACGAGAGCCAAAAGTGTGCTCCATATATTCAAGCTGTCCGAGGAGTCTTCGTCCTTTATCCGGGAGATGAGTCCTGTGAAAGCGGAGAAAGCGGAAGGTACGAAGTCAGATAAGACGAAGAAGTTGGAGGGTGCGAAGCTGGATCAGGGGAAGATTAGGCTCAAAGTTAATAGTACGGAACTATATAGTGTGAAGAATCTTAATGGCATGGAGTTTGATAGTGTAAAGTCTGGGAATGTGAAGCCGGATAGTTTGAAGTTGTCTGATCGTATGAATTTGCAGAATGAGAAGAGAGTGGAAGGAAAGACGATTGCAGTCTTGCAACCGGATCAGACCTTGCAGAAGACGGAGACTCAGCTAGTTATTGGAGAAAGGGTTGAACAGATGAAATACGGAATGGGAGTCATCAGCGATGCAGTTTATCATGCAGATGGAATTACAGGGAAATTTACGGTGATCTTCGACTCCGGACTTGAAAAGAACTTCCTTTATCCGGTTGCTTTTCAGATGGGGATGCGGATTGTAACGGAGGAAGAAACCTGATTTTATAGTTTTTGACGGTTATTGCTAGGTGTATTGGGTATGGGAAGTTAAAAGTGATTCAAGTACCCAGTTAATTTGAGAATAGAGGGTATAGCAGGAGAAATGTAGATTTCATACCCAGCGAAAAGGAAATCAGAGGGTATGGAAGAAGAAAAGCAACCTTGGTACCCAATGAAAATTGATCCAGAGGGTATGGAAGAAGAAATACAAATCTGATACCCAATGAGAATGAAATCTCTGGGTATAGGCGAAGAAAAAGAGCGCCAGTACCCGGAGCAAGAGAAACGGCTGGGTATGGTGAGTAAAAAAGACAGTCAGTACCCAGAGCAAGAGAAATGATTGGGTATGGTAAATAAAGAAGCACGAAAAGGAACAGGAAGAAATTGGAAAAGAGGGACAGGTATGAGAGAAAAATCGAAAAGCAGCAGGATTTTGTATCAGATGCTGATGGAGAAGGGATATTCTGAGGAGTTTAGCGATTTGATTTCACAGAATCTGAATACAGATTTTACCGCGGGAAGGATGATCGGCTACCTGTCGCATTATACCAGTCTGCCGGAAGCGGAGATAGTGGACGAGATGTTGTCGATCTTAAGTGACCGGAACCGGATTATGCAGAAGAAAGAAATGGAAGCAACCAATGCCAGGTGGAATGAAATGACCTGGAACAGTCCATTGTTTGATGAGGAAAGCGACAGATCTTAGAGCAGATGTGATTGGCATACAAAATGATATAAAATAGGAGCTAATGATGTGGAGAATGAAACAGATTTTTGATGGAGAATACGGATGTGAAGAACGGCCGGATGGGGAAAAAGCCAAATGTGTTGTAACGCTTGAAAATGAACTGGGAGAAAAACGGGAACTGAGTGTTTACGATGACTGGCTTAAGGAAAAGCATCTGGAAGAGGGATCGGAATGGACCGCAGAGCTGTTTGATATTTGTAATGAAGAAGGACAGCCAATCGGAGGAATCGTAGAACGAAGTCATGCCCATGCCGAGGGTATTTGTCATAGAACCGCCCATGTATGGGTTGTCCGTATGATAGATGGAAAATATCAGGTCCTGTTACAGAAACGGGCAGAAGATAAGGAATCCTTTCCGGGCTGCTTTGATACGTCATCCGCCGGACATATTCAGGCAGGAGACGAACCGCTTGAATCAGCAATACGGGAATTGGAAGAGGAGCTTGGTATCCATGCATCTCCGGAGCAGCTGAACTATGCAGGAAAGTTTCATATTCATTATGAAATGGAATTTCATGGGCATCCTTTCAAGGATAATGAAACATCGTTCGTGTTTTGCTATCAGGAGCCGGTAGATATGGAAAAGCTTACCCTGCAAAGGGAGGAAGTGGAGGCTGTGGAATGGTTTGACTTAGAGGAGGTTCACGAAGCCTGCCTTACCCGGAATCCTGAGTTCTGTGTGCCGATCGAGGGACTTAAGACGTTGATGAAGTATCTCTTGTGTTTTGATTTATAGAAAGCTATATAGAAAAATCGACACCTTTATATGTGATAAAATCACATGAACAACAAAAACATAAAAGAATAATATGAATATATAGCCTAAAATGATTGACAAATGTGAATAAATCACAATATAATTGAATATATTATAAACAAAAGAGAAAAGAAGGTGCAATGATGTTAGTTGGATTTTCTGTAAGTAACTATAAATCCTTTAAGGATGGACAAAAGATTTCATTTGAAGCAAGTAAGGTTGTCAGACATAAATCTCATGTTGCGGTGAAGAAAAATAAAAGAATTTTAAAGAGTGGATTGATTTTTGGAGCCAACGCAGGAGGAAAAAGTAATTTAGTAAAAGCAATCCAGTTCTCACGGGAAATTGTTGTTAGTGGATTGGATAAAGTGGATTTAACGAAAAATCACTTTCGGGTTGAAAGTGAAATGTATAATCAGCCGGGTGTGTTTGAATATCGAATTATGATCGGAGAAGTGGAATACTCTTATGGAATTGCCATATCTTATGACCGTAAAATTATTTTGGCAGAATGGCTGGTCAGAATAGAAAATCAGGGAAAAGAAGTGTATCTTTTTAATCGGGAGATGGATGAAAATTATGTAAGTCATGCACAAAGTGAAGTGGAATATGCTGACATGGAAGAGAAGTATCGAATGGACATCTATCTGGAGAGCTTTTCGGAGAATGCGTCTCAGGCCTATAAAAGAAAAACCATTTTGAATGACATTGCTTTGCGTACAAATGAAAAAAAAGGTGTTTTTGCGGAAATCAGAATGGTATATGCCTGGTTTGAAGATATGATTATTTTATTCCCGGAATCTAAATACAATGGTTTGAATGAGGTTGCGGCAGAGATTGATAAGAAACAGTTTTTCTCTAAAGCGCTAAGTTACTTTGATACAGGGATTGAGGGTGTAGAAGGAGAAAAACAGCAGATTGATTTTGACAAGATTCTGGATAATATTCTGGCAGATCAGGCAGAAAGAATAAAGATTGATATATCGAATGCGGTCAATGAGCATCCTGTTATGTTGAAAGTGAATGATCAGGTGTATGAACTCAGAAGGGATGAAAATGGAAATATTGTCTATAACAAATTGCTGTTGAATCATGGAAATGCCAAAGATATGTTTGACTACAATGATGAGTCGGATGGAACAAAGAGGTTATTTGACTTGATTCCACTTTTTTATGAGAACCGGAAGGTCAGTATGATTCTGATTGATGAGATTGACCGAAGTCTTCATACCAATTTGATTAGAAAATTTATGGAACTTTTTTATCAGATTGCAGAAAACAGGGACTGCCAGCTTATTGCAACAACACACGATTCGAATCTGTTGGATTTAGAATTACTCAGGCAGGATGAAATCTGGTTTGTTGAACGGCAAAAGGATCATAGTTCCAAAGTATTTTCATTGAATCGATTTAAAGAACGGTTTGATAAAAAAATTGATAAGGAATATTTACTTGGCAGGTATGGCGCAATTCCGGTTTTTGATGAAAGCTTTACATTAGAGGAGGTTTATGAAGAATAAATACAGATTGAGTTCTGATGCATTCGAACGTGAAACGGAGGAGGAAAAAATTCAGCCGCAGAAAATCTTTTTCCTATCGGTGGAAGGAAATGCTACAGAGAAAGAGTATTTGGAGGGAATTTCAGCCTATAGAACACAGTTGGGGATTCATGCAATTGTTGATGTACAGGTTTTAGGCAGAAGGAGAAAGGATACAAACAGTGCGCCACAACAGGTAATTGAACTGTTAGAAGAGTATTTACAGTTGCGGGAAAGTGGAAAAGAATCACTTATAGCTGATATTCCGTCAGATCTTATAGAAAAGTATGGAGAAGATTTTATCAGACGGTATCTGGAAGATCCGGATGGAATCAGTAAAAGAAAGAAAAATGAATTTGTGACGGATCTTTTGAAGATAGGGTATGATATTAATTACCGTAAATATTTACAGAAATATAATAGTAGTCTGGATGAGTTTGGGATCCTTATCGATCGGGATGCACAAAGTCATTCTGAAATTAATATGGAAGAATGCATTAAGCATTGTAAAGAACATAATTATTCCTGTTATATTGCCAATCCCTGTTTTGAATTCTGTCTTCTGCTTCATTTGTCTGACGTTGAGAGTGAGTATGCGGATAAGCTTACCGACATCCGTGAAAACAAAAAAGTATCGGATAGTCACACTTTTGTAAGTAAAGAAGTTTCTATAAAAGCCCACCATGGAAAAAGTGGTATTAACTTTAGTGAAAATTATTTACCCTTTATTGATATTGCAATAGCCAGAGCTAGGAGATTTGCATCAGATGAATATGAGTTAATGGAGCATATCGGCTGTAATATCTGGAAACTGATCGAAGCAATGAAAAGTTATAAGGTTAAATAGTGATTAAGCGGTGCAGTCAGCCATTTGGTGAAAAATTTAACGACCATACCGGTACAGAGCGCAGAAATGATGGTTCCCTCTCTGGTTCCCACGATCTTGAACTGGAAGAATGCCAGGGACAGAAGCACGGAAATTACCACACAGGCAACATCGAAAATGATCTTCATATTGGAAAAGCTTATATGGGTAGTGTCGGAGACTGCTTTTACAAAGGCTTCCCCGGAATTGAGGATGACATTGGCAATGACCGAAAGCGAGACTCCGAAGCCGAGAATCGTAACGCCAATCAGGATCAAAAGCAGCCGGCTTGGATAGTGATTTACAGGGATAAAGGAAACCATCCACATGCCGAAATCCGTGTACCATCCGAAAAGGAAGGAAAGCGGAATCTGCAGAAGCTGGATCCATTGAAAGTTCTTACGCAGAATCAAAATCTGACCGAGGATCAGGAGGCAGTTCCAGATGATAAGCAGGGTGCCGAGGGACAAGGCCGTATATGAGAGAGTATTATAAGGGAGTCATCTTACCATGTCTGATAATACAAAAAATAATCGAAATGTCAATTCAAACAGTAAATCGGATCATGCACCGAATCATAAAAGATTATTTTGACAGGCAGTAGTGCGGCAGGCATTGCTGCCTGCCATTTCATTTACAACAACTCTGCATCATAATGTGCGCGTTCGCCGCCGATAAATTTGGGGCGGACTCTGGCAGCAGTGATATGGGCCTGGCCGATTTCGTGATTGATAAGGCGGACCGGAACGGCAACCTTTTTAAGGTGCATGCCGATGAAGGTATCACCGATATCAATTCCGGCATCGGCCTTGATTTCTTCCAAAGCAACCGGATGCTCAAAGGTCTGGTAGGCGGTGGTTGCAAAGGAACCGCCGGCTTTGGGCTGGGGAACGACATTGACAAATTCCGCATGAGGAACGGCTGCCTGTTCAATGATGATAGCACGGTTCAGATGCTCACAGCACTGGGCGGCAAGATAAATGCCGCGTGCCTTTGTCGTTTCATAAATTCCGGAAAAAACAGCCTTGGCTACATCGAGGTTCGAATTGCTGCCGATCTTATCTCCGCATACCTCGGAAGAAGAGCAGCCGACCACAAGAATCTGACCTTTATGGAGCTTTGCTTTTTCACATAATTCGGCGGTAACATCAGCCGCCTGTTTCTTGATTTCTTCGTACAAACTGATCACTCTTTTCCTTTACAAATGATTGAATCAAGAATACAATTGAATTGGTAATACCGAAATAACCAGAAAAGGAGTATCTGATAAGACCAGATGAACTATGCCATTACAAAGGACAGTGGAGTGCCCGCTTATATTCAATTATATAACTATCTGGTACAGGACATTGTAGCAGGGATTTATTCGCTGGATTCGCGGCTTCCGTCCAAACGGATCATTGCGGAGGAAACCGGGGTGAGCCTCATTACCGTAGAACACACCATGAATCTGCTAAGTGACGAAGGGTATATTGAAACGAGACAGCGGAGCGGTTATTTTGTGATTTACCGGGAGGCGGATTTTCAGGTGATTCCGGAGATCCGTCATGAGGAGCTTCCGATGACGCATCCGCAGACCCATCAGACAGGAGAATTTCCGTTCAGTGTGCTTGCCCGGACGATGCGCAAGGTTCTGCTTGATTACGAGGAGCAGATTTTGGTGAAGTCGCCCAATCATGGCTGCGAAGAACTGCGTGCAGAGATTTGTTCCTATCTTGGAAGAAGCAGAGGAATCCAGATTCATCCACGGCAGGTTATCATCGGTTCCGGTGCGGAATATCTGTATGGACTGGTGGCACAGTTTTTTGGCGCAGGATGTATCTTTGGAATCGAGAATCCCTCTTATGAAAAAATCCGCAAGGTTTATGAATCCATGGGCATTGTGTGCGACCCGCTGACGCTTTCCGCGGAAGGAATTCTGTCCTCCGAGCTTACAAGAACGAAAGCATCCGTACTGCATGTGACACCGTTTAATAGTTACCCGAGCGGGATTACCATTGGAATTTCGCAGAAGCGGGAGTATCTTTACTGGGCGAAACAGCGCAATGCCGTAATCGTGGAGGATAATTATGATTCGGAGCTGACGGTTTCGAGTAAGCCGGAAAGTCCGTTATTTTCGATTGCCGACGGCGTCAATGTGATTTATATGAATACATTTTCCAAGACCATTGCGCCCTCAGTGCGTATCGGCTATATGATTCTGCCGGAGACTCTGGTGGATGCATTTGAGCATAAGCTGGGCTTCTATTCCTGCCCGGTGCCGCTGTTTGAGCAGTATGTGCTGTCCGAGCTTTTGCGGAGCGGAGACTATGAACGCCATATTAACCGCGTCCGCCGCAAACGCAGGCGGGAGCTGGGGAGTAATTAAAGTAGTGGATATAGACAGGAGAGCAGATCGTGAGCAAACCAATTACGACATTATGTTACATCGAGCAGGATGGGAAGTATCTCATGCTGCATCGTACGAAGAAAAAGCAGGATATCAACGGTGGGAAATGGATCGGTGTCGGCGGACATTTGGAAGAAGGAGAATCACCGGAGGACTGTCTGGTGCGGGAAGTCCGGGAAGAAACCGGGCTTACACTCACGTCCTATACGTTCCGGGGACTTATCACGTTCATAAGTGATCAGCAGGAAACGGAATTGATGTGTCTGTTTACCGCAGATGGTTTTGCAGGGGAACTGGGAGCTTGTAACGAAGGAGAGCTTGCATGGATTCCAAAGACAGAGGTTCCAGCCCTTCCGACATGGGAAGGAGATGCCGTTTTTCTTGAAATACTGCTTCGTGATGATCCACGTTTTTTCACGTTGCGGCTTGCCTACGAAGGTGATAAGCTGGTAGATAAGAAGCTGCAGTTTTATGCATGCACAGGCACGGAGGAAACAGTGTGAGCATCATGGAAATCAAGGATCTGGAGATCCCTGAACTGGAAGTCTATATCGATAAGAAGGAAGTACAGCTCCTGCATTACTATGAGCCGGAGTCCGGTATACCGCACAGCGGCGATGGCACTTAAGGAGGACAGTGTATCTCTCCGGGATGAGCACCTTAAGAAGGAAGAGAAGCTTGCGATTGTGCTTGGAACCGAGGGCGATGGCCTTGCAGGAAGAACGATTGCAGACTGCGATTATACAGTCATGATTCCGATGACGCACGGAGTGGATTCCTTAAATGTAGCGGCAGCAAGTGCCGTGGCATTCTGGGAGCTGACTTAAGAATAGTTACTAATTTTATTTGGTTCTGAATGGTTATACAATTTAAGAAGAATTACAGAAGAACCAGTAAAAACAAGAGATAAAAAATAAGGAAAGGAAAACAGGCAGAAACAAATGAAGAAAGCATATATTCACGGCATGATTCTGGATGGAACCGAGCATATGGAGCCGATGACAGGTAAAGCCATTCTTGTGGATGGCGAGAAAATTGCCGGAATCGTAAAGGAAGAGGAAGTTGGAAATGACTATCAGAAGGTGGATCTGAACGGACAATATATCATGCCGGGACTCATTAACCTGCATGTGCATCTTGCCGGAAACGGGCAGCCAAGTACGAAACCCAGAGACAATGAGGGCATGGTAAAGAAGATTATGAGTAACGGATTAACCCGTGCCATTGCTTACAATCTGGTGTGCAATTATGCGAAGCTGGAGCTTTTAGGCGGGGTGACAACGATCCGTACCGTTGGCGGGCTGGGGGATTTTGATACACGCTGCCGGGATGATATTGCGAAGAACAGGAAGAAAGGCCCCAGAATCCTTGCATCGAATGAAGGAATTTCCGTGCCGGGCGGTCACATGGCAGGATCGGTAGCCATTGCAGCAGGTTCGAACGAGATGGCGGTTGCACAGGTGCACAAGGCGAAGGAACAGAAGGTGGACTGGATCAAGCTGATGATTACCGGCGGTGTTATGGATGCGAAGGAAAAGGGAACACCGGGAGAGCTGAAGATGTCTCCATCCATGGTAAAAGCGGTCTGTGACGAGGCTCATAAGCTGGGCTATAAGGTGGCAGCCCATACAGAGTCTCCGGAAGGAGTACGTGTTGCACTGGAAAATGGTGTGGATTCCATTGAGCATGGCGCGAAGATGGATGAGGCAACAGTGCAGTTATATCTTGAGAAAAAGGCGTTTCTGTGTACCACGTTGTCACCCGCACTTCCGTATGCCCTGTTTGATCCGGCTGTATCCGGTGCTTCCGAAAAGGAACAATACAATGGAAACATTGTGTTTGAAGGAATTATTGATTCGGCCAAGGAAGCCTTAAAGCATGGCATTCCGGTCGGACTTGGCAATGATGTGGGATGCCCGTATATCACCCAGTATGATTTTTGGAGAGAACTTTTTTACTTCCATAAATACTGTGGTGTGACCAACCGGTTTGCACTGTATACGGCAACGCTGCAGAATGCACGCCTGATGGGTATTGATGATATCACAGGTTCCATTGAAGCGGGCAAGTGTGCAGACCTGATTGTGACGAAGGGGAATCCGTTAGACGATTTGACAAGTCTGCGCACTTTAGAACGCGTTATTTACCGCGGTCATGAAATTGTGAATCCGAAGATAAAGAGAAAACAGGTGGTGGATCAGGAGCTTGACCCGTTTTCAAAAGAGTAATTATACAGTAGGAGAATCACAATTATAACCAGTCCGAATAGCAATCCGGCACTTTATTTTCTGAAAAATGCAGCAGCAATCACACCGGGACCGGTATGGGTGCCAACGACACTGCCCACCGTGGTGTAGTTCAGGGCATCCGTACCGTTTTCCCACAGAGTGCTGCTGTCTTCAATGTATTTCTTCAGTAGAACATCGGTTAATCCGGTGTAACCTAAAAGAATCGGCATAGTAAAGTCGATGCCGCCTGCCTTCTGGATTTCCTGAATCAGCAGGTTGTTACCCTGTTTGGACCCTCTTGCCTTTCCCAGAATATGAATTTCCCCATCTTCAATATTTACCACAGGCTTGATATTCAAAAGTCCTCCTGCAAAAGCAACGGTTGAAGAGATTCTTCCGCCCTTTTTCAGATACTCTAAGGTGTCGAGCATGGCAATTAAGCAGACATCTTTTTTCTTTTCATCCAGAATCGATGCAATTTCTTCGGCAGATTTTCCCATATTGACCAGACGAAGAGCATATTCGGCAAGGATTCCGCTTCCGATTGCGGCAGAGCTTCCATCAACGACATGGACATTCGGATAGTCGGCAGCGGCAATCAGGGCACTCTGGCAGGTCCCGGATAACTTTGATGAGATCGTGAGAACGACCGCACTGTCGTCGGGGCCTAAAACCTCATCGAATACTCTCGTAAACGCAGAAGGGGAAGCCTGGCTTGTGGTTGGAAGAACATCGCTTTCCACCAGCTTTTCATAAAACCGGTGATGGGTAATGGTTACACCATCCACATATTCTTCTTCTCCGAAGCAGATGGTTAAGGGGACAATGGCAACCCGGTCTTTTATGGCTTCGTTCAGGTCTGATGTGGAATCGACAATAATTTTAACACTCATATTGGTTTCCTTTCGTAGATGACAATTGGGTTTCAGGATAAGCCGTCCTGCGCAATCCTTTTCAGATTGGCGGTGATGGTATCCAGCGCTTCATAGAAGATGCTCCGTTTTTCATCCGTCAGACCTTCACCTGCCTGCTGAACGGCAAGCTCTGCCCGAGTGGTGATCTGGGAAGCCGCAAGCTTCCCCTGTTCGGTGAGCTTTAGCGTGCCCCCATACAGCTTGGCATGTTTTCCTTCTTTAATAATCAGTCCTTTTGACTCCATAATGGACATCATCCGGGAAACATCAGCCTTGTCTTTCCCACAGAGCTCTGCAAGCCGGGGCGCAGTGATGCCGTCCGGATAGCGGTACAGGGTCGTGAGGTAAACGGCATGTGTGCTTTTTAAGTCATAGGGCTTCAGTTCTTCTGCTGCAATTCTGTGCCAGTATCTTGAGATCTCAGAGATTGCCAGAGAGAATTTTTTAAAACGGTCAACCATAAAATACTCCTGTCAGTTATTGCCTGTTCAGAGGTGCATGGAGTGGATTTTGCATCGTAACTGTGGTACTAAACAGTTACAATTCTTTATCTTTATGCAGGCGCTGAACAGATAATTTGCTAGATAATTAACCGAGAAGTTGAATGCACAACATCTCAAATTTATTATATCATACCGGAAAGATGTTGAACTGTCAACATCTCGAATTTATTATATCATACCGGAAAGATGTTGAACTGTCAACATCTCGAATTTATTATATCATACCGGAAAGATGTTGAACTGTCAACATCTCGAATTTATTATATCATACCGGAAAGATGTTGAACTGTCAACATCTCGAATTTATTATATCATACCGGAAAGATGTTGAACTGTCAACATCTCGAATTTATTATATCATACCGGAAAGATGTTGAACTGTCAATATCTAAAGTTATTTATTGAAGGACACAGCGTAACAGTTCAGCCTTGCAGATTGATGATACCGGGGATTGGACATAAAGAGCATATGTGAAC
>CAVERH010000011.1:0-66180 GCA_963618065.1 bacterium | reverse complement strand
TTACGATGCAAAATCCATTCCAAATCGGCTTCGCCGATGGGATTTTGCATTACTAAATCATATTCTTACGATCTCAGCAGCAAATGCTTCGACCTGTTCTGAATAGTTACATTTGATCTACTTTAAAATACACCGAATACAGCCATAAATGTACCGGCAACAACTGCCGTACCGATAACTCCGGCTACGTTAGGTCCCATCGCATGCATCAGAAGGAAGTTCGTAGGATCAGCCTCTGCACCAACCTTCTGTGAAACTCTGGCAGCCATAGGTACTGCGGAAACTCCGGCAGAACCAATCAGCGGATTAACCTTACCCTTGCTGAATACACACATTAATTTACCGAACAGGACACCTGCCGCGGTACCAAATGCGAATGCGATCAGACCCAGAGCAACGATCTTCAGTGTATCAATGTTCAGGAATGCTTCTGCACTTGTCGTAGCACCTACGGATGTACCCAGAAGGATAACTACGATATACATTAAAGCATTGGATGCAGTATCGGTTAACTGACGAACGACACCGGATTCCCTGAACAGGTTACCTAACATCAGCATACCGACAAGGGGAGCTGTGGTAGGAAGAATCATACTTACTACGATCGTAACAATGATCGGGAATAAGATCTTCTCAAGCTTCGATACAGGACGAAGCTGTCCCATCTTAATCTTTCTTTCCTTTTCGGTTGTAAGCAGCTTCATAATAGGCGGCTGGATAATCGGTACCAGTGACATATAAGAATATGCTGCTACGGCAATCGGACCCAAAAGAGCGGTCTGGCTCAATTTTCCGGCAAGGAAAATAGATGTCGGCCCATCGGCTCCACCAATGATGGAGATCGCTGCTGCGGCCTTGTCATTAAAGCCCATGGCAATTGCTCCAAAGTATGCTGCAAAAATACCAAACTGTGCTGCAGCACCAAGCAAGAAGCTCTTAGGATTAGCAATCAGTGGACCAAAGTCGGTCATCGCACCTACTCCCATAAAAATCAGGGAAGGCATGATTGCCCATTCATCTAAGAGATAAAAATAATACAAAAGACCACCGGTTCCATTCGGCGAATCCTCGATATGCAGCATAATATCCGGATAGATATTAACAAGCAGCATACCAAATGCAATTGGCAAAAGAAGTAACGGTTCGAAATCCTTAGCAATTGCAAGATAAAGGAACACACATGCTACAACAATCATCAGATAATTGCCCCAGGTCAGATTAAAGAACGCGGTCTGATGAATCAGGTTGTCCAGTGTTGTTACAATATAATCCATTTCTTTTACCTCCTGTTGGTTTCGTAGTTACAAGCTTTCGTTAGTTTAATGTTGCAAGTGTTGCGCCTGCTTCTACAGCATCACCAACTGCTACATCAATGCTTGCTACGACACCATCTTCCGGAGCCACAACAGGGATCTCCATCTTCATAGCTTCAACAACTACTACTGGTTCGCCTCTCTTAACTGCCTGTCCGACAGAAGCTTCAATCTTGAATACCTTACCGGCTGCACCGGCTTCTACCTTAATAGAGCCTGCACCAGTGCTTGCTGCCTTCGGTGCTGCGGGTGCTGCAGCAGGAGCTGCCTTGGGAGCCGCCTTCGGTGCTGCGGGTGCCGCTACCGGTGCTCCTGTGGATGCGCCTTCTTCTACTACTACATCATATACGTTGCCGTTAACGGTAATTGTATAGTTCTTCATTATGAAATCCTCCTAAATATAGTCCTTAATGTTAATTAACGTCTTCTGATACTTCTTACTACAAAGCCGTCTGTAGAAGAAGCTCCCTGACTGGCTGCAATGGCTGCTGCAATAACTGCAACAAGCTCTGTATCATCTGCCTGTTCTTCTTTTTCAATAATCTGCGCAATGGTATGATCGACTGCTGCAGTTTTGATCTCTTCCTGCTTCGGCTTCTTGGAAAACGCTGCCTGAATCTTTGGAATAAGGTTGAAGCAGCTGATAATAAAGCTGATCAAAATCAAAACAACGAATACGGTTCCCATACCGAGAAGGGTATTCAGTGCAGCCTTTTCCATACCTTCTGCAAAGGTATAGGTGGTGTTAACGGTAAGACTGGAAAGTGCACTCTTCTCATATACAACCTCGATTGTTCCATCGTGATCTGTACCCTTGATTTCTGCAAGGATCGTGCCCTCTACCATATCTGGATCCATGGTGTTCTGCTGCAGCTCTCCCATGCCGGTTACCACACCGATTTCTTCCATACTGCTTTCATAGCTGGAAAACGCAGTCTGAAATACAGAAACATCGTAGCCCTGCTTTTCTGCTTCCTCCAGCTGGTCACTGGTCATCTGGCTGAGTCCGTCCAGATAATACTCTGCGCAGGACAATGCATCTTCATCAGAAAGGTAACTGGTATCGTCTGCTTTGGAGCTTCCACATGCAGTCAGACCAAGCATACAGATGATCATACCTAATACTAATAAATGTTTTTTCATATTAAGCAATTCCTTTCTATACTGTGCCGTGCTTCTTTGCCGGTCTGTCTTCGCTCTTTGTAAGAAGCATCTCAAATGCACCGATGACATACTTTCTGGTATCGACAGGTGCAATGATCTGATCAACATATCCTCTCTTTGCTGCGCTTGCAACATTGTTCTGCAATTCAGCATATTCCTTTGCACAGGCATCAATCGCATCTGCACCCTGACCATCACAGATGATCTTAGCTGCAAGCTTTGCATCCATGGAACCGATCTTAGCGTCCGGATATGCCATGGTGATATCTGCACCGATTGCCTTGGAATTCATTGCAACATATGCGCTTCCGAAAGCTTCGCCAACAATCACGTTTACCTTCGGTACGGTTGCGTTTGCAAATGCGTAGGTAAGCTTTGCTGCTGCTTTGGCGATCTTCTTCTCTGCGCACTTGTCAGCCTTGTAACCCTTTACATTGGTAAGGGATAATACCGGAATTCCGAAAGCATCACAGAAGTTCACGAAATCAGCAGCCTTCTCACATCCTGCAGGAGTAAGAACTGCATCAAACTTCTCTGCTTCGCCGTTCTCATCATATAATGCGGTACGGTTTGCCACAGCACCAACGGTAACGCCATCTAACTTAATCAGGGCAGTAACCATTTCCTTCGCATAAGCACTCTTTACTTCGAATACCTGTCCGTTATCGGAAATCTGGGAAAGAGCGATGGCAGGATCTGCTACAGCGCCTTCCATATTCTCACATGCTCTGTTCAGATCATCGGTGCAATCCTCAAAGAATGCATCGTCATCGTTGTTTGCAGGAAGCATGCTTACAAGCTCTCTGATCTTGGCAAGTACGGTTGCTTCGTCAGCAACAACGTCTACATTGCCTGCTTCTTCACTCTGGAATGCAGCAGATGCGGTGTCACACTTGGTAACCACGTTTCCGTCTAATGCATTGGGAGCGTTTACAAATAATTTTGCCTTGCTCTCTTCCATGAAGGTAAAGTCTGTTAAGGTCGGGATTAAAGCAAGACCGCCGCCACAGCTACCGAAAATAGCGGTAATCTGAGGAATCACGCCTGAACTTAATACCTGCTTTTTGTAGATTTCACCGAAACCGTTTAATGCATCAGTTGCTTCCTGTAATCTTAAACCTGCGGATTCAATGAGGCCAATTACAGGTGCTCCTGTCTTCAGTGCAAGGTCATAAAGATTGGCAATTTTCTTTGCATGCATTTCACCAACGCTGCCGTTTAATACGGAAGCATCCTGGCTGTATACATATACAAGATTACCACCAATTACTCCATAACCGGTGATGACACCGTCAGAAGGAGTCTCAGTCTGTTTCAGATTAAAGTCGGTGCTTCTGGCTGTAACCATGGCGCCAATTTCAACGAAACTGTTGTCATCGAGTAAAGAAGCAATTCTTTGACTCGCTTGTGAAGTAGTACTCATATTCTTCAGCCCTCCATTTTTATATTAAATAAATGATAACGCATTAAAGGGCGCATTGCACCCCCATAAATCATCTATGGTAGTATAACACAAAGTTTTTAAATCGCATAGGACAAATTTGCTTTTTCCGCAAATTTTTTACAAAAATTTTACCCGTGCGCCCTCTCACATATCTTTCCTTTTTCCTGCATACATATAAGATGAGTCTTTTTGAAAAGGATCCCCTATGTTCCGTCAGAAACGATACTTTTTATACATTCTCTTCTCCCTGTTATTCCTTATTCTCTGTAGTCTTCCCGGAATACATACACGAAATACAACCGCAGATGTTCTGAACCATTCCACGTCCCCGGATCTGTCACAGACGCTTTCTGTGTTCAGTGCACCATCCGCTGTTGTGGATTCCTCTGCGCAGCCTTCCCTTACGCTCTATGCAAAATCCGCCGTCTTAATGGATGCGGAATCCGGACGTATTTTATATGAAAAGAACGGATCTGAAATTCTTCCGATGGCAAGCACCACCAAAATCATGACCTGCATTCTCGCACTGGAAAACGGAGATCTTGACGATTACGCCGAAGCCTCCTCTTACGCATCGAGCATGCCAAAGGTCCATCTCGGCGTCCGCTCCAGGGAATGCTTCCGCCTTAAGGATCTGCTTTATTCCCTGATGCTGGAATCCCATAACGATTCTGCAGTTGTCATTGCCGAGCACATTGCCGGAAGCACCGGGGAATTTGCAGATATGATGAACCGGAAGGCAAAGGAAATCGGCTGTGAGAACACCTTCTTTATCACACCGAACGGCTTGGATGCCGTCTCTACCTCTACAGACGGCCAGACCCATATTCATTCCACAACGGCCGCAGATCTTGCCCGGATCATGTCCTACTGCATCACATCCTCTCCAAAGAAAGAAGAATTCCTTACAATCACCCGCACCGCCTCGCATTCCTTTACCGGCTTCCAGAAGTCCGGGGAGAATTATGTTTCGGACGGGCGTTCCTTTACCTGCAATAATCACAATGCCTTTTTATCCATGATGGAGGGTGCGCTCTCCGGCAAAACCGGCTTTACCGCTAACGCCGGCTACTGCTATGTCGGCTCCCTGCGTCAGGAGGACCGTACCTTTGTCGTTGCCCTGCTGGCCTGTGGCTGGCCGAATAACAAATCCTATAAATGGTCAGACACCAAAAAGCTGATGAGCTACGGCCTTGAACATTATACGACACACACCTTGCAGGAAGCCCTGCTTTCTTCCTCGGACCTTGCTCCGGTTCCGGTCTATGACGGAGCTGCAGATACCTGGAATGCCACGCTTTCCGAAATACCTTATATTGAACGGAATGAGACCTTCGTAAATAAAAAAATTCTCCTTAAACAAGGAGAACATTTTCAGGTACAATATGAATATGAAAAGACCTTAACCGCACCCGTACAGAGCGGTCAGCAGATCGGTGAAATCCGCTATTGCCTAGACGATACTCTTTACTATAAGGAAAGCATCCACGTTCCGGATTCGGTCGATGCCATTACGTTTCCTTACTGCATCCGGCAGAGTATCCGGCATTTCCTGCTTTATACATCCACCTGAACATCACTGTCTACCTCGGCTTCTGCCTGCTGTTTGAATTCCTCGATCTGAACAGCGGATAATTCCGGCAGTTCCTCTAAGGACTTCACGCCAAAGCTTCTTAAAAACTCTTCGGTCGTACCGAACAGAAGCGGCTTACCGGGTGCATCCATACGTCCTACCTCGGCAATCAGTCCAAATTCCAGAAGACGGTTCACGGCATGGTCACAGCTTACCCCTCGGACACGTTCGATCTCCGCTCTGGTAATCGGCTGCTTATAGGCAATGATGGATAATGTCTCTAAAAGCGTATCGGTCAGTACATACTTACGCGGTGTCTTCGCAATCTTAATCAGATACTCGTACATTTCAGACTTCGTACACATCTGGAAGGAATCCTCTAGCTCCATCAGGGTGATTCCCCGGTTCTTCTTGTCATAGTCTGCTTTCATTTCCAGTAAAAGCTCTTTCGTTTCCTTCTTGCCAATTTCCAGTACCGCTGCAAGCCGTTCCACCTCTACAGCTTCTCCCATGGTAAATAAAACAGCCTCTAGTACGGCTTTCTGTTCCTTCTTATCCATCTTAAAACTCTCTTTCTCTACCCTGCCTTTGATGTGATCCAGATATCATCAAAGATATTTTCCTGCACAATCGTGATTCTGCCCATCTTCATAAGCTCGAGAATCACCATAAAGGTGACGATAATCTCCATCTTACTGCGCTGCTTTTCCATCAGATCCATGAAGCTGAACTTCTTATGTGTCAGGAGATACTCCTCCACATAAGCGGTCTTTCCATCCATGTCGATTTCATCCTTTTCGATCTTGCCAAAGGTGCTTCGCACCGGGTCAATCTTGTCCTCCTGCCGGCGCATCACCATATGGAAAAGCTCCTGCAGCTTTCCTAAATTGGTATCTCCCAGAAGCTCCTGCATATCAATCGGAGGACGGTAATCCTCGATCTCCTTAGGCAGGGTCTTGTCCTTAAACCAGGTCTTCGCCGCATCCACCTGACGATCCTTCAATTCATAAGCCATATACTTGTACATCTTATATTCCAGCAGCTTCTGTACAAGCTCTGCTCTCGGATCCTCTTCTTCTCCCTCTTCGTTGACTTCCTTCGGAAGAAGCATCCTGCATTTAATATCAAGAAGCGTTGCAGCCATGACAAGGAATTCACTCATCACATTCATGTCTTCCGTTTCCATGGCCTTTATGTAATCCAGATACTGCTCCGTAATCATCACAATAGGGATATCATAAATATCGACTTTATTCTTTTCAATCAGATGTAACAGTAGATCTAAGGGGCCTTCAAATGCCTCCAGCTTTACCGATATTGCCATATCAATGCTCCTTTAGCTGCAGATTGCAATCGTTGCACTCGTTCCAAGGCGGCTTGCTCCGGCATCAATCATTCTCTGTGCGGTTTCCTTATCCCGGATTCCGCCGGATGCCTTTACCCCTAAACGTGTCCCGACTTCACTTCGCATAAGGGTGACATCCTCTGCCGTTGCCCCGCCTGTGGAAAATCCGGTCGAGGTCTTCACGAAGTCTGCCCCTGCCTTTTCAGCGAGCTGACACACTGTACGCTTCTCATCATCCGTCAAGAGACAGGTTTCAATAATGACCTTCAGCGTCTGCTTTTCACACGCCTTACGGACTGCCAGAATATCCTGATAAACTGTTTGCACATCGCCGTCCTTTAATGCACCCACATTGATGACCATGTCAATTTCGTCTGCGCCATCTTCGACTGCAATCGCAGCCTCCATGGCCTTCGCTTTCGTACTCATCTGTCCGAGAGGAAATCCGACTACGGTACAGACCTTTACATCCGTCCCCTCCAGTTCCTTCTTCACCAGCGCCGTATAAAAGCCGTTCACACACACGGACATAAAACCGTATTCTTTTGCTTCCCGGCAGACCCTAAGAACCGCTTCCTTTGTGGCATCCGCCTTTAATATCGTATGATCAAATAATTTTGTATTCAGCTTCTCCATCATGTACCTCTTACCAGATCTTATCATTAAAAAATTCACAGCTTTATTAGTGTAACATTTATCTTTTAAGGCGTCAACTTCACAACCACCAGCTCACCAGGGTTGAAAATCCGGATCGGAAGCGTATGCGTTCCAAGACCACGGCTTAAAATCATGGTTGCCGCACCCTCCCTGAACTCACCTCCGTCATATTTCGGAAACAGCTTCATGGAAGGGGCAATCACACCTCCAAGAACGGGAAGCCGCATCAATCCACCGTGCACATGCCCCGCAAATACCAGATCCGCTCCCCATGCCGCATAGTCCTCAAAGAAATCCGGATTATGGGCAATCAGCATATGAAAGGAGCCCGGATCCGGCACTCCCAGATACTCCTGTACCCGATCTGCTCCAAGAATCTGCTTACGGAACTTCCGGTAATAACGTCTGTGAATTTCAAGACCATACAGACTGATATTATAATCCCTCAGATAAACATGCTCATTCGACAGAAAATGTATCCCCATTCCGGACAGCCTTTTCCGGTAATCCTCATACAAACTTCCGAACTCTTCCGTTTCTTCCTTCGTTTTCTGCTCATGATTGCCATTGGCATAATAAACGGAACAGCTCTTTGCAAGCTCTTCCATCAGCTTCTGCGCAGTTACCGTTTCCTTTCCAAGAAGGGAAGTATACATATCACCGGACACAATAATGAGATCCGGATTCTGTTCCCGGATAGCACGGATGAGACGGCTGTTATCTTTTCCGAAGGACTTGTTATGAAGATCCGATAACTGCACAATTTTAAGAGGCTTTTTAAGCCTCTTGTCTTCACAGTGGTATTCCCGTATGACGAACCGGTTACAGTCAATCACCATAACCATGCTAAAAAAGAGGGCAAGGATTACGATAAGCAGCAACAGTATTTTGATCATATTCCATCCTTTCCAACGTAAGCCATTCTCTGTTTTCCATATTTATACAGTATAAAACATTCTCCATACTTTTTGCAAATAGTCTTTGTAAACCGCCTTGTCAACGTTCTTCCCTGTCACAATCGAAACGCTACCGATCCGGTTTCCATTTAATAAGTACACGGCTTCTCCAACTGCCTCGCCTTCCTGCACCGGTGCTTCCACGCTCTCCGGCAGAACGATCTTCTTCTCAATTCCGGACAGTACCTGCCCTTCCGTATCCAAATACCGGAACGGACCCTGGCAGGAAAGAGCGACGGTATCTTCTACACCGCCATTTACTGTAAGAAACGGCAGTTGTTCTTCATTCTTATCCTCGTAAAGAGAACTGATGCTATAACCGTAAGTCAGTAACGACATGGCATCCTGAAACCGCACCTTATTATTGGAAGAGCCCATGACAACGGCAATCAGATCTATATTGTCCTTACTTGCAGTTGCAGACAGACAGTATTTTGCCTTACTGGTGGATCCGGTTTTCAGTCCGGTGGTGTATTCATACATTTTCAGCAGCTTATTCGTACTGGACAGGGTAAAATTGGAAGTACCCCGTGCGGTTTCATGCACAATATCCTCCATCCAGATACCGGTATAATCAAGCACCTCCGGATGCTTCGTAATCAGCTCCCACGACATGATTGCCACATCCCTCGCACTGGAATAGTGTCCGTCTGAGTCCGTAAGACCGCAGCAATCCTCAAAGTGTGTATTCTCCATGCCAAGCTCCTCGGCCCGCAGATTCATGAGCTTCACAAATTCTTCTTCACTGCCTGCAAGGAACTCTGCTGCTGCCACGCTCGCATCATTTCCGGAGGCTACTGCAATGCATTTAATCATGGTCTCTAACGTCTGCACCTCTCCCTCTTCCAGAAACACCTGCGAACCACCCATGGACTTTGCATGGGCACTGGTTGTCACCTCGCTCTGCAGGGTCACGCGCCCTGTATTCAGGTAGTCAAAAATCAACAGCAAGGTCATAATTTTCGTAATACTGGCAGGACTTCTTCGTTCGTCCGCATTCTGCTCACAAATCACTTTTCCTGTGGAGGCTTCCATCAGAATGTATGACGGCGCATCAATTTCCGGTGCTGCCATTGCAGAAACCGGTACAGACACAAACAGCAGGAACGTTATTATACCGCATAGTAGTTTCTTCATTATTGTTCTCAAGGCAATCTTCTCCCCGACAAAACTCTATACCTATAAATATGTTCCTGCTGTTTCAAAAATGAACGTAACTATTCAGAACCCCATTCGTAAAACCGCTGCTAACGCAGCTTAAGTTTTACTCATGTGGTTACTTCGCCATATAAAATTGCTATTCTGTATGAATGCAAGCATTCACAGAAAGCAATTTTGCATGGCTCTGAATAGTTACAAATGAATTCGTATTACCACTTCGCACGGATGCTCTGGTACAGCTCCGTAATACGTTCCCTGCTCTTTTTCATATCAGCCTCAAACAGCTTCGCAAACTGGAACAGATAATCGATCATCACAATGCAAAGCACGATCACACAAAACCGCTTCCCAAGCTGCATATCATAGCGGTCAATCATTCCCATCACCTTACCATGCAGAAACGTGATAATAATAATTGCATAAAAGCCCCATGCTATGGTACTCTCCAGACAGATGAGCCCCTGGAAGTTACACGGCTTATTCGTATAATCCCACCAGACTTCACCAAAAATCCTAAGCATCAGCCTTCCTACCAGATATTCAAATACCGTAGCCATAACCGCTCCGGCACAGTAAAGCAACAGCGGATTGCTCGACAGAGGCCGAAGTACCAGATAGCCGATGACTGCCCCGAATCCGTAGATCGGGCAGAAAGGTCCTTTGCCAAAGCCACGGTTGGTTGGCCTCTTATTGCAGATGGACATGTAGATTGATTCCACAAGCCATCCCAGCATACTATAAATAATAAATGCGGCAACCAGATGATACACATCGGTTCCAAACATCTCTTTCGTCCACATAAAGCTCCCCTCAGCTTGAATAAATGCCTCTAAGAACAAGAAAGCCCTTAGTTTTATCCAAGGGCTCACGTTTACTTCAATTAGTTGTATTTACGTTTTCTTGCTGCTTCTGACTTTTTCTTACGCTTAACGCTCGGCTTCTCGTAATGCTCTCTCTTACGAATCTCCTGCTGAATGCCGGCTTTCGCACAGCTTCTCTTAAAACGACGTAAAGCGCTATCTAAAGTCTCGTTTTCTTTTACGATTACGTTTGACATTTACACCCTGACCTCCCTTCAGTCCCTTCTAGTAACATGACTGACTGGGTTATTCTTGTGTGTACTCACACACAACACATATTATAGCATAAATCATGTACACGTCAAGAGAAAAATTATACATTTACAATTACTATATTTACAATTACACTTTACAATTACATTTACATATAATTTTGGTATCGTCATCTATTTCCATATCATCTTCTCAAAATTATATGCTTAAATCTGTGCTGCAAGGACTTCTTCACACTTTGCAATGGCATCCGGAATGCCTGACGGATTCTTTCCTCCGGCCTGTGCCATGTTCGGACGTCCACCGCCGCCGCCGCCGACAAGTGCTGCAATGCCCTTAATCAGGTTTCCTGCATGGGCTCCCTTATCCATAGCGTCCTGCGTTGCCATGGCAACCATATTGACTTTGCCGTCACAGTCAGAAATCAGAACGATCACGCCTTCTGTGATCTTGGCCTTTAACTGGTCACCCAGATCACGCAGTCCGTTCATATCCACACCGGCTACCGAGGTTGCAAGGAGCTTTACGCCCTTTACATCCTTCACCTGGTTCATGACGTCCCCGAGTGCATCCTTGGCTGCCTTGCTCTTTAAGGATTCGTTTTCGCTCTGTAATGCTTTCATTTCCGCCATCAGATGCTCTGCCCGGTCAAGGAGCGTTGCAGGAGAAGTCTTCAATGCCCTTGCTACGGCATTTAAGCGTTCTTCCATTTCCTGATAGTAAGCGGTTACATTATTTCCGGTAATGGCTTCAATCCGTCGTACGCCTGCTGCAACGCCGGATTCGGATAAGATCTTAAAGGATGCGATCTCTCCGGTATGTCCGACATGAGTACCACCACATAATTCCTTGGAGAAATCTCCAATCATGACAACGCGGACGGTATCTCCGTATTTTTCACCAAACAGTGCCATTGCACCGGTCTTCTTCGCTTCTTCAAGGCTCATCACCCTGGTTTCCACCGGAAGATCCTCTGCAATTTTGGCATTGACGATTTCCTCTACCTTCTTTAACTCTTCGGCAGTCATTGCCTGTCCGTGGCTGAAGTCAAAGCGGGTTCTCTCTCCATCCTGATAGGATCCGGACTGCTCCACATGATCGCCTAACACTTCACGAAGTGCTTCCTGCAGCAAATGTGTTGCTGTATGATTCTTGCAGGTATTTCCACGATTTAAGGAAGATACGGAAAGGTCTGCCTTCTCACCCTTCTTCATAGTGCCGGATACCACCTTGCCGATGTGTCCGATTCTGCCGCCCGGAACCTTCACGGTATCGGTTACCTCAAAAGTACCTTCTGCGGTCTTAATCACACCAAAATCACCCTTTTGTCCACCCATGGTTGCATAGAATGGGGTCTTTGCTGTAATGATCGTTCCTTCCTGTCCTTCGGAAAGGGCATCCTGCCATTTGCTGTCACAGGCAATGGCTGCAATGCTGCTTTCTGCCTGCAGGGTATCATATCCTACGAATTCACTGACTAAGCTTTCTTCTAATTCATCATATAATGCGGTATCTGTAGAAAGCTTGGCAGAAAAGCTCTGGTTATCTCTTGCTTTCTGCTTCTGCTCTTCCATAGCCTTGGCAAAGCCTTCTTCATCGACTTTTAATCCCTCTTCCTGTGCAAGTTCTACGGTAAGCTCGATCGGGAATCCAAAGGTATCATACAGATAAAATGCACTCTTTCCGTCGATTTCAGACAACTTTTCTTCCTTCTTCTGCTCAAGGATCTTCTTAAATTCCTTCATGCCGTTTTCCAGAGTACTCTCGAAACGGTCAATTTCCTTCTTCAGTTCGGAAAGAACGAACTCTTTATTCTTAACCAATAACGGATAGCTTTCTGCATAAATATCCTCAATGTACATCTGTGCAATGGTAAGCAGATCCCCAGTCTTTAAATTCAGCATACGGCCATGTCTTACTGCACGGCGGATCAGACGGCGGAGAACATATCCGGCTCCTACATTGGAAGGAAGAAGCTTTGCTTCATCACCGATCAGCATGACACTGGTACGGATATGGTCTGCCAGAATACGCATGGATCTGGTCAGCTTTTCATCCTCTTCATATTTCGTTCCGGATACCTTCTCAATATAAGCGATTACCGGGGCAAACAGATCGATACGGTATACGTCTCTTGTTCCGTTTAAGAATGCAAGAATACGCTCTAAGCCCCAGCCGGTATCCACGTTCTTCTGCTTTAACGGGGTCAGATGACCGTCATGGTGCTTCTCATACTGCATAAATACGTCATTACCAAGCTCGGTATACTTACCGCAGTGACATCCGGGTCCGCAGTCCGGTCTGCAGTCCGGGCGGTCTGCCACATAGAACATTTCACTGTCCGGTCCGCAGGGGCCATATTCGAGTCCCCACCAGTTATCCTCTGCCGGAAGATAATAAATATTTTCTTTCTTAAAGCCGGAAGCGATACGGTACTGTGCACCTTCTTCGTCTCTCGGTGCATTCTCATCTCCTGCGAAAACCGTTGCAGCCAGATGATCGGCATCAAAGCCAAAAACCTGTGTAAGCAGTTCAAAACTCCACTGGCATCTTTCTTTCTTAAAGTAATCACCAAGGCTCCAGCTTCCCATCATTTCAAAGAAGGTTACATGGCTCTTGTCACCAACCGAATCAATATCGTTGGTACGGACACAGCCCTGTACATTGCAAAGTCTGGTTCCAAGGGGATGCTTCTGTCCTAACAGATACGGCATCAAAGGCTGCATACCTGCCACGTTAAACAGTACACCGGTAGATCCGTCCGACACAAGGGAAACGGCTCCTACATCCACATGTCCACGGTCAATATAAAATTGTTTCCAGGTTTTTCTTAATTCATCTGAAGTGAATTGTCTCATGATCTCACCATTTCTGCGTTGCTTGTATTTTCGAGAGGCTCTGTGGATCAACGCTTCCGCAGATGCCTGATTTCAATTCTTTACAGGACACTGCTGTTAAAATGTAAACTTATCTGCAAAGTAAGCATCCAGATCTGCAATTGCAATACGCTCCTGCTCCATGGAGTCACGGAAACGGACGGTCACGCAATTGTCGTTTTCGGAATCAAAGTCGTATGTAATACAGAACGGAGTTCCAATTTCATCCTGTCTGCGGTAACGCTTGCCAATGTTTCCTCTGTCATCAAATTCACAGTTATACTTTCTGGAAAGCTGTGCATAGATCTTCTCTGCGCCCTCATTCAGCTTCTTGGAAAGAGGAAGCACACCAATCTTCACAGGTGCAAGTGCCGGATGGAAATGAAGTACAGTACGCACATCTCCTTCTCCAATCTCCTCTTCATCATAAGCTGCACAAAGGAAAGCCAGTACCACACGGTCTGCTCCAAGAGACGGTTCTACAACATAAGGAACGTAACGTTCATTCTTACTATCATCAAAATAGCTCATATCCTCACCGGATACATTCTGATGCTGGGTTAAATCGTAATCTGTTCTGTCTGCGATTCCCCATAATTCGCCCCATCCGAACGGAAAAAGGAATTCAATATCGGTCGTACCCTTGGAATAGAAGCAAAGCTCTTCGGGTGCGTGGTCACGAAGTCTCATTTCATCTTCCTTAATACCTAAGCTTAACAGCCAGTCACGACAGAATGCTCTCCAGTACTGAAACCATTCAAGGTCTGTTCCCGGCTCGCAGAAGAACTCCAATTCCATCTGCTCAAACTCTCTGGTACGGAACGTAAAGTTACCGGGAGTAATTTCATTACGGAAGGACTTACCGATCTGTCCGATACCGAACGGGATCTTCTTACGGGAGGTTCTCTGTACATTCTTAAAGTTCACGAAAATACCCTGTGCAGTTTCCGGACGAAGGTATACGGTGTTCTTCGCATCCTCGGTTACACCCTGAAAGGTCTTGAACATCAGATTGAACTGTCTGATATCGGTAAAGTTATGCTTGCCACAGGTCGGGCAGGGAACATTGTGTTCTTCAATGAAGTTCTTCATTTCTTCCTGGGAAAAAGCATCAATGGGTTTCTTAAGTGTAATTCCGTTCTCTTCTGCGAAGTCCTCGATCAGCTTATCTGCACGGAAACGCTCGTGACATTCCTTACAATCCATCAGAGGATCGGAAAAACCTCCCAGATGTCCGGAAGCTACCCATGTCTGGGGATTCATTAAGATGGCACAGTCAACACCAACGTTATAGGGATTTTCCATAACGAACTTCTGCCACCATGCTCTCTTCACATTGTTCTTTAATTCCACACCGAGATTCCCATAATCCCATGTGTTGGCAAGACCTCCGTAGATCTCGGATCCGGGATATACAAATCCTCTTGCCTTTGCCAATGCTACGATTTTTTCCATTGTCTTTTCCATTGTTCCATCTACCTCTCGTTATTTTTCTTTAAATATTACACAAATTTCCTTGGAAATCTGATCATTATCATCACTCTGTACGCGGAATGCTTTCGCATGATCCGAAACCTCCACGCCATCTGAAATATAAAGGATCTTGCGGCTCATTACTACCGTCTGCGTGGTATCCGTGATCAGTACCAGAACCCCGTCCGTATTAAAAAGCTCTGCCATGCCCATGGTCTTTTCCGGATCAGAAACTGCCGTATAGACTTTGTTTAAGTCAAAGCCTGCGAGCCTTGCCTGTGCCGGAGTTCCGACAAAAAATGTTTCCCCGTTAAAGGCTGCATAATCATCGGCACTCTGGTATTTCATCTCCACATCCGTAACACCGTCGTTCACCTCGACCTTCGATACCGTAACAGCTTCGTTTCCCATTCTGGAATTATAAGAGGCTACAGCCTTTAAAACCTCATCCTGCAATTCCTGCTGGCTGTAATAATCCTGGTCAAACAGCTCGCGGATCGTATCAGTTACTGTTCCGTCCTTAGAAACCGTAATCACGGATCCTTCTGCGTCCGTGGTGTTCCCGCATGCCGTCATTGCGCACACTGCAAAAGCAGCACACAGAACGCATGCGAAAAAGTGCTTCACACATTGATAATTTTTCCTCATAAAAATCCTCTTCTCCTCTTTCGGAAGAATTTACCCCATCAATTATATATGAGTCCCTCAAGGATTTCAAGGCTTTTCATTTTCCGATCCACAAATCTTCTCTGATAAATCCCTGCAATTTCCTCAAGTTCTTTTAAAACTTCATCCGAAACCTTAAACGAATACAGCTTTTCCATGCTGCTGTCTGCAATATACTGCAAAGCATATTGTGTGGACTCTTCATAGTCCTTATTCTTAGGAAGTCCCGGGTATTCGCCGTTTAACACGACCGCCTTAATTTCAAATATGTATCTTACCAGCTTGTTATCATAGGCCTCATGCAGCAATGCACGTAAGGATTGGTAAAGGAGCAGAAGCATCGCCTTTTCATCGTTATTTTCTCTTGTATAGTAATCCATCAATTCCAAAAAGTACATACCGTAACAGGCTTCTTCAAAATGCGTCCGCATATCTTCAAAATAATTTTTGATCACAGCCTCATTTAAAGAGTAGGAGTTTCTGCCCTCGAAGAGCACAAATTCACCGAAGCAGAATGGATTGGTGGCTGCCATCAGCCTGCTCCCCTGCTTGCGCGCCCCTCTGGCAAATGCCGAAATTTTGCCTCTTTCTTTTGTTAACAGAACCACTCTTCTATCCGTCTCTCCTACAGGTGATGCCTCGAGTACCATCCCTGTAACCCTGACCGGTTCCTGCATGAGTTTCAGCTCCTTCTCCCTGCTGTTTTCCGGCTTTTTCGGAAGCTTTCTTCCGGTAAGCCAGATAATCTTCGATCTTTCCTGTGTTTAAAAACTGATCCCAGTAATTTACGTTTTTCATCCTGTGCCCCCTAAATCGTCTTCTGCGATTAGGGTTTACAGTTTGACATTTTCTATTCGTTATCTTTCGGATTATATCCGTAATTTTTGAGAAGCAGATCGCTGTCTCTCCAGTCCTTGCGGACCTTCACCCAGAGCTGCAGATTTACCTTTTCTTCCAGCATCTCCTCAATATCCCGGCGTGCAGACTGGCCGATCCTGCGAAGCATCGATCCCTGCTTTCCGATGATGATTCCCTTGTGGGATTCCCGTTCACAGATAATGGTGGCTTCAATATCCACGATCGTTCCCTTACTGCCTTTACGCCACTTCATCTTCTCGATGGTTACGGCAATTCCATGTGGAATCTCTTCATCGAGGCACCGTAATGCCTTTTCACGGATGAGTTCTGCCACGATCTGACGTTGCGGCTGGTCGGTAATCGTATCCTCATCGTAAAAGGCAGATCCGTACGGCAGATATTTCATAATGCACTTAATGAGTTCTTCCGTGTTTTCCTGTTTTAAAGCGGATACCGGAACAATCTCCTGAAAGTCCATCTCCTTCCGATAGGTATCAATAAAGCCGAACAGTTCCTCCTTTTTCACCGTATCAATCTTGTTGATGACAAGGATTACCGGAGTTTTTATTCCTTTGAGCTGCTCGATGATATTCTTTTCTCCTGCTCCGATAAAGTTCGTCGGCTCCACAAGCCAGAGTACAACATCCACATCCTTTAGTGAGCGCGTTGCAATGTTCACCATATAATCACCAAGCTTATTCTTCGCCTTATGGATTCCCGGTGTATCCACGAAGACGATCTGACCCTCCTGTGAGGTATACACGGTCTGGATCCGGTTTCTGGTGGTCTGCGGCTTACTTGATGTGATCGCAATTTTCTGTCCGATCAGGCAATTCATCAATGTGGATTTTCCAACGTTGGGTCTTCCGATCAGCGTGGCGAATCCGGACTTGTAATTCTCCTTCATGGTTACTCCTTCTTTTCCTGTACCTGACTATTTTCTGCATTTGCTTCCTGCTCTTTTTCTTTATTCATATTCTTAAGATGTGCTTCATAGGCAGCCTGGCGTTCCTGCTCCTTGATCTGCTGCTTTAAGGCTCTTTTCTCTCTGCTCTTCTTTGATTTTTTTACAATCAACCGGATAAGCAGAATGACCACAATAATTATCACGGCCCAGACAACAAGGTATGGAAGGGCAACCACAAATCCAACGCAGAAATCAAGAAAGCCGTTTCCGATTTCCTTAAGGCTGTTTACAAATCCGCTTGTCATCCTCTGAAGGCGTGTCTGTTCCGCTGCCGGAGTATAGGTCTTTACTTCGTCAATATACAGATAAACGGTGCTGTAGGATACCTGATTGTCGAAGGTGCGAAGCTGAGATTCCATGCTTTCAATCTGATAACGTACATCCGAAAGACGGCTTTCCAGCGTGATGATATCGTCAATGCTTTCTGCCTGCTCGAGAAGCTCTAATAACCGCTGCTGTTCGGTCTGCAGTGCCTCCTTATGACTCTGCATATCCACATACTGCAGGGTCACATCCGTCACGTTCTCGTTCTTGCTGATCACATTCGAGGATTCAGAAACAAGAGACAGGAATTCGTCCAGCTTCTCTGCCGGAATCCGTGCCGTAATATTAGCATCGCGAAGATTGCTGTAGCTGTTATACGCACTTCCGTTATAGACATTACTGGTCTCAATATAACCGCCAAGCGCTTCGATTCTTCTTTCCACATTGGCAAGAAGGGTATCAAACTCTTCGGTCTCTACGGACATATCGACATTTTTAATCAGCTTGCGGCTGGTATCCTGTACCTGTTCTACAGTGTCTGTGGAACTGGCGGCACTGTCATAGTCTTCACTTGCTGCTTCCTCATAACTATTGTCATAACTGTACAGATCATCACCTGCATAAGCAGAATCTGTCACTGCAGCTTCCGTCTGCGCCCCCCTTGAAGAGGCTCCGCAGCCAGTTAATCCTACTACCATAAGTCCTGCTAAAACAACATAACGCCACGTTATCTTTTTTCTCATCCTTCTCATCCTCCCTCGTTTCTGACAAGAACATCTCTCTTATCCTATGCACGAAGCTGTTCCTTAAGACCGGAACAGCTGCTCCATATTCATAAATAGCTCTTTGCTTTCCTTTAACTTATTACCATTTCCGACCACGCAGATGTAATCCTGCTTCATAAAGGCTGAAACCTGTCTGCCAAGTCCCTGAATGATTTCCGGTGTGACCGCAAGCAGCTCATCACGCTCCTTCTGTAATCGTTCCATGGAAAACCCGGTCATGTAACCGCCCAGAGAATAGATCCCCTTCACAGACGGAGTCATCGGTGTATCCAGAGCACTGATTGCCCCGATGATAAACTGGGTCACCTCCCGCTCATCCAGCTTACAGTTCTTAATATAATCTGCAGCCTGTTCATAGGTCTTAATCGTTTTTTCAAGGTTCGGGTCACGATAGGAAACAAAGTATGCATCTCCGTTCCTTGAAAAGCTGCACATACATCCATACGCTCCTCCGACTACACGAACCTGATTCCAGAGATAATCATATCCCATCATTACCTTAAGCACCTTTAAGGCTCCCGTATATGGAAGTCCTTCTTTAATAAAGTTACCGGCACGACATACATACTGGATCTGTCCGGCGGTTAAAAATCCTTCATTCTTCTTTTCAAGAACCGGCTCATAAGGTTCTTTAACAATCTCATCAGTATAAAGCTTCTTACGGAGATGGTCTACGGCCTCCTCAATTCCCGCATAGCCTTCTTCCGGTGCGGTGTAATCCAGCAGCAGGTTCTCCGGACGAAACAGATATTTGCAAAGTTCCTTTAGGTTTGTAACCAGTTCCTCCTTCCGATCCTCAAAATTCTTCGTAAGCTCCTCAAGCAGACGATACTGTGGGATTCCGTTTACCTGTTCGGTAATTGCTGCGGTCTTTGAGAAATATGACATGGCTCGGATTGCTGCCAGACTGTGTCCCGCACTCTGCATGGAAGCCTGCATATCGGATTTGCACTCCGCAAGGATTTCATACAGACGCTTCGTATCCGAGAAATCTGCACGGATCAGAATTTCTTCCAAAAGCTCTACCGCCTTATCCTTCTTTCCAAACAAAAACTTCGTCCTTGCTTCGAAGGTCGGCTTAAATCTCGTCATATCTTCGGCATTGGTATACACATTGAATACCATTTTGGTTCCACCGGTATGGATCCGGATTTCATTATACAGATCACTGTAGGAATAATGCTCCGTGTCGACCATTAAGGTAAAAATACTCTTTAAGATTCCAATATAAGGGAACAGTCTTGCCGGTACATAAGAAGCATCGAACACGAGGTTCAGATAGCTGATTCCGTTCGTAAAAATGTTATGGTACAGAACAGGTGCTTCCTTACTGCCACGCACCTCATTGACATAAGCCGCAGCCTCCTTCTTCATATCCTCTCTCTTAAGAAGCGGTATCTTCGCAAGATCCTCCTTCGGACTCGGCTCCTGTTGATAAGTGTGGAGTGCTTTTGTTGTATCCACAACCGCCTGCTTCTCTTCCACTGTCATCTGATCTTTCATCGCAGCCAGACGATCGGCGAGCTCCTTTTCCTTCTTTCCGGTAAGACCCGGTACCGGTTCTACAACAACCACTGCTTTATGCTGGTTATCAATAAAATACATCTGTACCAGATCTTCATAATAGGAAGTCTCAATCTTTTCTTTTAAGAACGCAAGCGTATCATTGGCTTCAATATGAATAAATGGCTTCTCTTTGTCATAAAGCCAGCTGTCAAGTGCCTGCAGGCCAAGCATCAGTCCTCTCGGATAAGAGCCGAAATCCGCTTCACGATAACGGAATTCGAATTCATTTAAGGTTGCGAGAAGCGCTTTCTTGTCGATGCCCTGCTTCACAATTTTCTGAAGCTCTGTTTCAATAATGGATACAAACTGCTCCTGCTGCGTAGAAGAAGCGTTTTTTGCGGTAATGGAAAAATACGGCTGTGCAATACCGGTTTCGGAATAGCTGTAGACCTCATCTCCGATTCCCGCATCCACGAGTGCCTGCTTTACCGGTGACCCCGGATCGGAACAGAGTACATGCACCAGCACATCCATTGCAATATACAGTTCCCGGTCAAGGCTACTTCCCAACGCAATATTATAGGTGAGATAAGTTTCGTTTTCTGCTGTATCATCTTCCATGACGGAGTATTCCCGCTTCACGCAGCGTTTTTCTTCAAACGGCTTCTGTAACGGAATTGCCGAATCCACCTCCAACGTCTCGTAAGAGGACAGATACTTAGCGTCCAGAAACGTAAGATATTCTTCCGGATCCAGATTTCCGTACAGATAAATCAGGCTGTTCGATGGATGATAATACTTGCCGTGGAACTTTAGGAATTCCTCATAGGTAAGCTCCGGAATAGCCTCCGGATCTCCACCGGATTCCAGTCCATATGTGGTATCCGGATATAATCCGTTCATTACCTCACGGGAAACCACATCGTCCGGCGAAGAAAAAGCTCCCTTCATTTCATTATAAACTACTCCGTTAATGGTAAGCGGCGCATCGACATCCTCCATCTCATAGTGCCAGCCTTCCTGACGGAAAATCTTCTCTTCCTTATAAATATTCGGATAGAATACCGCATCCAGATAGACATGCACCAGATTCTTAAAATCCTTGTCATTGCAGCTTGCCACCGGATATACCGTCTTGTCCGGATAGGTCATTGCATTTAAAAAGGTGTTTAAGGATCCCTTCGCCAGTTCGATAAACGGATCCTTCACCGGAAATTCCTTTGATCCGCACAGTACCGAATGCTCTAAGATGTGTGCAACACCCGTGCTGTCCTTGGGTGGTGTACGGAAGCCAATATAAAATACCTTATTCTCATCATCATTTAAAAGCAGCGTTACATACGCTCCGGTCTTCTTATGCTTTAACAGATAACCGTCTGAATTCAGATCCCCGATATGGCGTTCTTCGATTACCTCGTATTGATTAAGTCCTTTTAAGCTTTTCATCGTTTCCTTCCCTCCGTTTTCTTTCTAATCCCATTCATTTCCTGTTTTGTAACTGTTCAGTCACCCTGTTTTACTTTACGTTCAAATTTATTGTTAGATGGAAAATGTCATTAAGCCAAGCTTGGATAACTCAATCTCTTCTATCATCAGCCCGGCTGCTTTTTTCTTTGCAAGATTCATCTGAGCCAGCTCCTCCACCGTCCAGATTTCTTCCTTATAAACAATCTTTTCTTTCCCGGTCATCGTTTTCTTTACGGTCTGGGTACGTACCTTGGCTCTTGCTTTCAGCTGCCGGTAGGTTTCATATACAAAGGTTCCCTTTTCCATGTAATAAAATTCACTCTCAAGCGTTGTCTCCGGTGAAGCTTCTTTTAACAGGTACTGGGAAACAATCGCCTGAAACTTAAACGGCACCCGTTCATCCTGCAGAAGCTCCTCATAGGTATATTTCACGCCCAGCGATACCATCCGGGTATCCTGCAGTACATATTTAAAATCCTGATATTCTGAAGTTCCTTCAAAAAATTTCATTTCGTTGTATTCTCCTGTTTTTCTTCCTGCACTGCCTTGTTCTTCTGCTTCTTCTTTTCCTGATCAATGGCTTTCTTCACAATATCCTTCTCAGTCAGATCTTCCTGAATCAGTTCTTCCATGGCATCCATAACCATCTTCATGAGCATCCCTTCCGCCTCTCTGGCATGTTCCAGACACCCCAACATGGTAACGCCCTGTGCAAGAGCCAGATTTCCTTCTCCGACCAGATCCTCGATATAAACGCCCTGTCCGGTATAAAGCTTCGAAATCTCAATGACCTGTGGCAGATAAATCTCAACAAGGCGCTTCTGGGCATCCGTTTCTCCTGCCATCGCACTTAATAAAATGGCCTCCCGCTGTCCATCGGTTACTGATTCCATCTCAGCCAGCTCTTCTTCATACATTTTGAGGTAATCGGCCTCTTCCTCTGACAGGTATTCATCCAGATCCACCGGCTCATCAATTCCGATTTTGTGTCTGGTCAGATAGTCATACACCATCTGGAACTGGTCTTCCTGAAATTCCAGCTCTGCAAATGCCTCTGCAACCTGCTCCTTTGTCACGTAATTGCCCTGTTCTTTTGCAAGCTCCCGGATCTCTCCGAGCTTTTGCGCAAAAAGTACTTCTTTATTCATAGTGATCCTTCTTTCCCAAGCCTAAAATATCGTAACTGTTCCGCAGCCATTCTACTGCACATGGGTATGGGTAAACAGATGCTCCTGACAGTATTCATAATTTCCGTTACACTTCGAGCAGAAACGGAATTCCAGTTCCGGATTCGTCTCATCCGTTCTTCCGCAGACCGCACATTTATGCCGGGTGATTCCGCTGCTCTTCTTCGTTTCATGGCGTGGCTGCTGCTTCACAGCCTGCTGTCGGATAATCTTAATCGGTCCCCTGCGTACCTTCTTACGGCTGGTAAAGAAAAATACCACGAAATTAAGAAGGGATGCGGTAATCACAAAGCGGATACCGAGGTTATAATAAAACAGTGCCGAGCCTGTTCCATAACCGACAATGAACTGGTAAACCAGCATTGCTCCGTAAATAATACCAAGGAACTTCACCTTGATCGGCAGGATGAAGAACAACAGGACTTCATAATCCGGGAAGGTTGCCGCATAAGCTAAAAAGATGGACATGTTGACATAGTAGGTGCTGAACATCGTCGGATACGTAATATAACCATCCACGGTCGTCCACAGTCCAAGACTCTGTGCCCCGAGCAGGGAACTTACCCCATAAAGAATAAACGCTCCTGCCGCCGTAAAAAGAATACCGGAAAAGATATAGACATTATACCGGTAGGTTCCCCATGTCCGCTCTAAGCTCGTCCCGATCGAATAGTAAAAATAAAGCATTAACAGTGTCCAGAAATCAAAGCTGTCCGGCGGAACAATCAGCCAGGTCACCAGTCTCCAGATCTGGAAATGGTGAATGATTTCATACGGATTCAAATATAAATAGGTAAAAAAACCCGGATTGATCCATTTCATGAGATAACCGCATGCATAACACATAATCAGGATCAATGACAGATTCTTAATTGCATATTTGCCAAATTTCTTTTCAAAATCACTCATTCTTCTACACCTTTCAAAAACTATTAGTCCATTTATTCTATCATTCCGGCTCCAAAATGTAAACGTAAATGTTCCGTTGCTTTTTGACGATTCGTGTCGTATAATCACATGGTGACTACACTGAAATTAATTAAAGTAACTATTCAGAACCGCATTCGTAAAACTGCTGTTTCACAGCTCGAGTTTTACTCATGTGGTTATTTCGCCATATAAATCATGTCAAATGTCCATATGAATGCAAGCATTCTATGTCCATATTTGAGTAGAGCACTTAGCGAGGTGGTTTCGAGCTTAGTGCGAACCATACAAGTTCACTTGGCGAACCAAAGGTGAGTCTAGTGAAGCTTGTTGCCATAATTTGCATGGCTCTGAATAGTTACAAATAAGGAAACGAAAGGCGGTAAAATATGGAAAACAAGCAATATACACTCGGCATTGATATCGGTTCAACCACCGTTAAGATTGCCATTCTGGATAGTGCACACAACATCCTTTTTTCCGACTACAAGAGACATTTCGCAAACATCAGGGAGACACTTCATTCCCTTCTTAGTGATGCATACAGTCAATTAGGAAATATCAGGCTACACCCCATGATCACCGGCTCCGGTGGATTAACCCTTGCCAACCATCTGAAGGTTCCCTTTGTTCAGGAGGTTATTTCGGTTGCCACCGCATTAAAGGAAATTGCACCGAAAACGGACGTTGCGATTGAATTAGGTGGTGAGGATGCCAAAATTATTTATTTTGAAGGCGGTAACGTGGAACAGCGTATGAACGGAATCTGTGCCGGTGGTACAGGCTCCTTTATCGACCAGATGGCTTCCCTGTTACAGACCGATGCAGCCGGATTAAACGAATATGCCAAGGGCTACAAATCCCTTTACACCATTGCGGCCCGCTGTGGTGTATTTGCCAAGTCCGACATCCAGCCCCTCATCAACGAAGGGGCCACCAAGGAAGACCTTGCAGCTTCCATTTTTCAGGCGGTTGTAAACCAGACCATCAGTGGTCTTGCCTGCGGAAAGCCGATCTGCGGCCACATTGCCTTTCTAGGCGGTCCTCTCCACTTCCTGTCCGAATTAAAGGCTGCCTTTATCCGCACCTTAAAGCTGGACGAGGAGCATACCATTGAAACCGAACATTCCCATTTATTTGCAGCGATCGGTTCTGCATTAAATGCCAAGGAAGAAGTTTCTTATACCATGGAAGAAATGGTACAGAAGCTCTCTTCGGATATCAAAATGGAATTTGAAGTAGAACGTATGGAGCCTCTCTTTGCAAGCAAGGAAGAATACGATGCGTTCTGTAAGCGCCATGAAACCCACCACGTAAAAACTGCCGATTTATCTACGTATCACGGCAACTGCTATCTGGGTATCGACGCCGGAAGTACGACCACGAAGATCGCTCTTGTCGGAGAAGACGGATCCTTACTTTATTCCTTCTACAGCAGTAACGACGGTAGTCCCTTAAAGACGGCCATCCGTTCCATGAAGGAAATTTCCGAGCAGCTCCCTCCCGATGTGCATGTGGTCCGCTCCTGCTCTACCGGATACGGCGAGCAGCTTATGAAGGCGGCTTTCCTTCTGGACGATGGCGAGGTCGAGACCGTTGCCCATTATTATGCGGCAGCCTTCTTCGATCCTTCCGTAGATTGTATTCTGGATATCGGCGGTCAGGATATGAAATGTATCAAGATCAAAAATCAGACCGTAGACAGCGTGCAGCTTAATGAAGCCTGCTCCTCCGGATGCGGTTCCTTTATTGAAACCTTTGCCAAATCGTTAAATTACAGTGTCCATGATTTTGCAAAGGCTGCACTCTTTGCCGAGCATCCGATTGACTTAGGTACCCGTTGTACCGTATTCATGAATTCCAAAGTAAAGCAGGCACAGAAGGAAGGTGCCAGCGTCCCGGATATTTCTGCGGGACTTGCCTACTCGGTCATCAAGAATGCCTTATTTAAGGTGATCAAGGTATCCGATGCTTCCGCTCTTGGCAAAAACATCGTGGTACAGGGTGGAACCTTCTATAACGATGCCGTTTTACGGAGTTTTGAAAAAATTGCCGGCTGCGAAGCCATCCGTCCGGACATTGCCGGAATCATGGGTGCTTTCGGTGCTGCCCTCATTGCAAGGGAACGTTACAGTGCGGATTACAAAACGACCATGCTGCCCTTTGATAAGATTCTGTCCCTGCAGTTTGAAACCAGCATGGCCAAATGTAAGGGCTGTACCAACAACTGCCGTCTGACGATTAACAAATTTTCGGGCGGACGTCAGTACATTTCCGGCAACCGTTGCGAACGTGGTCTGGGCAAGCAGAAAAATGAGAACAATGTTCCCAACCTGTTTGACTATAAATTAAAGAGAGTCTTCGGCTATGAACCGCTTTCTGCTGAAGAAGCTGCACGTGGCACCGTCGGTATTCCACGTGTCCTTAACATGTACGAAAATTATCCGTTCTGGGCAACCTTCTTTAAGGAGCTTGGCTACCGTGTGGTTCTCTCTCCGGTATCCAACCGTAAGATTTACGAGCTTGGCATTGAGTCCATTCCGAGCGAATCCGAATGTTACCCTGCAAAGCTGGCGCACGGACACGTAAGCTGGCTCATTAACCAGAAGGTTGATTTCATTTTCTATCCTGCTCTCTTTTATGAGCGTAATGAATTTGAGGACGCCAACAATCACTACAACTGCCCGATTGTTACCTCTTATTCCGAGAATATCAAGAATAATGTGGAAGAAATCGAACGCGGTGAAGTCATTCTCCGGAATCCGTTCATGTCCTTCCGTGACCTGAAAACCATTACTGAAGCACTGGTTCGTGAATTTAAAGAGCTTCCTTCCAAAGAAGTCATTGCTGCCAGTGAAAAGGCATGGAACGAATTAAGCGCAGCCCGTACCGACATGCAGAAAAAGGGTGAGGAAACCTTACAGTACTTAAAAGAGACCGGCAAGCGTGGTATCGTTTTAGCCGGAAGACCTTATCATATTGATCCGGAAATCAACCATGGTATTCCGGAGCTGATTACCTCTTATGATATTGCTGTTTTAACCGAGGATTCCGTTTCCCATCTGGCAAAGCCGGAACGCCCTTTAATTGTTTCCGATCAGTGGATGTACCACTCCCGTCTCTACGCAGCTGCAAGCTATGTAAAGACCGTGGATAACCTCGATCTGATCCAGTTAAATTCCTTTGGATGCGGTCTGGATGCGGTTACGACCGATCAGGTAAATGATATTCTGACAGGCTCGGATAAGATTTATACCTGTCTGAAAATTGATGAGGTAAATAACCTTGGTGCCGCCAGAATCCGTATCCGTTCCCTGCTCTCTGCCATCCGTGTCAGAGAAAAGCTGAACAAACAGCGTACGATCCGCTCCAGCGCTATTACGAAGGTGCCCTTTACCGAAGAAATGCGTAAGGACTATACGATTCTTGCCCCGCAGATGTCTCCGATCCACTTTGATGTCATTGAGGCTGCCTTCCGCGCCTGCGGCTATAACTTTGAAATTCTCGGAAACGATAACCGCCGTGCCGTGGATGTCGGATTGAAATATGTAAACAACGATGCCTGCTACCCTTCCTTGATGGTAGTCGGTCAGATTATGGATGCTCTGCTTTCCGGTAAATATGACCTCAACAAGGTTGCTGTCATTATGACACAAACAGGTGGCGGATGTCGTGCAACCAACTATGTCGGCTTTATCCGCCGTGCCTTAGAGAAAGCCGGTATGCCGCAGATCCCGGTTATTTCCCTGAATCTTGGCGGTATTGAAACGAACCCCGGCTTCCACTTAAATGCCGAAATGCTGATGCGCGTTGCCTACGCTGCGATCTTTGGTGATATCTTCATGCGCTGTGTATACCGTATGCGCCCTTACGAGCAGACGAAAGGCTCTGTAGAAGAAGTGCATCAGAAATGGATAAAGAAGTGCCGCGAATTTGTTTCCAGAAAGCATATGAGCTTTGCCGCCTTTAACAAAATGTGCCGGCAGATTGTGGAAGACTTTGATGCGATTCCGATTACCAATGAGGTGAAGCCCCGTGTCGGTATCGTAGGTGAGATTCTGGTAAAATATGCACCGGCTGCCAACAATTACCTTGTGGATCTCTTAGAGTCCGAAGGAGCCGAAGCTGTTGTGCCGGATCTGGTAGACTTCATGCTCTACTGCTTCTACAACCAGATTTATAAGGCTGATTATCTGGGGATGAGTAAGAAGACCTCGATGATCTCCCGCTTCGGTATCCGTGGTATTGAATTCCTTCGCGGAAGCGCACGCCGAGCCTTTGAAAAGAGTACCCACTTCACGCCTCCATGCAGCATTTATGAGACGGTAGAAAATGCAAAAACAATCGTAAGCATTGGTAACCAGACCGGTGAAGGCTGGTTTTTGACCGGTGAAATGATTGAGCTGATCCACAGCGGTGTCAACAACATCGTCTGCACCCAGCCTTTTGCCTGCCTGCCCAACCATGTCGTAGGAAAGGGTGTTATCAAGGAGCTTCGTAAGCACTATCCGCTCAGCAACATTGTTGCCATCGACTACGATCCCGGTGCCAGCGAAGTAAATCAGCTAAACCGTATTAAGCTGATGCTCTCTACTGCTCAGAAAAATCTTCATAAGAAGGAGGAAGAAGCTTCATGATCAAACAGGAAATCAATGAACTGAAACGTCTTTATACCCCGAGCAACTGCTCCATTACGAGAATCTGCGGCTGCTATGTCGATGGCGAGAAGAATAAAAAGACCGAATTCAAAGAAGCTTTTCTCTCCCTCCCGGAAGAAGAGATTTTTAAATACTTTGAACTGCTGCGCAAAACCTTATCCGGAAGTCTCGGAAAGAATCTTTTAAATCTGGACTTTCCCCTTGCAAGCGAACAGGAAGGCGGCACCCAGGCTGCTCTCCTTGCCCTGCGTGACAGTAAATTAAAGGATGATGCCTTAATCGAAGAATTTTATGACCGTGTCATCAATACGTATGAATACGTTGGCAACTACCTGATTCTGCTCATCCATGACGCTTATGACGTTCCCGGAAAAACCACGGACGGTTTGACCATGGACGATGCTTCCGATACGGTATTTGAATACATCATGTGCTGTATCTGTCCGGTGAATCTTTCAAAGCCCGGCTTAAGCTATGACAGCATCAACAACGAATTCCACAACCGTATCCGTGACTGGGTGGTAGAAATGCCCGAAACCGGCTTTCTTTTCCCGAGCTTCAACGACCGTGCAACCGATATTCACTCTACGCTCTTCTATTCCAAGAATCCGGAGGAAGCGCATGGAGAGTTCGTGGAAAACATTCTCGGCTGTACCATGCCTTTGTCTGCCGGGACACAGAAGGAAGCCTTTCAGGCTTTAATCGAGGAAACACTCGGCGATGAGGTCGAATACGAAGTGGTGAAAAATATCCATGAGAATTTAACGGAAATGATCGAGGAGCATAAAGAAATTCCGGAGCCCTTAACTCTTGATAAGCATCAGGTGAAAAATCTCTTTGAAAAGAGCGGCGTGAGGGAAGAAAAACTGACCGATTTCGATAAGCTCTATGATGCGGCTGCCGGAGAGGATACTTCTCTCTTTGTAAACAATGTAGCGAATGTCCGCACCTTCGAGGTAAAGACTCCCGACGTTGTCGTAAAGGTAAATCCGGAACGTGCGGATCTGGTCAACACCCTGCAGATCGACGGCAAACGCTGTCTCGTCATTGAAATCAACGATCATGTTGAAGTAAACGGCATTACCATTCACCAGGGCGTATCCTTAGAGGATGCGGCAGCTGAAGAAGAATAGGAAACTTATGAAACCAGATCACGATACCAACGCAAAGCCGAAATGTATGCATCATATACCTGCTTGGAATCCATGTGGTTCAGTAACATGGTACGGTCAATTTCCTGCCAGTTCGCACTCTCATACTGCTTTACAAACTCTAATACCGGAGCGAAGTGTCCTTTATCTCCAATGAGCGCTTCCTCGATCTCCTTAGAAACCTTCACCATCTGAAGAGCCTCTTCCATCGGCTTATTGATAATGAGATCCAGTACAGAGAACAGTCCCGTCAGGAACAGTTCTCCTGCCTGACCACCCATCTCAAAAACGACTGCCAGATTCTCTGCAAATTTCGCACGAAGCAGGGAAACACGCATGATCTCATTCGGACGATCCGTACAAAGCTGGTTGGTAACCGCAGTATTGATCCATTTCTTCAATTCCTTCTGTCCTAACATTGCTGCTGCATGACGGATTGAGGTAATCTCGGAATTGACCGTCATGTGGTTCACCATCTTCAGCAGGGAAATCACGAGTGCGGTATCTCTTCCTATGACATCGGCTGCCTTCGTCAGATCAAAATCCGGTTCATTCACAATATTCAAAAGTTCAATATAGTTCACCTTCAACGGAGCGACCTTTGCCTCTCCCTTCGTTACCGGCATACGGTAGAACGCTCCTTCATAGAGCTGGTAGCCACCCTCTGCCTTCAACTGCTCGAAAATTTCCTGTGTATCAATATTTCCGGCACAAAGCTTGATGTTCGGATAAATCTTCGTAAAATAAATCCTTGCCTTCGTAATGTCAATCTTCTTATGATCGAGCAGAATATAATCCATCAGAAGAAGCACCTGACGGTAATCCTCAAAGCTGGATACCGGCAGTTTACGGATAGCAAGCTTATACCCTCTGTTCTTTAATTCCTTCAGACGGTTAATATACATATCATTCGGCAGAACTGCATTGTCCACAAGCAATACCACACGGTCATGCGGTGCCTTACACTGTTCATCAATATCGGCAAACAGAGAAATATTATTTACTGAAATGAATACTTCCTTATCTCCGGAAAGGGTCTCAATTCCCATATTTTCAATCAGTTCAAACCCCTGAATCTGTCCTACTCCATCATTCATTCCGGTTCCCAGAAAACTGGGATTTAAAAGAAAGTTCTTCTTCTGGGTAAATAAGGAATATGCCTTCACAGTCATATTTTCATCAAATAAAGGGATTAACGTTGCAAGCATCTTATCTTCGCCTTTCTCTCCAAAATACCAATGATCTGACTATCAGGGACTACGATAACCATTCCAGATAGTCATGTTTATTGTACAATAAAATTTATCCAGTGTCTACTCACCACATACTTCTTCTGTTAAAAAAGAACACAATTTTTCATCCGGATATTCCAGTGCTCCCGCCAGAAGTGTCTTGACATAAACCATCTCTTTCGTCATCCCGTATACCGGAATTGCTCCTGCTTCCAGCATCCACACGGCAGACGCATAGGCCGCCTCTTCCGGACAGGGTGTTACCACCACCGGGATCTTCGCTTCCCTGCACCTCGTGAGGAAAGAGAGTAAGGAATATGGAGAGTCCTGCTCTTCTTGCGTTCCTCCGATACAGGCTGTTGCCGAGTGATACAGACCATGTACGACTGCACGCACCTTTTTATCAAGTGAAATCCGCTGATAATTGAGTCCTACATACGGTTCAATACGAAGCACATCACTTTTCAGTTCTCCGATCCGGGACAGGTCAATTCCTTTACTGTTCCGCTGTCTGCAGATCTCATCGTGATTCAGTTTCTCAAGCCATTTATCCTGCTGTATCGCAGCCTGGGTACATTCCCCTTCCGTCACCTCTATAGCTTCCCTTAAGCAGACGGCATCACGGCTGTAAAAGTCATTGGAATAATCTCCGCTGCTTACCAGATGTCCTCCGTGATGAAGAAAGCATTTTCCATTTTCATTCCGGTACACTACATAAACACCGGGATGAATTCCTGCACAGATCAGCTCTACCGAACGCCGGAAATTTTCATTTCCATTCGCCCCCTCCTGATTCAGCGGCAGTTGGCTGGATACCAGAAATACCGGCACTTCCACTTTTGATAATGCAAGTGCGAGCAGGGAAGACGTATAAGCCAGAGTATCCGTTCCATGTGCGATCACAATTCCCCGATACTGCAAAAGATCACACTTTTTCAAAAAGCAGAGTAATTCATTCCATTTCGGAATCGTCATATTCTCACTTAAGGTATTTAAAATGGTGACTACTTCAAATTTTTCATGCGCACAGGGAGAATCCGATTCTTCAAAGTATTGCAGGAGCAGCGCTTTCGCCTTCTGAATGTCCACATCCCGCCGGTTCCCCTGTTCATCCCCGAAGGAACAGATCGTACCTCCGGTTAACAGTAGCAAAATTTTCGCTTCGTTTTCCATCCTATATTTAATCTCTCCGGAATACATCCCTGGTATAGACCTTTTCTTTCACATCATCCAGGCAGGTATCATAACGGTTGGCAATGATCGCCTGGCTCATTTCCTTAAACTTCGAAAGATCATTCACGACACGGCTTCCAAAGAAGGTGCTTCCGTCTTCCAGCGTCGGCTCATAAACAATCACCGTTGCTCCCTTCGCCTTAATCCGCTTCATAACCCCCTGAATGGAGGACTGACGGAAATTGTCGGAATTGGATTTCATGGTAAGGCGGTATACACCGACCACGACTTCCTTTTCCTTATCCAGTTCATATTCCCCGTTCGCTTCATAACCACCTGCAAGCTCCAGCACACGGTCCGCAATGAATTCCTTCCGCGTACGGTTGCTGTCCACGATAGCAGTCATCATATTCTGGGGTACATCCTGATAGTTGGCAAGAAGCTGCTTCGTATCCTTCGGCAGGCAGTAGCCGCCGTAACCAAAGGACGGATTGTTATACTGATCCCCGATACGAGGGTCGAGACAGACTCCCTTAATGATCTGCCGGGTATCCAGTCCCTTCATCTCTGCATATGTGTCCAGCTCGTTGAAATACGATACCCGCAGTGCCAGATAGGTATTGGCAAACAGCTTCACGGCTTCTGCTTCTGTATATCCCATAATCAGAGTATCAATATTCTCTTTGATGGCTCCCTGCTGTAAGAGGTGCGCAAAGGTATTGGCAGCCTCTGAAAGCTCCGGATTCTCCATATCCGTTCCCACAATAATTCTGGATGGATACAGGTTATCATATAGCGCCTTGGATTCTCTCAAAAACTCCGGACTGAACAGTATCCGGTCACAATGATACTTCTCACGTACCGCAACCGTAAAGCCGACCGGAATGGTTGACTTGATCACCATAATGGCCTTCGGATTTACCTTCATCACAAGCTGGATGACCGCTTCTACCGCGGAGGTATCGAAGAAATTCTTCTTGGAATCATAGTTAGTCGGTGTTGCGATCACAACGAACTCTGCATCCCGGTAAGCCGCCTCGGCATCCGTAGTTGCCACGAGATTCAGTTCCTTTTCCTTTAAATACTTCTCAATATATTCATCCTGAATCGGTGACCTCCGCTGATTGATCAGGTTCACCTTTTCTTCTATAATATCCACTGCCATCACTTCATTGTGCTGTGCCAGCAAGGTTGCTATACTTAAACCGACATATCCTGTTCCTGCTACTGCAATCTTCATCTGTTTTCCTCCTGACTGTAAAATTTCTGATACCACTGTGCAAAATTTCTCAATCCGGTCCGCAGGTCCGTCTTCGGGCAATAATCGAAGTCCTCCTGCAAAGCCTTCGTATCCGCATAGGTCACGGGCACATCTCCCGGCTGCATCGGCACAAGCTTCTTATGTGCCTCAAAATCATAATCTGCGGGAAGGACTCCTGCTGCGACCAGCTCCTGCTGCAGAATATCCACAAAATCCAGCAGATTCTCCGGATGTCCTCCTCCAATATTATACACCTTATACGGAGGAACCGGTAATCCGTCTGCCCCGTTTACCCGCTCCGGCGCCCCCTTCATGACACGCACGATTCCTTCCGCAATATCATCCACATAGGTAAAATCCCTGCGGCAGTTTCCATAGTTAAAAATCTCGATCGTTTTCCCCTGAAGAAGCTTATTCGTAAAGCCAAAGTAGGCCATATCCGGTCTTCCTGCCGGTCCGTAAACGGTAAAGAACCGCAGGCCGGTAGAAGGAATGTTATATAACTTACTATAGGCATGTGCAAACAATTCATTCGACTTCTTCGTTGCCGCATACAGAGAAACGGGATGATCCACCGGATCCTCCGTAGAAAACGGCACCTTCTCATTCCCACCATAAACGGAAGAAGACGAAGCATATACGAGGTGTGCAACGCCCTGTTTTCCATCCTCATAGGAATGACGGCACGCCTCCAAGATATTATAAAATCCAATCATGTTGGAGGAAATATATGCATCCGGATTCGTAATGGAATACCGGACTCCCGCCTGCGCGGCAAGGTTCACAATAACCTGCGGTTCACAGGATGCAAACACCTCCTCGATGCTCTGCCGGTCTGCAATATCTCCTTTTTTAAAAATCCATTCCGTTTCAGGATGTTCTTTGGATAACTTCGCAATTTGTTCAAGTCTCCACTCTTTAATGCGGACATCGTAGTAATCATTCAGATTATCCATGCCGATAATTCTGGCCGGAGCCTCTTCTTTCAAAAGCTTCATTACAAGATTGGCTCCGATGAATCCGGCAGCCCCCGTAATAAATATCGTTGTTCCTTTTAACTCTAATTTCTGCATCACTTACTCTTTCTGATCCTTCCGGCTCATCCGGAAATTCTTATGAAGATTCATAAACACCGAATAGATATGATAAACCTACACAAAGTAGGACTTGCATGCTTTCCCTGGCAATTGCCGCATACGCGCCCTACTTTTGTGATTCGTGTCATCAGGTATACTTTACCATCAATTCAGATTGTTGTAAACTCTGATATCTCCCATTCTCTTAAGAACAAACCTGGATAAAGGGTCTAAGATCACTTCCCCTGAAATCTAAGAGCTTTATGCATGCTGTTCTTCACATTCGATTACATGCTTTGATTTTATCCGTCTTCCAAAAGAATCTTAGAACACCTGTCTTACCGTGATGTTAAGCAATGACAGGTTCAGGATACTCATGTAACTTAACCCCCTTTCCATTTTATCATATAACATTTGAAACACACTTTTCTTTTTCTGAACCAATCGTGTGTTTTTTGTTACAAATACGACGATCTCTCCTATCTGTGCCTTTTCTGGCTTCCACTAGTAAAGATAAGCTTCAAATACTACCGTTCAGGACTTAAAACGATCTGCTCTTCCAGATATCCCTCTCATACTCTTCAATCGATCGGTTGCCGGGATCAGCTTCTCTGCCTTGGTCACTTGCCGATCAGGAACTCTGCGGAAACATAGTAGATCTACTTTTCAGGGGAAAATTATCCTTTTACAGCTCCGGATGCCACACCTTTAATAATATATTTCTGTCCGGACAGATAAACAATGATAATCGGGATGATGGTTAACATAATACTTGCCATCATCGGTCCCATTTCAACTCTTCCGTAGCTTCCACGGAAATACTGGATGAGCATCGGGATCGTCTTATATTTCTTAATATCCAGCACCAGTGTCGGAAGCAGGTAGTCATTCCATACCCACATGGCTTCCAGAATTCCTACGGAAATCATCGTCGGTGCCAGCATATGCATATCAATCTTAAAGAATGTCTGGATCGGGTTGCAGCCATCGATCAGCGCAGCCTCTTCTACCTCGAGCGGAATGGACTTTACAAATCCGCAGAACATAAATACTGCAAGTCCTGCCCCGAATCCAAGATAGATCACCCAGATATTCCAGGGTGTATTCAAGTGAAGCTTATCTGCGGTCTGTGATAAGGTAAACATGACCATCTGGAAAGGAACTACCATTGAAAAGACAAACAGGAAATAAAGTACCTTCGAAAGGATGCCCTTTACACGGGTGATGTACCATGCACACATGGAACAGAAAAGCAGAATCGCAGCCACAGAGGTAATCGTAATAAATAAGCTGTAGCCCAAGCTGTTCAAAAAGCCTTTGGACTCAATGGCATTGATATAGTTTTCCAAACCTGCAAAGGTTTCTGCGGTGGGAAGCTGAAAAACGCTTCCGGTACTGATGGCAGATTCCTTTTTCAGGGAATTGATCAAAATCATAAATACGGGATAAATCCACAACAGGGAGAGAATCGTCAAAATCACAACTAATATGGCATTTCCGATCTTTTTCTTTGTATTCATTACTGCTGCACCTCCCTCGATCTGGTTGCTCTAAGCTGGAACAGGGAAATGAAAATTACCAGTGCACAGAAGATCACTGCCTTCGCCTGTCCGTAACCCTTCCACTGCATACCGGAGCGTGCATAGAAGGTATTGTAAATATTCAGTGCCATCATATCGGTCATATGGTTCGGATCCCCTCCAGTCAACGCAAGGTTCTGGTCGAACAGCTTAAAGGAATTCGTTAAGGTTAAGAAAATACAAATGGTAATGGAAGACATTACCATGGGAACTTTAATTTTAAATAAGGTCTGCAGGCGGTTTGCTCCGTCAATTTCGGCTGCTTCAATTAAGGAATCCGGAACGTTCTGTAAGCCGGCAATGTAAATAATCATCATGTAACCAATCTGCTGCCAGCCCATCAGGATAATGAGTCCCCAGTAGCCTGCAGTTGCATTTAACGCAAGTAAGGGCTGCTCTAAAATCGTCATCACGCAGTTAATCAGGATCTGCCAGATATAACCGAGCACGATACCGCCGATGAGATTTGGCATAAAGAACACGGTACGGAAGATGTTCGTTCCGTGTAATTTCTGTGTCAGTAAAACGGCAAGTGCAAATGCCAGAATATTAATACTTAAAATGGATACCACGGCGAACAATACGGTAAATCCAAACGCCCTCTGGAAAGAGGTATCCGTAATTGCTGCACGGTAATTCGCAAGTCCTACCCACGTCGCATTTCCTACTGTTGTAAATTTACAGAAGGATAAGTATAAGCCCTCCACAAACGGAACAATAAATCCGATGATAAATGCAGCCAGCGTGGGCAGAACAAAAATAACTGCATGTTTCTTTATTGCCTTCTCCATAACATAGCCTCCCTATTACCCGGTCACTAAGCTCTGACTTCTCCTTCGGCTCGTCTTCACCAAGTGTTCTACATGAAGAATGGGCAGACAGTGTTTTCTGCCTGCCCATTCCGGTTCTTTTACTTACTGCTGATTGGCAAGCTCATATTCGGTTGCCCATCCATCTACGAATGCACTTACAACTGCATCCCAGTTTGCGTCTGTTTCATCTGCTGCATAAGCGGTTAATGCAGCTCCGACACCATTCTTCCATTCCTCAGAAGGCATGGTTGTGAAGTTCCATGATACCGGTGTCTTGCCGGCTGCGGTATATTCACTGTCCTGCTTTACAAATAAGTTCGGAGATTCCTTTGCGCTCTTGAAAGGAATAACAAATCCCATTTCATCAGACATGGAAGTAGTTCCCTTGTCGGAGGTTACACACCAGTACATAAAGTCAAGTGTTGCCTGAATGTCATCCTCAGAAGCTTCCTTATTTACACACCAGTAGTTTTCTGTACCGGTACAAAGCCCCTGATTTGCTTCATCACCAACACCGATGTAGATCGGGATCATCGCAAGGTCATCATCAGCAAACTTGCCGTCGCCAACCAGGTTTCCATATTCCCAGGAACCATTCTGGAAGAATACGGCCTGCTTATTTAAGAACTCATTTCTGGAATCATCACCTGTCTTTGCTGCAAGCTCCTTGCCACTGCAGGTGCTGTTATTTACATACAGATCCCAGATATTACGGTATGCATCAAGGTAGGTTCCTTTGATGGCAGGAGTAGATCCGATACCGTCTTCCTTATACTCAAAGTAGATCGGAAGGTTTGCAAGATGAGTCTTGAATCTCCAGTCGGAAGAGCCGTCCATACCTGCGGAGGTAAATGCTGCGAATCCAAGCTCGGAAGAACGGCTTGTGATATCTTCCGCAACCTTCTTTAAATCTGCAAAGGACTTAATATCGTCGATAGTATAACCGGCATCTGCAAGTAAGGTCTTGTTGCAGATCAGTCCGTAGGATTCAATTACGTATGCGATACCGGATACTGCGTCGCCATCCTTTAATGCGAAATCCTCGCTGGTCAGTTCGCCGTATACAGCGGATCCGGAAAGGTCATAGCAGTAATCCTTCCAGTTTGCAAGTCCAACCGGTCCGTTTACCTGGAACAGGGTCGGTGCTCCGCTCTTTCCCATTTCACTCATCAGAGTCGTTTCATAATTTCCGGAAGCAGCTGTTACAACGGTAACCGGTACTCCGGTCTCTTCGGTGTAAGCCTTTGCCAGTGCCTGCCACTGCTCATCCTGCTCCGGTTTAAAGTTCAGATAATATACAGATCCTGCTCCGGTGCTTGTTGCCGCTTCACCTTCGGAAGCATCTGCAGTATCAGCTGCTTCGGTTGTTTCAGTTGTTTCTGTCGTTGTGCTGTCACTTGTTGTCTGGTCATTAGAAGTGCTTCCGCATCCTGCAAGTACACCTGCTGTCATTATTGCTGCCATTCCAAGGGCAAGCCATCGTTTTACATTTTTCATAGAAATCCTCCCATTTCTTTTATACTACGCACCTTCATAAAAGTGCGTTTCTTTGTTTTGCTGTACTCATCTTATCAAAAAATGTGAAAATTCATTATCAATTATTCAACCTCAAATGCAAAAAAATAAACCTGAGGCTTTTACTGCTCGTCCTCAAACTCCTGTACACTTTCATCAGCCATCCTTACAAAATCCTGTGGTGTGATCTTCTGCTCGGCAAGAAGCGGCAGGGCCACTCCCAGTGTCTCTTCCTGTAAAATGGAATTCCACTTTACCTGATAGTTGGGGACAATCTGCTGTGCTCCCGAAAAAGCCTTCAGATAATCCTTTAATACCCGGGGCTTTCCGGAAAGCTCCTGCCCAAACAACGTTTCCTTCTCCTGTTCATTATATGCCGTACGGAACTTCAAAAATTCCACCGCTGCTTCCTTTACTTCATCGGAATAGCCGGAAATCACTGCCCAGCCAAAGGTTTCGGGGGATGCCACCAGTGTCTTCTCCGGGAAGGAAGAAAACCGCACCTCATCTCCCCAGTTTTCAGGAATCTGATCGATCATCCAATACCCGTTCGGAATCATGGCTGCCTTTCCGGAAAAGAAATTCGTATACGCCACATCATAATCCGCATGAAGCGCATCCTCTGTTGTATAGGAAAACAGCCTTTCCAACACCCGAGCAAGATACAGACCGCTTTCATTCTCATAGCTTTTCGGCAGCATCTGCCGCATAAAGTCTGCACCCTCTTCGCTTTCTGCCACCGCTGCGGTTGCAATCAGCATAGGCGCCCAACCGGTTCCCTCCGTATGCAGGGCAAGCGGCGTGATTCCATGCTCCTTTAAGGTATCGCAGCATTCCCAGAATTCTTCCCAGGTTTCCGGGAAGTGGTCAATTCCTGCCTGGGTAAACAACTCCTCATTCCAGAACATTCCGGAGCAGGTAAATGCCGATGTGCTGATTGGTCCCAAATATACCTTACCATCCGTATAGGTACTTCCCTGCAGTACAAATGGCTCAATCATATTCTTCCAGGATGGATCCTCCTCCAGATAAGGCGTCAGATCTTCAATCCTCCCCTCTTCCACCATCATGATGTAGAAGGACGGAACCGTACATACATCATAAATAATCGCAGGCAGACTGTCCGTTGCATTCATTCTTCTGAGATTCTGCCGGTATTCCTCTTCCGTTTCAAGTACCCATTCCACATCGAGATAATACTGCCCCGCATAGGCTTCATTAAATGCATCGGCAAGCTCCTGATTGTTTTTCCTGCCCGTCGTCGGATCTACTGTAAAAATAATCGGAATGGAAATCACATTGTTTTCTTCCTCAACGGTGCTTTCACTCTCCGTCCCGGCACAGCCCGAAACTACCATGCCGCATAGAAGCATCAGAAGAAAGAACGCCATACCTTTCCTGAATTTTCTATAAATTCTCTTCATGCTGTTCTCCTTCCCCCGGAATCTCGATCGTACAGGTTGTTCCATCCGCTTCTGCCCGGTAAGTAAAACGTACCCCTTCTCCATATTTCAGCCGGAGTCTCGTCAGTACATTGCTCACCCCGTAGCCGTTTTTCGCATTCTTCGGAAACAGCTTTCTGGCTTCCGATAAGGGCCTGCCGTTCAAAGCATTAATCTTTTCTGCCATATCTCCTGCAATGGGTGTCCCACTGTTATAAACGGTAAGAATCAGCTTTCCATCCTGCTTATAGATATGAATCCGAATCTGACCGCCCTCATAAATTTCACAGAAGCCATACTTAATCGAATTTTCCACAAGAGGCTGTAAAATCAGCTTTAACACCCATGTCTCTTCCGGATTCACTTCACAGTCTACCGTATAGGTAAACAGATTTTCATTCCGGATCTGCTGGATCTGCAGATAGCTCTTCACATTTTCCAGCTCATCCCCCACTGTAACGATCTCGCTTCCCTTGCTTAAGGAAAGCCGCAGATACTTGGACAGAGCCTGGATCATATTCATCGTGGTTTCTTCTTTATTAATTCTCGCCAGCATGTAAATCGTGTCCAGCGTATTATACAGAAAATGCGGATTGATCTGGCTGATCAGCATATTTAATTCACTGGTACGAAGCTCCTTCTGCTGGGTTTTGATCTCCTCTAACAGTTCTTTGATATTGGAAAGCATCTTATTATAGGCATTTCCGATCTGGTCAAGCTCGGTATTGGTATTCAGATGGATCTGTCTGCTGAAATCCTCTCCGTTAAATTCCGTCATGGCTCGATTCAGCTCCTTAATGGGCTTCGTGAATTTGTTGGAGAAATAAATACTTAATACCACCGCGATAGCAATTACCAGTAGATAAATTGCAAACAATACCCAGAATACCTTTACAAATCCGGCACTTAATACCTTCTCCGGCACAAGGGTAAAAACCGAAAAGCCACACTTTTCCTGCTTATAAACGGATAACACGCCGCCGCTTATTTTCTCATTTTCTACAATAGAGCCCGCCCCCTCCTGCTTTGCATAGTCTGCCAGAACAGTCTCCTGTTCTGCAGATAAAGTGAAGCCTTCCGGATACCAGTACGCACAGATCCTTCCCTGTGGATCCATAATACCGATCGCCGCCTCCTCAGTCAGATCCTCTTCCTCCGTGAGGAGACTGCGCAAAAACTCCGAATCCATTTTTAAAAACAGATACCCCGGCTCATGCGCATAATTCAGGCTGTGCACCTTACGTCCGATAAACAGCGCCTCTTCGCCGGTTCCAAACAGATAATCCTCCGTCACAAACCATCTGGTATCGGCATAGGAATCCCCAAGCCGTTCTACCAGCAGGCTGTCCTCAAAATACTGATAGGGAATCTTTGAGTAGGAACGGGTATACAGATTCTTCTTATTATCCACGTAGCAGTATTCCGAAACATGGTCAAGATCAATATAGGCAAAGTATTTACTTAAGGAGTTACGCGCCACCTCTTCCATGGGCTTTGCCTTAAGACTCTGCTGTACCTGATCGTTCAGGATGCATTCTTCTGTCACCTTCTCGGTTTTCTGATACAGTGTATCGAGTGAAATCCCGGTCTTTTCATTCATAAAGGTGTATTTATCCGTGACGATTCCCGTCATGGTATTGCGCATATAAAACCAGACTCCCACGCTTGACAAAAACAGGGCAAGCAGAAGAAGTCCGATCGTATATTTCAGATATTTTCTTTGAATTCCGGAGGTTGTTTTCTTTATTTTCATATGCTGAATTCTTGTAACCCTTCTAAAAGACTACCATTCCTTCTTATATTCGGTGGGGAGCTTTCCGGTGTATTCCTTGAACAGATGGGAAAAGTAAGAAGGATTACTGATTCCGATCTGTTCACAGATTCCTCCGATGCTTTCATTTCCATTCTGTAAAAGCTTCTTGGCCTTTTCCATCCGGCATTGCAGCAGGTATTTTTTGAAGGACATCTGCTGGCTTTCCTTAAATACTCTTCCAAAGTAGACCGGATTTAAGTAGACATGCATGGCAACCGCCACAATCGAAAGATCCTCTTCCTGTAAATGCTCATCAATATAAGCCATAGCTTCTGCCATATATTCCCGGCTGCCCTTTACCTCATGGCTTTCCGCATAGCTCTTTCGCTCCTCGACAGCCCGGCGCAGAATCTTATAGCTCACATCCACTTCCTTTGAGGCGCTTAAATTCTGCATATTGGAATAGTAATTCTGAAACTGCTTTTTCAGATCCTCCGACATGCCATAGCTCTCCTCTAAGAAAACCTCGGTATCAAGCATGACCGTATGGAGCCTCTGGCGCTGCATCTCTTCCTGCGCAGGCAATGTGTATAAGAAATGTACAAAGGCTTCCTTCAAGGCCTTTTCATCGTTCTTACGAAGTGCATTTGTGATCTGCTGCTCCTCGGGTGCTGAAGGGTCTTTGGTATACCGTGAAGCACTTTCCATATAAATGGTAAACGAACCGGAAGCGGCTTCACCTGCCATGGCAAACAGCTCACAGGCCTCATCATAGCTTTTCCGGATTCCCGGAAGTCCCTTATACGGCTTGGATATGGACGCAATGATGGGACTTTTCAATTCCTCCTTTGCTTCCTCCAATAGATGCTTCAGGGCAAGCACCGTTACATTTTCCTTCGTGCGGATCAGGTAAGCATGAGTCTCTCCCTGTCCCTGCAGACTAAAAAAAGCAAACCTTTCACGCAGCTTTTCTTCCAGAAAGGAATTCAGGGCAAACCGTGCTGCCTCATATTCCAGGGTATTCGTAATCTTATAGGCCAGATCAATGTCTGCGTTCACTGTGATAAAGCGGTCTTCCTTTTGAAGCGGCTGATCCACGGTCTCAAACACCTCGGTCAGCTTATCAAAGGAAATCTGCTTGAGCAGATACTTCTGTACAATGACCTGCAGGAAGCTCGTCGCATCCTTCTTCACCAGATTTTCCCAGTTTTCCATGCGTTCTTCCTTTGTCCGCTTCTCCATGCAGGTGCGGTATGCATTCTGCATGGTTTCCTGCAGCTTTTCATCCTCAATCGGCTTTAATAGATAAGCAAACGCACCGAGATCGCATGCCTCCTTCGCATACTCAAAATCCCGGTACGCACTTAATACGACAAACAGGCACTCCTTATCTGTCTGCCGTATCGTATCCATCATCTGTAATCCGGTCATCTGTTTCATCCGGATATCGGTCAGCACCACGTCGGGCTTTTTCTCACGAATCACGTCTATCGCCTGCTCGCCGCTTAATGCCGTACCAACCACCTGGAATCCCATCTGATCCCAGTCGTAGGTCTTTAACAGACCCTTTAATAAGATCGGTTCATCATCTACAATTACAAGATCCAATAATTTCATCGTCGCTTCCCCATATATAAACCCATGATTCCATTTCTTTCAGTTTACCTGTCCGATACAAAAAAATCATACCAATTGTCATACACGGAATGCAAAAAATCATACTATTTGGTCTGATTTAAAATTTTAGTAGAATTATCCTGTTTATTATAGTATTGTATCGCTATAAGCAGAGAAAATCAATTCTAAGGAAATAAAGGAGGTTACCTATGAGTACAGAAAGAAAACAACCCGAATGGCTTGACAACGCCGTATTCTATGAAATCTATCCCCAGTCCTTCCGCGATACCAACGCAGATGGTATCGGTGATTTTAACGGAATTATCGAAAAGCTTGACTATATTAAAGATCTGGGCTGTACCGCCCTTTGGCTGAATCCCTGCTTCCAGTCCCCCTTCGGCGATGCCGGATATGATGTGGAGGACTATTACACCGTGGCTCCCCGTTACGGAACCAATGAAGATCTCGTTCATTTATTCGAAGAAGCACACAAAAGAGACATGCATGTCCTTCTTGACCTCGTTCCCGGACACACCGCCGTTACCTGCAAGTGGTTCAAGGAATCCATGAAGGCAGAAAGAAACGAATACACCGACCGCTATGTCTGGACGGACAGTGCATGGGAATCCCCGGAAAATATGGCAACCATCCGCGGCATCTCCGATCGTGACGGTTCCTGTGTAGTAAACTTCTTCTCCCACCAGCCCGCTTTAAACTACGGCTTCTATCAGCCGGATCCGGAGAAAAAGTGGCAGCAGCCCATGGATGCCGAGGGTCCTCTGTCTACCCGTGAAGAATTAAAGAATATTATGCGCTTCTGGCTTTCCTTAGGGTGTGACGGCTTCCGTGTGGATATGGCAGGCTCCCTTGTTAAAAATGATGTAGACGGAAAAGGCACAATCGCACTCTGGCAGGACATCCGCGAATTCTTAGATGAGGAATTCCCGACCGCTGCCATGGTCAGCGAATGGGGTGAACCGGATAAGAGCCTCATCGGTGGCTTCCATATGGACTTCCTGCTTCACTTCGGCCCTTCCCATTACAACGATCTGTTCCGCTGTGAAGAGCCTTACTTCTCCCGCCGTGGAAAAGGAAGCGCGAAGGAATTCGTTGCAAAATACTGTGAAAACTACGAAAAAACCAACGGCAAAGGTCTGATCTGCATTCCATCCGGCAATCACGACATGGATCGTCTGGCCCGTACCCTCGATCCCGAAGAGATGAAGATTGCTTTTGCGTTCCTGCTTTCCATGCCCGGTGCGCCGTTCATTTATTACGGTGATGAAATCGGCATGCGCTATGTCGAGAACTTAACTTCCGTAGAGGGCGGCTATAACCGTACCGGTTCCCGTTCCCCGATGCAGTGGAACACTTCTGCAAATGCAGGCTTCTCTTCCGCTCCTTCTGAAAAGCTGTATGTTCCTGTAGATCCCGACCGGAATCGCCCGAATGCCGAAAAGGAAATGGCAGATGATACCTCCCTTTACAGTGAGGTAAAGCGTCTGATCGCTTTCCGTATGGCTCACCCTGCCCTGCAGAGTATGGCTGCGATCCATTTCCGCTCCGACGAGGATCCGCTCGTTTACGAACGTACCTGTGACGGAGAAAAAATTCTGGTGATCATTCATCCTGCAGACCGTAACGTGGTTGTTCCGGATGTAAAGGGCGAGATCCTTTATACCGTTGGTGGCAATGCTTCTGTGACAGAAAACGGCATTGCAATTGATGGTGGAACCGCCGTGTTTGTATCAATGTAAATATTCTACGAATCGCTTACTGTAGTATTAAGAAACCCGTCAGGAATTTAAAATTCTTCTCTGACGGGTTTCTTACTTATTCATCCACCGATTTTTACCTTCATATTCATATTTTTTCCAGCTTCTATATATTTTAGAAGTGTTTCAGGATCTAATCCCTGTGTGACGGGATAGGAATATTGCAGGCCAAGCTGCTCATATTTTGCTATGCCGAGGGTATGATAAGGCAGCAAATGGATCTCTTTGATTCCATGTAATGCTGCATATTCCATGATTGCACTAACCTCATGATCATTAAAGCCCGGAATAACCGGAACACGGACAATCACTTTTTCCACTGCATTCCTGCACAGGTATTCAAAAGAAGCAAGCACCGTTTCCAGATTTCCACCGGTATATTTCTCAAATTGGTTTCTATCAAGTGTCTTCACATCATACAGAAACAGATCAATATATTCCAAGGCGGTTTTTACATTAGAAACAGGCACATAGCCACAGGTTTCTACTGCTGTATTTATATTCTCACTATGGCACTTTTGAAGAAAAACTTTCATTTTTTCAATCTGAAGCAAAGCTTCTCCTCCGGATATTGTAACTCCTCCACCACTTGTTTCATAATAATCCTTATCCCTTAAAATAATCTCAAAGAGTTCCTCATTTGTAATTTTTTGTCCTGATATTTTCAAAGCTCCGTTTGGGCATGCTTCTACACATTTTCCACAGGCAATGCATTTTTTTCTGTTGATACTGGATCTTCCTTTGAGCATGTCCACTGCTGTATTGGGACACGCTTGTGCACATCTCCCACATCCTACACACTGCCTTTGAAAGAACATGATATGACTGCCTACCGTATGAGACTCCGGATTAGCGCACCACTGACATCTCAAAGCACAGACTTGAAAAAAAACAGTCGTACGTATTCCGGGACCATCATGGATGGCAAACCGTTCAATCTCAAAAATATCAAGCTCATTCATCGCAAGGAATTCCTTTCATCATACAAGGTTCTGCTAAGCACTTCCTGTTGAACCGTAGGATCCAGATTCACAAACACTGCAGAATACCCTGCCACTCTGACTATCAGATTGGGATACTTTTCCGGATGAACCATGGCATCCTCAAGTGCTCCACTATCCACCACGGTTACCATCAGATGACAGCCGCCTTTTTTGAAATAAGTCTTGAAAAGAGTTTCTATGATATCCCGGTTTTTGTTGAACATTCCGATTGAAAACTTAATATTCTGCACGGATCCGGCATGGTATTTTGCATCAAATCGTGTAAGTGAATTCAGCATCGCTGTCGGGCCGTTTTTATCTGCGCCGCCCTGTGGGTTATTTGCCGGGTTCATGTACATTCCGGATAATCTGCCATCAGGACTTGCTGCAGTTTTTATTCCCCACTCCGTGTTCAGGGAATTATTACTGATTACGATAAGGAAATATTGCATCCCCTTCCGGATTCCCCGGTTTCGTATTCCTTTAGAAACATATTCATACAGATCATTTGCCATTTCATCTGCTGTATCAAGATCATTTCCATATTTATCACAATCAAGACACAGTTTCCTTATCGATTCATAACCTTCAAAATTTGCTTTAACCGCTTTGCAAAGCTCCTCCAAAGTTATCCTTTTATCTTCAAAGACAAGCTTCTTTACCGCATACAGGGAATCGGATGCATTAATGTTTCCATAAGTCTCACACGTTCCGCCAAGATACCTTACTCCACCATCAAGCAAAGCCTTCCCTCGTTCTATGCAATCATCCATGGTACCTTGCGGAATTTTGGTTTCCCTGTAATAATGGCTGTATGTTGCCATTGCTTCAAGAACATACGCATGCCATTGCATTTCCCTCCTGAGCACCGGATTGTTTTCCTGTTCGAGAGTCGGAAGGATCTGTTTCCATTCTCTGGAGAATTTGCCGTTTTCGTCCTTTTTTATCCCCAGTTCATCGATTGCCTGAGATACGCCACTCTGACTGTACTCATAAAAGTAACCTGTAATTATCTGAAAGATAAGTTTATCCCCCGGCAATAGACAGCATTCCCTTACCGTCGAAATTTCCCTATTTTTAATAAGGACCTTAACCTCTTTGGAAAGAGCCTTCACATATAATGTTGGCGGAAAGCCATCATAGCAGGATCTCATATACGGTGTTCCGCAAAGAAGCGGATCCTCTGCGACACCACTGATTCTTACCATTGCACAATTTTGAGCTTCGTCGATATTTTCCTCATAATGATAAGCAATCTTTCTTTTCTCTTCTGCCAGATGCTGATACTGAATCTCTACAAAATGTGCCGTAATACTCTCCACATACTGTATATTTTGGGCTCTGTCACTATGATTCTCAATTTCGACCGTTGTAAGAAATGCAGAACATCCTCCATCAATTGTCTCCGAAGGCTTTACTGCCAGAGTTCTTTTTACTTCCACATCCTCAAGATGATATTGATAAACCGCATAGCCACACCCAAATTTTCTTTTGCATGCCTTCGGGTTTCCGGCAATGGTATTTGCTCCACACAACGGAATTTCTTTTCCGTCTATTACGATCATTGCATGATTTTTACCGGAATTCGTCTTTTTTCCTGCATTTATTCTGCTCCAGGATCTCTATCCTGAAATTAATTCATATTCCCCACTTACATGTGTGAACAAAGTGAGCTGATAATTTCCGAGCAAAAACCACGGATCTTCCGGTAATTTCACTTTCTTTCCATCCCTGTCTACTGCCATGAAAGGAAGCTCTCCTGTATACTCAAATACCGGCAATCCGCTTTCATCCTCACTCCAAATTCCAATTCTGTTTTCCATATCCATTACCTCCCATTATTTTTCAAACATTTCAAATTTGCTGCCCCGATAATTCCTGCATCATTTCCAAGTGATGCGATCCGAAGTTCAGGGATACCGATTTCCTTGGCCGCAAACGTCTGTTCATAAATTTTCTCTTTTAGCGGTTTGATAAGGTATTCTCCCTGATTACTGATTCCTCCACCAATAATAATCACTTCCGGTCTGTAGAGTGTGATCAATGTTGAAATTCCTCCTGCCAGGTAATTATAATATTGATCCAATACCTCTAATGCTGTCTCATCTTTCCTGTGCGCTGCATCAAATACCGTTTTAGCATCTATCATTTCCGGATCTCCGCCACTAAGCAGATGGATGCTGCTTTCCGAATTTTGGGATGCTGCCTCTTTTGTCTGCTGAATCAGCGCCGTTGCCGAGGCATATGCTTCAAAGCATCCCTTCTGTCCGCAGGAACACTTTTTTCCTCCATAAATCAGCTTTATATGCCCGATTTCCGATCCCATTCCGTCTGCGCCACTATAAATTTTACCGTTTTGAATAATGCCTCCTCCAACACCCGTACCAAGTGTAATCATAATTGCATTCTGATATCCGGATGCAGAGCCTGCAATCACTTCGCCCAATGCTGCACAATCCGCATCGTTTGCGATTGCTACCTTCTGGCTGAAGTACTTTTGTATTTCTCTGTGCAATGGTACATTAATCCACCCAAGATTATTGGCATTAACAAGATTTCCTGTCTTTGGATTAATACAGCTTGGTGTGCCCATTCCGACGGAATCTACATTATCTTCTTTTAAGCCGGCACATTCTAAAGCTTCTCTGGCCGTGATCGCAATTTCCATCACCAGACTTTCAAATGATTGATGCGTGTTGGTTTTTCGATTTCGACGTACAATGATTTTGTTGTGTTCATCCACAATACCCACTGCTATATTGGTTCCACCAAGATCTATTCCCAAATAATGCCCCACATTTTTACCCTCTCAAAAAAGTTTATTCATCTTGCTTTATTTTCCCAAACAAAAAAGAAGGGTAACCCTTCTTTTTGTTTTACTTTTTCTTTTGTTAATCTATCTTAAGAATCGTCTTAAGAATTCGACCTACGCTTGTTTCCATTTCTTCACGTGTAAGACAGCCCTGTCGGACAGCCTCCATAAGACGGTCTGCAAATCCACGTGGCATTTTCAAATCATTTCCCGCATGGGTTTCCTTGTAATGCTCTCCACAGGTCCACCAATCCGTTGTTACCATCCCATCGAATCCCCATTCCTCACGGAGAACTCCGGTCAACAGTTCCTTATATTCGGATGTCCTGTGTCCATTCATAATATTATAAGATGACATTACTACCCATGGTTTTTGTTCCTTAATAATTCTCTCAAAAGCCTTCAGATAAATTTCACGTGCTGCCCTCTCTGATACCCGTGAATCACAGTTCTTACGGTTCGTTTCTTTATTATTACATGCAAAGTGTTTTAGGGTTGCACCAATGTGATTCGACTGAATTCCTTTCACCATAGCTCCTGCAAGCTCTGCTGTCAAAAAAGGATCCTCGGAATAATACTCAAAATTCCGACCACACAACGGACTCCGGTGAATATTAATCGCCGGTGTCAGCCAGACCGATATATTGTTCTCCTTTACTTCGGCTCCTCCAGCTTCACCAATCCGTTCCACAATCTCCGGATTCCATGTGCAGGCAAGCAATGTAGAGCATGGAAACGCCGTTGTATTGACACCTGCCTCCGGTGCAATTCGCAAGCCTGCCGGTCCATCAGCTGTCATGATATTAGGGATTCCATATTCCGGGAAATTACCAAAACCAAAGGTATTGGCAACTCCGGTGTTCGGCTGCCCACCAAGAAGATAGGCCAGCTCTTCCACAGAAAGCTGCGCCAGGAATTCTTCCATAGTAATGGTTCCATCTGCGACCTCCGTGAAATCATGTTCTCCGCTTCGATGCATTCCATGCCAGAGCACATAACTTTCTACCAGTTTTCCTTCGGGTGTAAATCCATCGGTCTGTTCATCTTTTAATTTGCCGATTTCAGATGCGTTCGGGTCATTGGCTTGCATCAAAGGAAGCTCTTCAAAGGTTCCATCTGCCAGCATTCTTTCCTTAAGGGAAGTTGGTACCAGTCTGCTTTCAAGCTGTTCCACAACAACATTCTCCTTCAATACATATTCGTAGGCCAGCTTCTCTACATTCCGTACCGAGTTCCCGACATAAACAGCATAAGAGCCCTTTTCCAAAACATAGGCAGCCTTCTGTACCTTGCCAAGATCATCAAAGGATGCCATATCACTGATTTTCCATTGCAGGTAAAGCAACTGTGATTCTCCTTTTGCAAGAAGTCTTGTCTTTTCAAATGCAACAAGTTCCTTTGCAGGCTTTCCAAGCTTTCCCTGTGGCTTTCCGACATATACCTGAACCACTTCTTTTCCAACACAGCTTCCGGTATTTGTTACCTGAACCCGAACCTGAATATTACCATGGCTCTCTCCTGCTTCCAATGTTTTTACATCAAATGTCGTATAGGAAAGTCCGAAACCAAATGGATAATTTACCTTTTCCTGTGCACCCGGAATGGTCTCAAAGTAACGATAACCGACATAAATATCTTCCACGTAATCTACATAATCCCTTGACTCATGGAAGCCTTCCGAGGAAGGATAGTCCTGAAGTGATTTTGCAAATGTATCAGAAAGCTTGCCGGAGGGATTCCCTTCTCCCAACAGAAGTTCCGCTGCAGCAAGTCCACCTTCCATGCCGCCCTGAAAGGCAAATAACACAGAAGAAATCTGATCATCATCCACAAACCAGGAGGTATCTACCATGCCGCCAACATTCATTACCACAATGACCTTATTAAAATGTTCCTTTACAAGGTCAACCATCTGCTGTTCCCCGTCTGACAGACAGAAATCACCATTTGCAAAAATGCTGGCTGCTTTTTTCGTCATTTCAACTTCCGAATCACAGATTGCCTTATTCTCCGGATCAATAAATGCCGTACGATCCCAGCCCTCTCCCGAGAAACGGCAGATACTGATAATTGCGGTATCCGTAAAGGCTGCTGCCTTCTTTAAAAGATCCATCGGAACCGAAGGTTCTATCGTCATCCCAGGCACTGCACCATTCTGATACTGTTTTTTTATATCCTCACGATAAAAATCACAAAGTTCCTCAAATATGCTTACTTTGTCAGTTTTACACTTCAAACCATCATACAGAGTCCTGATATACTCGCAGGTAACATCACCGCTTCCACCACCTCCTTTTACATAATCAAAGGTTCCCTTTCCGAATAATGCAACTCTGGTCCCTCTGGCAATGGGAAGAACCTGATCCTCATTCTTTACAAGAACCATACCTTCCTTTGCTGCTTCTTTGGAAAGTGCAATATGTTCCTTACTTCCCGTTACACGCTTTCCATTCTCACCAAGCGGAATTCCCGGCTGAAATAATGCTCTTGCCCATCTCTTCATCATAAAATACCTCTCTTTTCCTATGTATTGTATTATTTTAGGTCTGCCGGGAAAACAATCTGCATCTGTTTTCTGGCTTCATCTATCACCTGTAACGTATCCAGCGAATAGTTCCGTTTCCATCAATATTCCCGCTCATCAGCATAATCATTGACTGTTCAAAATGCCTGCTGTTTGGAGATGCAATATAGACCGCATCTCTAACAAATCACGATAGTTTTTACTATTTGCTTTATGTTATCACGATTTTTATCTGATTTCATCATTTTCTCTTGCGATTCTGTTTATTGAGATTGCTTTTCATAACAGATCCAATTATAATACCTTATAAAATCACGAAAAGAGGGTGTTTTATGATCTGCGAAGAAAAAGGTGTATTAAAGGGCTCCGAATTTTTTTCTTTACTCCTACAGAAATGTTTTCATCTTATTTTTACTATATTTTAGTATGTGGGCACTTTTTTTGTAATGAAGACTATTCCATTGAACGTAATTCCCATTTAGGCCCTCTGCTCTTGTTAATTGATTCCGGAGAACTCCATGTAAAATATAAAGGAATAGAAAAAACAGCACGAAAAAACGATCTGGTTCTATTAAACTGCGACTATCCGCATGCTTACTGTTCGGGTAGTCACTGTGAATTCTATTTTATGCATATCGGAGGCACAAACTGTCGTGAGCTTACTGACAGTCTCATCCTGCGAAACCATGGCTTTCTGTTTCAGTCTCCCTGCCATCGCGAAATCCGGGATATTCTGGAACCACTTATTTCCAAGATGTATTTTGTGAATCACATTCCTGAACAGGAACAATCTGTAGCCATTTATCAAATTCTGTGCACCCTTCAGAGTTCCTTTTCTTCTTCGCATTCCAGCACCTCTACGAATGCAAACACAATTGAAGATGTGTTAATCTATATGCGCTCCCACCCGGAACATAACTTTACCATCCATGAATTGGCGAATATGGCCAATATGAGTTCTTTTTACTTTGCCCACCTTTTTAAAGATTTTACCGGTGTATCTCCGATTACTTATATGTCCAATTTAAAAATTAATCTGGCTAAAAATATGTTGCTTTACACCAACAATCAAATCAGCCAGATTAGTGAACTGCTCGGATATAGTTCCAGCAATTGTTTTATTAATGCATTCAAAGCCAGAGTCGGAACATCGCCTGCAAATTACCGTAAAAATCCTGATTCCTATTTATAACCTATATGATCTTTACTACACATTTATTTCCGCAAACAGTCTCTCTGCATAATACACCGACTGCATGGCATCCTTTCCATAGAAATCGGCACCGATCATATCCGCATATTCCTGTGTCAGTACTGCGCCGCCAACCATCACCTTACATTCCGGAACTTCCCTGCGAAGCTGCTTGATCGTCTCTTCCATGCTCTCTACGGTTGTCGTCATTAAGGCACTCAATCCGACAAGCGGTGCGCGACTTTCTTTCACCGCTTCCACGACCGTTTCCGGTGGCACATCCTTTCCAAGATCAATCACATCATAACCGTAATTTTCAAGCAGGACCTTTACAATGTTCTTTCCGATATCGTGGATATCACCCTTCACGGTTGCAATGACGATCGTTCCCTTCTTCTCCTGCGCGACGCCCTGGCTTGCAACATATTCCTTAATGGCTTCGAATCCGGCTTTTGCTGCCTCCGCACTCATCAGGAGCTGCGGCAGGAACATCGTTCCCTTTTCAAAGCCCTGTCCGACAAGATCCAGTGCCGGAACCAGATCTTCATTGATGATTTCCATGGTTCCCTTCTTTGGCTTACCGGTTCCGTCATCTGCAAGCAGCTCCTTCGTTGCACGGAACGCCGGCTCCTTCAGGCCTTTGACGATGCAGTCCTTTAAGCTGATCGCACCTTTTCCGGCGGTTTCGGCAGATCCTGCTGCTGCATTACCTGCACCACTTGCCACATCGCTCACAACCTTAATCTGCACCGCTGCATACTTCTCGATATAATCCCTGCACTGGCTGTCGAAGCCGCCAAGGACACAATAGGTATCATACGCCTGACGCATCAGGGCCGCATTCGGATTAATAATTCCGGCAGACAGTCCGGCATCCATTGCCATCGAGAAAAAGGCGGCATTGATGATTTCACGCTGTGGCAGTCCGAAGGAAATATTGGAAACTCCAAGGACGGTTCTGCCTCCCTGTGCCTTAATGCCGCGTACCGTATCAAGGGTTGTCTTAGCAGAAGAATCATCCGTACTCATCGTCATGGTAAGGGCATCAATAACAATATCCTTCCGCTTAATTCCATACTCTTCGGCGGTGCGGTAAATCTTCTCTGCGATAGCAAGTCTCCCTTCGGAGGTATTGGGAATGCCATCCTCATCCAGCGTCAGTCCGACAACGGTTCCGCCGTACTTCTGCACCAGCGGAAAAATTGCCCGCATGACTTCGTCTTTTCCGTTTACGGAATTGATCATCGGCTTTCCATTATAAATCCGCAGAGCCTGTTCCATGGCCTCCACGTTCGTGGTATCAATCTGTAACGGAAGCGGCAGGACGCTCTGTAATTCATAAACCGTCCGCTTCATCATGGCCACTTCATCGATTTCCGGAAGTCCCACATTCACATCAAGAATATGTGCTCCGGAATCTGCCTGCTTCACACCCTCTTCCAGAATGTACTCCATATTCCGATCTCGGAGTGCCTGTTTAAACTTTGACTTTCCGGTCGGATTGATCCGTTCTCCGATGATCATTGGTTTCTTACCAAGCTCTACCGCCATGGAATACGAGGTGACAATCGTTTCTTCCTTTTCTACAAGGGGCTTGGGTACGATATCCTTACACCGTTCCGTCAGTGCCTTAATGTGTGCCGGGGTGGTACCGCAGCATCCACCGGCCATCCAAGCGCCCATGCGGATAATCTCTTCCACATCGGCTGCAAATTCTTCCGGATCGACATCATATACCGTCTTGCCGTTTTCTGTCCTCGGAAGTCCGGCATTCGGTGTAATCACCAAAGGCAGGGAAGAAAGCTCTGCCATTTTTTCAAAAATCGGTTTCATCTGCTTCGGGCCAAGTCCGCAGTTCATGCCAAGTGCATCTACCCGGAGTCCCTCTAACATCGCAACTACAACCTCCGGGGATGCCCCGGTTAACATCTTATGGCTTTCATCGAAAACTACCGTTGCTACAACAGGAAGATCCGAATTCTCCTTGGCCGCAAGAACGGCCGCCTTTAACTCATAGGTATCGCTCATGGTTTCAATCAAAATCAGATCTGCTCCGGCAGCTGCCCCGATCTTTACCACTTCCGCATAAACCGATACGGCTTCCTCAAAATCAAGCGTTCCCATCGGCTTTAACAGCTTGCCGGTCGGTCCTAAATCAAGTGCGACATAAGCATTCCGTCCGCATTCTGCAGCTGCCCTTTTCGCATTCTTTACCGCTGCTTCCACGATCTCCTGCAGATTATCATATTTAAAGCGGTTTGCACCGAACGTATTGGCAAGAATGATGTCTGCCCCTGCTTCAAGGTATTCTTTATGAATCGCAAACAGTTCCTCCGGCTTGCTTAAATTCCATGTTTCCGGAAGTTCTCCCGGCTTCAATCCTCTTGCCTGAAGGAGGGAGCCTAATCCCCCATCAAAAAAAAGCATCCGTTTTCCAAGTTCTTCTCTGATATTCATTCCTGTCTTCCCATCTGGTAACCATTCCTCATGATCCATGGCTGCATTGGTTACCTGTATTCTTATATTACTATCTGTAATTCTTTTATCTGTGATTCCTGCTATCAAAAATTCTTATTTTAATAAATTCTTTCTATACTCAAATCATTCTTTACAATCTATAACCCTCTATGTGTTTCTCCGGTAAGCACATGTGGTATTCGCACAGGCTTCGCACCCTTCGATCCTGCAGTGGCTGTTCAATTCACTCACACCCATAATGGCGGTTACGGATTTTTCGGGAAGCATGATGTCTCCCTCGGATAAATAAATTCCGGCCCGCTTCGTTGCCTCAATGGTATCTAAGAACCGGCCCTGTATGGCAAGCGGCAGATCTCCGTATCCGGGACTGAAACGCGGCCGTAAAAAAAGATGTTCTGCCTGCAGTTCCTCTTCCAATCTTCTCTGGCATTGGTCACAGTAAGCCTCCATCGCTGCTGCTCCCACCGCCTGCAAAATTGCGGCCTTCGTAATATTCAGCCTGCCAAAGCGTATCATCAGCCGGTCCACACCGTTTCCCAGTGTTGCAGCAAAGTAAATGACCTCCCGGCAGCCTCGCAGATTCACAGACAGGTTCCGGCTCTTTAGCACAAGTCCTCCTGCCTCCATCGTATCATCTTCCACAAAGGTAAGCGGGAACCGCCGGTAAACACACCGTGGCTGGATCACCTGAAGCATCTCCTGGATGCATTCCTTAATCTGCTCTGTAATGGCCTCATCGGCTTTCTGCCCCCGGTATCCCAGATAACGCAGAACTTCTGATTGTTTAATTTCCTCTTCCGTGATCTGTGACTGCGGCATCCATTTTCTCCTTATAACTTAATGAATAATTGCAGATAAATTGTCGCAGATTCCCTTTGCCACTTCGGGCTTATTCATGGAATATACATGAATATGGTTCACTCCGTTCGCAATCAGGTCAATGATCTGATCGGTTGCATAGGCAATACCGGCCTGCTGCATGGCTGCCGGGTTGTTTCCAAAGCAGTCTACAATACTGCGGAACCGCTCCGGTACATTACAGCCGGAAAGCCGTACGGCATTGGCAACCTGATTTGCCCTCGTAATCGGCATGATTCCCGGAATGATCGGAACCAGAATTCCGGCTTCCCGTGCTTTATATAAGAAATTATAAAAAATATTGTTATCAAAAAACATCTGGGTCGTCAGGAACGAGCAGCCTGCATCCACCTTCTTCTTAAGGTTCAAAATGTCTTCCTTCTTCGTTGCCGCATCCGGATGCCCCTCCGGATAGCACGCTCCCCCCACGCAGAAATCTCCATATTCCCGAATTGTTTGGACAAGCTCGGAGGCATGGTGATAATCAATATACGGATCTCCTTCAAAGTCCTTCGGGCGGTCTCCGCGAAGTGCCAGAATGTTCTCAATGCCAGCCTCCTTCATCTGATCAAGCGCTGCATGAATATCTGCCTTTGTGGCACCAACACAGGTCAGATGGGCAATCGTTGTTACCTGCTGTTCCTTCTGTATTTTCTCTGCAATATTAATCGTATATCCTCTGGTGCTGCCACCTGCTCCATAGGTCACACTCATGTAACTTGGCTTTAACGCTGCCACGCCGAGCGCTGCCTTTTCCACCGCTTCATAATTCGTGGTTGTTTTCGGTGGAAACACCTCAAACGATACGGTAATTTCTTCTTTTTCAAATATGGATGTGATTTTCATTGTTTTACCTCTTCGTGTTTGTGATTATCAATTTTCATGTTCTGGTAACTATTCCGAATTCCACTTGCAAACTTGCAAAATTGCTGCTTACAGCAACTCACATGCCCGTGCTTCGCACTCCCTATCTGACTTCGTCAGATGCATGTTCGTTAATGAGCCCGGAAAACCAAATGTCTGCTTTGCAGCCGCTTGGTTTTCTCTGAGGCTCATTACATTATAAATGGGAATTTCCTCCTATGCAAGCAGGAATCTAATTACGATTCGTCCGTCGCAATCCGGTAATCCACCAGCTCCCCTACCTGATACTTCCGGTAATATCCTTCCTCCAACGGAATCCAGAGCCGCTCATAATTCGGATACCGCTCTCCTTCCCTCTCAATCAGCCGCTTCCTCTGCGTTTCCTTGCTGCATGTCAGAAATACGGTCAGGTCATAAAACGGTAAAAGCTCCGGATAATGGGAATAACTTCCTTCCACTATAGTTAACGGCTGCCAGGTAAGCTCTACCGGAGGCAGCAGCAGCTTTTCCCGGCAGCTATAGGCCTCATACGCTACTGTCTCACCCTTTTCTGCAGGCTTCAGTACTGTTTCAATCATCCGTTCAAAATCCATATTGGCACAGGGCGTCTTTTCCCAGCCCACTACTCTTTGTTCTACCGGAAGATAAAAATCATCCATATGAAAAATCCGTGCCGGAAACCTCCCGGCAAGCAGATTGGAAAGCGTGGTCTTCCCGCTTGCGCACCGGCCATCAATTCCGATAATCTGCATGGACTTTTCTTTCAATAATTCTTCTAACTGTGAAATCAACTGATCGTACTGCATCTTCTCTCCTTTAAGTCCTTCAAAGAAAGTCTTTGCGTAAACTTCCAAACCGTGATATAACAGTAAGCGGAATCAATACGCAAAGGATAACATACATCATGAACACAACAGCCAAAAAAGTATTTATGGAAGGAATACGTGACGGCCTTCCGATCGGACTTGGCTACTTCGCCGTGTCCTTCTCCCTTGGCATCGTTGCCCGCAATGCCGGACTGAATGCCTTTCAGGGCTTTCTTGCAAGCATACTGACCAATGCATCTGCAGGAGAATATGCAATTTTTACTTTAATTGCAGCAAATGCAACCTATTTTGAGGTTGCCATTATGACGCTGGTCACCAATGCACGATACCTGCTTATGAGCTGCGCATTGAGTCAGCGTTTCTCTCCGAATACCGGAATTGGACACCGTCTGCTACTTGGCTATGACATCACCGATGAACTGTTTGGAATTACCATTGCCCGTCCCGGAATAATCAATCCCTTTTATACCTATGGAGCTATGTGCATGGCTATCCCCGGATGGTCGATCGGCACAGCCCTTGGCGTCATTGCCGGCAACATTCTTCCATTACGTGTTGTCAGTGCCTTAAGCGTTGCCCTTTACGGAATGTTTATCGCCATTATCATTCCTCCGATCCGTGCTGAGATCAGGAATATGGTTTCTTTGACTTCCATAAAGAAAACCTTTAAGGACAAGCTTCCGGTATTATACCGGGAATCACCGGTTACGGTTGCAATCCTCTCAGGCTTCCTTGCAAGCTACCTGTTTAACCGGCTTCCATGCTTTTACAAAATCAGCAGCGGCAGCAAAACCATCCTGCTTACGGTCGTCATTTCTTCGGTAATTGCTTTGCTTCACCCTGTAAAAAATAATCCGGAGGATCCTGATGATGAATCATAATATTTATATTTACATTGCCATTATGGCACTTGTTTCTTTCTGTATCCGTGTACTGCCGCTGACTCTGATCCGTAAACAGATTAAAAGCCGGTTCCTGCAGTCGTTCCTTTATTATGTTCCGTATGTCACACTTGCGGTAATGACGTTCCCTGCCATCGTGGATGCGACCCAGTCCCCTGTTGCGGGCACCCTGGCCCTCGTTGCCGGTATCGTGGCCGCCCTGTTCGGTGCCGGTCTTTTTCCGGTATCCATCATCTGCTGTGTTGTCGTTTTTGTAATCGAATTCTTTCTGGTACATTAATATCATTTTTGAGTATGCACGGCAACAAAAAATCCATTCAGTGAAGAACCCCTCTCTTACTGAATGGATTTTTGTTGTCAAAATACTTTACTGAATCGGATTTTTATAAAATTCCTTAATCTCTGTATAGCCATCCTTCGCAAGCTGTTCCTTCTGGAATTTCTTATTCTTATTCATCCGGACAACCAGAATCTGCTTGCCGCTCTTACGCTCCTCCTGGGCCTTTGCAATGACTTCGCACAGCCGGTCGGAGGGAAGTCCCTTCTCCAGTAAATAAGCGGTTCTTTCGGGCGCTCCGGGCACTTTAAAGCCACTCTCCATCAAAAGCAGGATGATCCGTTCAAATCCGATGGAAAATCCACATGCCGGAACATCATTTCCGGTAAATTTCCCGACCATCTTGTCATATCTTCCACCGCCGCCGCAGCTTCCGCCGAATTCCGGCATGGCAATTTCAAAAATTGTTCCGGTATAATAAGACATGCCACGTACCAGGGTCGGATCAAATACCATTTCAAACTCTGCTTCCTTCGTTGCCGTTACACTTTCAATGATTTCGGAAAGGCTCTGCTTTACTCCTTCCTCTAAGAAATCGCCTAAGGTATCTGCAAGGTACTGTAATCCGTTTTCTGCCTCTTCCATATTCTTGAAAAGGCTTAAATAGCGTTCCACGGCTTCTTCGGCAAAGCCGTTCTCCAAAAGCTCTTCCTTGACGCCGTCCAGTCCGATCTTATCCATCTTATCTAAGGTAATGAATACACTGTCATAGGATTCCTCCGGAAAACCGCTGTAAGCAGCCATTGCTTTCAAGATTCTTCTTTCGTTAATCCGGATCTGGAAATTCTTGAATCCAAGTCTTCCAAGGGTCGTTGTGGTTGCCAGAATCAGTTCGATTTCAGCAAGGTTTGACGGCTCTCCCAGAATATCAATATCACACTGCATGAACTGACGGTAGCGGCCTCTCTGCGGGCGATCCGCACGCCATACATTTCCCATCTGCAATGCCTTAAAAGGACTGGGCAGTTCGTTGGCATGATTGGAATAATAACGAACTAAGGGAACGGTTAAGTCATAACGCAGGCCCCCGTCAACAAGATCCTGCTCACTCTGTGCGGTTTCAAGCTTTAACTTCTCGCCTCTTTTTAAGATCTTAAAGATCAGCTTTTCGTTCTCGCCGCCCTGCTTGTTGGTCAGGTTTTCGATGTTCTCCACACAGGGAGTTTCAATCGAGGTAAAGCCAAACTTTCCGTAGGTCTCCTTAATCACTCCGATTACATAATCCCGAATCACCATTTCCTCGGGCAGAATATCCTTCATGCCGGTCACCGGCTTCTTGCTCAACGCCATAACGATATTATCCTTTCTCTTGTATGATAAATCTTTTGCATAATAACACGAACCTCTTGCAATTTTACACTTTTTCTGGTTATAATGCAACTGTATTTGTTCTGAATAGTTTCTGTATCTACACGAAGGAGGCGTAGTTTTATGTCATTCGAATACATTCGTAAATTACCAACACCCGATGAAATCCGTGAGGAATTTCCCTTTCCTTCCCATCTCACCGAACTGAAGGAGAAACGGGATGCGGAAATCCACAAGGTGCTCACCGGTGAAAGTGATAAATTTTTAGTCATCATCGGCCCCTGTTCTGCAGACAATGAAGATTCCGTATGCGATTATGTGAGCCGTTTAGCCCGCATCAACGAGGACGTAAAGGATCGTCTGATTCTGATTCCCCGTATTTATACCAATAAACCGCGTACCACAGGCGAAGGCTACAAGGGAATCGTGCATCAACCCAATCCCGAACAGAAGCCGGATTTCCTGGCAGGGCTTATTGCCATGAGAAAGATGCACATCCGTGCGGTGGAAGAATCCGGATTGACTGCAGCAGATGAAATGCTTTATCCGGAAAACTGGGGCTATGTCTCCGATCTGCTCTCCTACGTTGCCATCGGTGCCCGTTCCGTAGAGGATCAGCAGCATCGTATTGTGGTAAGCGGATTTGATACCCCTGCCGGAATGAAGAACCCGACAAGCGGAAACCTGACCGTTATGCTCAATTCCGTATATGCTTCCCAGCATCCCCACTCTTTCATCTATCGTGGCTATGAAGTGAAGACTAACGGCAATGAATTGGCACACACCGTTCTTCGCGGTGCAACCAACAAGCATGGAGAGAGCACCCCGAACTACCACTACGAGGACTTAAATCTCTTACTGAACCTTTATCAGGCTCATGACCTTAAGAACCCGGCAACGATTATTGACACCAATCATAATAACTCCGGCAAGAAATTCGAGCAGCAGATCCGTATCGTAAAGGAAGTTATGCACAGCCGTAAATTAAGCCCTGATATTCATAAGCTGGTAAAAGGTGTCATGATTGAAAGTTATATTGAAGAAGGATGTCAGAAGATCGGCGAAGGCGTTTATGGAAAGTCCATTACCGATCCCTGTCTTGGATGGGAAGATTCCAGAAGACTCATTTATGACATTGCAGATACTTGTTGCTAAAAATTACTCAGGAATTAGAAAAGGAGCTCTCCGACATCGAATAACGATGTGGAAAACTCCTTTTAATTTGCTCTAATGTCTCGGGTGTGCCTTGGCATAAACCTCTTTGATCCGGCTGTGATTCATCTGTGCATAAATCTGTGTCGTTGAAATATCCGAATGTCCCAGCATTTCCTGTACACTTCGCAGATCCGCCCCATTCTCAACAAGGTGTGCTGCGAAGGAATGCCGCAGGGTATGTGGGGTAATGTCCTCTACGATTCCCGCTTTCTTCGCATAGTACTTAATCAGCTTCCAAAAGCCCTGACGGCTCATCGGCTGTCCGGAACAATTGGCAAACAGGTATTCTGAATCCGGATCGCTGATCATCGCCGCTCTCGTGCCCTCCAGATACCGGATGAGTGCACTCTTTGCCGCATTGCCAAAAGGAATCACACGCTCCTTATTCGCATCCTTACAGATGATGAATCCCATCTGCAAATTCACATCTGCGGTCTTTAAGGTAATCAGCTCCGTCACACGGATTCCCGTTGCATACAAAAGCTCTAACATCGCCTTATCACGGATCTCCTTCGGCGTATCCCCGGAAGGCTGCTCTAAGAGGCGTACCACCTCATCCATAGAAAGAATTTCCGGCATCTTCTTCTCAATCTTCGGTGCATGAAGCTGCTCTGCCGCATCCTCGCTTACCACACCCTCACGATAAAGATAGTGATAGAATGCCTTTAAGGAAGCAATATTTCTGGAAATGGTTGCTGCCGAGAACTTATTCTTCTCCATATAAAGCACGTAGGAATTGAGTGTCGTGGACGTCACCTTCTTAATGTCAGTAATGCCCTGCTCCTCCAGATATGCCTTCACCTTGTTCAGATCACGGTGATAGGAAAGCTCTGTGTTCTCAGAGGTATGCTTCACATTATGTAAATAATCTATGAATGCCTGAATCTGATCTTCAACTGCCAAAACGGTAACCCCTCGATGAATAATTTCGTTTACATAAACATCATGTGATTCTCATTATAAGCATATTTTTTCAGAAAAGCAAATGTATTTTTGCCCATTTTACGGCGTTTCTGACTGGTTTACCATAAAAAATACCACATATCGAAAAAGGTAAATTATGTTAATACTACATCTTGTAAAAATTTCTTTTAAAATAATTGTAAAATATCTTTTATCAAAATTGGGTTTACATAACTTTCGAGCAGACATCCCAGTGCCATCCCGGTAAAAATCCACAGAAGGAGCCACGGTTTTCTCCTCCGGATATACTGCTCATTCAGGCACCAGTAGATCAGCAGCACATAGGACGGAATCAGCACGAACTGATGCGGAAACAGGCTTCCCAGGACAAATAAGGCACCCCGGAGCTGATACTGCATGCAGGCCGCCGCTGCGTACATGCCAAACAACGCTCCCTGCCAAAGAATAAAGCATTTCACCGCAAAACATCCATACCTCGTATTGGACAAAAGAAGCAGGACACCAGCAACCGCCAGATGACGTACCAGAAGATACATAAAAAAATGAGAACCCTGAATGTCCATGCTGCGCAGCCGCTCGATGGTTTCTGAACCAAGAAGTCCATCCTCGAACAAAAAGCGGTTTCCCGTAAGCACGATCACCATGATTCCCAAAAGTAAGGATCCAATAAATAAAAGCCGATATTTACGCATACCATCCTCCTTGTCCGTTACTGTTCACTCGTACCTCATTCCAGTAACGATTCGCAGACTCATTTAAAGTTTTGCTTCGCAAAAGGAGCCTGCTTACTCCTGATTCATGTTCTTACGCAGCCTGACAGCAAATGTCTGGCTGCTGTATGAACAGTAATCCTTGTCCTTCCATGTATATGAAAGGGCAAGAGGTGGTATGCGTTAAGTTGTCATGTTGTTAATTGTGTTCCTGTTTTCTCCGGTATTCGTTATAGGCCAGAATGGCAGCCACCGTCTTCGAGTCCTGAATCTCGCACCGAAAGACCTTATCCAGCAGCTCTTCTACTGTATAAGCTTCATACTGCACATACTCATCCTCGTCCAGATGCTGTTTCCCCGGCTTTAAATTCTTAGCCAGATAAATATCGATCTTTTCATTACAGAACGCCACGGTCGTATAAATGGAAAGCAGCAGTTTGAGGTCATCGGAATGATATCCGGTCTCCTCCTGCAGCTCCCGCGCTGCCGCATCCCTTGTCGGCTCTTGCGCTGTCTGCAGACCGCCTGCCGGGATTTCCAGCGTATAACGCTCCAATGCATTCCGGTACTGACGAACCATGATAATCCGTCCCTGATCGTCCACAGGCACTACCGCAGCGGCCCCTTTATGCTTGATAAAGTCCCACCTGGCAATATGCCCGTTCGGAATCTGCATTGTGTCCTGATAATAATCAATAATCGCTCCATGTGCTACCAGATCTCTGGAGATCCGTTTGATTTCTTCCATAATAAACTCCTGCCTATACGATTGATTCTATTTATGTTTTATGCTTCTTTTTCGTGTCAAGACTCGCTTGCGAGTCTTGCGCGCCGGATTCGAGTCTGCCTTGGCAGACATCTACCTCTTCGAATCCGTGCGCATCCTCGCGGAGCGTTTAACTCAGTCGGAGCTTGTACCCCGACTGAGTATAGCTTGTTATAACCCCCACCTTCGCTATTGCTTAGAGGAGGGGGATTTCTCCGACTGAGTTAAAAGCTTATTTACACTGACAAGCTTCACACAGAGAATAAACACCTCTGCTGCTTTCTTTAAATCCTCTAACGGAGGGAAGGTCGGTGCCAGACGGATATTCTTGTCATCCGGATCCTTCTTATAGGGATAAGCAGAACCAGCACCGGTAAGTACAACTCCTGCTTCCTTACATTTTGCAACGATCTCCTTTGCACAGCCATCCAATGAGTCAAAGGATACAAAATATCCCCCAATGGGTCTTGTCCATTCGCCGATTTCGAGACCTCCCAGCTGTTCATCCAGTGCCCCGATCAGATATTCAAACTTCGGACGGATGATGGCCGCATGCTTTCTCATATGCTCCTTCATACCTTCCATATTCTTAAAGTAACGTACATGACGAAGCTGGTTTAACTTATCATGTCCGATGGTCTGAATGGTAATTACGCTCTTAATATAGTCCAGATTCTTTTCTGAAGCGCCAAGGGCTGCAATACCGCTTCCCGGGAAGGTTACCTTGGAGGTAGAACAGAACTTGTATACCATATCCGGGTTGCCTGCTTTCTTACATTCGTCCAGAATCTCCAATAACTGATCCTGCTTGTCATCATACAGATGATGGATGGTATAGGCATTATCCCAGAAGATACGGAAATCCTCTGCTGCCGGCTTCAATGCAGCGAAACGCTTTACGACTTCATCCGAATAAGTAATGCCCTGCGGATTGGAATACTTCGGTACACACCAGATTCCCTTGACAGCAGGATCATTGTTTACATACTGTTCCACAAGATCCATATCCGGCCCATCTGCTCTCATCGGAATATTAATCATTTCAATGCCAAACTGCTGGGTAATCGCAAAATGGCGGTCGTATCCAGGTACGGGACATAAGAATTTTACTTTATCTAATTTACACCAGGGCGTTGCTCCACAGACTCCAAGAATCATGGAACGTGCCACAGTATCATACATTACATTCAGACTTGAATTTCCAAATACGATGACTTCTTCCGGAGAAATTTCCATCATATCCGCCATTAACTGTCTGGCCTCATGAATACCCACCAGTTCACCATAGTTTCTGCAATCGATCCCTGCTTCTGATTTGAAATCAGATTCCGGGGAAAGGGTATTAAAAAAGTCAGCCTCCATATCAAGCTGCTCTGCACTGGGAAGGCCTCTAGCCATATTCAGCTTCAGCCCCTTAGCCTTAGCCTCTTCATATTCCTTGTTCAGTTCTCCCTGCAGTTCTTTTAATTCTGCGATGCTGAGTTCCTTATAAGACTTCATAATATTCTCCTTCCGTTGTCGTATCGTTGGATTATTGTATACAATGCAACTTCGAATATTTTACTATATGCTTTCCCAATATTCAAGTGGATTTTTCACAGAAACCTCACTACTTATGAGCCATTTTTGATAATGTCCTAATATACCACAAAGGAAAATGTCCTAAAGTGGTATGATACTTCCATCAACAGATGGAGGTGGCTATTATCAGAAAGGTTGAACTATCAATGGACGAACAAAAGAAATATGAGGTAATCAAGTCATTAGCTGATCACCCTCACCCTAACAAACAAAGAGCAGCTATTACTCTTAATTGTACTGTAAGACATATCAATCGTATGCTTAAAGGTTACAAAGAACAAGGTAAAGAGTATTTCGTTCATGGCAATAGAGGACGCAAGCCAGCTAACACTATTCCAAATGAAACACGCAACCTTGTTGTCGATTTATATCGCACTAAATACTATGATGCTAATTTTGAACACTTCACTGAATTGTTGAAAAAACGTGAAAACATTAGCATCTCCGCTTCCGCAGTCATGTCCATTCTTGAGGCTAATTATATTCTCTCTCCTAAAGTAACCAAGGCTAAGAAAAAGAGAATTAAAGAACAACTGAAGGCTGAGAAGAAAGCTGCTAAAACACAGAAAGAAGCTGATCAGATTCAAACTAATCTAATTGCTGTCGAGGATGCTCACTCCCGCCGACCAAGAGCAGCCTATTTGGGAGAATTGGAGCAAATGGATGCTACTCCCTATGAATGGATTCCTGGTCAAATATGGCATTTGCACCTGGCCATCGATGATGCCTCCGGAAGAATTACTGGTGGTTGGTTTGATACCCAAGAAACACTAAATGGTTACTACCATGTATTTCACCAGATACTTACAACCTACGGTATCCCATATAAGTTCTTTACTGACCGCCGTACAGTCTTTACCTATAAAAAGAAAAACTCCCCATCTATCGATGAGGATACCTATACACAGTTTGCCTACGCCTGTAAACAACTTGGTGTTGAACTTGAAGCAAGCAGTGTCCCACAAGCCAAAGGACGCATAGAACGCTTAAATCAGACGCTACAGTCACGCCTGCCAATCGAGTTAAGACTTGCAGGCGTAACGACCATAGACGCTGCCAATGAATTCCTAAACTCCTACATAAAGGAATTCAATGAGAAGTTCGCGCTTCCCCTTAATGGTATGGAAGAAGAGTTTTCTTTTGGCAGTAAGGCGGATGACATAGTCCTGTTCCAGTTCATCAAGTTTCAGAA
>CAVERH010000010.1:0-67614 GCA_963618065.1 bacterium | reverse complement strand
GCAAATACGGAACAGACGGTAAATTCGGAGACAGCACTTTGGAAGCGGTGAAAGCATTCCAGGCAGACAGAGGACTAGCCGTTGACGGTGTAGTGGGTGTGAATACGTGGAAAAAGTTGTACGAATAGTAAATGATCCCGACATTTTTGCCGGGATCATTTACATTTATGATGCACGATATATTGAACCTAATAGAAGGCGATGTTATAATATAATTGAAAAAAGAATTGTATAAAAAGCATTGTTACTATATACTATACCATTATTATGTAGTAAATTGAAATGGAGGAAGGATATGAGAAAAAGCGAAATTTTAGCTAAAGCAGTTGAATTTTGTAATAAGAATCATATAGACTCATATCCGGTACAGATAATTAAACTTTGCAATGAGCAAGGTTTAAAAGTTTTTGAAGATTTCTTGGCTCCCGATGTCTCTGGGATGATTATTGTGGATGATCAGGTATGGTCGAAGTACGGAACTAACAAGTTTATTGTGGTTAATCTTTCGGAATCACCTATGAGAAGACGCTTCACTATAGCACATGAACTTGGCCATTTTATTCTACATAAAGATAGCAATACTCTGTATGCACATAGAGATATGGTAAATACTCTTGAACTCAAAAACAGTATTGAAGCAGAGGCTAATTATTTTGCAGCTAATATATTGATGCCTGAAGAGTTGGTTAGATATGCAATTGAAGATATCGAGGAGCAATCACTCGGAAGAGCGCCTGAATTCTTATTAATTAAGGAAATTGCAGATCGTTTTGCTGTTAGTGAGGCTGCCGCAAAAGTAAGACTGAAACAATTAAATGCATTATAAGGAGAACAATATAATGAGCGAACCAAATTATAAAGAACTCCTTGAAACATACAGAAATGATGCAATAAGTAATGCTAAACCAATAGAAGCGCAGGACGCCGAACTAAATAAAGCAGTTGCTGTACAAAAAGAACGACAGGAAATTGAATATGGGAGAAGAGATAATCTATATACAGCATTGCTGCAAAGCTATATAAATATTTATTCCAGTAAAGAGAAGCATAAGAAAGTGTTCAAGGTAATATTTTTCTCGGTCATTATGGCGATATTCTTTTTGGTAATTGCCGGATGTGTTTTCTGTTTATGCGTGATAACATTGAATAAAAGTTATGATGCAGCAGGGGTGGCACTTGCGATTACAAGCATTGGTGGTATAGTATCTGCTATTATTGTGATACCACAAATAATAGCAAAGCACTTATTTCCAACAAACGAGGAAACATTTATGCTTGATATGGTCAAAAGCATGCAAAATAATGATGCAGGAATAAGAGATAATATTTATGCAAGAGAAAAGAGAGAGGATAGTAAATAATTTAGCCCGGCGATAAGCCGGGCTTTTTATGTACATAACTACTGTTTACAATACATAATTTTCGTGTTGCATTCGTGTTGCATTTTGGTATAAAACATAGCATTTTTGTATCATATTTTAGATTTTTGTTTTTTATTTGATACTCTACAAAGCCAGTAAATATAAGGGTTTTAAAGAAAAATGCGGTTTTTCAATATTCCTTAAAAAGTGCCGGCAGTGGGACTTGAACCCACACGTGGTTGCCCACAACAGATTTTGAGTCTGCCTCGTCTGCCATTCCGACATGCCGGCGTTTTTCAGACGAATATTATATTATCATATCCCTATTTAAAATTCAAGAAAAAAATGGTATACTTTTATGAGTTAAAACGAAATAGCTTGGAGGGATACACAATATGAGATTAGGAGCGCTGGAAGCAGGCGGAACGAAGATGGTATGCGCAATCGGAAATGAACAGGGAGAGATCTTCGAACAGGTTTCGATCCCTACCGAAACGCCGGAAATTACCATACCCAGAATGATTGAATATTTTAAGGATAAAAACATTGATGCACTTGGCATTGCGTGCTTTGGACCGGTAGAGTTGGATAAGGCAAGTGAGAAATACGGCTACATTACCAGTACGCCGAAGCTTGCATGGCGGGATACTCCCATTGTACAGCGGTTCAAGGAGGCACTGCAGTGTCCGGTAGGCTTTGATACGGATGTGAACGGTTCCGTATTGGGAGAAGCAACCTTTGGACAGGCGAAGGACAAGAAGAGTGTCATGTACATCACCATCGGAACCGGAATCGGGGCAGGAATTATTTCTGAAGGAAACCTTGTACACGGCATGCTTCACCCGGAGGCAGGACATATGCTGATGATTCCACGCAAGGATGATCATTACGAGGGCTTCTGCGTTTATCATAAGACCTGTTTTGAAGGTATGGCGGCAGGTCCTGCGATTGAAAGACGCTGGGGCAGGAAGGGGGTAGAGCTTGCAGACCGGAAGGAGGTCTGGGATCTTGAGGCTTATTATATTGCACAGGCAATCTGCAATTATATCATGGTAGTATCACCGGAAATGGTGATCTTAGGCGGCGGTGTCATGCATCAGGAGCAGCTTTTCCCGTTGATCCGTGAAAAGGTTCTGGAAATGGTGGCAGGATACATCCAGACAGAGGAATTGGCTGATATTGACCACTTTGTTGTACCGGCGAGCCTGCATGATGATCAGGGAATTATGGGATGCCTGGAGCTTGCAAGAAGAGAACTTCAGAATTAAGCTTTTGCAGAGAAAAAGAGCAAAGTAGACATTTGACCTTGTAGGAACGTACTTCTCAAAGTATAATAAAGAGAGTTGATTTCCTGAAATTTGAAATCAGAATCATGGATCATAACCATAGGATGATAACCATAGGGAACAGAGACATGGATTGTAAGCAGGTAGAAAAGATGATTCCCCAGTTCTTAGCCGATGATCTGACTACGGAGGAGCTGCGGGAGTTCATGGAGCATATCGAAAACTGCACAGACTGCAAGGAAGAGCTTACGATAGAGTTTTTGGTAAGTGAAGGACTTGTGCGCCTTGAAAACGGCGCAGTATTTGACCTGCAGAAGGAATTGTCAGAGCGCATTGCGACTGCAGAACGTCACCTGCACTGGCGCGAGAATGTGCAGATGGTATTATATATTCTGGAGGGACTGGTAGCGGTAGAGGCAATCACGGTAGCAGCCCTGTTTGTGTTTTTGAAATAAAGGGATAAGGCATAAGGGTAAGAAGGAATGAGTAAGCTTGTACTGGTAGACGGACATAGTATTTTAAACAGGGCGTTTTATGGTGTGCCGGATCTGACGAATGCAGCCGGTCTTCATACGAACGCCATTTATGGATTCTTAAATATTTTATTTAAAATTCTGGATGAAGAATCTCCGGATTATCTGACGGTGGCCTTTGATGTCAAGGCACCGACCTTCCGGCATGAGATGTTTGAAGCATACAAAGGAACGAGAAAGCCGATGCCGGAGGAACTGCGCGAGCAGGTTCCTGTAATGAAGGAGGTTCTGCGGGCTATGGGAATCCGGATCATTGAACAGGCAGGCTATGAGGCCGATGACCTTCTGGGTACGCTTGCCAAGCGTGCAGAAGCCGAAGGAATCGATGTTTCACTGGTTTCCGGAGACCGGGATCTTTTGCAGATTGCAACGGATAAGATCAAGATCCGTATCCCGAAGACCAAAGGCGGCAAGACCGAAATCGAGGATTACTACGCAGCCGATGTGGAAGCAAAGTATCAGGTGAATCCGATCCAGTTTATCGACTTAAAGGCATTGATGGGCGATACCGCAGATAACATTCCGGGTGTTCCCAAGGTAGGTGAAAAGACGGCAACCGATCTGATGGTACAGTTTGGTTCCCTGGATGGAATTTATGAGCACATTGACGAGGTGACGAAGAAGTCCATTAAGGAATCCCTGATCCAGAATAAGGACCTTGCCTATTTAAGCAAGGAGCTTGCAACGATTAAGATTGACAGCCCCATTGCTTATACCTTTGAGGAAGCAAAAGTGGGGAACTTCTTTAATGAAGCTTCCTATGTATTATTTAAAAAGTTAGAGTTTAAAAACTTACTCAATAAATTTGAAAAGGGCGTTTCCAACGAAGAAATTTCTGCAACGTTTCATCTGGTAGAAGATCTTGCAGAGGCCGAAGCACTGTTTACGAAAGCATTGTCCTGCGGAGACCGGCAGATTGGTTTAAAGGCAGTAAAGGAGCCCGGGCGTCACGGAGAACTGCTTGGTACAGCGATCTGTATTCCGGAAGAAGGAAGCTTTCTTGTGCCGAAGCAGGGATTTTTTACCGAAGAGTATCTGAAAGAGAAAATGACACTTCTGGGTGCACAGTGCCGGATTGCAACTGCCGATATTAAGAGTGAATATGCCTGTCTGCAGGCGCAGGATACGGATCGGTTCTTTGACGTGATTCTGGCTGCTTACCTGCTGAATCCGCTTAAGAACGATTATACCGTAGAGGATATTGCCAATGAATATCTGAATCTGATGCTTCCGGAGAAAAGCCAGGCATTTGGCAGGCTGTCCCTGAAGAATGCACGGGATGAAAAGCCGGAAGAATTTTTGAAATATTGCTGTTTTGAAGCTTACGTGTGTGCACAGGCAGCCAACGTACTGCAGCAGAAGCTGGAAGAGACACAGATGGATCGCCTGATGCGTGAAATCGAAATGCCGCTCACGCTGGTGCTTTATTCCATGGAGGAGGAAGGAATCCGTGTGAATCCGGAAGCGTTGAAGGATTACGGGGAATCTCTTTCAGGGAAAATCACCGAACTGGAGCAGGAGATTTACCGTGAGGCCGGATGTGAATTCAACATCAATTCCCCGAAGCAGTTAGGTGAGATCCTATTTGAAAAGATGGGACTTCCGGGTGGAAAGAAGACGAAGACCGGTTATTCCACCGCAGCCGATGTCCTTGAAAAATTATCCGGAGAATATCCGGTGGTAAAGCATATTCTGGAGTACCGTGGACTTGCCAAACTAAAGTCCACCTATGCAGACGGTCTGGCTGCTTATATTGAGGATGAAAACCGGATTCATTCGACCTTTAACCAGACGATCACGGCAACCGGAAGAATCAGTTCCACGGAGCCGAATTTACAGAATATCCCGATCCGGATGGAGCTTGGAAGACAGATCCGAAAGGTTTTTATCCCGAAGGACGGTTATTGCTTTATGGATGCGGACTATTCCCAGATCGAGTTAAGGGTACTGGCCTCCATGTCCGGGGATGAGCGTCTGATTGAGGCGTACCGGTCCCATGCGGATATCCACCGGACGACCGCTTCCCAGGTGTTCCACATTCCGTTTGAGGAAGTGACGGACTTGCAGAGAAGAAATGCCAAGGCCGTAAACTTCGGTATTGTATATGGAATCAGCTCGTTTGGCTTAAGTGAAGATTTAAGTATATCGAGAAAAGAGGCAGCAGCCTATATTGAGCAGTATTTTGAAACCTATCCCCAGGTAAAGCAGTTCATTGATTCCCTTGTAGAGGAGGCGAAGAAGAACGGCTATGCGGTGACTCTGTATGGAAGAAGAAGACCGGTTCCCGAGCTTTTCAGCAGTAATTTCATGCAGCGTTCCTTTGGCGAGCGCGTTGCCATGAATTCACCGATTCAGGGAACGGCAGCAGATATTATCAAGATTGCCATGATCCGCGTTTATGAGCGGCTTAAAAAGGAAGAACTGAAGTCGAAGCTGATTTTGCAGGTGCACGATGAACTTCTGATTGAGACGGCACAGGAGGAAGAAGAACAGGTAAGGCAGATTCTTGAAGAAGAAATGGTACATGCTTCGTCTCTTGCCGTAGAACTGGAGATTGATCTTCATGTGGGCAGCAACTGGTATGAGGCGAAATAGAGAAAACCGTAACGAAGATAAAGGAGCAGCTTATGAAGGTGATTGGAATTACCGGGGGTGTAGGATCCGGCAAAACGGCACTTTTGGAATATATCCGCATTCATTATAACTGCGAGATCATTCTTGCGGATGAGGCGGCACATCATGTCGAGGAGCCGGGACAGGAATGCTATGCAGAGCTTGTGGAGTTGTTGACTCCGGCCATCTTAAATGAGGACGGAACGATTAATAAGAAGCGTATGGCAGAGGAAATCTTTGCCGATGATTCTCTGCTTGAAACCGTGAACGGGATGATCCATCCGGCGGTACGGCAGTATATTTTAAGTGAAATCGAGCTGCAAAGAAGCTTACAGCAGATTGATTTTCTGTTTATCGAAGCAGCCCTCCTGATTGAGTGTGGATACCTCGATGTCGTGGATGAAATGTGGTATATATATGCGGCAGAAGAAGTAAGGCGTAAGAGGCTAAAGGAGGCCCGGAATTATTCAGATGAAAAGATTGATGCGATCATGCAGTCGCAGCTTTCAGAAGACGAATACCGGAAGGCATGCCATTTTGTGATCGATAACAGCGGAGAGCTGGAAAACAGTTTTGAACAAATTGACAGGAAGGTTAGGGAGTATCTGTGATCGAAGAAAAAAGAAATGCAAGTACATATGTGTTTGGTCTGGATATTGGTACCAGAAGCATTGTTGGAACGGTAGGCTACCGGAATCAGAACCAGTTTATTGTGGTGGCGCAGCGGGTAAAAGAACACGATACCCGTGCGATGTTGGATGGACAGATTCATGACATTCAGAAGGTAGGCGATACCATCCGTATGGTGAAACAGGAATTGGAGGAGGCCATCGGAGAAAAGCTGAAAGGGGTCTGTATTGCGGCAGCAGGACGTGTGCTTCGTACGGTGACCACCCATGAAGAAATCCAGTTCCAGAATGAGCAGGAGATTTCCAAGGATGATGTTTACCGTCTGGTATCCTCCGGTGTGGAGAAGGCTTATCGCGAATTTCTAAATGAAGAAAAAGACAGCAATGTGAAATTCTACTGCGTCGGACATTCCGTGGTACGTTACTATCTGAATGGATATCCCATGGGAAACCTGGAAGAACATAAGGGAAGAAACATCGGCGTGGATCTGATTGCCACATTCCTTCCGGATGACGTCGTGGACGGTCTGTATAAAGCGGTAGAGATTGCAGGATTGGAGGTAGCAAGCTTAACCCTTGAGCCGATTGCAGCCATCCAGCTTGCCATTCCGGAACGGTTCCGGATGCTGAACATTGCACTGATTGACGTTGGAGCCGGAACAAGTGATATTTCCATTACCAATGATGGCTGTATTATTGCGTATGGGATGATTCCGGTTGCAGGAGATATCTTAACAGAAGCGATTGCCAAGCATTGCCTGGTGGACTTTGCAGAGGCAGAGCGGATTAAAAGGGAGGCCGGAAAGAGCGATACCGTTTCTTATATGGATATCATGCTTCTTCCGCAGACGATCCGCAGCGAAGAAGTAAATGAGATTCTGGCACCGGTGATTGAAGATATGTCCACACAGGTGGCGGACAAAATTATGGAATTAAACGGTGGAAAGCCGGTAAGTGCGGTCTTTATCGTCGGAGGCGGCGGTAAGATGGCAGGCTATGCCGAGGCGGTTGCCGAAAAGCTTGGCATTGCCAGGGAGCGTGTTGCCCTCCGTGGCGAAGAGGTTATGCAGAATGTGGTCTTCCGGGAGGATATTAAGAAGGACAGCTTATTAGTTACGCCGGTTGGTATCTGCATGAATTACTATGAACAGAATAACAACTTTATCTTTGTAAGCTTCAATGGCAGCAGGATTAAGATGTACGACAACAACAATCTCACGGTTGCCGATGTGGCATTGCAGACACAGTTCCCGAAGGATGGACTGTTCCCGAAGAGGGGCAAAGCGCTTACCTTCCAGGTGAACGGCAAGCAGCGGATGGTACGCGGACTGCGTGGTGAGGCAGCCGTCGTAGAAGTCAATGGCAAGATCGTAGACTTAAATACCACGGTGCGTGAAAATGATATTATTGTGGTAACGGAATCCACCGCCGGAGATGCGGCAAGGGCTGTGATCGGAGATCTGCCGGAAGCAACCGAAAGCATCTGTGTGGTTGTGAATGGCAATAAAGTTGAGATTCCCAAATTTGCACAGGTGAATGGGGCGTTGCAGTCCTCCTATTATGAAATTCAGGAGAACGATGTAATTGAAATGCTGAATTACTACACGGTACAGCAAATTGCAGAATTCATGGATCTTTCCCTGACACCCGGACGGCAGGCTTTCGTAAATCATCAGAATGCAGAGTGGGATACTCCGGTTTATGAGAATTTCACGGTGAACTTTGATCTGGAGAATGAGACAGAAGAAGGCACGTCAGAAAGTGAAGAAGTAAATTTTCAGGAGGAAACGACAGAGCATTCCCGGGATACGGAAACAAAGGAGAATACAGCAGCTTCGAACGAAGAGGGCACTTCTGCAGAGACTTCCGGGGAAGAAAAGAAACCGGCCGGACCGACAACGATTGTTGTTGTGGTGAACCGTTCACCGGTGACCTTAAGTGGGAAATCATCCTATATATTTGTGGATGTCTTTGATAAAATTGACTTCGATCTGACAAGACCGAAGGGAAAAAGTATTGTGACTAGTTTAAACGGCAAACCGGCACAATATATGCAAACGCTTCAGGATGGCGATGTGATCGACATCTACTGGAGCAACTAAGGAGGAACGAACGTGAGATTGTGCAGTGTTGCCAGCGGAAGCAGTGGAAACTGCATTTACGCAGGAACGGATACCACTCATCTGCTTGTGGATGTGGGGATCAGCGGAAAGAAAACAGAAGCAGGATTAAATGAACTGGGAGTTTCCATGCGGGATATTGACGGAATTCTCATTACCCATGAACATTCCGATCATATTGCAGGACTTGGAGTTTTAGCCAGAAAATACGGAACACCCATTTATGCAACGAATGGAACGATCCGTGCCATTCAGAATATGTCTTCGGTCGGAAAGATTCCGGAGGAGCTGTTTCATCCCGTCCGTGCGGATGAAAAAATTATAATTAAAGACATGGTCTGCAATCCGATGAAGATTTCACATGATGCGGCAGAGCCGGTTGCATACCGCCTCCGGCATGGAAAAAAGCGGATTGCGATTGTAACCGATCTTGGAACGTATAACGACTATACGATTGAATCCTTAAGAGGAATGGATGCCCTGCTTTTGGAAGCCAACCATGACATCCATATGCTGCAGGTCGGACCGTATCCGTATCCTCTGAAACAGAGAATCCTAGGGGATCGCGGACATTTGTCAAATGAACGGGCAGGACAATTGCTTTGTTCCCTGATTCATGATAATCTTCAGGCGGTTGTACTTGGACATTTAAGCAAAGAGAACAACATGCCGGAGCTGGCTTATGAAGCGGTACGCATTGAGGTCACTGTGGAGCAGGGAAAGAATCTGGATTTTCCGATGCTCGTGGCACCCCGGAATGAAGTATCCCCGGTGATCCATATTGCCTGATTACAGGGATGTTTTGTGAATGATGCCAATGCTAATGTCCTCGGATGTTAGTTAAATATTATTAAACTATTTAAGGAGAACGTTATGAAAAAAACAATTATTACTGTAGTAGGAAAGGATACTGTAGGTATTATCGCAAAGGTCTGCACATATCTGGCCGGAAATCAGATTAATATCGAGGATATTTCACAGACGATCGTACAGGGATTCTTTAACATGATGATGATCGTGGATACGAAGGAATGCCCGAAGCAGTTCGGGGATATGGCAGATGAATTAAAGGCTCTCGGTGATGAGATTGGTGTTGAGATTAAATGTCAGAAGGAAGAAATTTTTGACAAGATGCATCGTATTTAGTATACCAACAAAAAATAATAAAGGTAACGATTAAGGGAGCAGAGGAATGATTAACTTACGTGAAGTAGTAGAAACGAATGAAATGATCGACAAAGAGAATCTTGACGTCCGTACCATCACGCTGGGAATCAGTCTGTTAGACTGTATTGATGCGGATTTACAGTGTCTGAACGACAAGATTTATCATAAAATTTATGATGCAGCAAGGGATCTGGTAAAGACCGGCGAAGAAATTTCCAAGGAATTCGGAATTCCTATTGTAAATAAGCGTATTTCCGTAACCCCGATCGGACTGATCGGTGGGACAGCATGCAAAACCAAGGAAGATTTTGTAGAGATTGCGAAGACCTTAGACCGTGTGGCCAAGGATGTCGGCGTGAACTTTATCGGAGGATATTCTGCATTGGTGGCAAAGGGAATGACACCGGCAGAGGAGCTTTTAATCCGTTCCATTCCGATGGCACTTTCCCAGACAGAACGGATCATGTCTTCCGTAAACTTAGGCTCCACCAAAACCGGCATCAATATGGATGCGGTTAAGCTGATGGGAGAAGTGATCAGGGAAACAGCCGTCTTAACCCAAGATAAAGATTCCTTGGGATGTACAAAGCTGGTTGTCCTTTGCAATGCACCGGATGACAACCCGTTCATGGCAGGTGCCTTTCACGGTGTAACGGAAGCAGATAAGATTATTAATGTCGGAGTCAGTGGTCCAGGTGTTGTAAAGACCGCACTGACGAAGGTTCGTGGAAAGAATTTTGAGGTTTTGTGTGAAACCATTAAGAAAACGGCATTCAAGGTAACCAGAGTCGGACAGCTTGTGGCACAGGAAGCCTCCAAGCGTCTTGATGTTCCGTTTGGCATAGTGGATCTGTCTTTGGCACCTACTCCGGCAATCGGAGATTCCGTAGCCGATATTCTGTGTGAAATCGGATTGGAGCATGCCGGAGCACCGGGAACGACTGCAGCCCTTGCATTATTAAACGATCAGGTGAAAAAGGGCGGCGTTATGGCTTCCTCTTATGTGGGTGGATTGAGCGGTGCGTTTATTCCGGTCAGCGAAGATCAGGGAATGATCGATGCCGTAGATGCCGGTGCGCTTACCATTGAAAAGCTGGAAGCCATGACCTGCGTGTGCTCAGTCGGACTTGATATGATTGCCATTCCGGGAGATACTCCGGTTACGACCATTTCCGGAATCATTGCAGATGAAATGGCAATCGGTATGATTAATCAGAAGACAACAGCAGTCCGCATTATTCCGGTAATCGGAAAGGGCGTTGGAGAGAACGTGGAATTCGGAGGTTTGTTGGGACATGCACCGATTATGCCGGTAAACGGCTTTTCCTGCGAGGCCTTTGTGAACCGCGGAGGACGGATCCCTGCACCGATTCACAGCTTCAAGAACTAACAGGTAACTGTTCGCCCTGTTCAGAATTGTTAAGATATTCTTAAGAATCCTCATGTTGTTTTACATGAGGTAATATGCTATAGTTTGTTTACCATGGAGTTTGAAGTGGGAGTAACTGACAGATGAGGCATCTTTATACAGGTTGTAAAATAACGATTCCGTACAGAATTTAGGTTTATGTCAATGAAAATTGTTAAGCATACAGGAAAAAAAGGAGCGGAAGAAAACTCCGGAATCAGAGTGGGCAGAACCAGTAGTTGCAAGAATCATGGGAAGTGGATGGCCAATGGCTTTCTGCTTCCCAGTGTTCTGGGAGTACTGTTGTTTTTTGTACTGCCTTTTTTTATTGTGATTTACTATTCGGTCATTGATAATCCAATTAATGCTGAGTTTGTAGGCTTTGATAATTTTAAAATGGTATTTGAGAATGCGGCGTTCCGGCAGGCGGCATTCAATACGATGACGTTTTCGGCGATTGCGATGCCGCTGGCGGTCGTGTTATCTCTCCTTCTGGCAATTCTGATGGAGAGCAGGATTCCGTTTAAGAGCCAGTTTCGGACCTTTTTCTTAAGTCCGATGATGGTGCCGATTGCTTCGGTGGTACTGATCTGGCAGGTGTTGTTTCATTATAACGGAATGTTGAATGAAATCATTGGCTGGTTCGGGAAGGACAAGATCGACTGGCTGAATTCAGATTATGCGCAGGTGGTCATTATTGTACTGTTTCTGTGGAAAAATCTGGGTTATAACATGATCTTATTTATGTCTGCATTGAGCAGTATTCCGAAGGATATCTTAGAGGTTGCGGTATTGGAGAGCGCAACGCCGCTGCAGATTTTCTTGCATATCAAGCTTCGGTATCTGTCCTCGACCATTTTGTTTGTAACAATTATGTCATTGATTAATTCTTTTAAGGTGTTCAGGGAAATCTACCTGTTAAAGGGGGATTATCCTTACCCGACGATGTATATGCTCCAGCATTTTATGAATAATACATTCAGTAAGCTGGATTATCAGAAAATGTCGGCGGCAGCGATTATGATGGCGGTTGTGATGGTGATTATTATCGGTATCCTTTTCCTTACCGAGAATTATTTTGGAAAGGATGTGGAGGGATGAGATTACGGCGGAGAGATCCTGCGGAGCTATGGAACCGCCGGATGAAGCGCAGAAGGAAAATCAAAAATACCCACCGTATGATACGGATATTATTGGGAACGATGGTGGCAGGATGCTTTGCAGTTCTGTTCCTGATGCCGATTGTTTTAACGATCACGAATTCGTTTATGTCATCATCAGAAATTGCTGCTAATTATGGACAGGTTTTTGCAACAACGAACTCCGGCGGAAAGGTATTCATTTCATCCAAAGTGAACTTGAAATTTATTCCCGATATGGTATCCTTCAGCCAGTATGTGACGGTTCTGTTTAAAAGTCCGGATTATCTGTTGAAGTTCTGGAATTCAGTGATACTGGTTGTACCGATTGTGGTCTTTCAGCTATTGGTAGCGGCAGGAGCGTCATTTGGATTTTCCAGATACCGGGGGCGGATCAAGGAATTGATTTTCTTTCTTTATATTATTTTAATGCTGATGCCGTATCAGGTTACCCTGGTGCCGAATTATCTGGTTTCGGACTGGCTGCATATTTTAGATACCAACTGGGCGATCTGGCTTCCGGGAATTTTCTCACCGTTTGCGGTATTCCTGCTGACAAAGTACATGCGGCGGATTCCTGTTTCTGTGATGGAGGCGGCGCAGATTGACGGCGCAGGTGAGTGGCAGATTTTTACGAAGATCTGCATGCCTCTTTGTAAAGGAGCGATGTGCTCCATTGCAATTTTGATTTTTATTGATTATTGGAACATGGTAGAACAGCCTTTAATCCTGTTAGCGGATTCTAATAAGCATCCCTTGTCCGTATTTCTGTCAAAGATTAATTCGGGAGAAATCGGACTTGCCTTTGCTGTTGCAACCATTTACATGGTACCGCCCATTCTGGTGTTCCTTTACGGAGAGGATTATCTGGTAGAAGGAATCACCTATCAGGGCGGAATTAAGGGATAGTGCTGGATGAGGAGAGAAACGATGGAAGAGAAGAACACAACGAAAAGAAGAGAATGGGTGAAGAATGCGGCAATTATATTCCTGTCGGTGATGCTGCTTTTGACGTTCTTTTCCAATACGATTATGAATTATTCCCTGCCAGAGGTGGCAACCCAGTATGTGCAGACCGGAACGATTACGGCGAAGGTACGCGGAACAGGTAAGGTGGAAGCTGCCGATCCGTATAATGTGATTGCGAAGGAGTCCAGGGTGATCACCAGCGTTGCTGTAAAGCAGGGTGATACCGTAGAAAAAGATCAGGTCATCTATTATCTGGAAGAGGCTGAGAGTGATGAGCTGACAAAGGCTGAACAGGAGCTGGAGGAGCTGGAGCTTACTTATATGAAGGGACTGTTCGGAGCAAATGTATCTTCAGAGATCATCAGCAAGATTGCAAATGGAAATGTGGACAGCTTCACTGAGCTTCAGGACAAGGTGACCGATATGCAGAATCGTCTCGAGGCAGCAAAGAAGAGGGTGGAGGAATGTCAGAAGAATGTAGATAATCTGACCCTGCAGGGAACTGTAAATACAAATAATGCATCGGTAAATACCAAGGAACAGGAGTTAAATAAGGATCAGGCAACAACAGATCTGACTGCTGCGCAGAGCCGGTTTGAAAAGGATAAGGCAGCGACGGTTGCAAGCCTGAATGCGCAGATTACCGAACTGACTTCACAGATTTCAGATCTGGAGACGCTTATTTCGAATACGAAAGAAAATATTGATTCCTCTGCAAACACTTCAACAGAGGAAACGATCAATAAGCAGAAGCGAGCTGCCGTAAAAACATTGTGGGAACGGGTAAGTAAGCTGAAAACTGCAGCTAAAGACGGCGGTTTGATTGATGATATTGATATAGGGAATATCGATAATTATGATAAAAAAACCGAAGCTAATATTAATGCGCTCAAGAGTACGCTGGTAAGTGCATTTCAGACGATTCAAGGGAAAATACCATCTGACAAAGCTTCAGATTATCAGACATTAATTGCGGATTGCAATGCATCGTTGACCATGCTGAATGAAATTGAGTCTTCGTCCAAGGATATCAACCATTACTCGGATAATGTCAATGCACTTAACAAAAAGAAAGCAGACCTGGCCAGCCTCCAGAAGCAGCTTGCCGATGTACAGGCAATTACAGCATCCTCCGATGGTGGTGTGCAGGATGCACAGAACCGCCTGAATCAGGCAAACCGGAATATTTTAGAGATCACGACGGCTAACAGCCAGTCAAGTGTGGCATTGCAGAATCAGCTTGCAGATGCGAACACAGCTCTTAAGAATGCCCAGTCTGTATATGACCTGTTGAAGGAGGAACAGACTTCACTTGCAGCAGATATCAATGCGGAGCTGGATCTTTCCAAGACCTGTAAGGATATTGAACAGAAGAAGGAGCAGATTGAAAAGCTGAAGGAAAAGTCCATGGGATCTGCTGTGAAGGCTCCGGTAGCTGGAACGATTTCCAGTGTAAAATATGTGGCCGGAGAAACAACAAAGCCAGAGGAGGTTATGGCAGTGATTCTTCCGGAGGGTAAGGGCTTTAGCCTTTCTATTTCAGTTACCAACGAGCAGGCTAAGAAGGTACAGATCGGAGACATGGCGGAATTACAGAATTCATGGTATTATGATGATGCAAGAGTCATGCTGTCTGCGATTAAGCCGGATCCGGATAAGCCCGGGACGAATAAGCTTCTGGTGTTTGATGTGACCGGATCGACCATTCAGGAGGGACAGTCTTTAAGTGTTTCTGTTGGGCAGAGAAGTCAGGAATATGAACTGGTTGTACCGAACAGTGCGATTCGTGAAGATAATGATGGTAAATTTATCCTGATTGTGGAATCTAAGAGCAGTCCGTTGGGAAACCGTTATGTTGCAACAAGAGTCAGTGTAGAGGTAAAAGCTTCGGATGATAACAACTCTGCCATCTCTGCGCCTCTGTATGGCAGCGAATATGTGATTACGACTTCAACGAAGCCGGTAGAAGCGGGCAAGCAGGTTCGTCTTGCAAATAACTCCTGATGAAGAAAGGAATTGACGGTGGGAATAAGGCTTAAACTTTTTTTCTCCAATTTCACAGTAAAGCAGAAGGTATTGGGCCTGATCACCATGGCTTCACTTCTGGTGTTTCTTGGACTGACGATCCTTTCTCATCATCTGACCGGCGGACTGATTGACCAGCAGGCTGCACAGCGATGGGATAAGGAGGGAAAAAGTGCACAGGTAAGCTGTTATTTTACAGATAATGTGAAGCTTACCGATATGGAATTTACGGGTTTTAAGAAGAAGCTGGAACAGATGCTGAAGGAAACCCTTCCTGCGGATGAATACAGTGAAGAAAATGATAGACGGCTGGTGGTAGACAGTTATAGTGCCATGGGCAAGGTGACCGTTCTCAGTGAAAAGGGAAAGCTTGCAGATGCCAATGCCATTGGGATTGGAGGCGATTACTTCCTGTTTCACCCGGTAAAGCTGATTTCCGGCGGATATTTTACCGGTGAGGATCTGATGCAGGACAGTATCATTCTGGATACCGAAGGTGCCTGGCAGTTGTTTGGCTCGAACGATATTGTCGGAAAGAGCGTCATGATTGGCGGTGTACCGCATTATGTGGCAGGAGTGATCGAGCGGGATAACAGTAAATTTGCAAAAAGCGCCGGTCTGAATAAAACAACCGTGTATCTGTCGGATGATTCACTGGAGGCTTACGGAACGACAACAGGCATTAGTAATTATGAAATACTGGCACCGAATCCGATCAGGCATTTTGTCTATAATGCCGTAAAGGAAAAGCTTGGTGTAGCAGAAGAGGATATGGTGGTTGTGGAGAATACAAGCCGTTTCAGTGTAAGAGAGCTTATTTCGGTTATTCTGGAATTCGGTACACGTTCCATGCAGAACACTGCTATCCGGTATCCGTTCTGGGAAAATGTGGCGCGTGGTTATGAAGATGTATGTGCAGTGATTCTGATTTTTCAGTTTGTGTTTTTGATCATTCCGGGTACGATACTTGTTGCCGCCCTGATTTTAAAATGGAGGCAGCGGACATTTACCTGGAAGGATTTATGGAATCGTATCATAGATATAAAGGAAGAGCTTCGAAGGAAGAGCAAGTGGGAAAAGGATAAATGGAAAAACTTCTGATTCCCGGATGGAAAGGAGAAATTTATGAAAAAGAAAATGGCAGCATTACTTGCTTTGACGCTTGCAATCGGGTGTCTTGCAGGATGCGGAAAGAAAGGACAGGAGGAGCAGCAACAGACCGTGTCCAAGGATTATGTGTATAAGCAGGAGGTTATTACCTATGAGGGAAGTGCTACAGCTCCCACTAACCTGATCCAGATCGGAGATAAGATCTATGGATATAGCTATGAATGGTATGAGGCACCCTCAGGTGATGATTCTGCAGCATCCGATGATGCAGCAGATAGTGAAGCATTTGAGATAGAACCAAGAGACGCAGAAATAACGGACGCAGAAATAACGGACACAGAAACAACGGATACAGAAACAACGGATACAGAAGTGGAGGAAAGCTATTCCTCTATGATGTTTTATGAAATCCTGGAGAACGGCACCTTTGGAGAAGCCCATAAGCTGCAGGGAGCAAAGGATCAGACCTTCAGTTCGTTTGCCGCCGATTCCCAGGGCAATCTGTATTGCCTGCGTAATGTGTATTCCTATGATGAGGCAAGTGATAACAGTGATAACCTGTATTATTTAGAGCAGAAGACTCTGGATGATGAAACTATATTCAGTGTGAATCTGAATGAAGTTCCGGAAATACAGAAAATTGCAGAACAGCAGGGCTGGCTTTATATTGACAATCTGTTTGCCGAGGATGATGCACTGTATCTTTTTGGCGGAGGCAGTATATTAAAGTTTGACAAGAACGGTAATTTTGTAAGTAATGTCATCAGGCAGGATCCGGGAAATGTTTTAAGCAGTGCAAACATTGTCCGGGGAAGAAACGGTCAATATATAGCAACCTGTTATGGTGATAATGGAATAAAAATTTATCCATTGGATTTTGCAAACGGGACAATCGGAACGGCTACTGAGCTTCAAAACAGCAGCTACGGCTACAATTTTTATCCGGGTTACGGATATGACTTCTATGTGTCGGATAACTATGCAGTCTATGGATATAATGTTGGAGATACTGCCGTTACAAAGCTGATGAGCTATGTGGATTCTGATACAGATGTATGGCAGATTAACTGTATTATCCCGATTAGTGAAACGGAGTTTTACGGTTCTTATTCCGACGCTTCCGATGGACAGGACGGAGTTGCGAAATTTACGAAGGTAGAACCGGAGAATGTCAAGGATCGCCAGACGATTACTCTTGCGATGGCAAATACAGACTGGACCGTTAAAAGCAGCGTGATTGAGTTTAATAAAAAGAGCGATACCTATCGGATCAGCCTGATTGATTATTCTTCTGATGCGGGAGAAGGCGAGGATGCTGTTGCCAGAATGAATACGGATATTGTATCAGGCAAGGTGCCGGATATCGTTCTGCTGGATGATTCCATGCCAATCGACAGCTATATCAGTAAGGGGATGTTTGTGGATCTGCTTCCGCTGATCGAAAAGGATGAGGAAATTGATTACAATGATCTTATGCCGAATGTGATTGAAGCATTTTCTACAGACGGAAAGCTGTATCGTCTGGTGCCGAGCTATTCCATCAGAACTCTGGCTGCCAAAACATCTGATGTTGGGGAAGAACGTGGCTGGACCGTGGAAGAGGCGATCGCACTTTGGAATTCCAAGCCGGAAGGAACGGAGTTTATAGCCGGAACCACCAGAAGCGAAATGCTGAATATGTGCATGAATTTTGCAGGCAGCCAGTTCATCGATTATAGTACCGGTGATTGTGATTTTAATAATGAAGGCTTTCTGACTTTACTGGAATTCCTGAAATGTTTCCCGGTAGAGCTTTCGAATGATTATTACACAGACGAGTATTGGAATTCCTATGACAGCCTGTGGAGAGATGGAAGAGTTCTTACCCAGCAGATGTATCTGAGTGATTTCCGCAGCTTCAGCTATACAGAAAAGGGAACATTCGGAGAACCGATTACCCTGATTGGGTTCCCTTCTTCCGATCAGGATGGCTCTGTTATCGTGCCGGCCATGCAGTTTGCAATTTCGGCGAAGTCGAAGAATCAGGATGCCGCATGGCAGTTCCTGCGTTATTATCTGACCGAAGAATATCAGAATAAAGCATCCGGATTCCCGCTCAGCATGAAGGTATTGGAGGAGCGCGGAAAGGAAGCCATGGATCGTCCTTATTATACGGATGCGAATGGAAATAAGGAATACTATGACGATATTTTTCTTGTCAATGGTGTAGAAATCACGATTGACTCGATGACACAGGAAGAGGTGGATCAGCTTGTGGAAATGCTGAAAACCTTCAAGAATGTCGTCCGGTACGATGATACTTTGATCAACATCATTTCAGAAGAAGCAGAACCTTATTTTAACGGACAGAAGACCGCAGGTGAGGTCGCACAGATTATCCAGAACCGTGTACAGATTTATCTTCGCGAGATACAATAAAGAAACAGGGGAATTTTCCGGGGGAATAGAATGAAAAAACTGAAAGTGACAAAACTGCAAGGTGCGTTTCTGGCAATGAATCTGCTTTCCATTATCCTGATGGGACTTGTCATTACCATATTCAGCGCCAACCGGTTCGCAACATCCATGTATCATGAGGTACAGGGAGGTTTAATGGATCTTTGCAATACGATCAAGGTGACCATTGATGAACTGTATCCCGGAGCGTATCATGTGGAGAAAACCGAAGATGCAATTTATTTTATGAAGGGTGAACATGTCTTTAACGGGGATTATGGGCTTATTGATTCCGTGAAAAAGGTTACCGGTGTGGATATTACGCTTTTTTATCAGGATATCCGAGTGGCAACAACGCTTACAGACCTTAAGGGTGAGCGTGTGGTCGGTACACAGGTAAGTCCTGTCGTAAAGCGGGATGTATTAGATAAAGCCGATGATATGTTTTATTCTTCCGTCATGGTAGAGGATGAGCGGTACTTTGCTTATTATGCACCGTTGTTTGCGGAGGATGGAAGCTGTATTGGAATGATTTTCGTTGCACAACCCTCCGCAAATGTGGAACGGCTGATCCGTAATTCCATAACACCAATGGTTGGGATTGCAATTCTTGTCATAATTCTTGTTGTGTTTGTGACCTGCCACTATACGACAGGGCTTGTAGATACGATCAGGAAGATTGAAACATATATGGCCAATATTGCGAAAGGACATCTCTATGATGCGTTGGACTATGAGGTTCTGAAGCGTGAGGATGAGCTGGGTGAGATGGGAAGAAATGCAGTTCGTATGCAGAAGTCTTTGCGGGAGCTTGTGGACGAGGACACCTTAACCGGGCTCAATAATCGCCGTTGCGGAGAAAAGAAGCTGCAGCAGACCTATGAGGACTATGCGAAGCGTGGCATCGGCTATTGTGTGGCACTTGGAGATATTGATTTCTTTAAGCGGATCAATGACACCTACGGCCATGATTGTGGAGATGTGGTGCTGACCGAAATTGCAAAGAGGATGAAGTACTTCATGCGTGGCAAGGGTTATGCGGTACGCTGGGGCGGTGAGGAATTCCTGTTGGTATTCCCGGAATCCCATATGGATGAAGTCGAAGAAGTCATGAAGGAATTTATCCAGGAACTGGATGCACATTCCATTTCCTATAAGGAGGAGATGGAAGTTCATGTGACGATGACCTTTGGTATTGTGGAAGCCGGAGAACAGTTCCCTAATATTGACAGCATGGTGAACGGCGCAGACCGTCGTCTTTATATTGGAAAACAGAACGGGCGAAACCAGATTGTGACAGAAGAATTATCAGAACAAGATTTGTAAAGATCTTCTACAGTAAGCAGGTGCGAAGTTTATTATAAGGTCGGTGCATATGATGATATGCACCGACCCATTTTTATCATACCGTATTTATTTTTCAATGGTTTCATCCACCGGAAGAGTAAAGCCGAAATAGCAGACTGCATTCCGGTAGGAAATATCCTTTACAATTTCTTTTAAGGTTACCAGGTCATCCGGGAATTCTCCTTTTTCTACCAGCTCACCAAGCAGATTGCAAAGAATCCGGCGGAAGTATTCATGTCTCGTGTAAGAGATGAAGCTCCGGGAGTCGGTCAGCATTCCGACAAAGCCGGACAGGTTGCCGGAGGCAGCCAGAGATAATAACTGGTTCTGCATTCCGTTCTTATGATCGTTAAACCACCAGGCACTTCCGTGCTGCAGCTTCGATACCGCAGTCGAATCCTGGAAGCATCCCATGATACAATCAATCGCTTCATTGTCGTGTGGATTAAGACTGTAGAGGATGGTTTTCGGAAGCTCATCGGTTTCACACAGGGCGTTTAAGAACTCGGCCAGTGTGGAAACCGGAGCGGAATCCCCGATGCTGTCAAAGCCGGTATCGGCACCGATGCGTGCAAACATCTTGTGATTGTTGTCACGGCGTACGCCATAGTGAAGCTGCATCACCCAGCTGCGGTGCTGGTATTCCCGTCCAAGGAAAAGCAGGAGAGCCGTTTCATATTGCAGTTCCTCCTGTGTATCCACCATTTGTCCCTGCATCCGCTTTACAAAGATTTCTTCGACAAGGGAATCAGAAGCAGGAGAGAACATGACATAAGGCAGTCCATGGTCACTGACGAGACACCCTCTTTCGGCAAAATAATCCATCCGGATGGAGAGGGCCTTTTTCAGATCCTCAAAGGTGGTAATCGGAATCCCGGAAACCTCCGCAAGGGTATGAATGTAATCAGGAAAATCCGGTTTCCTGATGGAAACCGCACGGTCCGGACGCCATGCCGGAAGAACCTGAACTGAGAAGCTTTCATCTTCTGCAAGCTGCATATGGTATTCGAGAGAATCCACCGGATCATCCGTAGTACAAAGCAGGGTAACGTGGGAACGTTCGATGATGGAGCGGGCACTCATGGAAGGATCCGCAAGCTTTTCATTACAGAGGTTCCAGACCTGCTCTGCGGTATCTTTATTCAGAATGCCGTGGTAATCAAAGTAACGCTGTAATTCCAGATGGCTCCAGTGATAGAGCGGATTGCCGACCGCCTTGCCAAGAACCTCTGCCCATTTGAAGAATTTCTCCTTATCCGGAGCATCACCGGTGATGAAGCGTTCCTCCACGCCGCAGGCGCGCATGAAACGCCACTTGTAATGATCGCCGCCAAGCCACAGCGAGGTGATGTTGTCAAAATGACGATCCACGGCAATTTCCTTTGGGCTGATATGGCAGTGATAATCCAGAATCGGCATCGTTTCCGCTGCCTCGTGGTAAAGCTTTCGCGCAGTTTCGCTATGTAATAAGAAATCCTGATCCATAAACGATTTCATGAAATACCTCCATTTCTTTACCAGACAATCGGCGACTGCTGGTATTCATTGTGTAATAGTGTTTGATTTTTGCTGGAAGCAACGGCTTCGTAAATATGAGTGATGCGGACATCCTCTTTAAACAGGGAAAGTCCATCGCCGGATAAAAGGGAAGAGGCATCGGCAGGCTTTGCAATCAGCGGGATCTCACTTTCCTTCTTGATCCGGTTTAAAAGAGGAGAAGCGCTTTTACGGAAACCGAGGAGCCTTGCGTAGGGAATCTGCAGAACATTCTCAGAATCCTTAAGAAAGGACTGGGGCTTTCGCAGATCGAGCAGAATGTGCATCAATACGCGGCTGATTCGGGTATAGGTGAGATCTCTGGACTTTAATAGTTGGCAAAAGCCGGTGAAATCACGGTATTCCGGAAGATACTTCGCAATCTTCAATGAAAGATCTTCACTGCAGTCTTCGAAGCAGGAGTAGCCATCTGCCTGGTCAGAGAGCAGTTTATAATGCAGAAGCAGGGAAAAATCTGCTTCGGAGATTCCATAATGGATGTCCGGAACAGATTTCCAGATCGGAAGTACCTGAGCCGGAATCTGGGAGACAAAGACAGTGTCTCTCAGGAGGCAGTCAAGAGAATTTTTATGCGTTCCGGCAGTCTTACGGAGTGCGGAGGCAGAAGAATAGCTTCCGGAATCTGCAGAAAGCTGTGGGCTGTGGTAGCCCTCGCCATTCCGGAGAATCGAAACCGGTGTAATGGAGCTGTGGCGGCGGATCAACGACTTACAGTACTCAATCCCGAGGATGTTATTCGGCAAAAACATGGTGCCGGAATTATCCTGCATGGCATTCTGGACGGCAGCCGGGTAGGAAAGCCCCTGCTTTTGATAAGAAACGACCGCTTTACGGTATTCCGGATCCTGTTCTAAAGTAAGCTGTCTTTGTGCATAATAAGAAAGCTGTGCGGCATTTCCGCATTCGCTTCCAAAGGAAAGCAGGTCGACCACGCGAAGACGGTCAATCAGGGAAACAGATCCTTCAGCAAAGCCTTCGGCACTGGAAAGGGCATAGCGTGAGGGCAGCTCGAGCACAACATCGGCGCCTCCTGCAAGAGCCATTTTCGCACGGAGATATTTGTTCATCAGAGCCGGTGCTCCACGCTGCACGAAGTCACCGCTCATTACAACGATGATGAAATCGGCCTTCGTCATGACGCGGGTTTTTAATAAATGATATTCATGACCCTTGTGGAAAGGGTTATATTCGGCAATTACTGCGGCAGTTTTCATGGTGTACTCCTTTTTACCATTGTACTATATCATAGGAAAGGCAGGGACAGCAATTTAAAAAAGAGTTGAAAATGTTTCGAAAATTGCACAAAGTTTTTGCAGGAGGGGACTTGTCGGAAAAGGCAGAATGGGCTATTATTTTTACATAAGCTGTGAAAGGAGACAGTGTGATGTCGTACATTGATATTATTAAAGACAAAGCAAGAATGGACAAGAAAACGATTGTCCTTCCTGAGACAACGGATAAGAGAACGCTGATTGCAGCGGCTCAGATTATTCAGCAGGGAATTGCCAATATTATTATGATTGGCGATGCCGAGAAGATCATGGACGGGGCAACCTGGCTGGAGATTGATCTGACCGGAGTGAAGATTGTGAATCCGCTCCTTTGTGAGAAGCTGGAAGATTATGTACAATTATTATATGAAACCCGTAAGAATAAAGGAATGACCGTAGAGAAGGCAAGAGAGATCCTGTTAAGTGATCCGCTGACCTTCGGCGTCATTATGGTTAAGGCAAATGATGCAGACGGAATGGTAGCCGGTGCATGCCACGCAACTGCAGATACCCTTCGTCCGGCCTTGCAGATTCTGAAGACCGCTCCCGGCGTGAAGCTGGTATCCGGTTTCTTCCTGATGTGCGTACCGGACTGCGAATATGGAGAGAACGGAACCTTCCTGTTTGCAGATTGTGGACTGAATCAGGATCCTACCGCAGAAGAGCTTGCTGCCATTGCCGATTCTTCCGCAAGAAGCTTTAAGAGCCTTGTCGGTGCAAAGCCCATCATTGCGATGCTTTCCCATTCCACGAAGGGAAGCGCAAAGCATCCGTTGGTAGATAAAGTGGTAGAGGCAACCAGAATTGCCCATGAGCAGTATCCGGGACTCTGTATCGATGGTGAGATGCAGCCGGATGCGGCGCTTGTTCCTTCCATTGCCAAGTCCAAGGCGCCAGGAAGCGAAGTTGCAGGTAAAGCAAATGTCCTGATTTTCCCGAATCTGGACTGTGGTAATATCGGTTATAAGCTGGTACAGCGTTTAGGCAAGGCAGAAGCCTATGGACCGATGCTTCAGGGAATTGCAAAGCCGGTAAACGACCTGTCCAGAGGATGCTCCTGGCAGGATATTGTTGGTGTTGTGGCACTGACCGCCGTACAGGCACAGTTATCTTAATAGCTTAACAGAGAGAGGATTAGAAGTATGAATATTTTAGTTATTAACTGTGGAAGCTCTTCTTTGAAGTTCCAGTTGATTAATTCTGAAACAGAAGAGGTCATTGCAAAAGGCTTATGTGAGCGTATTGCGATTGAGGGAAGTCGTATGGTTTATACCCCGAAGGGTGGAGAGAAGCAGATTACAGAGGCGCCGATGCCGGATCATACTGCTGCAATCCAGATGGTGCTTTCTGCACTGACCGATGAAAAAACCGGTGTTGTGAAGAATCTTGATGAGATCGGAGCAGTCGGACACCGTATTGTGCACGGAGGAGAGAAGTTTGCAAGCTCTACCGTGATTACCGAAGAAGTATTAAAAGCGATTGAAGAGTGTAATGATCTTGCACCGTTACATAATCCTGCAAACCTGATCGGTATCCGTGCCTGCCGGCAGATCATGAAGGAAACTCCGATGGTAGCCGTATTCGATACTGCATTCCATCAGACCATGCCGGAGGAGGCTTATCTTTACGGACTTCCGTATCGTTATTATGAGGATTACAAGATCCGCCGTTACGGTTTCCACGGAACCAGCCATTCCTATGTATCCAAGAAAGCTGCAGAGCTTTTAGGACAGGATTATGAGAGCCTGAAGCTGATTGTGTGCCATCTTGGAAACGGTGCCAGCGTATCCGCGGTAAAGAATGGCAAGTGCGTGGATACTTCGATGGGACTTACCCCGTTGGAGGGTCTGATCATGGGAACCCGTTCCGGTGATCTGGATCCTGCAATCGTAGAATTTATCTGCAACAAAGAAAACAAAGACGTTCATGAGGTTTTGAATATCCTGAATAAGGAATCCGGAATTTATGGTCTGTCCGAGGATTACTCCTCCGATTTCCGTGATCTGGAAGAAGGCTATGTGGAGGATAAAGAAAACTGTGTCCGTGCCGTAGATGCGTTCTGTTACCGTGTTGCAAAGTATGTCGGTGCTTATGCGGCAGCCATGAACGGTGTGGATGCGATCTGCTTTACCGCGGGCGTTGGAGAGAACAGTGGTTTTGTCAGAAGCCTGATCTGCAAATACTTCGGATACCTTGGCGTGGCCCTGAATGAAGAGGAGAACGAGAAGTGCGGAGAAGCCCTCATTGTTTCCACGAAGGACAGCCGTACGAAGATTTTAGTAATCCCTACGAACGAAGAACTTGCTATTGCAAGAGAAACCGCAGCACTGGTTCAGAAATAGTTTTAGAAAAATGAAAAGAGCCCTTGACAAAGTCAGGGACCATCGCTATAATTGTTGAAGTGTGCGATAGTATGTTTGCTATGGCATGACACCCACTTTAAGGGAGTAAGATATGTTGATCAATCTGACAGATGTTTTTACTTCTGAGGGAAAAGTCAGAAGAGAAAGCTTTACGTATGAACCCGGAACGGTTGAATATTTTGGTTTTGAGTATCCAATCCTTTCCAAAACGGATGCAGAGCTTACGTTTCAGAATATCGGAAACAACAGAATCCTGCTTACGGGGACTATGGAGCTTGATTTGGAAATTCCCTGTGATCGATGTCTGCAGCCGGTGAGAACAACGGTGCATGTTCCAATGGAGTATGAACTGGCATCCCCGGAAGCGACAGAGCAATCAGAAGACGCAGATGAACGGAGTTTCATGGTCGGATACGAGTTTGACGTAGATGCTTTCATAGAAAGTGAGATAAGTTTTAATATGCCGACGAAGATCCTGTGTAAGCCGGATTGTAAGGGGATTTGCAAGGTGTGTGGAAAGAACCTGAATGAAGGCAATTGTGGGTGCGACCAGTTCGTACCGGATCCGAGAATGGCAGCTATCAAAGATATTTACGAGGCGTTTAATAAGGAGGTGTAAAGATGTCTATCTGTCCTAAGAATAAATCTTCTAAAGCTAGAAGAGATAAGAGAAGAGCTAACTGGAAAATGAGCGTACCCGGATTAGTTAAGTGCAGCAAGTGCGGAGCACTCATGATGCCTCACAGAGTCTGCAAGAATTGCGGATCCTACAATAAGAAAGAGATCATCGCTCAGGATTAATTCCAAAATGAAGGCCTCCCTGTCAGGGAGGCTTTTTTACTTGAAAATCAAAATTTATTATGATAAGATGATTTCAGCTTTTAATACATATACACTTCGGGGGACAAAATGTCTTACAATTTTCATTACGACATTGCTGCAATGTTTCTGATGGGAATTATGCTGATCTATTTTCATTGCAGAAAGAGCATCAGAACCATTTCAACAAATATATTTGCATCGCTTTTGTGGCTGGTTCTGATAACGGTGATCTTTGACTGTGCTGCCGTATATTCGGTAGCACATCACTTTTCTGTTGTCTGGCAGTATGTATGGAATGAAGGGTACTGGTTAAGCTTCAATCTGATACCTGCAATATATAATCTATATCTTTTGAGTCTTGTTAAAGAGAAGAAGGACTGGACATTTCGATATAAGCTTCTTTTGTTCACACCCTATGGAATTACCGTACTGATGGCAGTTAGTACACCGCTTACCGGCTTTGCCTTTATCTGTGATCCGGTGAAGGGGTATCAACGCGGAACATTGTTTCTTTTTCTGCTGATCCTTGGATATAGCTACTTTGTGATCTCATGGTATATCATGATACGCTACAGCAGAAAGCTTACGAGAATGCAGCGGGCAGTTGTATGCGTATATACGGTTCTGTGCATGGCAGGAACACTGATCCAGTCAGAGCTTCCCAATATACTGGTGATTCAGTTTGCAATTGCTGTATCTGTACTTTTGGCGTATCTTTCTCTGGAAAATCCGGAGGATGATCTGGATGCACTGCTTGGAATCTATAATCGCAAGGGCTTTGTCAAAACAATTAAGCAGGCTATGGAGAAGGATAATGGCTTTGCAGTGGAGATTTTCAATGTTGATAATTACCGTTTTGTACGGGATGTTCTGGGTGTTGAGAAGAGCAGTGAGGTTATGAAGCAGGCAGTAGAAACTCTGGAGAAAAAGCTGCCGCAGCTTCATCAGTTCTGTCTGAATGAGGGACAGCTTGTGGTGCTTCTCCGGGATACAGAGTTCAGTGATGATGGAATGATAGACGGAATCCGCCGGGAATTACAGAAGACGGTTACTCTTGATGATGTGGATATCATGCTTTCCGTTTCAAATTATGAGCTGCTTTATCCGCAGGATGTCAGCCGCATAGCAGAAATCGTTGATATCATTGATTATTCCCTGAATTTCGTGGTAGATGAAGAGATAGAAAGCCGTCGTCTTGCCAGTGAAAGAATCTTAGAAAATCGTAAGAGAGAAAATAAAATCACACACATTTTACAGCGTGCCATTGCCAATGAAGAATTCGAGATTTATTACCAGCCGATTTATTCGGTGAAGGGACAGTGCTTCAATTCAGCAGAGGCTTTGATTCGGTTATGTGATGACGAGATTGGATTTATCAGCCCGGAGGACTTTATTCCGCTTGCAGAGAAGAATGGGATGATCTTTAAGATCGGAGAATTCGTGTTCCGTTCGGTATGTAAGACCATTTGCGAAAAGAAGCTGAAGCAGTATGGACTTGAATATATTGAAGTCAACCTTTCCGTGGCACAGTGTATGCAGGAGAATCTGCATAAGACATTACTTGCGATCATGGATGAGTATCATGTACCGTATTCCTTTATTAATCTGGAAATTACCGAGACTGCGGTTGCTGTTTCAAAGGAAACCCTTCGTAATAACATTGAATATCTACGCAGTAAGGGAGTTACCTTCTCTATGGATGATTATGGAACCGGATATTCGAACATTACCAATGTCATTACCTATCCGTTCCATATTGTGAAGATGGATAAGAGCATTGTCTGGTATGCGATGGAAAATGACCGTGCTTTAAGTACCTTGAAGCATTCCATCAACATGATTAAGTCCCTGAATATGGATATTGTTGCAGAGGGCGTGGAGACGAAAGAACAGTCGCAGGCCCTGCAGGAAATGGGCTGTGATTATCTGCAGGGATATTACTATTCAAAGCCCATTCCGCTCGATGCCTTTATCACTTTTATTTCCGAAAACTCATAAGCTTTTCCATTTTGGCGAGCTCCTCCGGAGAAGCATGCTTTTTAAGAACATTGACAATGGACTGGAATTCCTGGTCCGTAAAGTTGATGTTCTTTTCTTTTCCACGTTTCATGACGGCCATGAGAAACGGCATCATCTGTTCCTTGGAAAGAGAAGCACTTTCAAAAATCAATGCCTGCAGGAATTGCAGCTTGTAGGGAGCAATTTCCTGTAAAGAGGGATCGTTCATCCATTCGTTCGTCATAAGGGGTATCATCCTTTCTTTTATAATCCGGTTGTTGTTTCAAAAATCAGGAATCGCCTAGGGCAGAAAACAGATCGAACATCTGCTTCTGCTCGGGGGTCAGCATTCCCATCAGCATATCCGTCATGCTTGAAGGAGAAGAAGCATCTCCCTCCGGCATGAATTCTTTCATCAGTTCCATGGTACGCAACATTTCCTGATATTGTGACATGGACTGCAGCATATTCAGGATCTGGTTTAACTGTTCCTTTTCTTCCTTCGTGCACAGGGGAAGAAGACGCTTTACCACCTGGGCCGGATTCGTGTCATCCGGATGAATCATACAGCCGCACAGCGGATAGGGACGCTTCCGCACAAAGTTGAGGGCAACCTGCAGCTCCTGAAACTTAATGTAAATGGCAAGATATTTTTGAAACTGATTGTCCATATAAGGCAGAAGAACCTTCAGCATCTGAATATGATTATTGGAAAAAAGCGTATCGAAGGCTGAAATTTGACTGGTGTTCTTTTGCTCCATACAGACTCCTTTGCCTGGTTATAGTTCATTTTATGCGCAACGCTTCTTCCTTTATGCAGAAAAGTAGGCTCCGCAGAGCCTACTTCTGAAGAAGGGGTAAAAAGAAATGAGAAATCAGCATCCGCAACCACAGCCGGAGTTGTTGTTTGTACCAAGACCGTTGCCACAGAAGGACAGAAGGAGGATGATCCAGAGAATACTGCATCCACAATCAGAATCGCCATTAAACAGACCGGTTCCACATCCGCTGCCGTTGCCGCAGAAGGACAGAAGAAGGATAATCCAGAGAATGCTGCATCCACATCCGTTATTGTTGTTGTTTGATCCGCATCCGCAGGATGTTGCTGTTAAATCGCTCATAAGTTACCTCCAGGGGTATTTGTTTTATTTATGCTATATCATATGTAGGAAAGCTTGTATGTGTTTCAGTTGCAGCATAAATTTTTTTGTGTTATTTTTATTAAAGGATATAGATGCTGAAAACTATTCTGATTGATGGTAAAGCATCAAATATGATTTAGGAGGAGTAAGAGAATATGAGATATAGTTATAAGCCGTCAGGTGTATGTGCAATGCAGATTAATTTTGATATTGATGGAGATGTGATTTCCAATGTGGAATTTACCGGAGGCTGTAACGGAAATCTGAAGGCCGTTTCCAAGCTGGTGGATGGATGTACCGTAGACTACATCGAAAGCAAGCTTCTTGGAAATACCTGTGGATTTAAGCCGACCTCCTGTGCTGACCAGCTATGCAAGGCAGTACGGCAGGCATACGAAGAGACGAAATAAATATTAGTGTTTAATTAAAGGAGTATTTATGCCATGACTTCAGAAAACCTGTCAGTGGGGGGCGTGCGTTTTCGTACCAGGGCAGATTATGAGGCAGCTCTGAGGGATCAGAAGAAGATTGACGAGATCAGGGCACATGTGGATTTCAATAATAAAAAGCAGTTAGAAGGCCTGTTCAATGAGATGCAGGTCGGAGTCTACCGGTTCGAAACCATCATCGGAACTCATTTTGATGATGAGGTCTATGAAAAGCTGGAGCAGATGAAAAAGAATTCTTCTGTACAAAGAAAAGAGCAAAAACATTTTCGCAAGAAAGCCGGGAAGGGTACGCTGCAAAAGGGAGCAAGGGGGACAGCTTCAGCGGGCAGGAAGACACCAGGCTCAGAAGCAGTGAATACTGAGAATGACGCAAAATACCAGGCGGCAATTGAAAAGGAAGCGCTGAAAGAGTTACAGAGAGCAGAAAAGATGCGGAAAAAGATTATGATTCTTGCATCAATCGTTGCAGCCGCAAGTCTCGGATACTTTTTCGTATATTATTATTTCAGTGCGCGGACAAGCATGGATTATGATCAGCTGGCAGCTCTTAAGGGAAGTGATGCGTTAACCTCCGGGGCACAGCAGGAGCAGAATACCTTTTCCTTACATAAATCAGCCGTCCGGCTTCCTGACATCCTTCCCGAGTATGAAACTTTATATAATAAGAATAAAAAGCTAATCGGATGGCTCAAAATTGACGATACAAATATAGATTACCCTGTCATGCAGACTTCGGATAATACCTATTATCTGGATCATAATTACAACCAGGAATACGACAAGAATGGAAGCATTTTTCTTGATTATAATTGCAGTGTATATCCCCGTTCCACGAATATGATTGTTTACGGACATCATATGAAATCGGGTAACATGTTCGGTAATCTGCAGAAATATGCCAAGGAATCCTATGGGAAGAAGCATTCTGTCATTACGTTTGACACGATCTATGAAAAGGCACAGTATCAGGTGATGTATGTATTCCGTTCACAGGTTTATAATGAGGATGATATTGTTTTTAAGTATTATCAGTTTATTGAGGCAAATTCCGAAACGGAATTCAATTCCTATATGCAGGAAATGAGTGCGTTGAGTTTATATGATACCGGTGTGACGGCAGAATTCGGAGACAGCCTCCTGACGTTATCTACCTGTGACAACTCTCAGACGGATGGCCGTTTCGTTGTGGTAGCCAAGAGGATAAGCTGAACAATTCGCAAATCAATCTGTTCGTGATAAAGAAGGCATTGTAAAAGAAAGGCTTGGTTTTTCGATGACAAAAGTTGCAAGAAAGAAAAACAGAAAATTAAGAAGACAGATCCGGAAAACAATCGGCGCACTGCTGATGGTTTCCGCTATTGTAGTTGCTGCGATTCCGGTGACGGGGGTAAGCGCAGATGAGGGTGACAATGACATTGCAGTACAGGCTGTGTCGTATTCGGATCAGACCAGAATAAAGGTTGTTAATTATACAGATGCAAATATGAGCAGTTATGATCAGGTCAACGGTGCGGAAGCGCCGGTATCATGGCAAAGCAAGGTCCCATTTGTGGATCAGAGCGCATCAATTTATACAACTGGTACAAGCGGAAATGTGAATTTCCAGTTTGCCTTTGTAAGACCGGCAGGAGAGGCCGATCAGGTTGCCGTTATTCTTGGCGCAACGATTAATAATTTACCGAATAATAGTCTGACCATTCCGGAAACCGTGGATGCATATAAGAAATATACAGCAAATACGACCAGCACCGGATATTGTGCAGTGAACAGATCCGATGAATTCCTTTATTATAAAACCAGAACGCAGAAGGAAAACGATTATGGAGAACCGTTGTTTAAATCTTCGAAAGATCCTGGGAATCCGGCTATCGGAACAACGATAGTAGAAATTTCCCCTTCATTTACGGATACCTACAGTAAAGCGGATGTGGACGGAATCGTCAAAACATGGACAGAGTCCATGGAAAAGCAGGATGATACCTACTGGTTTGTTGTTACTAAGACCTGGAAGGAAAACGTTGACGGAGAAGAAGTGGAACAGACGGATACACAGAAGTATGAAACGTTTCCGATTATGATTGATTCGATGAGTACCTGTGACTATGATAATCAGGAGCCTTGGATTGGCTTAAAGGACAGCGAATTATATTATTGGAATGACTCAACGACTTCCATCGTTGATCTGAATGATGTGGATAAGTTTGCATTAGCTCTTTCGCCGGAAAAACAAAGAATTCATGATGCTAAAGTTTTATATATCGGCAGACAGTATCTGGTTGGCAAAGATGGTGAATGGACGATCGATGGCACAGTGAATCCGGAAGATGATGCATCAAAGGCAAAAGGAGTTTTTGCCGGAAAAACACAGATTGTTAATCTGACTATTGGAGACAACCTGGTAGGAATTGGAGATGCAGCTTTTTATGGTTGTGGCGGTATTGAAAGCGTAACACTTGGCAATGGTTTGAATACAATCGGAAATTCTGCTTTTGAAAATTGTATCAATATGAAAAACTGTAATATGGAATTATTCTCCAGAATTTCAGTTATTGGTAGAAAGGCTTTTCAGAATTGCCGTGCATTAAAGGATATCACGATACCAATAGGTGTAGAAGCTATTGGGGATTATTGCTTTAGCGGCTGTTCAGCACTTGAAACGATTGAATTATGTGGTAATGGAAATAATGTACAGTTGAATGGATTGGGATACATGATATTCCAGAACTGTTCCGGCCTTTCCAGTATTACGTTCCCGACGAGTTTTTATCAGGATTCCCAGGGGTTGCCGACGGATGAGAAAAATGGAATTCCGATCCGGTACTTCAATGGATGTTCCAGTCTGCAGTTTATCAAGGTGCAGAATACCGAGCTGGATATCATCGATGGAATGAGCCATAGTACTTATGAAGTAAGCAAGACAGTAGAAGAACATGATAAGAGCACGCATCCGGATGATGAAATTAACCAGTTTTTAGATGTGGTTTCGGACAGTTTTTATTTTGAAGGACCAAGTAAGATTGCCGCATATAGTGATACCGATTCACCGATTCATTTAACGGCGAAGATTCACTCTGCATCCTTTAAATATCTGGATGAAGATAAGTATGAAAGAGTAGTTGCCTGTCCGGAAACACCATCACATTCCAATACATTTATCATTAACAGCTATGGACAGCTTCTGGAAATGGACATTGATGATCAGTGTAAAGAAGTAGAAATTCCAAGCAAGATTGGTGCGTATGGTATTTTGGAACTTTCCTCAGACAGCTTTAAGCACAAATGTTTCCTCGAGAAAGTAACAATTCCAAGTAGCATTACCTTGATTGAGAGCGGTGCATTTGAGGGATGTCATAATCTGAAGCATGTTATTTTTGAACAGCCGGAAAACAGTAATCTGGTCATTCAGGATGGTGCGTTTAATACACAGGTAGTAGATCCGCTGCTTCACGTACAGGGATGTCCTGCAACACTGGATGCAAAGCCGTCCCTCACTTTTACCGGAACAATTTCGGAGAGTTCACCGACATTCCAGTATGCGATGAACCCGAACAACAATATTAACCGTGGAACACAGCCAACAACCTATATTACATTTTATAGTGGATGGCCGACCAATCTGACCGTGCAGTATAATCAGGATACACAGAAGAATGAACTGATTGATTATCCGAAGTATGATGAATTGAAGTTATATACGAAAGATTCCTACCCGTATATCACAGATGAGATGGTTAAAGCTGCCCAAGAGGCAACGGCTGCCTATGAACTATGGCTTCCGAATAAGGATGCTTCAAACAGACCGACCGAAGATCAGATGGCAATTGTAAATTCTGCGCTGAATCCGGTATTACCGGCTGGCATTACAGCAATTAAGTCCGGAATTTTCTCGGATCTTGATTCGGACGGAAAGGTGGTAAGCGGTGGAACGAAGGCGAATCCGAATACCAAGGTAGAATCGGTAACCTGTAATACGGTTGAAACGATTGAGCCTTATACATTTGCAGGCTGTACAGGTCTTACCGGTTTCTGGATGAATGGTGGGACGAAAATCGATGACTATGCTTTTAAAAATTGTGGTGAAAACCTTGTTAATGTAGGAATTGGAAGTTCTGTCAGTGAACTTGGTAAGAGACCGTTTGCAGGATGTACCGGATTATCGAATGTTGTATTTACCGACAATCCGAACTTTACCTGTGAAGAGGCCATTATTTATGGAACAACCGATGGCGTCAAGGACACCATTGTAGAATGTCTGGAAGGCAGAGGTTTATTACAGGAGGTCAGCAATACACAGGTTGGACCGGATGAGTTAGCCGGTATTACGACAATTATGCCGGAAGCCTTTAAGGATTGTGATGAAATTGTAACTGTGGATTTAAGCTCTTCGAGCGTAACCAGTATTCCGGAACAATGCTTTGCGCAGACGGATCGGTTATCCACTGTGATTCTTCCGAATGGAACGGTAAAGAGTATAGATAAGGGAGCGTTCTGGAACAGCTCAGTTGCAAATGTGCGTATACCGGATAAGTCAACCCTGATTGAGCTGCAGGCATTTGCTAATGTAGAAGAAGATGCAGATGGTGAAATTATTCTGGACACAGACAGTAATCCAACAATTAAGAATGTTTCCAGTGGACACCGCAATATTACATTTAACTGTCCGGACGACAGCTTTGCCAATACTTATGCAGATAAATATTACTATATTAATACGAAGGCTTATGAATATTATAAGGTAGTATTTAAGGATGGAGTTGATTTCAGTACTCTGTCAGAACAGACGGTAATGTATGGCGAAGAAGCCAAGGAACCGACTCCGAAAGAGCATGATGGATTAACCTTTACCGGTTGGGACTCGGATGGATATAAGTATGTCATTGAAGATGGTACGTATTACGCACAGTACAGCGGAGCTGCTTATTCGGTAACCTATGTAGATGGTGTGACCAGTACAGTAATGAGTAAGGAAACCGTAGAAGCCGGAAAGAATGGCAATCCTCCGACACCGCTCACCCATGAGGGATATACCTTTGTGGAATGGAGACCTTCACCGACAGGAGTTACAGAAGATTTGATCTGTGTGGCTTATTACAAGGATAATTCCGGTGATTCCAGCAGACATAAATGCACCTTCTACGGAAGAGATGGAAGTGTTGTGGCTACTTATTCGGTAAATGATAAAGAAACAGTGACACCACCTGCTGCACCGACGGTATCCGGTTATACATTTATCAGCTGGATTCCTAAAGATTTTACGAATATAACAGAAGATAAAGTTTATTATGCATCCTACGAAAAGAACTCCACAAGCGCAAGCGCATCTCCGAGCTCAAGTGCATCAAAGAGTGCTTCACCTTCGCCGTCCTCTACCTCCGGAAGCAGCAGTAATAACAACGGCGATAATACGAAGAAGTACACGGTAAGTGTATCCGGAGGCAGCGGAAGCGGAAGCTATGCGGCAGGAGCCATTGTTGCGCTGAATGCATATGATATGGGTGTTGGCAAAGAATTTGACAAGTGGACAACCTCTACAGCAGGTGTTGGCTTTGCAAATGCTGAAGCTACCTCAACAACCTTTACCATGCCGGCGGCTAATGTTGCAATTACAGCGACCTATAAGACAGGAAGCACTTCCTCTTCAAATACGTCAGGGAACAGCAATAGTACAGGGGGTTCCTCAAGCGGAGGAGGCTCTTCATCGAACGGAAGCTCTGGAAGCAATTCGAACCGCAGCAGCGGAACGACCGTAGAAGTAACGAAGCCTGGTATTTCCAATACGAATCTTGCAGGTGCGACCGTAGCAGGATCTACCGATAACTTCGTGGTTAAGGTAACCGAAGACCAGACTGCAAATGATCTGGCTGTACAGGCATTACAGGCCAAATTCGGAGATATCAGCAGAGTGAAGTATTTACCGATGGACATCAGTCTGTATGACTCCACAGGAAGAACCAAGATCGCAGATACTTCGGGAATTTCTGTAAATATTACGTTGCCGCTGCCGGATGATCTGGCACAGTACGCAGGAAATAATAAAGTGGCGTCCACACTGGGAGGAACCATTGAAGATCTGAATACCAGATTTACAACGGTGGATGGTGTTCCCTGTGTGAACTTTACCGCAACACATTTTTCACCCTATGTGATTTATGTAGATACCGCAAATCTGACCGCAGGAACAATTGATGCAACTCCGAAGACCGGAGATCCGATTCATCCGAAGTGGTTCCTTGCATTAGGACTTGCCAGCCTCTCCCTGATCCTATTCTTCAAGAGAGACCGGAAAGTGCCTAAGACCAGAACGGCATAAGGTGGATGGTATGAATAAAAAGATTTCAAAAACAATCGGGGTGCTGCTATTGCTGACCGCAGTAGCAGTAACCCAGGTACCGGTATCAGATGCGGAGGCGGCAGGCACTGCATCTGATTTTCAAATGGAAGGAAATAAGCTGCTTCGATATTCAGGCACGGCGGAGGTCGTGTCTATTCCGGATGATGTACAGATCATTGGAGAAGAGGCTTTTGCCAACAATAACAATATTGTGAAGGTTAATATTGATGGGAAAGTAAAGCAGATTGAGAACGGTGCCTTTGCAAACTGTGATTATCTGCGTACAGTGAACATCGGGGATGGCGTGGAACAGATTGATGCAGGCGCATTCAGCAATGATACAGCTCTTACCCATGTGTCGATCGGCTCCGGAGTGAAGAAGCTTGGAAGCGGTGTTTTTGCAGGGGATAAGGCACTGACGGATTTTAAGGTATCGGATTCCAATCCTTATTTATTTATGGAAGATGGAATTCTGTATGGAAAGGATCATGAAACCCTGTATTTTCTTCTGCCGTCTTCACAGAAGGAATCGCTAAATCTGACCAATGATGTGAAGACAATCATGGCATATGCCTTCTGGGGCAATGATTCCCTTAAGAAGGTACAGTTGGGAAGCGGCCTTTATGAGGTTCCTTCTTATGCATTCTCAAATTGCAATAATCTGACAGAGGTTTCGATACATCTGCCAACGCAGAGTATTGGAGCCAAGGCATTTGAAGACTGTGTGAGCTTACAGCATGTGGAGGTCCCGGAATCCGTAACCAATATTCAGGATACGGCTTTTGACGGCTGTCCGTATGTGAATCTCAGTGCGAAAGAGGGGACTTATGCTTGGAATTATGCACAGACCATGCAGAAGACACCGGTAGAACAGGTGGAATATGCTGATGTGCAGCAGGCACAGACGGTACAGCCACAGAATCTTACCGGTACGAATCAGTCACAGAACAGTTCCGCAGCCACGACAGCACCGGATGCCGGTGGAACGGCTGCAGCATCTGGAGATACAGCAACAGCAAGTCCAGAACAGACAGCAGCTGCATCAGGTCAGCCGGAGACTTCTGATATGGGAACCGGTACAGCTCCGACACCGATTCCGACGATGACCACTGCTTCTGAAACAGTAGAGAATCAGGTGCTGCTTGGACAGTCCAGTATTGTGACAGGACGGGCACTTGTTTTTATTGATAACGGCAAGGCGAATGTACAGCAGGGCATGCCGGTGCAGAATGCAACACTTGACTTATCACAGCTTGGAGGAGAGGAACAGCCACAGAATGATGCTGCTTCGCAGAGCACTTCCGACGGATCCATCGGAAACCTGCTTGCAGACAATGCTGAGAAGGGAAAAGGTTTCCCAAAATATACCGTTGTTCAGGACAAGATCGCATCCCAGGCTTATTATCAGAATGCAGAGCTTACTTCCTATGAATTTCCGGAAGGAATTACAGAAATCGGTGACTTTGCTTTCGCAAGAAGCGGGCTTCAATCGATTGTGATTCCGGAGGGAGTAACGAAGATTGGTTATGGTGCGTTTTATCATTGTGATAACCTGCAGTCCGTGCAGATTCCTTCCTCTGTGACGGAGATCGATGATTATGCGTTTTCCAAAACACCGTTCTTAGAGAACAATCATTCTGCGACCTATCCGTTTGTGGTAGCAGGAGACGGTATCCTGATCGGATACCTGGGATCGGACAGTATCATTAATATTCCAAGTGGGGTAAAGCATATCAGCGATGGTGTATTCCGGGATCATATGGGAATTACAGCCGTGAATCTGCCGGATACCGTAGAAACGATTGGCGAGGATGCATTTAAAGGCTGTCATAACCTGACCACGGTAAATGGTGGAAAGAATATGAAATCAATCGGAGCCGGAGCATTTCAGGGATGCGCCTTATCCAATGTAACGATTCCTTCTTCGGTAGAAGAAATCGGGATTGCTGCGTACGATCTGAGTGGTGGAACCGATACGGTCACCATGGAAGGAACGACACTTCCGAAGCTGACCTATGGAACCGATTCTTCCCGTGCGTTGAATAAAGAAGACCGGACCTATGCATTTTCCGGAAACTTAAATAAAGTGATTGTACCAGCAGGTGTTTCTGATTTTGAAAACACGATTCTGCAGGATGGCATTTATGGATATCAGGGAAATATTTATGATGAGCAGGGAATCCTGCTTGCGCAGAATCAGGGAGTAAGCAAGACATCGGATGTCGTGCATGACATTACGATCCCGGGAAGTGAGGAAGCCTTTATTCTTCATATCCGGGAATCGGAGGATGCAGCTGCAAACATCAGTGATGCTTACGGGGAATTATATGGAGGACGTACTCCTTCGAAGCTGCAGGCGTATGAAATCTCTCTGATGGATGAGACCGATACGGTTCCGATTCATAAGCTTGGAAAGCAGACTGCAACCGTAGAGCTGTCGGTTCCAGATGGCATTTTAACCGATCAGATGCACGTGGTAACACTGGATGACGATGGACAGCTGGAAGCGGTCAATTATGAGATCGTCGAAAGCAACGGAGAGAATAAGATCCGCTTTACAACCAGTCATTTTTCGCCCTATGGCATTTATGAATATGACGGCTTTGGTGGAACAGGAGTGGTCAGCAACGGTAAGGCCATCATTCGTGGCGGAATTAAGGATAATACTCCGGATACCGGAGATCTGATTCATCCGAAGTGGTTTCTGGCGCTCGGACTTGCAGCGCTTGCCTGTGTCTTTCTTTTTTACAAAGGACAGGGCAAAAAAGCCGGTACATAGATCTTACAGAATAAACGTAACTATTCAGAATGGTTACGAATAAACCGAATAAAACTTCCGGCATATGATAAAGAAAAAGCCGGAAGTTTTTATTATGTATCGGGTAAAGCGTCAGATCGGATTAACAAAAGAGGTGCAGGCGGCTGTACTGCATGCAGGAAGACGGAATCCGGCGGTCGGAGTGGCAGTCCTGGATACCGGTATCAGCCCACATCCGGATTTGAAGGAGCAGATTCAGGGATTCCGGGATTTTGTAAATGAGCAGACCGGAGCTTATGATGATAGTGGACATGGGACACATGTGGCAGGCTGTGTTGCCGGAAATGGCAGGCTGTCACGAGGAATTTACAGCGGAATGCATCCGCAGTGCTGCCTTGTGATCGGAAAGGTATTGAACAATCGCGGCGAAGGCCGGATCGAGCATATGATAAAGGCTATGGAATGGATTCTGCAAAACAGCCGGGAATGGAATATCCGGATTGTGAATATTTCGGTTGGAATTGCAGGATGTAAGAACGAGGAAAGGATGAAGGAGCTTCTGCGGTGCATGGAGGAGCTTTGGAAGAGTGGAATCGTGGTGGTGTGTGCCGCTGGAAATTCCGGACCGGAGCCTATGACGATTTCACTTCTCGGAGCAGGAAAGGATGTCATTACGGTAGGTTGTAATGAGGGTGGTTATTTTGGCAAAGCGAAAAATCTGTGTGAAGATCATTCCGGAAGAGGGCCGAGTATTTATGCCATGAAAAAGCCGGATGTAGTTGCGCCGGGAACGAAAATTATTTCGTGCAATTCCAATTATAAGAAAAATCCCTATATTGCGAGGAGCGGTACTTCAATGGCAACGCCGGTTGTTTCCGGAGGTCTTGCTCTGCTTTTACAGAAAAATCCGGAGATCTCGAATGAAGAAGCGAAAATAAAATTACTGCATACCGCAAGAGATTTAGGCGAACCATGGAACAAGCAGGGCTGGGGCATGATTCAGATACAAAAACTGTTAAAATAGGTTGTATTTTATCAGGGATTTGGATATAATAAAAACAACCTGAAATGTGTTTATGTTTCTTGTTATTTTTGAACCTACAGATACTTTAAACGGGATTCCTATATTACCTTATGGCTGTCAAGCCCTCACTTAGCAATAAGGATTGGAAGGGAAGGCAAAAGTAAGGCTGCGGTCACCCACCTAGCCTTGCTAGGAGTCAAAAGGCAGGAAACAGCATTTTGGGGGTTATTCTAAAGAAAAAGCAGCGCGGATGCGCTGCTTTTTCTTGCTTTAGAGGAAATTTTGCTGGAATTTCCTCTAAAAAGAACTCTATATTTTCAAGGGGAGAGAAGAATGAATCGTCGTATGCAGATCCGATGGAAGCTGATTATTATTTTAGTGCTGGCAGCATTGCTTGCTTTTTTATTGCTCTTTTATAAAGACCGCCCGAAGCCGGAATATGTCGGAGAAATGGTTTTTACAGGAGAGATGCAGATCCTGACAGACAAGAGTGCAGAGCTTTTGAAAACCGATTCGGAGGAGGTTCGGCAGGAAATCGGGGAGTATGCGAAAGAAAAAGACTGGTATGAGGCATTCGACCGGTTTCTTACAGATCATGAGCTGGACCGGCAGATCTGTAAAGAAACCATCGGAATCATTGGAGGAAAGGATTTTGTACATAAACCGGAGCTTACAAAGGGGCAGGTTCTTGCCGTGGATGGCGAGGTGTATTCCTGTGTTTCCGAGGAATTTGAGCAGATTAGTTATACAAATGTCGTTGCCTATCGGATCGAAAACACGTTGCTGGCCATCCGGGAAAAGCTGACCGATCCGGTGGTGTTCCCGGAAGCTTATCTGGAGGAAGGCGATGAGAGCGGAATCCGGTTCTTTTACCGGGGCTGCGAGCTGCACCATCCCTGTGCACAGAAGCAGGGATCCGAACAGATCGTGACACTTGGCCTTAGGGGAGAGGAGCTGGTTTCTTATGAAGAGGATGGAGAAATCATCAGCGGAAAAACCTTGCAGGTGACAGAACAGGCAGTTACGTTAGAGGAGCAGGGAACGATTCCCTTTGGGGAAGTATGCGAAGGCTATTACCAGAAGGAAGAGGTACGAAGCAGTAACACGGATGAAATTCCCATTGGTTATGCGTTTACGGATTATCTTATAAAGGATGGAAGGATCTGTGCATTCCTGATTCTTCCAAAGGACCGGATGGAGTATATCCGTGTGGCTGTTCAGCAGAGTGATTACCGGGGACTGTATCATAAGGAAATTATTCTGCAGTCTTCGGAGGAGCTGACACTGTCTTATCTTGAAAATGGAGAAGGGAAGGAAGAACCACTTCCGGCAGGAAAGAAGCTTGTCCTGTCAAAGGACACAGACTATCTGAAAGAAGGCACGTTAAAGGTTGTGAATTCGACCAATTCCGGAAAGATCGATCTTCTGTCCGTGCACAGGAGCCAGGGGGTGCCGTCTTATCGCGGAAATTTTGAGATTCATAAGACGGAGGATGGGCTTTTATTGATTAATGAGCTGCTGTTGGAGGAATATCTGTATGCTGTTGTGCCAAGTGAAATGCCATCCACTTATCCTGCAGAAAGCCTGAAAGCCCAGGCAGTATGTGCACGAACCTATTCCTATGGTTATCTGGAGCATGCGGGACTTCCGGAACTGGGGGCGCATGTGGACGACAGTGTAAATTATCAGGTCTATAACAATATTATGGAAAAGAAGAGCTCGACCGATGCCGTGCGCCAGACCGAAGGGCAACTGCTGCTGCAGGATGGAGAGCCGATCACCGCATATTATTATTCCACATCCTGCGGTTACGGGAGCGATGACCGTATCTGGAAAAAGGAGGGGGAGAGCGCGGCTCCCTATTTGAAAAGTGTACATATTGCGCAAAAGGAAAATAATAATTCGCAGAACAACTTAGATCAAAAGAACATTGAAGATACAGATAATAATCTGAGCGATCTTACACAGGAAGAAGCACTTCGTGAATACCTCACCACCGTTCACGAGGAAGACTATGAGAAGGAAGAACCATGGTACCGTTGGAGGTATACTGTGAAGGAGTTCAACGTTGATCTTTTGAAAAAGAAGCTGCAGGAACGTGGAATTTCTTTTATCGATTTTAAGATAGTGAAGGACATGGAGATTACCGTGCGCTCAGAAGGAGGAAGTGCGGGAATATTGGTGATTACAACCGATCAGGGAGAAATTCCGGTAGAGGGGGAATACGAGATCCGTTATGTCCTGAATCAGGGAGGCGAGGTGATCCGGCAGGATGAATCGGCTTATGCACTTTCCACCATATTGCCAAGTGCTTATTTTGTGATGGATCTGCAAAAAGGGAAAAAAAGCATCACAGGATTTGTACTTTCGGGTGGCGGATTCGGGCATGGTGTCGGCATGTCACAGAATGCGGCAAAGGCTATGGCGCAGTCCGGTAAGACCTATGAGGAGATTCTTGCCATGTTCTACTGGAACTGCCGGCTTGCGAAAAAATACTGAATATGATAAAATTGCGGACATGTGGAAAATGATACGGTACACGGCAGTCAGTCACATACTGGCTGAACTGTTACAGAATATGAGTTGGGAAAATGCCGGAGGAGATGCACCGCTTATGAGAAAGAAGAAAATGACACGAATCATATCGTTAAGCATGGAACTGTCTAAGAAGAATGTGGCAGCTTATGCGGCAAGCTCTGCCTTTTTCCTTTTTATTTCCCTGATTCCGTCGTTGATGCTGCTGTGCGCAATCATTCCGTTCGTGCCGCTTACGAGAGCAGATTTTATGAGGGCAGTGATTGAAATAGTGCCGTCCTCGGTGGAACCGCTGGCCATTTCAATTATTAATGATGTGTATCAACAGTCGGTGGGACTCATTTCCTTTTCCATTGTTGCAATCCTGTGGTCGGCAGGACAGGGACTTCTGGCGCTGCTGCGTGGGCTGAATGTCATCAATGGTGTGGAAGAAAAGCGGAATTACTTCGTTCTCCGGATTGTAACCAGCTTTTATATGGTACTGATTTTGCTGGTGATTATTCTGACACTGCTCATTATGGTGTTCGGTGAGTCGATTATGAATCTGTTGGATCGCAGAATTCCGGGTATTGTGAACTTTATGACGGCGTTTAACAGCGGAAGACATCTTTTTTTCTTCCTGATTATTACGCTGGTGCTTGCCTGCCTTTATGCGTATCTGCCCAGACCGCGCGGAAAACTCGGCAATCAGTTCCCAGGAGCAGTAATGGCATCCTTAGGATGGACGGCGGTAACCTTCGGCTTCTCCATTTATGTGACATATTTTAACGGATTCAGTATGTACGGAAGCCTTACCACAATCGTGATTTTGCTGATCTGGCTGTATGTGTGTATGAATCTGGTTCTTGTAGGGGCTTACATCAACAAAATACTTATTGACAAGGAATTAGAGATTGACTAGAATAATAGTGTCCGCATGAGCAAAGGATATTTATGAAACGGTGTTTTGTGAATGCAGATTTGAAGTGTTATGAATGAGTAATACAGGAAATGCTGTGAAGGTGTATAGTAGTGACATGTTTACCTGCAGAGAGAAGAAGTCGTCGGCTGTGAGCTTCTTCAGGTTCTGACATGAAGTGAAATTCCCACCGGAGCTTTCTGATGGAATCCGTTGTGTAGTAGATCAGAACGTTGCACGCGTTAAGTGTTCAGAGGTGTCTGTCCATAAGATATGGGCAGGAACATGGGTGGTACCGCGGATAAATTCGTCCCTTGTATTCAGAAGAATACAGGGGATTTTATTTTTGTGTAGAGCACTTAGTGAAAGCAAAATAGTAAAATTTAAAAAGAGAGGTAAAACGTATGCAGGATCAGGTATTATCAGACAAGCTTTCATCCCTGAAAGAGAAGATCGAAGGGGAATTGAAGGAATTAAAGAACTCCAAGGAATTGTATGATTTCAAGAATGCTTATCTGGAAGGCAAGAAGAGTAAGATCAGTGAGCTCATGAAGGACATGGGAAAGCTTTCTCCGGAAGAGCGTGCCGGTTACGGTAAGTCTGTCAATGAATTAAAGACATGGGCTTTTGACAAGTTCGCCGACATGGAAGAAAAGATGAAGAGGTTAGAGCTTCAGCATAAATATGAAAGAGAAAGGATCGACCTTACGATCCCGGCTGAACCTGCGAAAATCGGAAATCTTCATCCGGTTACCCTTGTTCGTAACCAGCTGATTGATATTTTTGCCGGAATGGGCTTTGAAATTTATGAAGGAAGCGAAATCGAAACCGATTATTATAACTTTACGGCATTGAATACTCCGCAGGATCATCCTGCAAGAGATATGCAGGATACGTTTTATCTTTCTCCGGAATTCCTGCTTCGTACCCAGACCTCCGCAGGACAGATTCATGTTATGGAAAAGAAGCAGCCGCCGATTAAGATTTTATCTCCCGGAAAGGTATTCCGTTCCGATGATGATGCCACCCATTCTCCGATGTTCTCCCAGATGGAGGGACTTGTTGTAGATAAGGGAATTACCCTCGGGGACTTAAAGGGTATGCTCGATGTATTTGTACAGAAGATTTTCGGTGAGGGCGTAACCACAAGACTTCGCCCTTCCTATTTCCCGTTCACAGAGCCGTCCGTAGAAGTAGATGTAAGCTGCTTTGAATGCGGCGGTAAGGGCTGCAGCCTTTGTAAGGGAACCGGCTGGATTGAAATTTTAGGTGCCGGTGTCGTAAATAAGCGCGTGCTGGAAAACTGCGGCATTGATTCCGAGCAGTACAGCGGCTTTGCCTTTGGTATGGGACTGGAGCGCATTGCCATGCTCAAATACGGTATCAACAACATTAAGCTGCTGTTCAATTCCGATTTACGTGTATTAGAGCAGATCAACGAGAAATAGTCAGGAGGAAACAGATTATGATATTACCATTAAGCTGGTTAAAAGAATTTGTAGATGTGGATGTAACACCGGACGAATTAGAGAAGAAGCTGTTTGATGCCGGTTTTGAAGTAGAAGAAAAGTATGAGCTGGGTAAGGATATCAGCAATATTGTCGTTGGACTCGTAGAATCCTGTGAGCCGATTCCGGATACCCATCTTCATGTGTGTCAGGTCAACGCAGGTGCACATGGCACGATGCAGGTATGCTGTGGTGCTGACAATGTCTGTGCAGGCGGGAAGTTCCCGTTAGCCCTTCCCGGCGCAACCGTTTATGCAACCGCAAAGGATCATAAGACGGTAGAAGGTGTGATGACCATTAAGAACGGCAAGCTCCGTGGCTATGAATCGAACGGAATGCTTTGCTCCGGTGTTGAGCTGGGACTTACCGAGGATCTGTATCCGGGCTCTGAATACAACGGGTTACTGGTACTTCCCGAGAATGTAAATCCGGGGGATGATGTAAAGAAGATCACCGGACTGGATGACTGGATTTTTGATATTGCACTTACCGCAAACCGCCCGGACTGCCAGAGCATTCTCGGTATGGCCAGAGAAGTGGCTGCAATGCTTGGCAAGCCGCTTAATATGCCGGCAACCGATTATACCGAAACCGAGGTGAAAAAGGATGGCTTCAAGGTAACGGTAGAAGCACAGGAGCTATGCCCCCGTTACAGCGCCCATTATGTATATGATGTAAAGATCGGTGAGTCTCCGCTGTGGATGAAGAGACGTCTGGCTCTGGTTGGCATGTCCTCCATTTCCAATATCGTCGATATCACGAACTATGTATTAAAGGAAATCGGACAGCCGATGCATGCATTTGACGGCTCCTTCCTGGAAGGAAACGAGATCTGCGTCAGAAGAGCAAAGGATGCAGAGAAGATCATTACCTTAGATGAACAGGAATATGAAATGACTACCGACAATCTGGTGATCTGCGATGGCGTTAAGCCGGTTGCACTTGCAGGTGTCATGGGTGGACTGAATTCCGAAATCCGTGATGCCACAGAGAGCGTCATTTTTGAGTCTGCAAAGTTCGCAAGAGACAGTGTCAGAAAGACCGCAAGAAGTCTTGGAAAGAGTACCGATGCCAGTGCCCGTTATGAAAAGGGTGTGGACGAGTATTCAACCGTTCTTGGTATGAAGAGAGCGTTACATCTGATCGAAGAATTGCAGTGTGGTAAGGTTTCTTCCACACATGTAGATATCAACACCGGCAACTCCATTGAGCCGACCGAAATGAAGGTCAGCATCTCCAAGGTAAACGGCGTGCTTGGCATCACCGTACCGGAAGAAGACATTGTCCGCATTATGAAGAATCTTGACTTTGCACCTTCCGTAGACGGAGACCAGTTGACGATCCATGTACCGGCTTATCGTGAAGATATGCTTCCGAACGGAGAGAACGACGTAGAGCGTTATCCGGATGTGGCAGAGGAAGTAATCCGTATGTACGGATACGATCATATCGTTCCGACTTTTCTTCCGACCGCACAGGTGACCATGGGCGGTTTAAATAAGAAGCAGAAGGGTGAACTTGCCTTAAAGAGAACCTTATGTGCCATCGGCATCAACGAATGTATGCATTATTCCTTCTTCTCCCCGGCGGATCTGGATCTGATGAAGTTCCCCGAGGATGCAGAAGAACGCAATGCGATCAGGCTGTTAAATCCGATTAACCAGGATCTGTCCTTAATGAGAACAACACTGGCTCCTTCCATGGTAAATGCCATTGCCAGAAATGAGAAGAACGGTATGCTCTCCGGCAGATTGTTTGAAGTAGCAAAGAAGTTCATTCCGAAGTCGCTGCCGTTGACCGAGTATCCGGAGGAAAAGGATACCCTGTGCATCGGTATTTTCGGAACACAGGAAAGCTTCTATACCATGAAGGGCATTGCAAATACCATTGCAGAAAGTCTGGATGTAGCCTTTACCTATGCATCCTCCGAGAAGCCGTTCCTGCATCCTTATCAGACCGTAGATGTGCTGTGCGAAGGAGAAAGGATCGGTTACTTCGGAAAGCTTGCTTATGATATTCAGGATGAACTGAATATGCGTACCGGCGCCTTTATTCTGGAAATGGATCTGGATAAGCTGTCTGCATGGTATGGCAAGAAGAGAGTATTTGAGTCTCTGAACCGTTTCTCCGAGGAAAAGCGTGACCTTGCGCTTGTCATGAATAAGGATATTACTTACGGACAGGTAGAGGAGTGCATCCGCAGAGCCAATAAATATATCAAAGAGATCAAGCTGTTTGACGTATACGAAGGCGGACAGATTCCGGAGGGCAAGAAGAGTATGGCTTATACCATTACCTTTGCACCGAAGGAAGAGGCCTTTGATGCAGAAGCTATCCAGAAGTTCGTAGACAAGATCTGCAGAACCCTGAAGAATGATCTGGATATTGATTTAAGAGCATAACCGTTCCTATTTGGGCAATATTAATACTAAGAAACCGGAGGTAGATCATGGAACAGAAAAATGTCTGGGAAACCTATAGTACAAAGCAGTTAAAAGAACTGGAAGCATTGAATGAAGAATATCGCGAATTCCTTTCCGAATGCAAAACGGAAAGGGAGTGCGTGGACTATATTGTAAATATGGCAGAAGAAGCCGGATACAGGGAATTGCAGGATGTCATCAAAAAGGGCGGCAGGCTCAAAAAAGGTGACAGGGTTTATTCCGTATGGATGAACAAGTCCGTTGCATTATTCCATATCGGTGAGAAGAAGATAGAGGAGGGAATGAACATTCTCGGTGCACACATTGATTCTCCTCGTCTGGATATTAAACAGAATCCGTTATATGAAGATGGTGGTTTTGCTTATCTTGACACCCATTATTATGGCGGCGTGAAGAAGTATCAGTGGGTAACGATTCCACTTGCCATTCATGGGGTGGTTGTGAAGAAGGACGGAACGACGATTGAACTGAATATCGGTGAAAATGAAGATGATCCGGTATTCTTTATCTCGGACCTGCTCATTCATCTGGCACAGGAACAGCTGGAAAAGAAAGCGGCTAAGGTGATCGAAGGAGAAGCACTGGATATTATCGTTGGCAATAAGCCGCTTGCGTTCTCCAAGGAAGAGAAGGAGAAGAAGGGCGAATCGGCAGGCAAGGATGCCGTAAAGAAGGGCATTCTCAATATCCTTAAAGAGAACTATGACATGGACGAGGAGGACTTCATTTCCGCAGAGCTTGAAGTGGTTCCTGCCGGAAAAGCAAGAGAAGCAGGATTTGACCGCAGCATGATTTTAAGCTACGGACAGGATGACAGAGTCTGTGCATTCACTTCCTTAAAGGCAATGCTTGAAATGAAGAGTGTGGAAAGAACCGCCTGCTGTCTGTTGGTAGATAAAGAAGAAATCGGAAGCGTCGGTGCAACCGGTATGCAGTCCCATTTCTTTGAAAATATGGTGGCTGAGGTACTGAACCTCTTAGGTGAGTATTCCGAACTGAATGTACGCAGATGTTTAGCGTCCTCCTGCATGCTTTCTTCGGATGTCAGCAGTGCATTTGATCCGACCTATGCAGCAAGCTTTGATAAGAAAAATGTGGCTTATCTTGGCGGCGGTATGGTATTTAATAAATTTACCGGAGCCAGAGGAAAGTCCGGCTCCAACGATGCTAACGCAGAATATCTGGCACATATCCGCAGCATCTTTGAAAAGGAAAAGATTCATTTTCAGACCGCAGAGCTTGGCCGTGTAGATCTTGGAGGCGGCGGTACGATTGCCTATATTCTTGCTTTATATGGCATGAATGTTATCGACAGCGGTGTGGCGGTATTAAATATGCATGCGCCCTGGGAAGCTGTGAGCAAGGCCGATGTGTATGAGGCAAAGCGTGGTTATGTGGCATTCTTAAAGGGAGCAACCATCTAATGAAGACATCGGATTTTAATTTTGAGTTACCGGAGGAGCTGATTGCCCAGGATCCGCTGGAGGATCGCTCCTCCTCACGATTGCTGATGGTTGATAAGCAAACCGGGGAATGGAAGCATGAAATTTTCCGGAATATTATTGATCATCTGAAACCGGGAGACTGCCTTGTATTAAACAATACGAAAGTATTACCGGCACGTCTCATGGGAACCAAGGAAGATACCGGAGCTTCGGTAGAGATTCTTTTATTGAAACGGAGAGAAGGCGATGTGTGGGAAACCCTTGTGAAGCCGGGTAAGAAGATGCGTCCCGGTGCCAGGGTGGTCTTTGGCGATGGAAGACTGAGGGCAGAGGTACTGGATGTCGTTGAAGAGGGCAACCGCCTTGTGAAATTTTATTATGAAGGAATCTGGGAAGAGGTTCTGGATTCGTTGGGCGAGATGCCGCTTCCTCCTTACATTACCCATAAGCTAAAGGACAAGAACCGTTACCAGACCGTGTATGCGAAGTTTGACGGATCTGCCGCAGCGCCGACCGCAGGACTTCATTTTACGAAGGAACTGCTGCAGCAGATTGAGCAGAAGGGCGTGAAGCTTGCGTATGTGACGCTTCATGTGGGCCTTGGAACCTTCCGCCCGGTAAAGGTGGATGATGTGTTAGAGCATCATATGCATTCAGAATATTATCAGGTAACACAGGAGGCCGCAGATCTCATCAATCAGACGAAGGAAAACGGCGGACGTGTGATCTGTGTTGGAACAACAAGCTGCCGGACGATTGAAAGCGCCGCAGATGAAAACGGAAGGCTGGAGGAATGCTGTGGCAATACGGAGATCTTTATTTATCCGGGATACCGGTTTAAGGCTTTAGACTGCCTGATTACGAATTTCCATCTGCCGGAGTCAACACTGGTGATGCTGGTAAGTGCATTGGCAGGACGGGAACATGTTCTTGCCGCTTATGAAGAAGCAGTACGCGAAAGATATCGTTTTTTCTCTTTCGGGGATGCCTGTTTCTTTACGGATGCTTTACAAAAACAGGATTTATGAGTAAGATAGTTCTAATGGAGGGTTTACAATGGAAGAAAGAAGAAGAAATAACCGAATTAAATTGACATCGACTTTACTAATTAAGAGACTGGATCATGATACACAGGATCCAGTAGAGATTGACATTCTCGATGTGTCCAAGTCCGGAGTGGGATTTTCCTGTTCCAAACCACTGGAGATCGGAGCTGTTTATGAGTCTCATCTTCGTATCTGGACACAGGAAGTACTTCATGCCTTTCTTGAAATCGTCCGTATTGAAAAGGTGGCAGATGGATTTGTTTATGGAGCTATTTTTGTCGGTATGCCGGAGATGGAAGCATCCCGAATTGAGGTATATGATACCGTTAATAATCTGACTCAGGGTAAAGGATGAGAAAGAAAAGAATTTATACGGTAGCGGCTGTCTGTCTGCTGGTGCTTTTGTACGTGATGATTTTTCTGCTGTCGTCCGATGTGGCAGAGGATTCCTCTGTGAAAAGCTCGGCAGTGACGGAGTTTCTATTGAAAATCTGGGGCTTTTTCCAGAACAGTGACGGAACAGGAACACCAACGACAGAGGCTGCCGTAGAGCTCTTCCCACTGGAGCTGGAGAAGATTGTGCGGAAGGTGGCACATTTTTCTGAATATTTTTGCGTGGGTCTGCTTTCCTACAGTCTGGTTTTGCTGTGGTGGAAGGGAAAGGTCTGGAGCGGAAGAATTCTGATCGGGATGCAGCTGTTGCTGTCGGCATCCTTAGATGAAATTCATCAGTATTTTGTGCCGGGTCGGTATGCGGCAGTGAAGGATGTTCTGATTGACTGTGCGGGTGGAATTACCGGTATGGTGATCCTTGGAATGGTATTCTTTTTTTCTTTTAGGGAAGATGGGTGAGATATCCATTTTCCTGCAACAGTTCCTCTGCCTGTTTCAGGCTTTCCTCCTGATAAACCTCGATGCGGAGAGCACCATCGGTACGCTCCCGGTTATGGGTAATGCCGATATTTTTAATGCTGATAGAATTTTCGGCAAGCAGCATGGCAACGGACGCAAGGGCACCGGGCTGATCGGCAATTTCCACATGGATCGCGTAGGTCTTCTTGATCGGACCACTCGAAGTGTTGACGAAGGAATCCCGATAATCACGCGCTTCTTTAAAGAAGTCGAAGATTTCCTGCTCCGTAGAATCATCGATCAGCTTTTTGGCATTCTGGAGGGCTTTAATATAATGCTCCAGCAGGATCGAAATATTCTCCTTGTTTGTCAGACAGATCTGCTGCCACATCACAGGAGAAGAGGAGGAAATCCGGGTAATGTCCTTAAAGCCTCCGGCTGCAATGGTTTTCATCAGTTCATCCGGGGTATCCTCTGCCTTGATGAGATTTACCAAAGAAGCGGAGACCACATGCGGAAGGTGGCTTACCGCACCGGTGATGAAATCGTGCTTTCGGTAATCCATCAGGAGCGGTACGGAACCGATGGATTCAATGAGATCGCGGAAAGCCGATACGGCTGTCTCCGGAACCCCGCTGCAGGGAGTCAGAATATAGTAAGCGTTCTGCAGGAGCAGGGATTTGGAATTGATAAATCCGACACGCTCACTGCCTGCCATAGGGTGGCCGCCGATGAAACGATCCTCTAACTGCAGTTCCTCCACCTGTTTATGGATGTGCGTTTTGACACTGCCCACATCGGTAATTAAACAGGTATCGGGAGTAAATTCTTTTAATAAGGATAAATTATGGGCATTATCGGAAACCGGTGCACATAGAAAGACACAGTCACATTGTGCAAAGGCTTCATTAACGGAACCGGTGGTTTCGGATGCAACCCCGCTTGTTAAGGCAAGCTTCATGGTATTGGGATCGGCATCAAAAACAAGGATCCGGCTTGCCGGGAACTTTTCACGGATGGCGCGGGCAATGGAACCGCCGATCAGTCCGAGTCCGATAAAACCAAAGGTCTGAAAATCGGTATTTGTGATCATGTTAAACTCCTGTTCATAAGAGAAGCGAAAGGCTTAAGCTCTGTCATTAAGGTATCGAAATGTTCAAAGGTCAGAGACTGCGGACCGTCGGAGAGGGCGTGAGCCGGATCGTTATGCACTTCAATGATCAGTCCGTCAGCACCACTTGCGACAGCAGCCTTCGCCATAGGTGGAACATAAGCATACGCTCCGGTGGCATGGGAAGGATCCACAATGACCGGAAGGTGTGTCTTGGATCTTAATACGGGAATGGCACTTAAGTCAAGCGTATTCCGGGTAGCGGTTTCGTAAGTACGGATACCGCGCTCACACAAAACGACATTCGGGTTGCCGACATCCATAATGTATTCGGCAGCGTTCAGCCATTCATCGATGGTGGCGCATAAGCCTCTTTTTAATAAAACCGGAAGACCGGACTGACCGGCTTCTTTTAACAGAATGAAGTTCTGCATGTTCCGGGCACCTATCTGGATCATATCGACATATTTAACCGCAGCCTCGATGGCTTCCTGGCTTACGACTTCACATACGGTAGCAAGACCGGTTGCCTGGCCTGCCTCCTGCATGTATTTCAGTCCGTCCTCTTCAAGCCCCTGGAAAGAGTAGGGCGAGGTACGCGGCTTGTAAGCACCGCCACGAAGAACGCTGGCTCCGGCTTTTTTCACGGCAACGGCGATCTTCATAAGCTGGTCATTGCTTTCCACGGCACAGGGACCGGCGATAACGGTAAGGCGGCCGGGACCGAAGGAGGTATTGCCGACCTTCACCACACTGGGCTCCGGATGGAATTTAATGTTGCTTAATTTATAGCTTTCGGTTACCGGGAGAATGCGGTCCACGCCATCGAAAATCGTCAGGTTATCGGTGGAAAGACGGGTCTTGTCACCAACGACACCGATGATGGTGACCTGATCCCCTTTGGAAAGGTGCACATGCAGTCCGTTTTCTTCGATGTATCTGGTAACAGCTCCGATGCTTTGTTCGGAGGCATTGGGTTTCATAACAACAATCATGGTATAACTTCCTTTCTTCCTGTATAATATAGGTAATATCATTTATTTGGGGAAATATCAACTCTTTAGCACGTCGACGCTTCGACGCTTTAGCCTATGACACTTCAACGTACTAATTTTAATTCTGATTTAAAAATAAGTCAATATGGAAATTAGAAATTATAGGAACGATTCAGAACTCCATTCACCATGTCTATTATGCATATTTTATCTTGCAGAACATAAATAATAAAGAATATGTGGGAAAATTCACCAAAAACCCTTGTATATTATCAGAAAATTTAGTAAAATAGGTGCATGGTATTTGAAAGAATGGAGGGAAACACATGAATATTTACACAACAGATAAGATTCGTAATGTTGCTCTGATTGGACATGGGGGAAGCGGTAAAACGTCTTTGACAGAAGCAATGGCATATCTGTCCGGAATTACCTCCCGGATGGGGAAAGTCGATGACGGTAATACCGTGAGTGATTTTGATAAAGAAGAAATCAAACGTAAGATTTCCATAAATACTTCCGTGATTCCCATTGAGTGGGAAGGATACAAGATCAATATTCTCGATACACCCGGTTTTTTTGATTTCGCAGGGGAAGTAGAGGAAGCGATCAGTGCAGCAGGCGCAGTCATTATCGTAGTGAATGGCAAGTCCGGCGTGGAGGTCGGAACCCAGAAGGCATGGGAGCTGTGTGAGAAGTATAAGCTGCCCCGCATGATCTATGTCAGCAACATGGATGTGGATCAGGCTTCTTTCCGACAGGTGGTAGAGGATATGACCGCAATGTTTGGCAAGAAGATGGCACCGTTCCATCTGCCGATCCGTGAGAATGAGAAGTTCGTCGGTTATGTCAATGTCATTACCGAGACCGGTAACCGCTGGCAGGGCAAGGACGTTGTGGAATGTGAGGTTCCCGAATACAATAAGCCGAATTTACAGATCTGCCGGGATACGCTGATGGAGGCGGTAGCCGAGACCAGTGAAGAAATGATGGAGCGTTATTTTGGTGGAGAGACCTTCTCCGAGGCAGAGATCCGTGCCGCATTACGGACGAACGTCTGTGACGGAAGCATCGTTCCGATGAGCATGGGATCCAACATTTTATGTCAGGGCGTTTATACCCTGCTCGATGACATCATTAAGTATTTCCCGAGCCCGGAAAACCGTGTGGTTGCCGGTATTAATATGAAGACGAACGATATTTATCATGCAGACTATGATTTCTCCAAGGCGAAATCGGCATACATATGGAAGACTATTGTCGATCCGTTCATTGGTAAGTACTCCTTGATTAAAGTAAATTCCGGTGTGTTGAAGTCGGATGACATGGTCTATAATGTGGATCGTGATATTGAAGAGAAGGTCGGCAAGCTTTATGTTTTACAGGGCAATAAGCCGATTGAGGTAAAGGAACTGCATGCCGGAGATATTGGTGCACTTGCAAAATTGACGGCAGCCCGTACCGGAAACAGCCTTTCTACGAAAGCAACCACGATTAAATATGGTAAATGGGAGATGCCTGTTCCATATACTTATATGCGTTATAAGCCGAAGAATAAGGCAGATGTGGATAAATTATCACAGGCGCTGCAGAAGATTTCGCATGAAGATCTGACGATGAAGTATGTCAATGATGCGGAAAACAAGCAGATGCTGCTTTACGGCATGGGTGATCTGCATCTGGAAGTCATTGCAAGCAAGCTTTTAAATGATTATAAGGTAGAGATCGAATTAAGCAAGCCGAAGGTTGCATTCCGTGAAACAATCAAGAAAACCAGTGACGTAGAATACAAGTATAAGAAGCAGTCCGGCGGACACGGACAGTACGGTCATGTCAAGATGCGGTTTAGTCCTTCGGGCAATCTGGAAGAACCGTATGAATTTGAACAGGTGGTTGTAGGCGGTGCCGTTCCGAAGAACTACTTCCCGGCAGTGGAAAAGGGAATCCAGGAATCTGTATTGAAGGGACCTCTGGCCGCTTATCCGGTTGTCGGTGTGAAAGCCGTTCTTTATGATGGTTCCTATCATCCGGTGGATTCCTCTGAAATGGCATTCAAGATGGCAACGATCCAGGCCTTCAAGAAGGGCTTTATGGAAGCACATCCGGTATTGCTTGAGCCGATTGTTTCCTTAAAGGTTACCGTTCCGGACAGCTATACCGGTGACATCATGGGGGATCTCAATAAGAGAAGAGGAAGAGTGCTCGGCATGAATCCTTCTGCACAGGGCAGGCAGGTGATCGAAGCCGATGTTCCGATGATGGAGCTGTTTGGATATTGTACCGATCTTCGTTCCATGACCGGCGGCAGAGGCGAATTTGAGTATCAGTTCTCGCGCTATGAGCAGTGTCCTTCCGATGTACAGGAGAAGGAAGTGGCAGCCAGAGCAGCGAAGGTTGCCGAGGGCAGTGAGGAAGCATAAGAGAAAGAAACAGGTTTTTACGGGGGATATCGAAAAGGTATCCCCCCTTTTCTTGACATTTGCTGGCAGAATAGGTACAATTTAGATTGGTTTTTATAGCAGTAAAGAGTTCGATGAAAGAAAGGCTGGGTAATCGCTATGGCAATCCCTTATAATCACAGAGAAATTGAAAGCAAATGGCAGAAGTACTGGGAGGAGCATCAGACATTCAAGACCGATGTCTGGGATTTCTCCAAACCCAAGTATTATGCTTTAGATATGTTCCCTTATCCTTCCGGAGTCGGCCTGCATGCCGGACATCCCGAAGGCTATACCGCAACCGATATCATGTCCAGAATGAAGAGAATGCAGGGCTACAACGTGCTTCATCCCATGGGCTATGATTCCTTTGGTCTTCCGGCAGAACAGTATGCCGTAACGACCGGTCATCATCCGGCAGGCTTCACCGAGAAGAATATCGAGACCTTTACCAATCAGTTAAAGGAGCTTGGCTTTGACTATGACTGGTCCAAGATGATCGCAACCTCCGATCCGAAGTTCTATAAATGGACCCAGTGGATTTTCAAGCAGTTATATTTAGACGGCTATGCAAAGCTTGTTGACATGCCGGTAAACTGGTGTGAGGAACTGGGAACCGTTCTTTCCAATGATGAGGTCATTGATGGCAAGTCCGAGCGTGGCGGCTATCCGGTTATCCGTAAGAATATGAAGCAGTGGGTGATCGATCAGGTCGCTTTTGCAGATAAGCTGCTGGAGGGCTTAAACGAAATCGACTGGCCGGAATCCACGAAGGACATCCAGAGACACTGGATCGGACGTTCCGAAGGCGTGGAGGTGAAATTCCAGATCGTAGGCGGTGGAGAGTTCTCCATTTACACGACCTGTATTGAAACCATTTATGGTATTACCTTTATGGTACTGGCTCCGGACGGACAGATCGTAAAGGATTTAATGCCGAGAATCCAGAATAAAGAAGAAGTACAGGCCTATATCGATGAAACAATCAAGAAGAACGATATGGACCGTACCGAATTAAATAAAACAAAATCCGGATGCGAATTAAAGGGTGTTACCTGTATCAATCCGGTAAACGGCAAGGAAGTTCCGCTTTACATCGGCGACTTCGTACTGGCAAATTACGGAACCGGTGCTGTTATGGCCGTTCCTTCCCATGACCAGAGAGACTTTGAATATTCTATCGCGCACAACATTCCCCGTATTCAGGTTATCGATGGGGCGGATGTTTCTGAGCATGCGTTTGAAAAGCAGGATTACCTTGGCAAGGGCTGTAAGCTGATCAATTCCGAAGAATTTACGGGACTTACGGTAGAGGAAGCCAAGGAAGCCATTACCAATAAACTTGTTTCCATGAGTGTAGCCAAAAAGACCGTCAACTATCACTTCCGTGAATGGATCTTTGCCCGTCAGCGTTACTGGGGTGAGCCCGTACCGGTGGTTTATACCGAGGACGGACAGATCCATGTACTGGATGATGATGAACTGCCGTTAGTTCTTCCGGAACTGGAAGACTACAAGGGACGCAACGGACAGGCTCCGCTTGAAAATGCAGCCGAATGGAAGCAGTACGAACATAACGGCATCAAGGGTAAGAGAGAGACCTCTACCATGCCCGGATCCGCAGGCTCTTCCTGGTATTATCTCCGTTATATTGATCCGAACAATGAAGAAGAATTCGCTAATCAGGAGCTGCTAAAGCACTGGATGCCGGTTGACCTTTATGTCGGAGGACCGGAGCATGCAGTCGGACACCTGATGTATTCGAGAATCTGGAACCGTTTCCTTTATGACAAGGGTCTTTCACCTGTCAAGGAGCCGTTTAAGAAGCTCGTTCATCAGGGAATGATTTTAGGTGAAAACGGAATCAAGATGGGAAAACGTTTCCCGGAATATGTGGTTAATCCGAGTGATATTGTCCGTGACTTTGGTGCCGATACCCTTCGTCTTTATGAAATGTTCATGGGTCCCTTAGAGGTATCCAAGCCGTGGAGCCAGCAGGGTGTGGAAGGCGCCAGAAGATTTATCGGAAGAGTATTTAAGTATTTTACCGAGCCTGAGAATATTACCGAAGAAAATGATGAAGCCTTAAAGAAGGTATATCATCAGACGGTTAAGAAGGTTACCTCTGATTTTGAAACCTTAGGCTTTAATACCGCCATTGCACAGATGATGATCTTTATGAATGCGGCAACCAAGGGCAAATGTCCCCGTGAATATGCAGAAGGCTTCATTAAGATGTTCTCCTGTATCTGTCCTCATACCGGTGAAGAGCTTTGGGAGAAGCTTGGACATACCGAGACGATTGCTTTTGAAAAGTGGCCGGAGTATGATGAAGCTGCTGTTAAGGAGGACACCGTAGAAATCGGTATCCAGATTAACGGTAAGGTGAAGGCAACCGTAATGCTTCCTGCAGATGTCGATAAGGACACCGCGATTGCAAAGGGCAGGGAAGTGATTGCAGACAAGCTGACCGGAACCATTGTAAAAGAAATTTATGTACCGGGACGTATTATTAATATTGTAGTGAAATAATCATAAACTTGGGTTGATTTTTACAAAACGGTCTAGTATATTTAAGTAAGATATGGACGGAGGTTTTAAATGGCGGATTTTATCAATGTTGCAGTAGACGCTATGGGCGGTGACAATGCCCCTGTAGAAATCGTAAAGGGCGTTGTCGATGCAGTTCATGCAAACGATCATGTCAAGGTGTACCTGACCGGACAGGAAGAGATTGTCCGTAAGGAGCTTGAAAAATATACCTACCCGGAAGAGCAGATTGAGGTAGTGAATGCAACGGAGGTCATTGAGACCGCAGAGCCTCCGGTTATGGCGATCCGCCGTAAGAAGGATTCTTCTATCGTTAAAGCACTGAATTTAGTGAAGGATGGCACCTGTGATGCATTTGTATCCGCAGGAAGCACCGGCGCAACACTGGTTGGAGGTCAGGTCATCGTCGGAAGAATCAAAGGCGTGGAACGTCCACCCCTTGCACCATTGATCCCAACCGAGAAGGGATGTGCGCTGCTGATTGACTGCGGTGCGAACGTTGATGCAAGACCCTCCCATCTCGTGCAGTTTGCCAAGATGGGATCCGTATATATGGAAAGCGTTATGGGAATTCAGAACCCCCGTGTCGGCATCGTGAATATCGGAGCCGAGGAAGAAAAGGGAAATGCGCTTGTAAAGGAAACCTATCCGCTTTTAAAGAACTGTCCGGATATTCATTTTATCGGAAGTGTGGAAGCACGAGATATCCCGGCAGGCGCCGCCGATGTCATTGTCTGTGAGGCATTCGTGGGCAATGTCATTCTCAAGATGTACGAGGGAGTCGGAAGATCCCTGCTCCATAAGGTAAAGGAAGGCATGATGTCTTCCCTGCGCAGTAAAATCGGTGCGCTTCTTGTGAAGCCTGCACTGAAGGAAACGCTCAAGGCGTTCGACTTGGAGCAGTATGGCGGGGCACCATTATTAGGACTAAAAGGTCTTGTGGTGAAGACACATGGCAGTTCCAAGGCCGTGGAAATTAAGAATTCTATTCTGCAATGTATCACATTTTCAGAACAGAATATTAATCAAAAAATAAAAGAAAAAATCACTATGGAAGAGAACTAGAAAGGATTATCACTATGGAATTTGAAAAATTAAAAAAAATTATTGCAGACGTATTAAACGTTGATCCCGATGAAATTACGATGGATACTACATTCCTTGACGATCTGGGAGCTGATTCTTTGGATGTTTTTCAGATTGTTATGGGAATTGAAGAGGAGTTTGATATAGAAGTTCCTGCAGAAGAAGCTGAAAAGATCACAACAGTGGAAGAAGCAGTAAATATGATCAAGGCTGCAACCAACTAAAGATGATCCGGTCTTTTGCATATATTGCAGATGAAAAAGCCCTTACAGGGCTTTTTTCCGATATTGCCATGTATATGAGAAAATGATACGGTGGATCATTTTCGAATGGAGAGTGTTATGTTACCAAATGAAGATTTTAGTGGTTTAGAAAAGAAAATCGGCTATGAGTTCCAGGACAAAAAGTTATTGCTGCAGGCCTTGACCCATAGCTCTTTTTCAAACGAACAGAAAATTAATAAGCATCCGAATTATGAGCGGTTGGAATTCCTGGGCGATGCGGTGTTAGAGCTGATTTCAAGCCAGTTCTTTTTTGAGCATTATCCGGAGTGGAAGGAAGGACAGCTTACCAGAGTCCGTTCCTCCATGGTCTGTGAGCCTGCGCTTGCCTACTGTGCAAGAGATATTTCCCTGCAGAATTACATTCTTCTGGGCAAGGGAGAAGAGGCAACCGGAGGAAGAGAGAGGGATTCCATTGTTTCTGATGTCATGGAGGCCGTGCTTGGCGCCATTTATCTGGATGGCGGCTTTGAAGAGGCGAAAAAATACGTCCACCAGTGGATTTTATCTGATCTTGAGACGAAGCAGCTCTTTTATGACAGTAAATCCATTTTACAGGAGAGAACGCAAAAGGCCGGTAAGGAGCTGACCTACCGTCTGGTTTCGGAATCCGGACCGGATCATGATAAGGTCTTTGTGATCGAAGCGCTGATTGATGGGGAATGTGTGGGAAGCGGCACCGGAAAAAGCAAGAAGTCTGCGGAACAGCAGGCGGCTTATGGGGTGCTGAAGAAATCCCTATAAGAAAATTTACAGAATAGGTTGTTAACGGAATGTATTTAAAAAGTATAGAAATTCATGGATTTAAATCCTTTGCAAATAAAATTGTGCTTCAGTTTCATAATGGCATTACCGGAATTGTGGGTCCTAACGGAAGCGGTAAGAGTAATGTTGCCGATGCGGTCCGCTGGGTATTGGGCGAGCAGCGCATTAAGCAGCTGCGTGGAGCCTCCATGCAGGATGTCATTTTCTCGGGAACAGAGCTTCGTAAGCCAATGGGGTATGCCTATGTGGCAATTACCTTTGACAATTCGGATCACCAGATGGCGATTGATTACGATGAAGTTACCGTTGCCAGACGAATCTACCGTTCCGGAGAAAGTGAATATCTGTTGAATGGAACACCGTGCCGTTTAAAGGATGTGAATGAGCTCTTTTATGATACCGGTATCGGTAAGGAGGGGTATTCCATCATCGGGCAGGGGCAGATCGATAAGATTTTAAGTGGTAAGCCGGAAGAGCGTCGTGAGCTTTTTGACGAAGCTGCCGGCATTGTGAAGTTTAAGAAGCGTAAGGTAGCAGCCCAGAAGAAGTTAGAGGATGAAAAGCAGAATTTAGTCCGTGTAAACGATATTCTTTCCGAGCTGGAAAAGCAGGTAGGACCGTTAGAGAAGCAGTCGGAAAAGGCGAAGATCTACCTGAAAAAGAAGGAAGAACTGAAAACACTGGACGTGAATCTGTTTCTTTTGGAAAACCTGCATTTACAGGAGCAGTTAAGCGCAGCAAATGAAAAGCACCAGATTGCCAGTGATGATCTTGCAGAAACCTCGAAGCGTTACGAGCAGATCAGGGAAGAATACGAAAAGATTCAGGCAGAAATGGAACAGCTTGATGAAACCATTGAACAGGAACGGAGTACCATTACCGATACCAGTGTGATGCGTGGCAAATTAGAGGGTGAGATCAATGTCTTAAAGGAACAGATCAAATCTGCGCAGAGCAACGAAGAACATTTCCTGTCACGGCAACAGACCATTCAGAGGGAAATTGATGACCGGAATCTGGATAAGGAAGGGATTTTGAAAGATAAATCGGTGATTGATGAACAGGTTGCCGAAATCGAGAAGAACCGTAATGAAGCGAAAGAAAAGCTGCTTACGGTACAGAAAGCAATTGAAGAATTAAATAATCAGATCGAGAGTGGTAAGAATACCATCATTGATGCGCTGAATGCAAGGGCAACGATTAAGTCAAAGCTTGGACGATACGACAGTATGACCGAGCAGATCAACATCCGGAAGTCCGAGCTGACCTCACGGATCTTACGTGTGAAGTCGGATGAAGCCCAGCAGGAAGCCGTAATTAAGTCTCTTGAGGAAGAATTTGAGAAGATTAACGAACAGATCCGTGCCTTGAATGATTCCCAGCAGAGCAAGGAGGAAAAGCTTGCCCTGATCCGTGAGGAGCTTTCGAAGAAGGATCAGCTTCTTCGGGATACTCAGGTGAATTATCATCAGGAGAAGTCGAAGCTCGAGGCACTGACGAACCTGACCGAGCGTTATGAAGGTTATGGCGGAAGTGTCAAGAAGGTCATGGAACGCAAGGAGCAGGAAAAGGGAATCATTGGTGTTGTTGCGGACATCATTAAAGTAGATAAGAAGTATGAAACCGCAATTGAAACGGCATTGGGCGGTAACATCCAGAATATCGTAACCGACGATGAAGAGACGGCGAAACGCATGATCCGTTTCTTAAAGGATACGAGATCGGGACGAGCAACCTTTTTACCCTTAACAAGTATTACGAAGCCGCAGGAGTTTAAAAATCCGGAGTCCCTTAAGGAAAAGGGTGTGATCGGCATGGCGGATGAGCTGGTTCACATCGATGCGAAATATAAGAACGTAGCAAAAGCCATGTTGGGAAGAATTGTCGTTGTGGATAACGTCGACAATGCCGTGAAGATCGCAAGGAAGTACGATTACGGCATCCGTATGGTTACGCTGGAAGGAGAACTTTTAGTACCGGGCGGTGCCATCAGCGGTGGTGCATTTAAGAATAACAGCAATCTTCTCGGACGACGGCGGGAAATCGAAGAGCTGAATGAGAAGGTGAAGAAATATTTAAAACAGGTAGATGAGCTGTTAGAGGACATCGAGAAGACCAAGCAGGAGCGTAATCAGTTACGGTTAAGCCTCGAAGAGGACAAGGCGGCCTTGCAGAAGAAGTTCATTGAACAGAATACGGCAAGACTCAACGTTATTAAGGCAGAGGAACGTAAGAATGAAGCTTCCGAAGGCTCGGTGGAATTAAAGAATGAAGAGCGCGAGATTGAGAACCAGATTCAGGAGATCAACCGCAGTAAGCAGGAAATCCGGCAGGAGTTGCAGGATTCCGAGCAGCTTGAAAAGAACGTGGAACAGCAGATCAAGGGCTTTACCGCAGAGCTGGAAGAGAAGCGTAAGGAAGAGTCCGAACAGTCCGTACATGTATCGGAATGGGATGTGGAAGTGGAGAAGATGCTGCAGCAGCAGAGCTTCCATCAGCAGAATGTGGATCGTATTGAAGGTGAAATTGAACGGCTGACCGCAGAATTACAGGAGGTTTTGGACAGCCTTAAGGAAAGCACCGAGGCAGTTGAACTGAAACGGAACAGCATTACCGAAATCGAAAAGACGATCGAGGTCTCCCATACAACGAAATCTGATATAGAAACGAAGTTAAAGGATGATATTACCCATAAGGAAGAACTGGCTGCAAAACAGAAGAACTTCTTTACAGACCGTGAAGCCATGGCAGAGAAGATGAATGGTCTTGATAAGGAAGTATACCGTCTGAATTCCCAGAAGGAACGGATTCAGGAGAATATTGAAGGCCAGATCAATTACATGTGGGATGAATATGAGATTACATTATCCGATGCATCCTCCATGCGGGATGAGACGATGACCGATCTGTCTGCTATGAAGAAGGAAACCGGTTCCTTAAAGGATCAGATTAAAAAGCTGGGCGATGTCAATGTCAATGCGATTGAGGATTATAAGAACCTCATGGAGCGTTATACCTTCTTAAAGACACAGCATGACGATCTTGTGGAAGCGGAGAAAACACTGGAAGGAATTATTGTAGAGCTGGATACGGCGATGCGTAAGCAGTTTGAGGAGAAGTTCGCTGAGATCAGCCGGGAATTTGATAAGGTATTTAAGGAATTATTTGGTGGTGGAAAGGGAACACTGGAGCTGATGGAGGATGAAGATATTCTCGAGGCGGGCATCCGGATCATTGCACAGCCACCCGGAAAGAAGCTGCAGAATATGATGCAGTTATCCGGTGGAGAAAAGGCACTTACGGCAATTGCCCTGTTGTTTGCAATCCAGAACCTGAAGCCGTCCCCGTTCTGTCTGCTTGACGAGATTGAAGCGGCACTTGATGAGAACAACGTTACCCGGTTTGCAAAGTATTTACATAAGCTTACGAAGAATACCCAGTTCATTGTGATTACACACCGGCGTGGAACCATGGAAAAGGCAGACCGGTTATACGGTATTACCATGCAGGAAAAGGGTGTTTCTACTCTGGTAAGCGTCAATTTGATCGATAAGGAGCTGAGTGAATAATGGCCGGATTTTTTAGCAGATTAAAAAGTATATTCAGTGGACATTCTGCCATTGATGAGGATTTTTACGAAGAACTTGAAGAAACGCTCATCATGGGAGATATGGGAATCACAGCGACTGAAGAGGTCATGGACGAGCTTCGCCGTCAGGTGAAGGAACGCCATGTAAAGGAAACTGAGGACTGTAAGGAGCTTTTAAAGGAAAGCATTAAAGAGCAGATGCAGGTTCCGGAGGGCGCATACGACTTCGAGAATCAGCAGTCCGTGATTATGGTGATTGGTGTGAACGGTGTCGGCAAGACCACCTCGGTTGGTAAGCTGGCAGCCATTTACAAAAAGCAGGGCAAGCGTGTGCTGATTGCAGCCGCGGATACCTTTCGTGCAGCGGCCGGGGAACAGTTGGATGAATGGGCGAAGCGTGCCGGTGTGGAAATTATCAGCGGTGCACAGGGAGCCGATCCTTCCAGTGTGATCTTCGATGCGGTCAGTGCAGCGAAAGCGAGAAACGTGGATATCCTGCTTTGTGATACTGCGGGAAGACTTCATAATAAGAAGAATCTGATGGAAGAATTAAAGAAGATGAACCGGATTATTGACCGGGAATTTCCCGATGCACATCGTGAAAATCTGGTGGTGCTCGATGGAACAACCGGACAGAATGCACTGGTTCAGGCAAGAGAATTCGGTGAAACTGCGGATCTTACCGGTATTATTTTAACCAAGATGGACGGAACGGCCAAGGGAGGAATTGCGGTAGCAATTCATGCAGAACTGGACATTCCGGTGAAATATATTGGCGTTGGAGAAAAACTGGAGGATTTACGGAAGTTTGATGTACAGGAGTATGTGGACGGACTTCTGGAGATGAAAGGCGAAGAAGATGAATACGAAAATGCTGACACTTGAACGATTTGAAGAGGCTTCTGACATTGTAAGAAAGGTGACGCAGGAAACTAAGCTGGTATACAGCGATTTTTACAGTGCACAGACCGGAAACAAGGTTTATTTCAAGCCGGAAAACATGCAGTTGACCGGAGCCTACAAATTAAGAGGCGCTTATTATAAGATCAGCACGCTTTCCGATGAAGAACGTGCGAAGGGGCTGATCACCGCATCGGCCGGAAACCATGCACAGGGCGTTGCCTATGCAGCGAAGTGCTTTGGCGTAAAGGCGGTTATTGTCATGCCGACAACCACACCGCTGATTAAGGTAAACCGTACCAAGGGATATGGCGCAGAAGTGGTTCTGTATGGTGATGTCTATGACGAAGCCTGCGAGAAGGCTTATGAGCTGGCAAAGGAAAACGGATATACCTTTATTCATCCGTTTGATGATCCGGCGGTTGCAACCGGACAGGGAACCATTGCTATGGAAATCATCAAAGAGCTTCCGGTTGTTGACTATATTTTAGTGCCGGTTGGCGGTGGCGGCCTTGCAACGGGTGTCTCCACACTGGCTAAGCTTTTAAATCCGAAGATCAAGGTGATCGGCGTAGAGCCGGAGGGTGCAAACTGCTTACAGGAATCCGTAAAGGCAGGAAAGGTACTGACCCTCGATCACGTGAGCACTATTGCAGACGGTACTGCAGTGAAGACACCGGGATCCAAGATTTTCCCTTACTTACAGAAAAATCTGGATGACATCATTACCGTTCCGGATGAAGAGCTTGTTGTTGCTTTCCTTGATATGGTAGAAAATCATAAGATGGTGGTAGAAAACTCCGGACTTCTTACGGTAGCAGCATTAAAGCATCTTGATGTGAAGGGCAAGAAGATTGTATCCATCTTAAGCGGTGGCAACATGGATGTCATTACCATGTCCTCCGTTGTCCAGCAGGGACTGATTATGAGAGACCGTATCTTTACGGTATCGGTACTTCTTCCGGATAAGCCGGGCGAATTAAGCCATGTAGCCGATGTCATTGCCAGGCAGAACGGTAATGTCATTAAACTGGAGCACAACCAGTTCGTATCCATTAACCGCAGTGCGGCGGTAGAACTCCGGATTACGCTCGAAGCATTCGGTACTGAGCATAAGAAGCAGATTATGGAAGCACTGGAACAGAACGGATACCAGCCGAAGCTGGTACGCACGAATATTTAAAAATCATTGTACTATTCGCCAAAAACTCGAGCAAGCTCGAATTCTGGCTCATTGCTTTGCGTATATAATTTCGTGGAGACAGACCTCTATGAGTAAAATGAATCGAACCACATACAATAGGTATGTGGTTTGTTTTGAATAGTGCGCCTGGCGGCGCACGTTTCTAATGGTATATGGAAAGTATAAGAGGGTTGATATGAAAAAATTAGTTTGGAAATATTTTGGACTTACGGTGGCGTCCATTATTTATAGCTGTGGAGTTTCTTCGTTTATTGATGCGAATAATTTTGCACCGGGAGGCGTGTCTGGCTTGTGCATCTCCTTAAACCGGTTAATTCCGCTTGAAATTGGTACATTATTTTTCCTGTTAAATATACCGATTCTGCTTCTCGGACTCTGGAAGTTCGGGTGGAAATTTATTGCTTCTACCCTGTATGAGATTGTTATGATTTCCGGATTTTCCAACTGGTTTGCAGCAAGGGGCGCAGCAACGACCGATCCGATTCTGGGAGCGTTGTTTGGCGGGGCCATGATTGCGGTCGGAATGGGCATTGCGTTTAAATGCAGGGCAACAACCGGTGGAATGGATATTATTGTAAAGGTCATCAAGCAGAAGTTCCCCTATCTTAAAACGGGAACGATTTTTCTGCTTGCTGATGCCGTTGTCATCGGCTTTGGCGGCATTGTATTCCGAAATCTAAATGCGATTTTTTACAGTGTTCTGGCAGAGGTGGTGACTTCGAAGGTTCTCGATCTGATCCTTTACGGAACGGATGGTGCGAAGCTTCTTTATATCATCAGTGACCATTCCGAGCGGATTGCAGAGCGGATTCTCACAGAGATTGATTCCGGTGTCACTTATCTGGAAGGAAAGGGCGCTTACCAGAACACCGACAAGAAGGTGATTCTGTGCGTCATCCGGAAACAGAATATGCAGAAAATGGAAGACATCGTCCGCATGGAGGATGAGAATGCCTTTATGATTGTATCGAGCGCATCAGAAATTTACGGAGAAGGGTATAAGAGTTATTTTATGGAAAAATTGTAATGGTTGTCTGATAAGATATGTATTATTCCAAAACAACAATGTTTACTATTATTGACATGAACATATAATTTGTTTAGAATAATAAACATAAGAAAGAGGAGAATAGTGCAATGAAAAAAGCAGCATATAATATTGTACCGGCAACTGAAACTATATTAAAGACAATGGGTGAGCAGATTAAGCTGGCCAGATTACGACGGGATCTGTCAGCAGAATTAGTGGCAGAGCGTGCTGGAATAAGCAGAGCGTCCTTATGGAAGGTTGAGTCTGGAAACCCTGCAGTAGCTATGGGGATATATGCTGCAGTTCTGCATGCGCTTGGAAATATGGACAAGGATCTGGCTCTTGTAGCGAAAGATGATGAGATGGGAAGACAGATGCAGGATCTGAATCTTATAACAAGAAAAAGAGCTTCAAGGAGGAACAACTAATGCCTAAGGAAGAGAAAATCATATATGTATATGATAATTTCACTGGTGATGAACCCGTTTTGCTTGGTAAGCTTAATGTTGGTGTTATCAAAGGAGGGGAGTCATATTCATTTGAATATGATAAGGATTGGCTGGCAAAAAATAAATTACATCTTAATCTTGATCCAGAATTGTTGCCGTTTGTTGGAAGACAGTTTCCAAAGGATAAGAACATATTTGGAATATTCGCAGACGCATCTCCTGACAGATGGGGACGTGTGCTTATGAATAAGAGAGAACGTCTTTTGGCAGAAAGAGAAAAGCGAAAGCCTTCAAAACTATATGACAGTGATTATCTGCTCGGGGTGTATGATGAAACCAGAGTGGGAGGAATACGCTTTAAATTGGATCCGGAGGGAGCTTTCCTGTCGGATGATAAAGAAACAGCGGCACCACCTTGGACATCACTTAGAAGCCTGGAAGAAGCTTCAAGAAATTTTGAAAATGATGAGGGAGGTGTAACGGATAGATGGCTTAATCAGCTGATCAGGCCGGGATCTTCTTTGGGGGGAGCAAGGCCTAAAGCTACCGTTGTTGATACGAAGGGGCAGCTTTGGATCGCAAAGTTTCCATCCAAGAATGATGATAGTGACACCGGAGCATGGGAGAAGG
>CAVERH010000009.1:0-70300 GCA_963618065.1 bacterium | reverse complement strand
AATCATGTTCTTACGGTCTCAGCAGCAAATGCTTCGACCTGTACTGAATAGTTACCTTATTTCTTCTTACCGGCCCTGCTCCCTCTTCAATCCGTCACTCAACAGACTGAATCCAAGCACCATCAGAATAATGGCACATCCCGGTCCCAGTGCATAGTTCGGCACACGGAACAGGAAGCTCTGCGCCTCAGAAAGCATGCGTCCAAGGCTCGGTGCCGGAGGCTGCACACCAATTCCCAAAAAGCTCATTCCGGCCTCGGCCAGAACTGCATTATTAAATCCAATCATAACGGAGGATAACAGCACGCTTACCGTGTTTGGCAGAATATGCACAAACATAATCCGCAGATGGGATGCCCCCTGCAGGCGCGCGTTCTTCACATAGTCCATATTTTTATATTTCAGGAATTCACTTCGTACAATTCTTGAAAAACTGGGAATAAAGGCAATACCAAGTGCAATCACCACCTGATAGGTTCCTGTTTCGAGAAGCGAAATGAATACAAGTGCCAGTAAAATGCTCGGAAATGCAAAAACAGCATCGATGATCCGCATCAGGATTTCATCGATGGTTCCTCCAAAATAGCCGGTGAATGCCCCGATCAGGACACCAAACACCGTTCCGATCAGCACAGTTCCAAGTGCAACAAGAAATGTGGTTCCTGCCCCCTTCATCACCCTGCTTAATATATCTCTTCCAAAATTATCACATCCAAGAGGATGTGCCGGGGAAATCCCTGCAAACTTATTCGCAGCATCCATGGTCTCCGGATCATAAGGCGTCCAGAAAAAGCCGGTCAGAATCAGGAGAAGCATCACTACAGTGATCGTCCCGCCAAGAATTAAATTGTAATTTTTCTTTACATTTTTCATTCTCTCACCCTACTCTACTGTAATTCTGGGATCAATCAGTCCATAGATCAGATCGACAGCCATATTCACCACAAGTACCAGAACTGCAATGCAGACAATCACAGCCATGACAACCGGATAGTCTCTGTTTGAAATCGAGGTCAGCAGAATTCTTCCCAGTCCCGGAATACTGAAAACCTGCTCAATAATAATACTTCCTGCAATCATATCCGCAAGTGCCATCCCTAAGAAGGTCACCACCGGAATCAATGCATTCTTTAATACATGCTTATATAAAACATCATTCGTCCTGTTTCCGCGGCTGTATGCGGTACGCACATAATCCAGCTTCGCTTCTTTAATTACGGAGCTTCGAAGAAGCTTCACAGCCATCGCAGCTTTCGGAAGTGCAATTGCTACTGCCGGGAAAAAGAGATAACCGACAAAGCCTGCAAAGTCCTTTTCATAAGAAACGTATCCCCCCGGCGTAAACAGCTTAAAAATTCTTCCAAATAAAAGGGTGATCAGGATTCCCGAAAAGAACGGGGGAATCGCCATAATAATCTGATTGATGATATAAATCACACGATCCACGATGCTGCCCTCATGCTTTGCCGTATAAATGCCAAGTGGAATCGAAATCACCACCATCAGTACAAACGCCATCAGAGTCAGTGTAATCGTCACCGGAATCTTATTGGCAACCATTCCGGCAACCGGTATCCGGTAACTGTAAGAGGTTCCCATGTCTCCATGAAGAAGTCCTGCAACCCATCTTCCATACTGGACAAGCACCGGATCATTTAATCCAAGCTCTTCCCGCAGCGCAGCGACCTTCTGCGGTGTTGCTTCTGTTCCAAGCATAGAAGAGGCCGGATCCCCTGAAATGACATGGAAGGACAGAAACACAAAAAATGTCACCGCTAACAGTGTCAATATCATTGTCAGTATTTTGCGAACTACATATTTCATGGTCCTGCCTTCCTTTCCTCAAATCCTGTTTTTCAAAAACAAATCTACCTTTAATTATTGATCTGCCAGACGGATCTTCGCAATATCCTGAATATATAACGGATAGAACTCATATCCGGTATACTTCTTATTTAATGCCACAAATTCCGGTAAGTCCTGAATATATACGTTGGCTGCTGTTTCTGACAGAATCCGTTCACATTCCTTATAGTAGGTGGTCTTTTCGTCATCATCGGTGCTGCTGATTGCTTTTTCAAAAGCAGCATCATAATCGGCGTTACTGTAATTGATGAAGTTCTTCGCATTATCGGAGGTAAATCTCTGTAACATGGCAGAGCCGGTAATGTTCGACGCATCGACACCCACAAGGGTAGACTGGAACTGTCTGTTCTGGTAAACATCACTTAACCAGCTATCCCATTCAACTAACTGGATCTGGGCATCGACACCGATTTTCTTGAACTCTTCCACAAGTACCTGCGCGGTATCAATGTGCGGCTGATAATTGGAGGGTACGGTAATCGTAAAAGAAAATCCGTCTTCATAGCCTGCCTCTTTTAAGAGCTCCTTTGCTTTCTCAATATCGGTGTTATAGGTGTCATTCAATTCCGGCATAAAATACTTACCGAATGCGGGGAACATACTGCTTCCCACCTCAGTGCCCTTTCCATCGGAAACCATCATCATAATTTCCTGCGGATCAACCGCATAGCAGAGAGCCTGACGAACCTTTTCATTGTCAAACGGAGCTTCTGCATTGTTGAGGTATAATGCCTGTACGAGGTTCATGGTTCCCTCTAATATATTAAAATTATCGGATAACTCTGCTGCCTGGGTAGCGGTTACTCTTGCAAACATATCAATGGAACCGCCCTCTAAATCCATCACGATGGAATCGGCATTGGCGCAGATCTTAAAAGTTACATCCTTAATATATGCAGGCTCCCCCCAGTAATCGTCAAAGCGTTCTATCACGAAGCTTTCCTGTGGGGAACGGGATACGAACTTATATGGGCCGGTTCCGATCGGGTTGGTGTCCGGATTCTCATTGGATGCCGGGATGATTGCCGTTGTCATATAGGCAAGGAACTCGGTATCCGCCTCCTTCAATACCACCTGTACAGTCTTGTCGTCTAAAATATTGACACTGTCAATATTAGAAAACGCCGCTACCAGAGGCTCACCAGCACTGGTATCGGCGCATTTATCCAGGGAAAATTTCACATCCTCTGCGGTTACCGTGCTTCCATCATGGAACTTCACATTGTCTCTTAAGGTAAAGGTATAGACCTTACCTCCTTCGGTTTCTTCATACGAGCTTGCTACTGCAGGGATAAAATCACCATCGCTTGTAACCTTTACAAGTCCTTCAAAAATGTTGAACAATACCTCTCTTGTTCCTGCCGCCACCATCTTGTGGGGGTCAAGACTGTCCTCTAAGTCCTGAGGTATTCCGATCGTGATTTGAGAGGAACTGTCTCCTTTCTTATCACCTGAGCATCCGCCCAGTGCAATAGTAAGTGTCGTCAACACGAACAGTAAAAGAACTGCTTTAAAGCTTCTTTTCTTCATGTCTTTCATTCCTTTCTCACTTTCCTTATTTAGTTTTAGTTAGTACGTTAATTTTTTAACGCTCTTACATTCTATACAAAAAGATAAAAAAAATCAATAGTGTATGAAAATAAATACACTATTGATTCTCCCTTCTTATTCCAATACCTTTTTCAGTTCATCCATAAAGGTATTAATGTCCTTGAATTCCCGATATACGGAAGCAAAACGGACATAGGCAACGGCCTCTAAATCCTTCAGCTTATTCATGACCAGCTCCCCGATCACACGACTCGGCACTTCCTTCTCTTCCATACTGAAGATCTCGGTTTCCACTTCGTCCACAAGGGTTTTGATCTGGTCGGCACTGATCGGACGCTTATGGCAGGCACGTAATACCCCGGCCTCAATCTTGGTACGGTCATATGCCTCACGGTTATTATCCTTCTTCACTACAATAAGCGGTATCGTTTCAATCTTCTCATATGTGGTAAAGCGCTTATCACACTCATCACAAACACGGCGTCTGCGGATGGAATTATTTTCCTCGGCAGGTCTTGAATCAATAACTCTGGTATTCTCGTGACCACAAAACGGACATTTCATACGATTGTTCCCCCTCTGATTTGCTTATTATAGTATAGGATAAATTTTTCATTATGTCAACCGAATTATGGTAACCACCAGGCAAACTCAGCAATACCTCGCCTTACTTATTCACCAATTGCCGAATCACTCCAATTTACTTAGTAATTTTCGAAAGCAGCATCACAATCAGCATGATTAAAATAATGACCGTAAAGATCCCAAGCATTCCTTTTCCCATTAATTCCAGGGATATCCAAAAATTTTCCATAGCTTTCTCCTTTTTTACAATTAAAAGATTAATCTGTTTGATGATATCGTCTGTTCAGAACCACATTCATAAACTGCTGTATCTCTCCGAACAGCCTATAAATAATTTGCCAGAAGGCTCATCACCATGCCTCCGGCTACCACCGAAGCAATCTGGCCGGATACATTCGCCCCTGCTGCATGCATAATGAGAATATTACTGGGATCCTCTTTAAGTGCCATCTTCTGCACCACGCGGGAGGACATCGGGAATGCCGAAATGCCGGCTGCCCCAATCATCGGATTAATCTTCTGTCTGCGGAATACATTTAACAGCTTTGCAAACAGCACACCGCCAATCGTATCAAAGATAAATGCCACAAGTCCGATCGCCATAATCATAATCGTATCCACGCTTACAAACTGCTCTGCCCGCATGCTGAACGAAATTGTAATGCCAAGTAACAGGGTAATAAGATTGGCAAGCTGGTTCTGTGCCGTTTCGGAAAGACTCTGTAGTACCCCGCATTCCCTGATCAGATTTCCAAACATCAGAAAGCCTACTAAGGAAACGCTCATCGGTGCAACCAGTCCTGCAATAAAGGTCACGATAATCGGGAACAAAATTCTTGTCGTCTTCGATACGGACTTCGGATTATACGGCATCTTAATACAGCGTTCCTTCTTCGTAGTCACAAGCTTAATGGCAAATGGCTGGATGATCGGGACAAGTGCCATATAGGAATACGCTGCCACGGCAATCGCTCCCACATATTTCGATCCAAAGATCTGGGAAACCAGAATGGAGGTCGGCCCATCTGCTGCCCCGATAATTCCGATTGATGCCGCATCTCTTAAATCAAAGCCCATCAGTGCCGCAATACAGATCGCAAAGAAAATTCCAAACTGTGCTGCCGCCCCGAACAAAAACAGTACCGGCTGCGCTAAGAGCGGTCCAAAATCAATCATGGCTCCGATTCCGATAAACAGAATAATCGGAAGGGCTTCCGATGCCTCTATTCCAATCTGAAAAAGCCATTCAATAATGCCGTTCGTCTCTCCGATTCCTGCCATTGTCTGGTTAAGCACACCGGAAGACGGCAGATTGACCAGAATGGCACCAAAGCCCATGGGCAGAAGCAGAGAGGGTTCGAATTCCTTTTTTACCGCAAGATAGATAAGTACCGCTCCCACCACGTACATGACCCATTGCTGCCAGGTGATGGACAGCAGTCCTGAAACTAAATAATCCATAATGACCTCCTTTTTCTTTGGGGAAATAAATAAAGACCTATATCCCTCATTTAGAGAGATATAAGTCTCGTCATTTCATATTAAACCAGAATGCTGCACTTACATATCTGAAGGCAACAGACTTGCTGTTGATTTAATCATACAGAAGGCTCTGTACTCTCTGTACTGACTACTCCCCTATATCCATATTCTTTTCAAGACAATACCATGCCCGATACAATTTTGCAAGTAAAATTCATGTAAAATTATTTTCAAATGGCTGAACGGGTTACTGTTACCACTCGATACTTGCTGTACCTCTATGCAATCAGATAGTTTTTCATAATACGCAGCGCATTCTTTTCCAAGCGCGATACCTGTGCCTGAGAAATTCCAATAAGATCTGCCACCTCCATCTGTGTTTTTCCTTCAAAGAAGCGTAAGGAAATAATCTCATATTCCCGCATGCCAAGCTTCTTCATGGCCTCACTTAACGAGATTTCTTCTACCCACCTGTCCTCACGGTTCTTCTTATCGCTGATCTGATCCATGACATAGAGGGTATCTCCATTATCCGAAAACACCGGCTCATACAGACTCATCGGATTCTGTATGGCATCGAGCGCATACACAATATCTTCCTTGGGAATGCCAATCTCCGTGGCAATCTCCTGCAGGGTTGGCTCCCGCATGCTGTTTTTCATCATGGTCTCTTTCGCATAAATGGCTTTATAGGCGGTATCCTTCAAAGACCTGCTGATGCGGATACTGCTGTTATCCCGCAGAAACCTCCGGATCTCGCCAATTATCATAGGCACGGCATACGTACTGAACTTTACATTCAGCGTCGTATCAAAATTATCGATTGCCTTGATCAGACCGATACAGCCGATCTGAAACAGGTCATCCACATTTTCGTTACTCCCTGCAAAACGTTTGATTACACTTAAGACAAGCCGCAGATTTCCTTCAATATATTCCTGCCTTGCCTGTTCATCTCCCTGCTTGATCCGCTCAAAGAACTGATCCTGCTGCGTACTTTTTACTACCGGAAGCTTGGATGTATTGACACCACAGATCTCCACCTTTCCCTGCACCATGTGTATGACTCCTTTCCCGTACTCTCTGCTTTGCGCAAAAGCACTGCTATTAGGAATCATTCACCATATTTCATTTTTTTATACAGGGCACTTCTCCTTTTGCAGAGTCAGCAGAATTCCTTCGTTACTGTTCACTCATACCTCGTTCCAGTCAGCGTTCCTTTCTCCTGTAAGCTGCATATCATAATCAGTAAGAAGACCTTTAGGGTGATTCTCATGTTATTTTCTGAATTAAAGTGCAAGGATGTCATAAACTTAAGGAACTGTCAGCGGCTCGGGAAGGTATCCGACCTTGAATTTGATGAATGCAGCGGTCAGATCCGCAAGCTGTTTGTTCCAAACGGAAACAAGTTCCTGAACTTTTTGTGCTGCGAACCGGACTACTGCATTCCCTATAAAGACATCAAACAGATCGGTCCCGATGTTATTATTGTGGACATCAAGTGTTAATATCGTACCACTTTGGCTATCAGGCAGATCTTAAGCCTCCCGCAGCATCTCCCTTTTTAAACGCTTCATAATCTTTTTCTCAAGCCTCGAAATATACGACTGTGAAATGCCGAGAAGCTCTGCGACCTCCTTCTGCGTCAGCTCCTCTCCGTTGCTGCTGCCGAGTCCAAAACGCAGGTTGATGATCGTCTTTTCCCGTTCCGAAAGCTTATCAACCGCCTTAAGAAGAAGCTTGCGTTCCACTTCATCCTCAATGTCCTTATAAATAATATCCTCATCGGTTCCAAGGATATCCGAAAGCAGCAGCTCGTTGCCGTCCCAGTCCACATTTAAAGGCTCATCAATGGATACCTCCATCTTGGTCTTGTTATTTCTTCTTAAGTACATGAGAATTTCATTCTCAATGCAGCGCGACGCATAGGTTGCCAGCTTGATATTTTTATCCGGATCAAACGTGTTAATAGACTTGATGAGGCCGATCGTTCCGATCGAAATCAGATCCTCCACGCCCACTCCCGTATTATCAAATTTCTTGGCAATATACACTACCAGCCGCAGATTATGTTCAATCAGGATCGACTTTGCCTCTTCTTCATACTCGGTGCCCAGATCGCTGATCACCGCATTCTCCTTCTCCGTTTCCAACGGTGGCGGCAGTACCTCCGAGCCTCCGATATAATGAATATCTCCCTGTCTTGTCAGGAAAAAACCAGGCTCCTTCCGATACATTTTAAATTGTATTTTCCCCGGAATTGCAACTTTAAAAACCATTTCTTCTCCTCCTACACACATTTCCCTTTTTTGTTTTGTTCTATGAGATCCATTCAGGGGACAGAATCATCTGATAACTGCCGCTTCCGGACAGCTTTCCCTGATACATCGCCAGAATTCCCTCCGGCAGCTCCTTTTCCCCATCATCGGTTCTGATTTTAATATTGGATACTTCCATTCCCAGCATGATGCCGTGTGCCTTTCCTACGCTATGATAGGGAATCACCTTCAACTTTTCCGGAATCAGATGATCCTTCATCTTCTGAAAAACCTCTTCCTCCAGAATAGAAACACTCCTTCCGGACACCGGCTCCCGCAGTCCATTCCCCGTATCGATTAAGGCCGTTACCTGAAGCTCTTCAGAATCTCCCTGAAGGATTACGGTACAGAACGGATTTTCCCTTCTCTTTTGCAGAAACCGCACCAATGCTCTTCCTCCCTCGTACATCACTCCTGCACAAACCAGAATCAGAATGGCAGAGCTTTTCATCTCCTGCAGGAACGGGATTCGTCTTTGTAAAAACAACAAACCTCCGCCCAGAAAGAACGCAACGCAATACAGATATCCGGTGTGCCTTAAGACTTCATAAATCGTTTTCCCCTTGAATACAAAGAAGCACCCAAGCATCGATACCAGCAGCATTACAAGAACCATCAGAGGGCTTTGACTGCCTTTAAAAAAACAGACGCTGATGCAATAACACAATGCTAAAGCCGCACTTCCCAGAAAGATTCTTAACAAAGTGGTGGACTTTCTTAAGATAAACCCGGTCAGCCGAAAAAGGTAAAAATTCATTACCAGATTCAGCAGGAACACATTTTCTATATAAACTGTTTTCACGGTCTGCCTGTTTTCTCACCTCCCTGACCTTCATTATAAACATGAAGGGTTTCCAAATTTGTCAAAGGAGAGTCCAGAGAGAGGGGCATTTGTCGCAGGATTCGACATTCGGTTATTTCATATAAAATGTGAAACTCTTCAAGCACCAACATACTTTGATGCCGGGGCTTACGCAGGAACTTAGATGTTCCTCTATTTTGATCTTAGTCAGCAAGGATTGGACATGGAGGTCCAATCCAGGCACAATCGAGCCTGGACGGCTCGTTGGCTGTTTGCATCACTATACGATGCCTGTCCCAAAATAGATGGAACACCTTAGTTCCGGAGTCCAGCTCTGGCAGTAAAGTATGCCGGTGCGATTGTAGCTCGTCTTCACTAAGTGCTCTACATGCACCTGCTCCACTAAATTTGTCCTTCGCTTCGCTCGGTCTCATTAAGTGGACAGTTACCGTTCGCACTAAGTTCAGTCTTCGCCTTTGGCTCGTCTTCACTAAGTGCTCTACATGCACCTGCTCCACTAAATTTGTCCTTCGCTTCGCTCGGTCTCATTAAGTGGACAGTTACCGTTCGCACTAAGTTCAGTCTTCGCCTTTGGCTCGTCTTCACTAAGTGCTCTACATGAAAAGACCCTGCATCTCTGCAAGGTCTTTGAAAATATTTCTTATGAACTTTATTTTTATGCTCCTACTTCTTCTGAAGGAAATCCGGAATCTTGATCGGCTTCTCGGTTACATTACTGCGGATGTCCCCAGGGCTTGTAATTCCCTGAATGGGATGCATCGGTGCGGTTGCTCCGGTCGGAGTGCTGCTTCCGGGAATGATATTGATTTCGGACGGCTTCGCAGTCGGAGTTGTCATGGTCTTTAAGGAAATGTTCGGTGTTACCGGCTTCACATACTTTCCTGCAAAAGTACCGAATCCGGATACCGGCTTATTCGTCGGGATCGTATCATCTTCCAGACCGGTTGCAATAACCGTAATTGTACAGGTATCGGTCTGTGTCTCGTCATACATTGCACCAAAGATGATGTTCACATCGTCTCCTGCAAGCTCCTGAACATAGCTTGCTGCATCGGATGCATCTGCCAGTGAAATATCACCGGATACATTGATGATCACATGGGTTGCACCGGAAATCGTGGTATCCAGCAGCGGACTTTCTACAGCCATCTTCACTGCTTCACTCGCCTTATCATCACCCTTACCGGCACCAATACCGATATGTGCAATACCCTTGTCCTTCATAACAGTCTGGACATCAGCAAAGTCAAGGTTAATGATGGCAGGTACATTAATCAGGTCTGTAATTCCCTGTACAGCCTGCTGTAAAACTTCATCTGCTTTCTTAAGAGCATCGGGCATGGTTGTCCGACGGTCTACAATCTCAAGTAATTTATCATTCGGGATGACAATCAGGGTATCTACGTTCTCTTTGATTTTAGTAATACCGCCGATTGCATTCATCATACGTGTCTTCGCTTCAAAACGGAAAGGCTTCGTAACAACACCTACGGTAAGGATTCCCATATCCTTGGCAAGCTTGGCCACAACCGGAGCTGCTCCGGTACCGGTACCGCCACCCATACCACAGGTAACGAATACCATATCTGCACCCTTCAATGCTGCTGCAATCTCTTCGCTGCTTTCTTCGGCAGCCTTCTCACCGATTTCGGGCTTCGCACCGGCGCCAAGTCCCTTCGTCAGCTTCTCTCCAATCTGAAGAACCTTCGATGCCTTACAAAGCTGTAAGGCCTGCTTGTCCGTGTTGATTCCAACGAATTCCACACCTACAATATTCTCATCTATCATTCGATTGACTGCATTATTGCCTGCTCCACCAACACCAACAACGATAATTTTAGCAGCGGCTCCTGCGTCATTTGTTTTAATCTCCAGCAAGGGTACTTCCTCCTTCAATCCCGAATAAACTCCAACAGGCTACACCAAAACCTGTTTTAAAGTAAAATAACTCATATAGCTTATCATATAATTTTTTGAACTAATTATCAACAGTTAATTTTAAGAATTTTATAACAAATTTTATAACAAATTTCTCTTTCTCTGCTTTCTAATCCGGCTCGAAGGAAATATTCTTCGTTTCTTCGGTGTAATTCTCCATTCGGAGCACGCCGCTTTTGCCCTCCAGCTCCGGAAGCATATACTGCAGCTTCATGAGCTTTTCATCCAGATCGGTTGCATTTCCAAGAGCCACCCGCACCTCATCAAAATAAAGGGTAAGGGTATTGTCACTGCCAAAGTAAATGCGGTCAATGGACAAATTGTACTTATTTACCAACTGCGTAATACTTAAAATAGACTTGAAGATCTCCGGGTTATCCACCGGAAGCGGCTCATACAGCACCACGTGGTCAAACTGTAACCCCGTCACAAGCGGAATTCCCTTTGTTTTCTCATTCGAGCTTTCTACCACGATACCATCTTTGTCAAAATACATGTAATTTTCGAGATATTCCACATAACCGGCAAGGGCTTTCTCATATACCTCGATTTTGATGGTATGCGGATCGACAACGGAAACATCCATTTTCTCGACAAAGGGGACATCGGAAATACTCTTGTTCCTGTATTTCATGGACAAAAACAGGGAATTATTTCCATAACGCCCTGCCATGACCATATCCAGAATCTCTTCATCGGTATAGTGCACATTTCCCTCCACATAAGAGGTCGTTACCGTATAATTATCGAGAATATACTGATGTCCGAAAAGCAGACCCAGAAGCAGAAGAAAAACAATCCCAAAAATAATAAAAATACTCTTATGATTCCGGAAAAAGCCTCCATCCAATGCTTTTCTGCTGCTTTTTTCAGTGGGCTTTGCTTTGGTCAATGCTCTGATCTTCGTTTTATTCTTTTGGACTGGTTTGCGTTTCTTTTTCTTTGCCATCCGTACCCTTACCTATATAAATATTCACACCAAGATTCCGGTAATCCCGGCAGACATCCTCATATCCACGTTCAATAAAATGTTTGTTATAAATGACCGTCTCGCCATCTGCCATACAGCCTGCGATAATCAATGCTGCTCCGCCCCGCAGTTCCATGGCCTGAACCTCCCTGCCATAAAGCTTCGGCACACCGTGAATCAACGCTTTATGCTCACTTAAAAGCTCGATATCCGCGCCCATGCTCCGCAGCTCCGGCACGACCTGAAACCGGTTTTCAAAAATTGTTTCTTCAATAAGGCTTAATCCCGATGCCCTCGTCAGAACCGCCATCAGCGGTGACTGCATATCCGTCGGAAAGCCCGGATAAATTTCTGTCTTCGTATAAGGAATGGCATTCCGGACAGGATCTGCCATGACCGACATCCCCTCCTTGGAAATGGCAAGTCTTGCTCCCATTTCTACTGCCTTTTTTAATACGGCGTGCATATGCTGTACCGGCGCATCCCGTAAGAACACATGCCCTCCGGTCCCTAATACGCTGAAAAGATACGTGCCTGCCACAATACGGTCGGCCGGAACCCGGTAGGTAATGCCATGCAGTTCTTCCATGCCTTTAATCAGCAGGGTATCCGTTCCGATTCCCTCGATGATAGCTCCGGCTTTTATCAGAAATTCACATAAGACTATGATCTCGGGCTCTTTCGCAGCATTCTGAAGTACGGTGACACCCCTGGCCTTTACGGCTGCCAGAATGACATTTTCGGTTGCTCCCACGCTGGCTGCCGGAAGCCGGATCACCGCTCCCTTTAAGCCCCTCGTATAAGCACGGAAGTATCCCTCTTCCTCATAAAACTCTACACCCATCTTCTTTAAGGAACGGATATGAAGGTCGATGGGCCGCTCTCCGATGACACATCCGCCGGGATACGCAAGAGAAACCTCCCCGATCCTTCCCAGCATCGCACCAAGAAGCATGATGGAGGAGCGCATACAGGTAACGTTCTCATTCCGGATTGCCTCCTGCTGCACTGTCAGATCCGTAAGACAGGAAGCATCAATAGTAATGGCCCGGTTGCTCCGGTTTACCTTACAGCCAAGGGACTGCAGCAGATTCTTCATATGCTCCACATCCAGAATTCTCGGACAGTTCTCAATGGTACACACATCATTGATCAAAAGGGCAGCTGCCATCACCGGCAGTACTGCATTTTTTGAGCCTTGTATCGTTGTTTCCCCGAAAAGGGCATTTCCACCTCTGATATGAATTGCATCCACTTCTTCCAACACCTTCCGGTTTAAAGTATGACCTACTCTATACTATGTAGATGTGTAAGAAAAAGTTACTGTCCGCACAGCAGCCGGACGCTTACTGTTCCTCCCTGTACTAGAGATCCTTCAACCGGATTCCTCTGCCGACACTGAATACAATGCCGATCTCTGCAAGAAGAAACATCACCGACGAGCCTCCGTAGCTGATGAACGGAAGGGAAATACCGGTATTGGGAATGGTATTGGTGACCACCGCTACATTTAAGATAACCTGAATGGCAATGTGTCCCATCACCCCGACTACCAGAAGCGCTCCGAACAGATCCGGTGCGTTATTGGCAATAATCATGCAACGCCAGATCAGAAGAATAAACATCAACAAAACCGCAATGGCACCAAACAGTCCCAGCTCTTCGCAGATAATAGAGAAGATCATATCATTCTGTGCCTCCGGAAGGAAGCCGAGCTTCTGCATACTCTGTCCCAGACCCTTACCAAGGATTCCGCCGGAACCGATCGCATACAGTGCCTGTAAGGTCTGGAAGCCCTTGCCGCTTGCATAAGCCTCCGGATCCAGCCATGCCAGAATACGCTCTCCACGGAAGCCACCAACGCTTCCGCTCTCGGACATTTTGACTATCAGAAAAACGATCCCTGCCACGCCTGCTGCCCCGATGAGTCCCAGAATAATGAACCTCTTATAATCCGGGCATGCAACAAAAAGCATGACAACCGCAATTCCCATAATAATAATTGCGGAGCTTAGGTTTCGTGTAATCACATAAATGAGTCCGCTCATCGGCACTGCGGATCCAAGCACCACAAGAAATCCCTTCATGGTACGGATATTCCTTCCCAGCTTACAGATGAGGTATGCCAGAAACAGAATCATAGCAAGCTTTGCCACCTCCGCAGGCTGCAGGGAAACGCCGAATACACGCAGCCACCGCTTCGCACCGTTTGCTTCAATACCAAACGGAATGATCAGCAGCACCAGTGCAACCGATACGCCATATCCTAAAACTGCGAACCGCTCCCAGATATGATACGGCAGGTGGGATACAATAAACAGCACGACAAGTCCCGCCAGCGTTGAAAAAATCTGCTTGCGGAACAAATAAGTGGAATCATTATAGGTCAGATTTGCATCATAGGCACTGGTTGAATACAGCATGACAAGACCAAACGCCAGCAAAAACAACACAATAAAAAGTAACGTATAATCGGAAAAGGATTCCTGAGTTTTACGTAATCCTCTCTTAAATCTGTCCATTGACAAAACCTACTCTCCTAATTTATGAACCAGTGTAACTGTTCAGTTCCTTCACAGTTACCATGCAAAATCCATTTAAGATCAGCTTCGCTGATGGGATTTTGCATAATCGAATCATTTCCTTACGCCTTCAGCAACAAGTGCTTCAGGCTGCACCGAATAATTATAAACCATTTCCTTAAACATCTTACCACGAACCTCGTAGTTCGGGAACATTCCCCAGCTTGCACACGCTGGAGACAATAATACCGCATCTCCCGGAACGGCATTCTGTACGCAGATCTCAAATGCTTCTTCAAACGTATCTGCAAGAATTATATTCGAAACTCCATGCTTTCTTGCACACTCTGCAATTTTATCCCTCGTTTGACCAATCAAGACGAACGCCTTTACCTTGCCATCAAAATTCTCAATCCACTCATCGTATTCACTCTGCTTGTCATAGCCTCCCCCGATCAGGACGGTAGGCTTTGTCATGGCACGGATTCCCTGAATGGCGGCATCCGGATTCGTTCCCTTCGAATCGTTGTAATAATCTACCCCGTTCTTCGTAGCGACGAATTCAATCCGGTGTTCCACTGCCTTAAACTGACGGACCGTTGCAAGAATCACATCCATCGGAATATCCATTGCACGGCAGATGGCAATCGCTGCCATCACATTTTCCACATTGCATAAGCCAACCAAATTCATTTCGTGAATGTTCATCAGCTTCTGACTCTTTCCATTCTCTGCGAGCATGATCTCTTCACCCTGAAGGAAAAGTCCGTCAGCAAGCTCTCTTTTTGAGGAAAAAAATACCACTTTTGCTGGGCATCTGTCACCAAACGCTCTGGTATAAGCATCCTCGTAATTGAGTACACAGACATCCTCTTTTGTCTGGTTTGATGCAATCTTCTCCTTCGTCTCCACATAACATTCCATGGTGTGGTGACGGTTTAAATGATCCGGTGTAATATTTAAAATTGCGGATACCTTCGGTGCAAAGGTATGGATCGTCTCCAACTGGAAGCTGCTGATCTCTGCAACCACCACGGAATCCTCCTTCGTATCCATCGCAATATCCGTATAAGGATTTCCAATGTTTCCCACAACAAAAACGGACGGTTTGTATACGCTCATAATCTCACCAACAAGCGTTGTTGTCGTGGTCTTTCCGTTCGTACCGGTAATGGCAATCACCTCGCCCTTAGAAAAGGCATAAGCAAGCTCGATCTCTCCCCATACCGGAATCCCTCTTTTTTCAAAAGAAACCACCATATCGGAATCAATCGGAACCCCGGGACTGATAACCAGCAGCTCCACCTGCTCTTCCAGTTCGGAAGGAAGCGTTCCTGTCACAATCTGTAAGGAAGAAATTCCTGCGGTCTTCTCCTTTAAGGCTTCCACATCCAGCTTTTCATTGCTGTCAAACAGAATCGTCTTCGCACCGGCCTTTGACAAAAGACCTGCTGCTCCGATTCCGCTTTTTCCTGTTCCGATTACCAATACGGTTTTATTCTGTAAATCCATGTTCTTAACCTCGTTTCTATATTCCCAGCAATGCGACAATGCACATTACTGCAGTCATTATGGTAAATAATGCAACAATGCGTGTTTCCTCCCAGCCGCACAGTTCAAAATGATGATGGAGCGGCGCCATCTTCAGAAGCCGCTTTCCTCCGCTTACCTTAAAATACACGACCTGGGCAATCACGGAAAGCACTTCAATCACATACACAATCCCGATCAGCGGAAGCAATAACGGCAGATCCATCAGATACGCACAGGCTGCCACAAAGCCTCCCAGTGCAAGCGATCCGGTATCTCCCATAAAGACACTCGCCGGATGCACATTAAATAAAAGAAAGCCAAGCAACGCGCCCGCAGCTGCTCCCGTCACCGGAAACAGTCCCTCATGCCAAAACACCGAGACGATCAGCCACAGCATTGCAACCATGAGCGTCACACTTGCTGCCAGACCATCCAATCCATCGGTAAGATTCACCCCGTTTACCGTTCCGATCACAATAAAGAAAAATACCGGAATCGTAAAGGCTCCCAGAGACAGGCTTTTCCCATTGGAAAACGGAATCCGCAGCAGGAAATCCATCCCCCGCACTTCATACAGGTAATACCAGAATCCCGCCGTTAACAGGAACTGCAGGAGAAACTTCTGAAATGCGGACAATCCCTTCGACCTTCGAAGGACGACCTTGATAAAATCATCCAGGAAGCCGATCAGACCGAATCCAAACGTTACACACAATACCGGTATCCCCTCCGGAAACCTGTGCAAAAACGGAAGTGTCGAAAGCAGGATGCTCAACAGAATGATAATTCCACCCATGGTCGGCGTTCCCGTCTTACACAGATGAGTGCTCGGTCCATCCTCTCTTACTGTCTGGCGTACCTTTACCTTCTTCAGTAGCGGAATCAGCAGCTTACCAAGCAGTGCGCTCAGTAAAAAAGCTGACAGAATCGGTAAAACCACATCTTGCATTTTCATTAATCATACCTTTCAATTATAATCCATTTTATCCAGATAGGGAAGAACATTTTCGAAAAGCTGACGCACGACAGGAGCCGCCACCTGACCTCCGTAATATACCCCCTGTGGATTATGGATAATCGCAATCGCAAGCACCTCCGGATCGTCTGCCGGTGCAAATCCGATAAAGGAAGCGATGTACCTCCCGGTTCCTCTCGGAAGCGTCTGGCTGGTCGCAGTCTTTCCTCCAACCCTTGCGCCCTCCACATAGCCGTTCTTCCCGGATCCACTTTCTACCACCTGCTCTAAGATCATCCGCATGGTTGCCGACGTTTCTTCCGATAAAATCTGTCTGCCCTCTTCATAAGACAGCATCTGTATGTTCTCACCCTGCCGGTCTGCTACCTTCACGCCAAAATGCGGGGTGATTCTTTTGCCTCCATTTACAAGGGAAGAAACCGTGGCCGCCATCTGGATCGGTGTCACCTGAAAGGACTGCCCGAAGGAAACCGTAGCAAGCTCGACTGCTTTCATGTCCTCCTTTTTGTGCATAATGGTCCCCGCCTCTCCCGGAAGATCCACGCCGGTCTTTTCCAGTAAGCCGAACTGCCTGAAGTATTTGTAATAGTTGTCTACGCCGAGCCGGAGGCCGATTGTAATAAAGGCGGGATTACACGAGTTCATCGTTGCCTGAACGAATGTCTCGGTGCCGTGTCCTGCGATCTTATGGCAGCGGATCCGGCGGTCCTCCACCATAATGTATCCCGGACAGTTAAAGGTGGATTCCGGCGTTACCACACCTTCCTCCAGGCCGGCCGATGCCGTAATGACCTTAAAGGTGGAGCCCGGCTCATAGGTATCACTGATACAGCCATTGCGCCACATCTGATTCAGCAGCTCCTGCTTTTGTTCTTCACTCACTCCTTCGCCTGCCTCTCCCAGGTCATACGGATGATTCAGGTCAAATTCCGGGACATCCACCATCGCATAAAGCTCTCCGTTCTTTGGATTGATGACTATGATCGATACCTTCTCTGCTTCTTTGGTTTCCATTACCTGCCTGGCAAGCTGGGTCGCATAGCTCTGGATGTTCCGGTCCATGCTGATATACAGATCCTTCCCCGGAATGGGCTCTACACGCTCTTCTCCCTCTGCAGCAAGCTCCACGCCCCTTGCATCGGTCACGGTAAGAATCGTCCCTTCTGTTCCCTTCAATACCTCTTCATATTTCACCTCCAGACCGATGATTCCCTGATTATCTCCACCGGTAAAGCCAAGTACCTTGGAGGCCAGCGTATCATAAGGATAATACCGCTTATAGTCCTCATCCACCTTTACCCCTGCCAGATCACAGCTCCTGATCCGGTCTCCGGTTTCCTTTTCTACATTGCTCTTTATCTTTTCAATTGAGGAATACTTCTGTACTCGCTTACGGACATATTCCTCCGACAGATCAAGCTCCCGGCTTAACACCTCTACGATTTTATCCGGTTCCCTGATCTGGTTGTGTATCACGGAGATCGTGCAGACCGTTTTGTTGTCTGCAAGCACCGTTCCATTGGCATCCAGAATCCGTCCCCTGGCGGCCTTGATCATTCGTTCCCTTTCATGTAACTGCTGTGCTTTTTCCATATAATATTCCGAACAGTTCACCATCAGATAACCGAGCCGTACCATTAAAAGGCAAAGCAGTACAACGCATGCGAAGAAAAAGGTCACGATCTTTTTCCGGTGAAAGGTCTTATTTTTCTGCATAAAAAACCTCATAGAAAAGGTATTGTTATAATTTATTACCCTTCCTATGAGGTTATGCCTTTGTATTTTCAGGCTTCTACGGAGTCTTTGCCGTGGTATCCTGTCCGGAGTTTGCTGTTCCGGTATCTTCTGTCGTATCTCCTGCAGCGTCTTCTCCTGTTCCTTCCTCGACTTCACCGCCTTCAAAGCTTTCTCCGTACACTGCGCCCGTTACCGGATCGACATAAGCGCCGGTATCCGGATCCACTGCATAGCCCGTTGCCGGATCAATCGGGAAATCCTTCCACGGCTCATTACGTGTCGTTTCTTCCGTGGTTTCATCCCCTTCTGCCGTGGTATCTCCGGTATTTTCTCCGTCCTCTCCTTCGACTGTCGTATCCTCTTGTGCAGTATCCGCAGTCCGGATTTCAATCTGAAGCTGCTCCAGTTCTTCCCGTTCCTCATCGGTCAGTTCCTCGGTCATGAAGATGCCCAGATAAGGAAGTGCCTCCGTAAGAATGCTCCGCACAATTCGGGTTGCATATTTTGCATCGTCCTGAGTTGCCGCATTCGGGCGGTCCACCACCACATAAATTGCAATCTGCGGATTGTCTGCCGGGGCATATCCCATAAAAGAAACCACATACTGCCGGTTGCCTCGGGGAAGTGTTTCGGCAGTTCCTGTCTTACCGCCGATCATATAGCCAGCCGGACGTGCGGTTTTACCGGTTCCGTGTTCTCCGGTCACAACGGTATTACACATCTCCCGGATCTTTTCGGAGGTTTCCTCGGAAACGGTCTGCTTCAGCACACGGGGTTCTATATTCTGCACGGTTGCACCCGACGGACTGATGATCTTCTTTACCATATGCGGCTCATAATAATATCCTCCGTTAATCAGGGAACTGAATCCACTGATCATCTGGATCATCGTACAGTTATAGGACTGTCCGAAGCTATTCGTTGCAAGATCCGAGGAGCCCATGGTATCCTTCGTAAAAATAAGGCTTGCCGTACGTGCTTCTCCTGCCAGGTCAATATTGGTCTTCAGACCCAGATTAAAGATATGCTGAAACTTCGTAAAAGTATCCACACCCATTGCCTTTGCAATATACATCATTACCACGTTACAGGATCGTTCAATTCCTTCCGATACCGTAAGAAGTCCGTCACCGTAGCGGTTGTGGCAACGGATTGTGTGACCGCCGACCTCCAGAGAACCCTCACAGTTATAGGTTTCATTTCCGGTAATCGCACCGCTTTCAATCGCGGCCGCTACCGTAAAGGGTTTGGAAACGGAACCCGGTTCATAGGTATCGTTAATGCAGAAATTCTTCCATAAGGCATTGAGGTTCTGATAAAGCTGATCGCCCTCTAAGGTGCCGACATTTTCTTCATTAATATATCCTTCCGTTTTCTCTCCGTTTTCATCAAGGAGCCGCATACCAAGCAAAGCATCCGTGTTACGCACATCATTCAGGTTAAAGGTCGGATAGCTTGCCATGGCAAGAATCTCACCATTATTGACATCCATGATGATACAGCCAACATTGTTGGCGCCATTTCCCTCATGGGCGTTGTCCTTATATTCCTCATTAAATTTTAGCAGATATTTCTCTACAATGCTTTGCAGGTTGGCATCAATCGTGGACTGCACGGTATTACCGTCTACTGCCGCAATGGTTGTCCGTTCCACGTTCGCATCGGAATTCATGTAACCGTATTCCCGTCCGGTGGTTCCTGTCAGCACATCATTATAATACTCCTCCAGTCCATAGGATCCGATATTATCGTTCGTCGTAAATCCAATGACATCACAGGCGAGGGTATTGCCCGGATACATTCTCTGGTATTCTTCTTCGAACCAGACCCCCTGAACCAGAGAGCCTTCTGCATTCTGCAATTCCTTAAACCCTTCAATCTGTTCGTAGGTCTGACGCTTCGCCAGCACATAATAACGGGACGAGTCTCCGTTTTCTGCAATATAGGAACGAACCGCCGATGTATCAATCCCGAACTCCTGCCGTAAGGCATCCAACGTTGGCTCCAGATACTCTTCCTTCTCCGATACTGCTACCGCATCCAATATGACATTATAAACCTTCTCACTTGAAGCCAGAATGCTTCCGTTCCGATCCAGAATGGAGCCTCTTTTGTATGGAATGGTCGTGCTGTCATACTTCTGCTGGGACAGAATCTGCTTCTTGTAACGTTCTCCATTGTCCCTGCTGATGGTAAATAACCGATAGGATAAACCCACAAAAGCCAGCAGCACTATCATAAATAGTACTACCAGCTTCTTCTGCATTCTTACTGTAAATCGATTTCCTTTTGCCTGTCTTGCCAAGTTCTTACCTCTTACGGTCTGCCGTCTGCTCCCACATCCTGTTACCTGATCCGGAAGCTGTCATACTAGTTGGGAATTTCACCGGTCTGTCTCACATAGTCACTGCTTTCGCCGTTGAATGTGATGATCTGGCCTTCCTGTGCATATCCCATACCCAGTTCCTGAATGGCAATCCGTTTTACTTCATCTAAATTAACACTACTTGTTATTCTACTATAATTCTCGTCATTATCAAGTCTTAAATCATTTAAAATCTTTTCCTGTTTGGAAATGTTCTTAATACTGTTCGTGATATCCGACTGTAATGACAGATACATGGTTAAAATCATTCCTGCAACAATCATGGCTCCTGCAAGAAACAACACATAGCCGATGTTCATCCGGTGTGCTCTCATGCGGTTCCGGTGTGTCTGCTCACTGACACGACGATGCGGCTGTTCAATCTGAGGCAGTGCTTCAAGCCTTCTGGCTGTATTTCCCTGCACATAGATGCTGTTCCGATATGCAGTTTTTCTTGTTGTTCTTGTATCAGCCCTCATAAGTTATGCCTCCATTCATTCCCTAATGATACTTTTCGTAACTATTCAGAACTTTTCAAATATTCGCAGCTTCGCACTTTTGGCTCTGCTGTTTAACTCCATTTCTTCTTCACTGGGTAAAATCGGCTTTCCTGTGATCACTGTCCCCTTGCTCACCTTCCCGCACACACATACCGGAAAATTTGGTGGACAGGTACAGGGATTCGCTACCTGCCGGAATGCAGTTTTCACGATCCGGTCCTCTAAAGAATGGAAGGTGATAATACATAATCTTCCACCCGGATTCAAAAGGTCGATCAGTTCATTTAAGGAGTCCTTCAACACTTCCAGTTCATGATTGCATTCGATGCGGATCGCCTGAAAGGTACGCTTGGAAGGATGTCCCCCCTCTGCCCTCATCTTTGCAGGAATTGCTGCTTTGATGATCTCATTCAGCTCTCCTGTTGTTTCGATTGGCTTCTGTTTTCTTGCTGCCACGATGTGCCTGGCAATGTTCTTTGCGAACTTGTCCTCACCATAATCGCGGATCACACGAAACAGCTCCATCTCACTGTATTCATTAATGATCTCTTTCGCTGAAAAGCTGCTCCGCTGATCCATCCGCATATCAAGCGGCGTATCATACCGATAGGAAAAGCCCCGCTCTTCATTATCAAGCTGGTAAGAAGAGACTCCTAAATCCAGCAGCATTCCATCGATTCTGTCAATCTGTAACTGTCGTAAAACGGTCGGTGTGTTCCGGTAGTTGTCACGAATGATTGTCACATGCTCTTTAAATGGCTCTAATCTTGCAGTGGCAGCTTCAATCGCTGCCTCATCCTGATCAATGCCAATGAGCCGTCCCTTACCGGTAAGTCTGCCTGCAACCACGCTGGCATGTCCTGCCCCGCCTAAGGTTCCGTCCACATAAACTCCTTCCGGCTTGATGTTCAGGCCTTCGATTGATTCATTTAACAGCACTGACGTATGATTAAATTCCATTCGTTAACCCCTTTAGATCCCAATCCCAAGTTCAAACATATGATTGGAGATCTCATCCATATCCTCAAAGGAAACCGTTCCTTCCCAGCGTTCCTTGCTCCAGATTTCAATTCTGCTTCCTACACCGACCAAAACGGCGTCCTTCGTAATATCTGCAAACTCCCGTAAAACCGAAGGGATTAAAATTCGTCCCTGCTTGTCTACTTCCACGCTGGCTGCGCCTGCTAAGAAGTATCTGGTAAATTGTCTTACCTGTTTATCCATCATGGGTAGTGAGAGAAGCTTTTCTTCAAATTTCTTCCACTCTTCGTTGTCATACACAAACAGGCAGCCATCCATCCCCTTGGTCACTACAAATTCATCGCCTAAACTTTCACGGAATTTGGAAGGAATGATCAGTCTGCCTTTGGCATCAATTGTATGATTGTATTCACCCATAAACATTAATACAATTCACCACTTTCTACCACTTGGTTGACACTATCTACCACTTTCCACCACTTTTATGTCTATTCTACCCTATTGAGGTAGGGATTGCAAGCATAAAAATAGCGCCCTGTGAGTCTCACAAGGCGCATAAATGCTGGATTTTTCTTTAATTTTTGCTTATATTGTGTGGCGTGTTATCCCACCAACTAGATATAGTGTTTCAGACCTGATCTTCCCCCACAAAATTTTTTTTCGTCTCTTCTTTCTTCTTTAAATGGATACGCACTGCCACACCACAGACCACGGAAAAGACCACCAGGACAATCGCAAGTACCTGGGAAACCGGTATCGTTGTTCCGTGAATGTAAAGCTGGTCGGTACGGATTCCTTCGATCCATGCCCGTCCAAGTCCATAGCCGCCAAGATAAATCAGGGCGATCTCTCCTTCGAACTTCTTATGCTTCCAGTAAATAAGCATAATTGCAAGAACCATCAGACACCAGAGGCTTTCATACAGGTAGGTCGGATGCACCTGAATGTAGTTCGTTCCTTCGATAATATGGCTTTGCAATTCGTCGGAAATATCCACCGTCCTTACCATCTCGATCGGAAGCCGCATGGCAAGCAGATTATCGGTGTATCCACCAAATACCTCACGGTTAAAGAAGTTTCCCCACCGGCCGATTGCCTGTCCGAGAATCAGCCCCGGCAATGCCGTATCCATAAAGCGGAAGGGATTGAGCTTCTTAATCTTACAATATACAAACACCGTAATAAATGCAACAATCACACCGCCATAAATGGCAAGCCCGCCCTCCCGCAGGTTCAGGATGCTTAACGGATGATTCTTATAATAATCCCACTGAAAGATCACGTAATAGATTCTCGCACCAATAATGGAAAAAATTACCGCATAGATTGCGAAATCAAAATAGGTATCCGGATTCTGTCCGGTCTTCTTTGCCACCCTCGCTGCCATCAGATATCCACAGATGACCGCAATGGCAATACAGATTCCGTAGATTGCAATGGTAAATCCGAAAATGGTAAAACCCTTGGGCACATATTTCAGATCAATTCCAAGATTGGGAAATGAAATTTCCATCAAATCCATCATAATTGTTTACTCCTCTGTTCTTACACATTAAAACGGAAAAGAATGACATCCCCATCCTGTACCACATAGTCCTTTCCTTCCATACCGACAAGTCCCTTTTCTCTGGCTGCCGCAAGGGATCCCTGCTCTAAAAGATCCTTATAATTAACAACCTCAGCCTTGATGAAACCACGCTCAAAATCGGTATGAATCTTACCGGCTGCCTGCGGAGCCTTCGTGCCGATCTTAATGGTCCACGCTCTTGTTTCATCCTCTCCCGCAGTCAGGAAGCTCATCAGTCCCAGTAAAGAATAGCTTGCACGGATCAGCTTCTCAAGTCCGGATTCCTTTAATCCAAGATCCTCTAAGAACATTGCTTTCTCGTCATCGTCCAGTTCTGCAATCTCCTGCTCGATCTGGGCACAGATTACAAATACTTCACTTCCATCTTCTTTCGCAAACTCACGTACCTTCTGCACGCCTGCATTGCCGGCACCATCGTCTGCCAGATCATCCTCTGCAACGTTTGCCGCGTAAATGGTCGGCTTATACGTAAGAAGATTAAGGCTCTTTAAGATCGCCTGCTTGTCTTCATCATCGGTCACATAACTCTTTGCCATCTTGCCGGATTCCAGATGTGCAATAAGCTCTTCCAAAAGCTCTGCTTCCTTGGCAAGAGACTTGTCCATTCTGGCTGCCTTACCGGTCTTTGCCATACGACGTTCCAGAATTTCCAGATCGGAGAAAATCAGTTCCAGATTGATGGTTTCAATATCACGGAGCGGATCAATGCTTCCGTCAACGTGTACCACATTCGGATCCTCAAAGCAGCGTACCACATGTACAATCGCATCCACTTCACGGATGTTGCTTAAGAACTGGTTACCAAGACCTTCCCCCTTGGAAGCGCCTTTTACAAGACCTGCAATATCTACAAATTCAATAACCGCCGGTGTCACCTTCTTGGAATGATACAGATCTCCCAAAAGCTTTAAACGCTCATCCGGCACTGCAACCACACCCACATTAGGATCAATGGTACAGAACGGATAATTTGCGGATTCCGCTCCTGCCTTGGTCAGTGAATTGAATAATGTACTCTTTCCTACGTTGGGTAAGCCCACGATACCTAATTTCATTTCTTCGATTTCTCCTTTATTGTTTCTTTATAATGTATTTATACTACCACAGATATCCTTTTTACAATACCTTCACTCTCTCAATACTTCTTCCTCTCCTTCAGTTCTTGGTACAACAGCTTATAATTCTCATAGCGGATCGGACTGATCTTCCCTTCTGCAAGGGCTTCCTTCACTCCGCAGACCGGTTCGCTCAAATGTACGCAGCCCCCGAACTTACAATAGGGCTCATAGGGCAGAAATTCGGGGTAAAACTCCTTCAGTTCTTCCTTTTCCATTCCTTCAATATACAGGGAAGTAAAGCCCGGCGTATCCATAATATAGGTATCTGCCTCGACGGCAAACAGCTCCGCATGGCGGGTGGTATGCTTACCACGTTCGATCTTGCGGCTGATCTCTCCGGTCTCCATATGGGCTTCCGGTGTAAGGCTGTTGACGATTGTGGACTTGCCAACACCGCTGGGACCTGCTACCACCGTTGTCTTACCGCGGAGGATTTCACGGATGCGGTCGATGCCCTCCTTTTCCCTGCCGCTTACAAACAATACCTCACAGCCACTTGCACGATAAGCTTTCAAAAGCTCCTCCTGTTCCTTCTCCGATGCAAGATCCTTCTTATTAAAGCAGATCACTGTAGGGATCTCCTGCTTCTGCATCGAAATTAAGAAGCGGTCAAGCAGATTGTAATTCGGATCGGGCTTCACAATCGCAAAGATTACAAGCGCCTGATCAATATTGGCAGATGCCGGACGGATCAAGGCATTCTTCCTCGGCAGGATTTCCTTAATATTGCCAAGAAGCTGCCCTTCATCGAGCAGCTCAATTTCTACATTATCACCAACAAGGGGCTTTACCTTTTCCTTCCGGAAAGCCCCTTTTGCCTTGCATTCAAAGATTCCCTTTTCGGTATGCACGTAATAAAACCCGGCAATTCCTTTAATGATTTTACCCTTCATACTCAAAACTTTACTCCGCTGTAAATGCTACCGCTCTCCTTATCTCCTTGCTTTCGGTAGAACCGTCAATCGTGGTTACGGTTCCGTCGTCATTCGTAATGGTGGTTGCCTCATTGACGTTCGTATACTGGAACAGGATCACACCGGTTGCACTCCTGATTCCCGAAATATTCTGCTGGGGAACCGGGAACGAATCCGTCTGGGTGCTTAGGAGCTGTGTTCCATCGTCCGCATATACCGTAACGGTTACCAGTGTTCCGGATTTAAAATTCGGATCCTCTTCCTTCGTCGGAGCCGCAATACTTTCTACAAATTTGTAAGTGGACTGAATAGGACCCAGGCTTACATTAATATCTACCTTCGTTCCTTCCGCCGCATAGGAGCCTGCGGAATAGCTCTGATAGCAGACAAGACCCTCTGCCACCAAATCATTATTTACCTCGGATACCGTACCGACTTCGAGACCTGCTTCTGTAAGAAGCGCGGTTGCCGTCATTTCATCCTTGCCCATCAGATCCGGTACCTGCTTCTTCTGGGTATCTGCCCCCTTGCTGATGCGGATCGTAATGGTAGCGCCTGACGGTGCCTTACTTCCGGCTACCGGATCCTGACTGATAATCGAGCCCTCTTTAATAAAGTCATCATAGCCGTCTACTTTATTGGGTACAAACCCTTTGTTTACCAGTGTGGATACTGCTTCTGCTTCGGTCATTCCAACGACATCCGGAACCTCCACGCCTTCTACGCCCGCACTGACTGTAAGAATTACTTCCGTTCCGGAGGGGATCACGGTTCCTTCACTGACACTGCAGCGGATAACAATATCCTTGGCATATTCACTGTTTTCTTCATATTCAATGACAGGAGTCAGTCCGACCTCCACCAATGCTTTCTTGACTGCATCCGCATCCTGCCCGACTACATCAATCATCTTGATCTGCTTCACATCTTCCTGTACATTTTCTTCCTTATTACTGCCAAAATCAAAAACACCAAGTGTTTTACCAACCAGAAACAGAATAATCGCACCGATCAGAATCGCAGCCACAACTGCAAGTATGGTGGTAAGCTTTTCCATTTTAGGATCGTAATCATCCTCATCATCGGTGTCATAGTCCTCCGGCTCTTCTACATAGCGGCGGTTATTGGAATGTCTTGCTGCTTCTCTCTTCACATCCCGTTCCCTGCGAAGATGCATGGCATCCTCCATGGATTCCCGGTCTCTATACTGCTTCTTGATGGATATCATTTCGCGGTCACTTACCGCCTTCGTGGCTCCCTCTTCATCCGGGTCTACCACCTTCACAAAATCCTCATCCGGATTCATCAGGGACTTCTTCAGATCCACAATCAGTTCCCCCATGGACTGATATCTTCTGTCAGGACTCTTCTGGCAACACTTGAACACAATCTGCTCGACACTGACCGGAATTTCCGAAACGAACTCTCTCGGAGAAGGGAGTTCTTCCTGTATATGTTTAATTGCAATTGCAACGGTCGTTTCTCCATTAAACGGAACACGCCCTGTCAGCATTTCAAACAGGGTAATACCGAGGGAATAAATATCACTCTTTTCATCCGAGTATCCCCCTCTTGCCTGTTCCGGCGATGTATAATGAACGGAGCCCATCACATTCGAGGTAATCGTATTGCTGGTTGCTGCCTTGGCAATCCCAAAATCCGTCACCTTCACCTTTCCTTCTTTGGAAATAATGACATTCTGAGGCTTGATATCACGATGGATAATATGATTATTGTGTGCAGCCTCAATACCCATACTGATCTGGATGGCAATACTGATTGCCTCCTTTACCGACAATCTGGCTTTCTTTTCAATATATTTCTTAAGGGTGATCCCTTCCACAAGCTCCATCACGATATAGTAAATGCCGTCTTCCTCTCCTACATCGTACACATTCACCACATTCGGATGCATCAGTCCTGCTGCCGCCTGCGCCTCAATACGGAACTTTGAAACAAAGTTCGCATTCTCACTGAATTCCTGCTTTAATACCTTCACCGCAACGAAACGGTTCAGCTTATGGTCCTTGGCTTTATATACATCAGACATTCCACCCGTACCAATTTTTTCGAGTATTTCGTATCTGTCTCCAATTATCATTCCAATTTTAATCATCTTCTACCTCTTATATATCCTTCGCAAAGGCATCAATTATTATTACTGCAATGTTGTCTTTCCCACCATGCTCATTCGCACCGTCAATCAGGCGCTGCGCCTTTTCCTTAATGGTATAGGCTCCCTTCATAATCTTTAGAATCTCTTCATCCTCCAGCATGTTGGTCAGACCATCTGAACACATCAGAATCAGATCCCCCGGACGCAGCTCCTCGTTAAAGAAGTCTACCTCCACTTCTGCCCTGGCTCCCACGGCTCTCGTAATAATATTTTTGTCAGGATGGTTTCTGGCGGTTTTTTCGTCCATGCCTCCCATTCGTACCATCTCTTCTACCAGGGAATGATCCCTTGTAATCTGCCGTATTTCATCGTTTACGATATATAATCTGCTGTCACCCACATTCGCCACCTGAAGATAATGCCCAATACAGGTTGCCGCCACCATCGTGGTTCCCATCCCATATAGGCTCACATCCTCGCCTGCCTTGCGGCGGATCTGGTCATTTGCCACTTTAATTGCCTTACCCAAAATCCGTACCGGACTCTTTTCAAAGCTTCCCTTTACTTCCCTGACTACAGTTTCCACTGCATATCGCGATGCATAATCACCGGCATTATGCCCTCCCATGCCATCTGCTACCAGAAACAGATTCGCCAGATTGCCCAAAGGAGTATTCTGTGCAAACACATAATCCTGATTTAGTTGTCGTCTTTTTCCAATATCCGTAACTGAAAAAGCCTGTAACACCTTTACCTCCCACTGACTGCCCGGCAGGGCATATCACTCCATAATCGTTCTATATCATAGCATGATGATCGAAAAAAAGCAACGTGTCAGGTTTGTTTCCGGGCAATCACTCTTCTTCGCAGCTGTCCGCAGGCCCCGTCGATGTCTCTCCCCATCTCACGGCGCACCGTTACCTGAATGCCGCTTTTTTCAAGCTTCCACTTAAATGCCTGAATCGCTTTAGTTTCCGACTGTACATAATCCCGTTCCTTGATCGGATTCACCGGAATCAGATTCACATGACAGTTGAGTGGCTTTACCAGCGCACACAGCTCCCTTGCATCCTCCGGCGTATCATTGACTCCTCCCACTAAGGAATACTCAAAGGTAAGTCTTCTGCCGGTCTGTTCAAAGTAGCTCTGACAGGCCTCCATCAGCTGCGCAATGGAATACCGGTTTGCAATCGGCATCAGCTTCCTTCTCTTTTCATCCGTTGTGGCATGAAGGGAAAGCGCCAGGGTAATCTGCAGCTTTTCCTGTGCCAGTTCCTGTATCTTCGGCACCAGTCCGCAGGTCGAAACCGTCACATTCCGCTGGCTGATATGAAGCCCGTGCTCATCGGTAAGCAACGTAATAAACCGGAGCAGGTTCTCATAATTATCGAGCGGTTCCCCGGTTCCCATGACTACCACATTGGAAACGCGCTCCTTCGTGTCTCTTGTAATCGCATAGATCTGATCGAGCATCTCCGCAGGCGTCAGATTCCGTTCCCAGCCATCGAGTGTCGAGGCACAGAACCGGCATCCCATTTTACAGCCCACCTGGGAAGAAATGCACACGCTGTTTCCATGCTTATAACGCATGAACACGCTCTCCACGAGGTTTCCGTCTTTTAATTCAAACAGATACTTCCGTGTGCCGTCAAGCTTCGACTCCTGCATCCGTACCACCTGCAGGGTGGTAAGCTCATACCTCTCCTTACACGTTTCCCGCAACGCCACAGACAGGTTCGTCATTTCATCAAAGCTGCGTGCCAGCTTGACATGGATCCATTCGTATAGTTGTTTTGCCCGAAAGCTCTTTTCCCCGATTGCCGCCATTTCCTCCTGCAATTCGGGCAGAGTCATTGATTTGATATCCATTCCGGTCCGTTACTCCTTTTTCTCATATGCATGGCAGCCTGCGCAGCTTCGCAACGAAAAATCCATCGGTCGGATGGATTCCCGGCAGGAGCTGCAGCATGCCGTTCTCTTCACTGTCCCTTAAATCTTCCGGCAGATGCTCCTTCATACTCTGCCGCTCAAAGGGGAAATTCTGTGTAAACCACTGAACCATCTGTTCATTCTCTGCCCTGTGAATCGTACAGGTACTGTACATAAGCGTTCCGCCCGGCTTCACATACTGCCATACAACGGACAGAAGCTTCTGTTGAAGCTCCACAAGCTCCTTCATCTGCTCCGGATTCATCCGGTAACGGATGTCCCGCTTTTTCCCAAGAATACCAAGTCCTGAACAGGGAAGATCCGCATAGACCACATCGGCCTTCCCGATCATGCTCTCATCCAGTTTGGAAGCGTCAAAAGCCTCGATCCGGATATTCGGACAGCTGCATCTCTTGCTGTTTTCTTCAATCAAAGCAACCTTACTGTCGGTAAGATCCCTTGAAATCACATTTCCCTCTTTTAAACGTCCTGCCGCATGCAGGCTTTTTCCTCCGGGTGCCGCACAGACATCCAGTAACAGCTCGTCCCCGCGTAATCCCGCCGCCTCGGTGACCAGCATACTGCTCACATCCTGCACCGTGAAAAGCCCCTTTGCATAGCCCGGGATGCTCTGTACACTCTCCCCACCCTCGATCAGATAGGCATAGGAAAGATATGGATGCGGCCGCAGGGTAATCTGCTGTGCTTTAACGCTCTGCTTCCAGTTCTCTTTTTCAGCTTCCAATCCGCAGTACCGCAGCACCACCGGATGTACCTTCTGCATCTCCTCGAAGATCTGGTTCGTGACTTCCGCTCCACGTTCTTCAAGAAACAAAGTTACCAGCCATTCCGGCATGGAATAACGCACAGAATAATATTTCACCGGATCTGTTTCATCCGGATAAGCAATCTGCTCCTTCGTCCTTGCAATGTTGCGGAGCACTCCGTTTACAAAGCCCTGCAGGTTACGGAAGCCCCTCTTTCCGGCAAGCTTCACCGCCTCATTGCACACCGCACTGTCCGGAACCGAGTCCATAAACAATAGCTGGTACACACTAAGTCGTAAAAGGTTGCGGATCAGCGGTTTCATTTTGGAAACCGGTGTCTTGGAATAGCGGTTTAATACATAATCGATCGTAATCTGTTTTTCAATCGTGCCCTCCGTCACCCGTTTGATAAAGGCCTTCGAGGACTGCTTTAAGTAATCATATTTATTCAGGACATTCCGGATCACCAGATGGGAATAGGCTCCCTTTTCCAGAATTTCCATCAGCATCTCCAGAATCAGTTCGCGTTCATTCAACTTCGTATCTCCTGTGCTAATCCCGTCTTCTTCGTCCCGTCAGCATAATCAGACGAAGAAGCTGTAAAATCGAGGCGGCGGCTGCTGCCACATAGGTCATGGCGGCGGCCTTTAACACCTTTCCGCTCTGGGATACCTCATCCTGTGCAAGCATTCCGTAATCCCGCAGCATATGCAGGGCACGACTTGAAGCATTAAATTCGACGGGCAGTGTCACAATCTGAAACAGTACAGCAAAAATAAAAATATACACACCAACCTGTGCAAGTGAAAAGTAATTTCCACTTGGAAGACGGAAATTCAGCCCTAAAATCAACCCCAGAATGACAATCGGAAGTCCAAGTCTGGAGCCTAAATTCGCTGCCGGTACCAGGAGGGTACGGAGCTTCATCGGAAGATAGCCCTTGTGATGCTGTACCACATGTCCGCATTCATGCGCTGCTACGCCGATTGCCGCAACGGAGGTGCTTCCATATACACTGTCCGATAAGCGGACCACCTTTTTCGACGGATCATAATGGTCGGTAAGCTGTCCGGACACATGCTCAATGCGCACATCATTGATTCCGGACATCTGTAAAATCCGTTGTGCTGCCTGTGCACCCGTCATTCCGGTCCGGCTCTGCACTCGTGAATATTGGCTGTAGGTACTCTTTACAAAGCTGCTGGCAATCATGGAAAGGATTGCCCCAATGATTACTAAAATATAGGTTGGATCATATCCGTAATACATCGTTTCTTCCTCCTTTATTGATCAAACTGCTCTTCCCGGACATCATAGCCTAACAGGAAGTCTTTTACTGACATTTTCTTCTTTCCTTCCAGCTGTACGGTCAGAACCCGGAGTGCGCCTTCGCCACAGGCCACATCAAAAAACTCTTTTCCGGTCCGGATCACGCTTCCCGGAACGGCCCCTTCCTTTCCTTCAATCACATCGGCAGCCCAGATCTTCAAGGTCTTTCCTTTATAATAGGTGTACGCGCTCGGCCAGGAATTAAGGCCCCGTATAAACCGTTCAATCACTTCGGCCGGCTTCGTCCAGTCGATATGTCCCATCGCCTTATCCAGCTTCGTTGCATAAAAGTCTGCAAGGCTTTCGTCCTGCTTTTCAGGCGTAAGCTTTCCTGCTTCAATCAATGGAAGCGTCTCTGCGAGCAGCTTTGCTCCCGCCTCCATCAGCTTGTCATGCAGGCTTTCCCCAGTTTCCTTTGCCGTAATCGGAACGACCACACGGCTTAACATATCTCCGGTATCCAGTCCCTTTTCCATCTGCTGGATGGTGACTCCGGTCTCCTTATCTCCATTTAAAATTGCCCACTGGATCGGTGCCGCACCACGGTATTTCGGGAGCAGGGAAGCATGGAGATTGATACATCCAAACCTCGGCATATTTAAAATTTCCTCGGACAGGAGCTGCCCGAATGCCACAACGACAAAAATATCGGCTTCGTATTTCCTAAGCTCCTCCACTGCCTCCGGTGCCTTGAGCTTCACCGGCTGCAGCACCGGAATACCATAGGAAAGCGCACATTCCTTCACCGGCGTCATGGAGACCTCCTTGCCACGGCCCTTTTGCTTATCCGGCTGTGTCACCACCGCCGTAACCGTATGTCCGGCTTCCATTACGGCTCTTAATGGAGCCACCGCAAAGTCCGGTGTTCCCATATATACAATCTTCATCCCATCTCTCCTTCCTACTCCTCGACAAGATCCTCGGTATTCATCAGTTTTCCTTCCACACAGTCCACATAAAGCTTTCCATCGAGATGGTCAAGCTCATGACAGATTGCACGCGCCAATAGCTCCTCCCCTTCTAAGGTAAACTCTTCCATGTCCATGTTATAAGCCTTTACCTTTACATGATTCGGACGGGTCACCATTCCGGTCTTGCCCGGAACACTTAAGCAGCCTTCGTAACCGGTCTGCTCTCCGTCGGTACTTAATATCACCGGATTAATAAGGAGAATCGGATCTTCCCCTGTTACATCGATCACGACAATTCGTTTCAGAATTCCAACCTGCGGCGCCGCAAGTCCCACACCGTCTGCTTCATACATGGTATCAAACATATCATCAATCAGCTCCCGGGTACGGTCATTGACCTCCCTGACCTCCTTACATACCTTATTTAAAACCGGATCTCCAATTTTTCTTACGTTTCTGATTGCCATTTCAAGGCTCCTTTCCTGTTATTCGTAGTCAAAAATAACGTTTTCTGTCTTTAATTCAAACCCGTTTAAAAGAGCCTCCAGCCGCTCCTTCGCCTGCCGGATCGGCTCCTCCTTCAGGGATTTTAAGTAAATCATATAGCGGTAATAGTCCTTGACCTTCGATACGGCTGCGGGGGTCGGTCCGATCACATGGACATAGGCTCCTGCTTCCTTCGCAAGCCGTACGGCCAGTCCCTTGCAGCGTTTTTCATCCTTGGAAACCACAAGTATCGTCAGCATATGACCAACCGGAGGATATTCAAGCAGCTCCCGGTACATGATCTCTTCCTCATAAAAGGCTTCGTAGTCCTGCCTCGCTGCCTGCTGAATGCTGTAATGCTCCGGACAGTAAGTCTGGATCACCGCCTCTCCCGGAAGTGTTCCTCTCCCGGCGCGCCCTTCGGCCTGGGTCAGAAGCTGAAAGGTCTTTTCCCCGGCACGGTAGTCGCTGTCATTTAACGAAAGGTCTGCCGCAAGCACCCCGACCAGGGTCACATTCGGGAAATCATGTCCCTTGACAATCATCTGGGTTCCCAAAAGCACGTCCGCTTCCCCTTCCGAAAAAGCGGACAGGAGCTTCTCAAAGCTTCCCTTCTGCTTCGTGGTGTCACCGTCCATACGCAGTACCCGGATTTCCGGGAACAGCTCATATAACTGTCTCTCGATCTGCTGGGTTCCTGCCTTGAAGCCAAGGATATAATTGGAGCCGCAACTTGGGCAGCGTTTTGGCTGGACGGTTTCATACCCGCAGTAGTGGCACACCATTTTCCCTCCGATATGCTGGGACAGGGACACGTCGCAGTGCGGACACTTCATCACATAGCCGCAGGAACGGCACGACACAAAGCCTGCATACCCACGACGGTTTAAAAACAGCATGATCTGCTGCTTTTTCTCCAACCGGTCACGGATCAGTTCCTGTAGTTCGCTGCTGAAAATGGAACGATTTCCCTTCCGAAGCTCCTGCCGCAGATCCACAATCCGGACATTGGCAAGCTCTCCGCCGTTTTTTCTGTTTTTCATGGTGAATAACCGGTATTCACCCTTTTTTGCTTTATAATAAGCCTCCAGTGACGGGGTCGCTGACCCCAGCACCAGGGATGCTTTCTTTAAGGAGGCAAGATACTCTGCGGTTTCTCTTGCATGGTAGCGTGGGGCATTTTCACTGATGTAGCTCCCCTCATGCTCCTCATCAACCACAATCATGCCAAGATTGGGGAAAGGCACGAAAAGCGCCGATCTTGGCCCGATCATCACATCAATTTCGCCCTTTCTTGCCCGTTCGCACTGGTCGAAGCGTTCTCCCTGGGAAAGGGAGGAATTCATCACCGACACGCGGTCTCCGAAGCGTTTGTAGAACCGCAGTAATGTCTGATACGTCAGGGCGATCTCCGGAATCAGTACGATACACTGTTTTCCCCTCTTTATCATTTCCTCAATCAGGGCTAAATAAACCAGTGTCTTGCCACTTCCTGTAATTCCGTGGATGAGATATGTCTTCCGGATATTTTCATCATAATCGGAAAGAATCTGCTCTTTGATATACTGTTGTTCTTCGGAAAGCTCCGGTCCGTTTTCTGCGGTGACCGTAAGGCTCACCGGATTGCGGTAACAGCTTTTGCTCTCGATCGTAATGGCTCCCTGATTCACCAGACTGTTTAAGGTTGCTGCCGATACATGCAGCTTTCCGGTTACCAGCTCATAGGGAAGCTCTTCTTCGGTAAGAAGCTCCTGCAATACCCGCACTTTCGCATTCTGATGCTTCCGCATACACTCCCCAAGGAGAGAGGTGAGTTCTTCTGCTGACAAAGCGCACCGGAGCTTTTTCTTTTCGACTGCCTTCACGGCACGCTTTACCGGAAGCACCGTTTTGAGTGCAGCAATCATGGTTGAGCCATAGGTCTGCCTCATCCAGGCTGCCAGCCGGACGGCATCTGCTTCAGCCGGAAGATTATCGGTAATGATTCCGTCAATTTCCTTGATCCGCTCTTCCGGGTAGTCATTTTTATCGGTAATTTCAATCACGTATCCCTTTCTCTTCCGGTTGCCTGTGCCGAAAGGAATCTGTACGCACATTCCAACGGCCAGCTTCTCCTTCAAGGAGTCCGGGATCCGGTACTGAAACGGTCTGTCTACTTTTTCATGGGAAATGTCAATAATGACATTTGCATAGGTTCCATGATTCATATTTCGTTCCTGTTCTGTATGCTTCATTATAACGGTTCATCACCTTCACAGATACAATGTAAAATCATTACACTCTATTTTCCTGCAAGGATATCTTCGATCAGATCCCGTTCATCCATGGGGTACTTCACGCCCTTGATTTCCTGATAATCCTCATGCCCCTTGCCGGCAAGCACGATGATGTCTCCGGGCTTCCCATGATGGATCGCATAGGCAATGGCTTCCTTCCGGTCGCAGATTTCCACATACTTTCCGTTGGTTTTCGCCATACCGGTCTTGATGTCGTCGATAATATCCTGCGGTTCTTCATCTCTCGGATTATCCGATGTAATAATGGTCAGATCGGCAAGCTTGCCGCTCACTTCGCCCATCTCATAACGACGGAGCTTGGAACGGTTTCCTCCGCAGCCAAACAGGCATACTAACCGCTTCGGCTCATATTCCCGTAAGGTCGTCAGAATGCTCTTTAAGCTCATGGCATTGTGCGCATAGTCAATGAGCAGGGTAAAATCGGGAGATACCGGAACCATCTCAATTCGTCCGCGCACATGTGCAGAAAGCAGTGCTTTCTGGATCTGCGGTACGGATACCTTGAAATGACGGCAGACGGCAATCGCCGTTAAGGCATTGTAAACGCTGAACCGTCCGGGAGTCGGAACCTCCACACGGAAATCTGCCGGTGCTTCCTTTACATTGCTTTTTACCATAAAATCAATCCCAAGCTCTCCGGGCTTTTTCACAAGCTCTAAGTCTTCCGCATACAAGTCTGCGGTTTTGTCAAAGCCATAGGTTTCAATCGTACAGGTATGTCCCTTTAATAATTCTTCCAGATTTTCATCGTCTTTATTTACAATTCCATGACGGCACTGTTTAAACAATAATCCCTTGCACATCCGGTACTCCGCAAAGTCCGCATGCTCATTCGGTCCGATATGATCCGGCTCTAAATTGGTAAAAATGCCAAGCTCGAAGGTAAAGCCCTGTGTTCTATGTAATTTCAGTCCCTGGGACGCTACCTCCATAACGACAATCTCACAGCCTGCCTTTTCCATTCTTGCGAAATACTCCTGTAACAGGAAGGATTCCGGTGTGGTGTTGTTGGCCTTAATATGCTCGTCACCGATAATTGTCTCAATCGTTCCGATCAGCCCTACCTTATAGCCGGACTGCTCTAAAATAGACTTAATTAAATAGGTTGTCGTGGTCTTCCCCTTGGTTCCGGTAATTCCGATCACCTTCAGGCGGTCTGCCGGGTGCCCGAAATAAGCTGCTGAAATAAACGCCATCGCATAACGGGTATCTTTTACTTTGATAATGGTGGCCTCGTACCCTTCCGGCAGGACAATATCCTTCTGCACGACAAGCACACCGACCCCCTTCTGGATAGCCTCTATGGCAAAATCGTGTCCGTCCGTCTTATATCCACGGATACAGATAAACAGACATCCCTTTGTAATCTTTCTGGAGTCAATCACGACCTCCGTAACCTCTGTGGTATCCTGACCTGCTACACATTCATAGCCAAGTCCCTTAAGTAAATCTTTACATACAAACATATACACACCTCCAGGGCATAATAATCCATATAATAAGATAGCATGATTGGCGGTTTTTTTCAATGTCATAAGAAAGAGACCAAAATTCTTTTTTACCTGCATTTTACATGGGTAAGAATTTGTTAAGATTCTTTCTAATTTTTTTAGATTTCGGACACATTTTGAACACATTTATTCAGTATGATAACACCATAGATAGTTGATAACTCACTATCTCCCCCTCATAAGAATAGCAAGGCTCCCGGTTATGCCGGGAGCCTTTGCTATTGTCTGATTAATTACTTATTATGATTCCGGATTCTTATAACTCTGTAACCTGTATCTGTGTAAAAAGCTCTGCCGCATATTCCTTCGGAATCACCGCGTTCTCCAGTGTCGTGGTATTCGCTGCCGATATTGCCACACACAGCCTTAAAGTGTCTTCCATGGAGGCTCCCTGCTGCAGTGCCATGACCGCAGCAGCTACCGCACTGTCCCCGGAGCCGACAGTATTTAATGCTTTGACCTTCGGTGCTTTTGCAAAGAGACACCTTCCCTCCGCCGCATACAGCATGCCCTTTTCTCCCATGGAAACAAGGACATGTGCAATTCCTTCCGCAACAAGCTGTAAGGCTGCCTCTTTGATCTCTCTAAGCTCCCTTAACCTTCTTCCGGTAAGATATTCAAGCTCTTTGCTGTTTGGCTTAATGAGGAACGGCTTCGTCTTTACTCCCTCCACCAACAGTTCCCCGCTGGTATCCAAAACGGTACGGATCTTCTGCTCATCCGCAAGTGCAATGAGCTGTGCATAAATGTCTGCGGGAAGTCCTTTCGGCGCACTGCCGGAAAGCACCACAAACTCACTCCCTGCAATCTTTTCTTTGTAGGTCTGCAGGAACCGTTCCTTTTCTTCTTCGCCAATCACCGGTCCCGGCTCTAAAATCTCCGTCACATAACCGTCCTGTGATAAAACATTCGTGCTGGTACGGGTTTCTCCCGCAATCTCTGTAAAGGCACTCTCAGCCCCCAGACCTTTCACATATTCTTCGATAAATCTTCCGGTATAGCCTCCAAGAAATCCAAGGGCACATACCGGATTGCCATACTGCCGCAGCACCTTCGTTACATTGATGCCCTTACCGCCTGCAATATTTTTCACGCTTTCACTGCGGTTGACCTGCCCGGTCAGAAGCCTTGAGGTCGTGATGGTCTTATCAATTGCCGGATTTAATGTCACTGTCGTAATCATTGTTTTTCCATTCTCCTTTATCACTTTTCGAACCGTTCCATGCTTCCCTGTTCTCTCTTCTTATTCCTTATTGGTAATACTGGATCAGGATCTGGATACTTTCGCATTCGTTATAGGAATTCACCTGTGGAGAATACACCATGCTGATCTCCATCTGTCCCTGCATCAGTCCTCCCCGGTAGCCCTGCATCAGCCGTTCTTCCCCATATTTCTGCATCAGATACCGGTCCAGTTCTTCTCCATCACCAAAGTATACCGCCTGATAAGGCTTTCCCTGCTCATCCGCAATCCGGATTCTGCGGTACTTTCCCGTTTTTCCAAGCTTTGCCATGGATAAAATACTGATCTGCTTCCTTGCAAAAAGCGGTTTCGGATTCCCTGTGCCAAACGGCTCCAGCTTTTCCAGCTCAGTAAGAAATTTCCGGTCGGCGAACTGCAAGGGCAGAGGCACATCAATATGTATCACTTCTTCAAAATCCTCACTTGTTAAGGTAGAATTGGCATTCAACGCCCTCCGGAAGCGGGCGGCAAGCTGCTCATCACTGAATCCATCCTCTGCTGCCAGTGTAAGTCCTGCTGCCTGTCTGTGTCCTCCAAACCTGGCAAACAGCTCCTTTACCTTATTCATCTCCTCGTACATGGAATACGCCTCAATCGAACGTCCGCTTCCCTTTACACCCTCTTCGGCACTCGTCAGCACGAATGCCGGCTTATGATATTTCTCACGGATCCGTCCGGCAATAATTCCCGCCAGAGATTCATGGCAGTCCGGCAGATACACGACAAGAATATCATCCCCGGAAAGCGCCTGCTCCACCTGCTGCGTGGCGAGCTTTACACCGTCCTCGGTCATCTGCTTGCGGCTTTCATTCATGCTCTTTAGGTCTGCCGCAAGCATTGCCGCCTCCTGAAGTGTCGGCGCATCAAAAAGCTCCAGTGCCCGCTTCGCAGTATCTAACCGTCCCGTGGCATTCAGGCACGGTCCGATCACGAAGCCCGCATGATATGGGGAAAGCGGCTTTCCATATAAGTCATTGACCTGCAAAAGTGCTTTCAGACCGTAATTCGTGGTCTTCGTCATTTCTTTTAAGCCCTCACGTACCAGAATCCGGTTTTCGTCCCTTAACTCCATGACATCACAGACCGTTGCAAGTGCCGTAAAGCTTAAAAGCTCCTGTAACAGCTCCTGCGAAGCTTCTTTGCTCACCGGTTCACCGTCCTGTCTGATCCAACCGGAATTCTGTGCCTCACGGAATAGATACTGGATCAGCTTATAAACAACCACTGCCCCACAGATCTGCTTGTAAGGATACGGACAGTCCTCCTGCTTCGGATCAATTACCGCAGCTGCCTCCGGCAGCCGGTAAATCCGTTCTCCGTTCTGTTCCTCATAGGGAACTTCATGGTGATCGGTCACGATAACCGTCATTCCGTAGGCGTTCGCGAGCCGGATCTGGTCGGCTGCGGCAATCCCGTTATCGCAGGTCAGAATGGTATCAATGCCATCCTCCTTCGCCTGTTCAATCAGATGATCATTCAGCCCATATCCATCCTTCATCCGGTGTGGAATCACCGTATCCACATCGGCACCCAGAAGCCGCAGGCCCCGTAACAGAATATACGAAGAACAGACGCCATCCACATCGTAATCCCCGATAATCCGGATTTTCACTTTCTGCCCGATCTTCTGAAAGAGACACTGACTGGCCTCCTGCATTCCTTTTAATAAAGAAGGATCATGCAGATCATCAAGGGTTCCGTTCAAAAACCGGTCAATCTCCTCTTCCGTTATAAGCTCCCGGTTCCGGAGGATCCTCGCCAGTACCGGTGATATATGAAATTTCTGCGCAATCGCATCAAAATCTGCCTTCTTGGCAGCCACCATCCATTTTGTCATGTTTTCTCTCCCCGCTCTGAGTACAATCGGCTACTGCTCTGCTCTACCTGCTGCACTAACCTCAAGCTGCGTCTCTGACTTGCTTTCGCTAAGTGCACATGTATGGCTCGCACTAAGTTCAAGCTGCGTCTTCGACTTGCTTTCACTAAGTGCTCTGCTCAAAAAAAGGCCTGCCGCCATGCAAGCAGCAAGCCTTTCCAAAGCTCATATTGATTATGCCTTCTTCTGCGGAAATACTTTACGAAGTACCAACCACAGGGATCCGGTGAGGCAGACGGAAGAATACGTGCCGCAAAGAATACCTGCCATCAAAGGAAGAGCAAATTCCTGTACGGAGGAAACACCGAATACATATAACGCTGCAACCATAATGAAGGTTGTCAGGGAAGTAAATACGCTTCGTGATAAGGTCTGGGTGATACTGGTGTTAACGATATCCTCCAGGCTGTCCTTATTGCTCATGTTCTGCATGTTCTCACGAACACGGTCAAAGATAACGATGGTCGCATTGATGGAATAACCAACAATCGTCAGCATACATGCAATGAAGGTATTACCAACGGAAATTCTCACAATCGCATAGAATGCAAGCACAATCAGTACGTCATGTAACAGGGCTGCGACGGCACTTGCACCGTAACGGATATCCTTGAACCGGAACCAGATGTACACCAGCATACATACCGCAGAAATCAGCACGGAAATAATTGCATTGGAGCGCATCTCGTTACTTACGGTTGCGCTGATGGATTCTGCTGTGATCTTATCTGCATCCACGTTGAAATTCTCTACCATCGCATTCTTAAATTCTTCGCGCTCTGCCACATCCAGGGTACGTGTCTTAAAAATGACCTCGGTTGTTCCGTCAATCTTCTGTGTCTGGACATTACCATCGCCGGTAATATCCTCAATTAACGGTACGACCTGCTCATCAATATCAAGCAGGGACATATCTTCATTAAAGGTTACGTTCGTGGATGTACCACCCATAAATTCAAGGCTATAATTCAACGCATTCTTTCCGCCGACCTTGTTGATTCCCATAAATACAAAGCCACTTAAAATTGCCACGATGGAAATGGTGAAGAATACTGCTTTCCTTGAAGTAAAGTTGACTGCCTTCTTTTCCTTGGCAACTCCATAGAACTTCTCGCTCTTTGCACCAAGTGCATAGAAGATATTCATTAAGGTTCTGGTTACTACCATCGCGGTGAACATGGATAATACAATACCTAATGCAAGAGTGTAAGCAAATCCCTTAATCGTACCGGTTCCCATAATTGCAAGAACGGCTGCTGCAATCAGGGTTGTTACGTTACCATCTACGATTGCGGAGGTTGCCTTCTTAAATCCGGTATCAATTGCGGAGCGGACGGTTTTGCCCTTCGCAATCTCTTCACGGATACGGGCGAAAATAATTACGTTTGCATCGACTGCCATACCAATGGAAAGAATAATACCGGCAATACCGGGTAAGGTCAGTGTAATATCAAAGGCATCCAGAAGGATGACAATCAGTTCTACATATAATCCCAGTGCAAGGCTGGCTGCAAAACCTGCCATACGGTAAGCAAGGATCATGAAAAGTACAATAATAACGAAACCGATGACTGCGGCTTTAATACTGGTGGAAATCGCTTCCTCACCAAGCTGTGCGCCTACGATCTTGGAATGAAGCTCTTCCAGCTCCAGCTTCAGACCACCGATACGGATTGTGGAAGCAAGCTGTTCTGCTTCATCATTCGTGAAGTTACCGGTAATCTGTGCCTCTCCTCCGAGAATCGGCTCATTGACATTCGGTGCGCTGATGATCTTGCCATCATAGTAAATCGCAATACTCTCGCCATTCTGGTAAGCATTGGTGGTCGCATCGGCAAACTTCTGTACGCCTTCGGTTGTCATGGTAAGACTTACTACGAATTCATAGTTCTTCATCTGGTTCTGATAAGATCTGCGTTCTGCATTCTTAACATCGGTACCGGTTAATACGATGGAGCCGTCTGCCTGCAGTTCATCAATGGTCTTTGTCAGTGTATAAACCGGCTGTCCGTCCTCATCTGTTCCGGTGTACTGGTAATTTAAGCTGCCATCGGAATCAGTCTGGCGAATAAAGTACAGGGAACCGGGCTTTCCGAGTTCCTCCAGAATCGCATTGGCATCGGAAACGCCGGGGATTTCAATATTAATCCGGTCATCCCCTTCCTGATATACCACAGATTCTGTGCTGTAACCATCGACACGCTGCTGCAGCTTGTAAATGGTATCACTCATATCCTCGCTGCTGGGCTTTTCATCACCAACAACCTGATAGGTAATACTTACACCACCTTCCAGATCGAGGCCAAGACTGATGCTTCCTGCAGATCCGGAACCATCTACGCCAAGTCCGACTGTCGCGGTGTAACCAAGTCCTGCCAGTAATAATACAAATACCAGCAGCAAAATGATCGCTTTGTTCTTTTTCATTTTACTCTTCCTCCTCCGCTAATGCGGCTTTTATCATAATTGCGCATTCGATACGCTTTTTTTGCAATTCACAGCCAAGATCATAGGTATCGTTGATCTTTCCGTGGAAATTATAGGAATTTGCAGCACAGCCACCGCTGCAATAAAATTTAGCAAAACAATTGCGGCATTTTTCTTTCGCATAAACGTTGCAGGTCTTGAATTCATCCCGGATGTCCGTGCGGACGATTCCATCATCCACATTTCCCATCAGGAATTCTTCCTTGCCGACAAACTGATGACACGGATACAAATCTCCCCACGGTGTTACCGCAAGGTATTCCGTACCTGATCCACAGCCGGATAATCTCTTTGCCACACAGGGACCTCCCTGCAGATCAATCATAAAATGGAAGAAGTTCACTCCCTTTCCTTCCTTATGACGCTTCAAAAGATCGACTGCCAGCTTATCGTACTGGTCAAGCAATGTCGGAAGATCCTCCTCCTGTAACGCATAGGGCTCGGTACTCTCTGCAACCACCGGCTCTACGGAAATCTGCTCAAAGCCAAGGTCTGCCAGATGCTTCACATCCTCTGAAAAGTCCAGATTATTGCGGGTGAACGTGCCTCTCACATAATAATTCATCTGGTCACGGCTCTCTGCCACCTTCCGGAACTTCGGAACAATAAGCTCATAACTGCCCTGCCCCTTACGGAACGGCCGCATCTTGTCATTGACCTCCTTACGTCCGTCAATGCTCAGAACCACATTGGACATTTCTTTATTGACAAATTCAAGAATATCATCGTTTAACAGTACCCCATTGGTTGTCAGGGTAAAACGGAACTTCTTATTATTCGGTTCTTCCAGACTTCTTCCGTACTCGACAAGCTCCTTAACCACCTGCCAGTTCATCAGCGGCTCCCCGCCAAAGAAGTCCACCTCCAGATTCACACGGCTGCCGGAATTGGCAACGAGGAAATCCAGCGCTTTCTTTCCGACCTCGAAGCTCATCAGTGCCCGCCTTCCATGATATTCGCCCTCTTCTGCGAAGCAGTAACGGCAGGCGAGGTTACAATCATGTGCGATATGAAGGCAGAGTGCTTTCACGACCGTCTGACGCTTCTTAAAGTCAAAAATATAATTCTCGTAAATATCCGGTGCAAACAGTTGTCCAAGCTCCTTTAGCTCCCAGATCTCGCCAAGCGCTTCGGTAATATCCTCTTCGGAATACTGCTCCCTGAACTGCTCCTTCGCCTCTGCAAGGATCTCCTCTTCGGACTTTCCTTCTGCAAGACGCTGATCGGCTAAAGCAATCAGCTCATAGCTTAAGGGATCGACCACATGCACCGAGCCGCTGTTCACATCCAGAACGATGTTATATCCATTATTAATATACTGATGTATCACTTTTTTATATCCTTTAATTTTCTTCGAAATAATAAGCAGCGACGTAAGCCGCTGCTTATGTTCACTTACTTATATTCGATACTTATTTTGCCTTTTCACAGGTCTGATTTCCTACAGTACAGGAAGTCTTGCATGCAGACTGGCAGGAGGTCTGGCACTCGCCGCATCCGCCCTTCTTCATGGATTCCTTTAAGTCTCTGGTTACTAAGGTCTTAATTCTCTTCATAATCCTCTATCTCCTTTATATCCTAGTCTAAAACCTTTCCTTAAATCGTCATTGTGACGTTCACCACGATAGTATAACATAAATGTGATGTTTGGGAAAGTGTTTATTTCTCTTTTTCTGAACCTTTTTCCGAAGCCTTCGTGTTGTCCTCTTCCGAAGCTTTCTCTTCCGGAAGCTCCATAATGACCTTCAGAATACGGTTCTGGCTCACACCCTGTACCTGCAGCCGGATCCCCTGATCCGTTACAATCTGTGCACCGTCCTCCGGTACACGATCCAGATGCTCAATAATCAGGCCTCCGATTGAATCATAATCTTCAGATTCCAGATCGGTTCCGAGTTCATCATTAATATCGCTCAGCTTCATACCGCCTTCTACAAGATAAGTGCGGTCCTGCATCTTCTGGATCAGCTGCTCTTCATCAGAATCATATTCATCACGGATCTCACCGACGATCTCCTCCAAAAGATCTTCAAGGGTAATCATGCCTGCCGTGCCGCCATATTCATTCAGCACGAACGCCACATTAAAGCACTTCTGACGCATCTCCACAAGCAGATCTGCCGTCTTCTTGAATTCATATGTATAATAAGCCTGCCGCAGAATATCACTGATCCTGAAATGCTCCTTATCCTCGACAAGAATAAAGTCCTTAATATTGATCAGACCGATAATATTATCCTTATCCTCCTCAAAAACAGGAATCCGGGTATACATACAGTCCTTGAATACTTCCATGACCTCTTCATAGGTTGCTGCCTTATCTACGGTCACCATATCAATTCTGGGAATCATGACATCCTTGGCTACGGCATCCCTGAAATCAAACACGTTGTAGATCATCTCGCGCTCCTCGGATTCAATGACACCATCCTCATGTCCGACCTCTACATAGGTACGAAGCTCATTCTCTGTCATGGCAGTCTTCTTACCGCGGTCTACACGCAGCAGCTTCATAATTCCTCTGACCAGTGAATCCATCACAAAAATCACCGGAGTAAAAAGCTTCATCAGGCCGGCAATCAGTGTTGCATAAAGCAATGCCAGCTTTTCCGCATTGGTCATGCCGATATTCTTCGGCACAATCTCTCCGAAAATCAGAATCATCATGGTTAATATTGCAGTTGCAATACCTACCGTCAGATGAATTCGGATGGCAAGGGTAGTCGCCAGTGCTGATGCAGACAGATTAACAATATTATTGCCTATCAGAACCGCACTCAGCATTTTGCCATATTGATCCAGCACGCGTAATGCGGTCTTCGCCTGCCTGTTTCCTTCTTCTGCCAGTGCCTTTAAACGCACACGGTTCACCGTAGTCAGTGATGTCTCTGCCGAAGAAAAGAAAGCAGATAACATGAGTAAAACAATAAGTGCAACAAGTTGCATGACACCATCGGTATCCAATTCTAAAATCACTCCTTCTTTTGTCAGCTCTTTGGCTGGTTATTGTTAAAAATAATACAATAACGGGTATTCTGTGTCAAGAACCTACATATAAATATTACATAAAACACACATAAGGAAACGAAATGATATGAAAACAAAGCTTCAGGTAAATGAAAGACTGCTGTTTTTCTTTAAATGCATCCTGTTCTGTGCCATCTTAACCGGCGCCCTTTTGCTGCTTCTGGCATTTCTCATGTACCGGCTGCGGTTTTCGGAGGGAATCGTTACTATCTGTATTACCGCAATCTATGTCGTTACCACCTTCTTTGCCGGCTTTATCACCGGGAAACGGGAAGGAAACCGCAGGTTCCTGTGGGGTCTGCTTGCAGGAAGCCTTTACTTCATGATCCTGCTGATTCTGTCCATGATAATGAAAACACCGGGCGATCTGTCTACCATGCATACGCTGACCGTGCTTGCGCTCTGTGCCGGCGGTGGCATGCTAGGCGGTATGTTAAGCTGAACCACCATTCTGTGAAAACGGATCTTCCTAATTAGTAACTGTTCCGAATAGCTACACCTGCTTTTAATGAAAAGGGCAATCAGAATTTCTCACAACGGAAAATTTCTGCTGCCCTTTTCTTGCTTCCTTAATTATCCGATTACTGCTCTGTTAGCTTAAGTCCCGACTTAACGGCTGCACCTTATGAACAGCCAGACCATTTTTCCATTCGATCTGCCACAGCCTGTTTACCCGCTTATTTATAATCATATATTTGGCCGCATAACAAAAGTCCATAACAAGAAGTCCTGCAAGGGCAAAGGTCAGAATCGTAAGGGACGGATTCTCAATCCGTACCACCCAGAGATAAAGTCTTGGGAAGATACTGCCCATAAATAAGGTGATCATCGCTGCGAATCCCATTGAAGTCGGAACGGAGGTATACTTGCCAATATGGAGCGGAAGCCCGGTATAATTCCACCAGATAATCTCACAATGCTTTTCCACGAAGTTTCCCAATACAATTTCTGCTACGGAAACGAGCACCCCTGCTGCCACATAGTAAAATACAATGCCCTGCAGGGAATTCTCAAAGAAAAACTCATGTCCGAACAGCTTCGGGTTCTGCGGCAGTCCGAGAATCAGATACAGTCCTGTAATTGCCATACCGTATCCAAGGAGTCCCGGCATCATCATGCCCCGGTTATCCCAGTAGCCGAACCGGAAGCCCACCCAGATATTCTCTGTCATATAACCTAAAACAGATGCAATTACCAGAACCATAAGTAACGGTGTTATTTTTGCAATCATGACAACTCCTCTTCTTTCTCTTATCGCTACAACTCTATGTCAACAATGTCTTCCCGGCTGCGGCGGATGCTGCGTACCGTACTCATTACTACGATCAGATTCATAATGCCGTCAATACAGATGCTCAGGCCCAGCACACGCACCAGAACGCTTCCTGTTTCAAACGGAGCAAGCAGTAACAAAGCTCCGACAAAGGCCGCCATAATGGCTACCATGAGAATCAGCCACCATTTACTGATCCCGAACTTCTTTGCATCAATTGCAGTCTGAATTTTCAGGGCAGCATCCACCAGCATGAAAATCCCGATACACAGCGCCAGGAATTCTACAATGTGCTGTGTTCTTAATAACAGGACAAATCCAAGTATCAGGGAAACAATACCAAGTCCGAAATCATACTGGAAGGCAAGCTGGAACAGATCCCCGGTAAAATATCCTGAAAGCTTGGCAAGACCATAGATCAGCAGGAATACTCCATAGACCTTACACATCACGCTGACGCCCATCTGCGGCCAGATCAGTAATACCGCTCCTACAAGGATCGAACACAGGATCAATGCCAGATACATATTCTTAATCATCTTCAAATTTTTCATTTTTATCCGCCTCCTTTACTGTCAAATAGAGAATAGCCTATTTTTTTCCGGCTTCCTATGGACAAACAAAAACTTACGTCCTTGTTTTCAGTCATTCCTTTAAAAATGTCTGATTTCATAAAAACACTTGACATAGTTTTATTTACTACATAAAATAGATAAGAAAATAATTACAGGTAGGGTGAATATATGTTTCAGATTATTGTAGATTCCGCCGCCAATATTCCCGCGGAGCTTGTAAAGCAGTATGATATTAAGGTTATTTCCTTTGTAAACTATGTGAATGGTAAGAAGCTGGTATGCTTTGATCCGGAAATGACTTATGAAGAAGAACGTGTAAAGGGTAAGCTTTATTATGATGCCATGCGTAATGGTGCTGATGTCAAGACCAGCCTCATCAGTACCGGAGATTTCGAGGCTGCTTTCCGTAAGGTCATGGAAGCCGGTGAGGACGTGCTATATTTTTCCTTAAGTAAGAACATCAGCGGCAACTATAACTCAGCACGGATCGCCATGGAGGAGCTGTTGGAGAATCCACCGGCAGGACGCAAAATCCGGATTATCGATGCCTTAAACGCTTCCCTTGCACAGGGAATTCTCGCCATCTATGCAAGTGAAATGCGTGACAAGGGAATGGAAATTGACGAAGTTTATGACATTCTCAAAACCTATCCGGCCAAGATGAACGGTGTTTTCACCGTAGGTGATCTGAAATATCTTGCCAAAACAGGCCGTCTTTCCGGCTCTGCTGCTTTCGTGGGAAACATTTTGAATATCAAGCCGATCCTTCGTGGAAATAAAGATGGCTATATTGTACAGTTCAAGAAATGCCGCGGCCGTAAGGCAGCACTAAATGCGTTGGTTTCTTTAGTCTGTGATAACATCGTAGATCCTGAAAATCAGATCATCGGCATTGCCCATGCCGATGCGTATGAGGATTCTCTTTATGTGATGGAAGAAATAAAGAAGCGTGTGAAGCTTCGCGGCTTCATCAACACTTCTTATGATTACTGTACCGGAAGCCATGTCGGCCCCGATACAATTGCATTATTCTTTATGGCAAAGGATCGTGAGCTTGACGCTTAAATACAGAAGCGCCCGGATGCTGCTCGGCAAGACACCCCTGCAGCAGAATCTTCACGGTAGCCTGATAGGACATGGACCATTTCCGGATGAGATGGTCCTTTTCTCCCGGCATGCCGTTTCTGATCCATCGAAGCATCATTCCAATCAGGGAATTGCTGTAAAAATCAATAATGAACTGTATCTCTTCATCCGGTACATTCATTCCTTCTGCTTCCTTTCGGACATACTTCGTCACGAACGCCTCCGTAATCGTATAAAAATAATTGGATATCAGTTCCCGGTTTTTGGAATCATACAAATGGAAGACTGCTTTCCTGTAATTCATAACCAGGTGATATTTCTGCAGCAACTCCTCATAAAAGGAGATCTGCGCATCATCCTCCTTCAGTGACTGCTCTGTCTCAAATTCGATCATTGACTCCAGCACCTCATAAATATCACCGAAGTAATAATAAAAAGTGTTCCGGTTGATTTCACACCGTTCGCAGATATCCTTAACCGTGATCTTATCAATTGATTTTTCTTCCAGTAATTTGAGCAGGCAGAGCATAATTGCCTGTCTGGTATATTTCGCCATATGTACCCACTACTTTCTGATCGGATTGTTTCCGGTTTCCCCGTTTTGTTCCTGTTAAAGCAATATTGTACCTATTTTCCTTCTTATTTTCAACTGTTTCCGGTTTTATTTTACATGTGTTTTAAGTTTCGATTTTCTCTGCTCTTTCTCATACTCCCTGCACAATTCCAGTTTAGCCTCACGCGGAAGCTGCTTGATGCGGTACTCATCCTTCATGGCTTCTTCCTTCGTCGCATGTTCCTTCGCATAGACAAGCTCTACCGGGAGCCTTGGCTTCGTATATTTCGCACCTTTTCCATCGTTGTGTGCCTTTATGCGCTTATTGAGATCGTTCGTCCAGCCCGTGTAGAGCGTCCCGTCGCTGCACCGGACGATATAAGTATAATTCATGGCTCCCTCCTTCTCTTATGCCATTTTCCAGTCGGCACTCTTGGTCTGCAGCATCGCCATATGCTTATAAATGCTGTTCTCCTGCTGCATCAGCTCTGCCGGAGCTCCCTGTTCGGCAGCCACCCCATCCTTTAAGACCACAATGTGATCTGCACTTGCTATCGTTCTCATACGATGGGCAATAATCATAACGGTCTTATTCCTAATGAGGTGGGACAGTGCCTGCTGAATCTGGGTTTCGTTTTCCACATCCAGAGAAGCAGTGGCCTCATCCAGAAGGATAATCGGGGCATCCTTAAGGAACGCTCTGGCAATTGAAATTCTCTGACGCTCTCCGCCGGATAATTCCTTACCGTTTTCACCGATCATGGTCTGATAACCGTTCGGAAGCTTCTGTACGAACTCATCACAGTTTGCAAGCCTGGCTGCCGCAATGACTTCATCATCTGTCGCATCCTTTTTGCCGATCCGGATATTTTCCATAACCGTATTGTTAAACAGTGTCACATCTTGGAACACAATGGAATACAGGGAAAGCAGCTTTTCCGGATCAATTCCGCTGATGTCCATTCCACCAACCGTAATTTTACCACTCGAAATATCCCAGAAACGGGAAGCCAGTCTGGAAACGGTCGTCTTACCGCCGCCGCTCGGTCCGATGAGGGCTGTAACTTCACCCTGTTTCGCCGTGAAGCTGACATCCTGTAAGACTGTTGTATCCTCATCATAAGAAAACTTCACATGGTCAAATACAATATCATATCCCGTATTCGTAAGGGTCTCACTTCCGGTCTGTAATTTACCGGACATCACCTCATCCAGCCGCTCGCACCGTACACCGGTTGCAATGATTGCCGCAAGGTTCTGCAGCGCAATCTGCATCGGATCATACAGACGGGATACCAGCATCAGGAACATAAAGAATGTAAGAATATCAATCTCCCCATTGGCAAATAAAACACCGCCCACCAGTGCTGTTGTTGCGATTCCAAGCTTCAAAACCATCTGTGCAGAGGAAACGAACAATGCCGTATTTAATTCGGTAAACAGGGACTGCTTTTCTACCCCCCTGATCTTCTTCTGAAGTCCTTGAAGGTACTGCTCCTGTGCATTATTCGCTCGCAGGTCACGTACTGATTCGAGACATTCCTGTACCCCATCGCTTAATTCAAGCTGTGCGGAAAGGTTTTTACGAATGGCACGCTTCTGAAGACCTGAAGAGGTTGCCACAACCAGAAACGCAATCGGAATTACCCAGAAGCTTGAAAGTGCAAGCCGCCAGTCAAATGCCATGAACAGACTGATTCCCATGATGGTTACGGATAGCACAGAACCGATCAGCTCCGGAATCCAGTGGCTGGATGCAGTTTCGATCTGTGCACAGTCGGACATGATGTTTGTCGTCAGATCACTTAAGTCTTTTTTCCCAAAATAGGATAAAGGAAGCTTACGAAGACGTTCCGCAATCGCTGCTCGCCGGATGCCGCTTTCCCTATATGTAGCAAGGAAGGTAGCATTGTACTGCAGTCCCTGAAAAATCGCAATCACCACAAGTACGATGAGTGAAGCGAAGACATACGTTACAATTCTTCCACTGCTTAAATTTCCATCTAAGAGATCACGTATCAACAGATACAGGATTCCTGCCGGGAACATCAAAACCATATCCGAAAGGCATACAATGATACATGCCTTAATCATATCCTTTGCGCCCTGTGGAGACAAGGCATATTTATGCTGTAATTTTTCAATCATCGTTATGCACCTACCTTCCATTCAATCGATCTGGTATACTCCTCGAACATTTCTTTATACATACCATTCTGCTCCATCAGCTCCGTATGGCTTCCGGATTCGGCACAGGTACCGTCCTTCAGCACGAAGATACGATCCGCATTGGCAACTGTCGTTAAGCGGTGTGCAATCATAATCAGGGTTTTGCCAGCCGACAATTCTTCAAAAGCCTTCTGCACCATAGCTTCATTATCCGGATCCGCAAATGCGGTTGCTTCATCCAGGATAAGAATCGGTGCATTCTTAAGCACGGCTCTTGCAATCGCAATCCGTTGCTGCTCTCCTCCTGACAGGTAAGTCCCCTTCGTACCGATGACGGTATGAATGCCATCGGGAAGCTTCTTAATGATATCCATGCACTGCGCCTTTTTCAAAGCTTCCATGACTTCCGCATCGGTTGCTTCCGGCTTCGCCAGACGGACATTATCAAGGATCGTTCCCTTTAAAAGCTTATTATCCTGGAATACAAAGGATACCATCTTCATTAATGTACTCTGCGGAATGTCCTTCACATTGACACCTCCGATTTCAATTGCGCCCTCCTGAACATCAAAGAATCGTGCAATCAGTGCTGCGGTTGTGGTTTTACCGCCGCCGCTTGGCCCGACGAATGCCACATGCTGTCCGCCTGGAATAGAGAGGCTTAAGTCATGGATCGCATCATTTTCCGCATCCGGATAACGATAGCAGATGTTCTTAAGCTCTACAGAATAATCCTTCGGCTGCTTCGCCTGATCCGTTTCCGGAAGCGGCTGGATGCTCAAAATACCGTCAATGCGCTTAATGGAATCAATAACCTGCATTTCCTGCTCACCGGCATAGGCAATCCTGGTGAGGGTCACCGTGAGAAGCGGTGTAATAATAATGTAATACATCATGTTAAGAATCAGCTCCGGAGTCACTCCGTTTTCTGCAAAGATAAATCCGGCAAAGACAAGTGCCGCAAAGATCGCATTGATTCCGGTCATGAATCCTATCATGGATTTCCGTAAGGAAATCGTATAGGACACACACCATTTTTCATAATCATCCAAAGCATTTTTAAAACGCTTAAAGGAAAATACCGTCTGTCCAAAGGTCTTAACTACCGGAATTCCACGGACATATTCCGTTGCCTCACCGGACATCACCTCCAGGGCATTCTGGTATTCCCTCATCTTTTCCTGCATTTCCTTACCCATCATTCCCATCATGAAAAGAAAACCAATAATAGCAGGAATCAGACAGATCAGGCCGATTCTCCAGTCAAAGGCAAGCATCAGAACCAAAAGGCCTGCCGGTGTCGCACTGGCTACTGCTTTGTCTGCAAGGTTATGCGCAATGTATGTTTCGGTTGCTGCGGAGGATTCGTTGACAATACGACGGATCTTACCGGTTCCTGCCTGATCAAATACACCAAGCGGAAGTGTAACAATATGCGTCATCAGTCGTGTTCTTAAATTCGCCTGTACCCGGAATGCCGAAACATGGGTACACATCAGTGCCCCGACATACATCAGCATGGATAAAATCATAATTCCGACTGCCTGCCAGGCAAGCCCGGAAATCTGCGAAAGCTTCTCTCCACTGACTGCTACCTTAATAATTTTCCATAGATCGTAATAAGGTATCATGGCAACCAGCGCACTAAGTGCTGCCAGCACACGTCCCAACACGATCACATACCGGTAGGAACCGGCATACTCGTTGATGACTTTCATTACATTGTCTTTTTTCACTGTTATTCCTCCTCCAAGACTTCAATAATTTTGTTAGTTAACGCTAACCATCATGTGTTCGCTTACGAAAAAAAAGAAACCCTGAGGTTTCTTTTAAAATCCCATGATCTCCTTCCAGCCCGGCATGAAAAACCGGTTGACGGTATCAAGGCAGTGATTCATTTGTTCTTCAGAATAATTATGTACAATCGGCTCAAAGATGGCCGTTGTATAAGCACTAAGGAGCATATGCAATTCCTCCCGTGAAATTTCCTCTATCGAATAACCCTGTTCCCTCATATAAGCAAAGGACTCAAGCATATCCTGCTGCTGTATCTCCACATAGTCATTCATAAAGCTCTCGTACTTTGATCCGGAAGCGCCACAAAGTAATACCTGAAAAATCTCCTTCTGCGGATAAACCACGTCCCGGATCAGATCGATCATGGATTCACCGAACAGCTCCCGCTTTCCTTCCGCTCCCTGCTTTATCCGCTCGTAAGCCTTTTTCTTATGGCAGCGCACCCATTCATCCATTTCCACGATCAATGGCTCAACCAGATCCTCAAACATGGCTTCCTTATTTGGATAATGCCGGTAAAGTCCCGCGGCCGACATTCCGGCACGTGCAGCAATACTGCGGACAGAGGCTTCTTCAAAGCCTTTTTCCAGAAATTCTTCCTTTACTGCTGCCATTACCTGGATGTGGCTGATGGTTTTATCCTTCGGCATCTGATCCACCTTTCTTCGTTTGCTAACAGTGTACGCTAACAGAAATGAGAATAGCATATTTTAAAGTTAGTGTCAACTAATCTCAATTCTTTTTCTAAAAATTATCCAAACCATATCCGGCTGCGGTTACTGTCCGTAATACGTCAGAGCCAGCATCGTAATATCATCAAACTGCGGTGCATCCTTCACAAAGTCCTGCAGCTCCTTACTCATTGCATGCAAAAGCTGTTCACAGTTCTCTTCGGTATGCCGATTCAGCGCTTCTACCATCCGCTGTTCGGAATAAAGCTCATCCTGTTCATTCGTTGCTTCCGTTACTCCATCCGTGTAGATATACAGCATATCTCCCGGCGAAAGGGAAATTTCATAATCCACATATTGCATATTTCCCATGACAGCAAGAACCAGTCCGTGCGGATCCCGAATCGGTTCATAGACTCCACCCTTACGTCTGAGTACCGGATATTCATGTCCGGCATTGGCTGCCGTCAGTGTTCCGCTCTCTAAATCCAGGATACCGAGCCAGGCTGTCACAAACATCTCTGCCTTGTTGTTCTCATATAACTCATTATTGACAAATGCAAGAACCTCTGCCGGTGTTCCCCCTGTCAGGGTACGGTTCTTAATCATGGTCTTCGAAATCATCATAAACAATGCAGCAGGAATTCCCTTGCCGGATACATCCGCAATAACGATCCCAAGATGCTGAGGATCTATCAGGAAGAAGTCATAGAAGTCGCCTCCTACCTCCTTGGCCGGATCCATTGTTGCATAGATATCCACATCCGTTCTTTCCGGAAATGCCGGGAAAATACTTGGCAGCATACTGGCCTGAATCTCCTTGGCAACCGAAAGCTCGATGCCGATTCTCTCCTTCTCAACGGTAATCTCCGACAGCCGTTCAATATAGTCCCTGACTTCGCCATACATCTTTTCAAAGGATCTGGCAAGACCCTCTATCTCATCTCCGGAATGAATATTGAAGGAAACCTCTCCGCCGGATTCCAGATTGTTGACAATCTCTCCGGCCGCCTGATTCAACATGCCAATAGGCCGTACAAGCTTCCGTCTTACCACAAAGAAAAAGCCCACACTGCATACCAGCACAACCAGCGCAATATTAAGCGCAACAACCCGCAGGAACTGCTTAATGGAGTCCGTTACCTCCGGTACAGAAGCATCTGCTCCGGCGATAGCTACTGTATCTCCTTCACTGTTATAAATCGGTATAATCATCGATACAATGTAACCATAGGTTTCATCCTTCGTCTGCACACCAAAGGCATACTCGGATTCCTTGCCTGCCGCTATAGCCATACAGGTAGCCTTATATCCATCCTCCATATATTGCTCATGCTCACCCAGATCGCAGGCCTTTCCGTTTCCATCGGCATCCCATATATAAACGAGATCTTCCTCATTAGGGACATAAACGTAACAATATTCCAGACTGGAATTAGTCTGGCAGGCATTCAGGAATTTCTGCACCTGTTCATAATATTCATCCTTCTGCAGTGTTTCCAGATACCCCTCTATCCTGTCTCCATCAACGAAATCGGCAATCAGATAAGTATAATCGATCGCCTGTAGCGTTGCCTCTTCTACCGCATGCTGCTTAATCCGATAGACCACCGAAATGCAGGCAACCGAGATAATCAATACCGCAAACACGACTAAAATTAAGGCTGTTTTCAGCTGCAAACTTAGTTTTTTCATACTTTCCTTTCTCTCTTGGAATCTGCACAAGGCTCCTGCCCATAATAGGTCAGTGCCAGCATCGTAATATCATCAAACTGCGGTGCAGCCTTTACAAAGCTCTGTATCTCCTTCTGCATCTCCCGAAGAAGCGGTTCACAGGCTTCCGTGGTATGACGGTTCAGCGCCTCCACCATCCGCGACGTCTTGAAAAGCTCCTTATCTGCATTGGCTGCTTCTGTCACTCCATCTGTATAAACAAACAGCGTATCTCCCGGCTCGAACCGGATTTCATAATCCCGGTATCTGGAGTTCTCTGTTCCGGCAAGCACGAATCCGTGCTTGTCCTTGAAGAGCTCAAATGAACCGCCCTTCCGTTTCAGTGCCGGATACTCATGCCCGGCATTGGCGGCAGTCATAAGTCCTGTCGTAAGATCCAGGATGCCAAGCCATACGGTTACAAACATTTCTTCCTCGTTGTTTTCACATAACTGATTATTGACAAAGGCAAGAATCTCCGCAGGCGTTCCTCCCATCAGAGTGCGGTTTTTAATTAAGGTTTTGGCAATCACCATGAAAAGTGCTGCCGGTACCCCCTTACCCGACACATCGGCAATCACCACACCCAGATGTGATGAGTCGATCAGGAAGAAATCATAGAAGTCTCCTCCTACCTCCTTGGCCGGATGCATCGTTGCGTAGATATCCATGTCACTTCTGTCCGGGAACGGAGGGAAAATGCTTGGCAGCATGTTCGCCTGAATCCTCGTTGCCACGGAAAGCTCTGCACCAATTCTCTCCTTTTCGGCAGTCACCTCCGAAAGTCTGCGGATGTACTCACGCACCTCTCCATTCATCTTCTCAAAGGAACGGGCAAGCTCTTCAATCTCGTCTCCCGTATGCACATCTATCCGGAATTCCGCTCCGGATTCCAGATTGCTTACCATTTCTCCGGAGGCCTTATTTAACAGGCTGATCGGGCGGATCATCCTGTATCTTACCACTACGAAAAGCCCGCCGCTGAATATCAGAATCATCACTACAATATTGATACTGGTTGCAAGAATAAACCTCATAACCATCTGCCTGACATCAGGCATGGAGATATCCACTCCGACAAGTGCAACCGGCTCACCGCTGCTGTCATAAACAGGAACAACCACTGATGTAATATAGCCATAGGTCTCATCTCTGGAAACCAATGCCTTCTCTTCCGGGTTCTTACTGAACGCAGCAAAGCTGACCTCTTTACCACCCTTCATATAGTTTTCATGATCACCTAATTCACGGGCTCCCTCATTTTCTGCATTCGCATCCCAGATATAAACAAGATCCTCTTCATAAGGGACAAAAACATAGTAATATTCCAGATCCGAATAGGTCTGGTTAGCGTTTAAGAATTCCTGAATCTGTTCATAATACGCATCCTTCTGCAGGGTATTTAAATACCCTTCTATCCGGTCGCCATCAATATAGGCTGCCGCTGCCCTGGCATAGGCAAATGCCTGACTGCGGGATCTATAAAGCGTGTCCTCCCGATAACGGACCACCACCGTAATACAGGTCGCTACGATAATAAGCAGCGCAAAGGTTGTCATCCACTTGATTGCTCTTGTGCGTAGTTTTCGTCTTTTCATGATTTTCTTTCCTTTGAATCTATATTACCGCTTTGATCCGGACAACCGGAATTCCTTGCAGACCGGAATAACGCCTTCTTCCACCGGTGCATCCATAGATCAGAAAGCACAAGCGATACCACCGTTACCAGCATTGCAAGCATCAGCATCCATTTCATCGGAAGAATCTGCGTTCCGCGAATCAGATATATTCCAAGATCAACGATCCCTGCAATGAACAGCCAGTGAATAAAATAAAAGGCTGTCATATCCGTACCAATCCGGTTCGCAACCGCAACGGCCTTAGGCGGAAGATGCTTCCCGATAAAATAATAAATCCCATACATTCCGATTGCTGTTACAAGGCAGATCAGTACATCCGGTGTTGTCACATGATAATAGCATGCTTCTCCCAGACCAAACATACCAATCCGGTTTCTGATATGAAGCACATAATAGGGCACTCCGACCAGCAGACAGGCCGGTACGGCCATCCGGTAAAACAGATCCCTGTCCTTCATCCGCTTTAAAAGCTTCCCGAAAACATACCCGGACACCGGCATCATCAGCCAGTTCAGATAGACGAAATAGGAAAGAACCTTCCCTGCCGCATCTTCAACACCGACAAAATATCCAAGCAGAATATTACCCGGAACAGAGCCGGCATCCACTCCGTTAAGCAAGGTTCCTGCAATCGAGCAAAGCAAGGCTGTTCCCAGCATCACTCCATCCTTTAATTTCAGCTTAAGGAACAGGGAAATCGTCATCAGCGCCAGTCCCGCAAACTGAAAAATATCATTATTAAATGTCTGATACAGAATCGGCTCCAGATACCTTGCAGCATCTCCTGAAATTGCATAGCCGATCAGATCCGGTATTGTATACCGGCACAGATTTAAAACAAAGCCAAGGACAAAGATAAAAACTCCTCTGTGGAAAATATCCTTCCACCCCTGTCTCCTGCTGTAAACAAGACAGGCACCCATCGCAAACATCAGCCCCGGTGCAATCATCGGACCTCCGATCACGGAATCAAATACATACGGAAGCCCTTCGGAAAGAGCCTCCGATGGTACACACTCAATGGTAATATGTACAGCAGCTACCATCAGCACGAAGACAACCTTGGCAAGGTCAATTTCCGGCTGCCTTGCGTTATTTACATTCTCTTTTGCAAATATCTGATTTATGAATTCCATTAGTATCTCTCCACAAACTTTTCTTATCTACTACCTTACTCACTTTTCCTTCATTTTGCAAGTCTGTTTGAAAGATTGTCATTACTGCTGCTTACTGAAAATCAGTGAAAGAATCACCATTTGCCAGCAAAGACCATGAACTCTCTGTGATGGTCACGGTAAAAACATTATTACTGTCTCTGGTAATTTCCCCTGTCAGCTTTTCTCCGTTCGGATCATCCACTACAAAGGTCATCTGATCCCCTTCAAGTGTTCCGACACCATTCTCAAAACTGTACAGGCGATAAAGCTCTATATCGACCTTATAGGTACCGTCACCATTATCGGATATTGTCAATGCACTTCCATCATAACTGCTGATATGCTTGCCCACAAAAGAACCCGCAGACGCATTCCCGGTATCCTGTGAGGAGCTCTCCGATACCTCGGTTGCTTCCGGCTGTCCGGCGGTATCCGTTGCTGCTTCCGTTTCCTGTTGATTTGCTGTACCAGTGGCTTCTGTACCGGCAGCTTCTGTGCTGTCTGATTCTGAGTTTTCTTCTGCTTCCGAGATCTGCGGAACTATGACCTCCTCCACCTGCAGTTCTTCGGACGCACTCTCCTCATCCGATACGGAACCGCATCCAAACACCATCGCAGAGCAGAGCCCCAGAACCATTAATGATAAAACCAGTTTTTTCTTCATAATATTTCCCTCATTTCTTAAAACAAATTGTCTGACCAAAGTAACTATTCTGTATTGCGATATAGTTACAAATCCAGGTTATTATACACCGTATCGTCTGAGGGTTCAACCGCTTCTGACATTTCATGCCGTTCAGACAGTTCATTTCATGCAGTTATTAGAACTGCCTGTATGACTGACCTCCTTGTTGAGTTCAGGGATAAAAAAAGACCGCTGACTTTGTGCGTATGGAGTACAGGTCAACGGTCTGTTATTCGGTATCCGGTTTTCAAGCCTTCCGGCGCAGAACAGTATGTTATGCTGTTTACGAACAGCAGGTACGCAAGGAACAGACGCCCGATACTCCCGGCAGGACGTTTACGCCTTTTCGAGAATGTCTCTCACGTCGGTCAGCTTTTCACCGAGGATGAATGTTATAATCTTGCCATCGTGGGTAAGCTTATACCCTTCGCTGTGGCTGCCTTTCCCCAGCAGATCGGCAAGGGAAAAGGTGGATTTGGCGCTCTTTGTGACGAATACGAGCTTCTCCACGCCCTGCGCCCTGAGGGTGCTGATGCCGCCGATTGTACCTGTGAGAATCGCAAGGTCCGCGTCTGCGGTGACGGTCAGCACGCCGTCCTTCCGCTCGGCTTTGCAGCTGATGTCTCTGCCCTCCTGATCCGTTACGCGGTAGAGAGGAGCTTGTGCTGCGGATTCAATCTGCATGGAAGCCTCTTCTGTTTCTGTTGTGGGCTGCACCAGCATGGGGATACTTTCCTGTGCTGTGAAAATTTCATTGCACATAGAGCAATGGCTGCCCTCAGTCAGTCCCATGCTCGTATAGGTCGGTGCAACAGCTTTGTCGATCACCACGGTATGTGACAGTCTGCTGCCCTCGTCCGGAACAGTGTGGGTCACTCCGCATTGGTCATACCGCACGCATTGGGCGGACTTGGTGCCGTCCTGCCTGCAGGTGGCGTTGTTGTCGGAAACATACTGCTGTCCTACAAAGCTGTGATCCAGTGCATCGAGATCTTCGGTTTTTGTGAAATTGTTTCCGCCCTGGCAGGTGTAGGTTCTCACACCCTTTCCGGTGCAGGTGGGCTGGGTCGTGACCACGCCAGCATCCCAGTCATGCGTATGTCCATGGGTTTGCTCCAGCGTTGCCTCTGTCATTTCCTTACCGGATGCGTAATATTCGATTGTTCCTTCTTTTCCCAGACCGGAGATGTCCGGAGTGACCTCTGCGCCGAGGTGAAGACTACCATTTTTAGAGCTGCCTCCGCCGATAGCGATGCCGTACTCGCCGCCCTGTGTCTTTACCTGTGCGTTGCCAGTAACGCTAATGCTTGTGCTTGCTCCACCGTGACCGCCTCCAATGCCCGCGCCACACCCGGATCCTCTGGCTGTGACCTCGCTGTCGGAGATGGTGATGTTGCTGCCTTCGCCCTGAGTGCCGCCGCCAATACCCGCACCATCATAGCCCCCCGTGGCATTGACCTTGCCGCCTGTTATGGCGATATCGCTGCCACTGCCAGCTCTGCCGCCGCCGATACCTGCACCACCTTCGCCGCCCTGAGCGTTGATCGTGCCGCCAGTTATGGTGATTTCTCTGCCGTCCTTGACATAGCCGCTGCCGATACCTGCGCCGTATACGCCACCCGTGGCATCGAGACTGCCGTCATTATCCGCATCATTGATGGTCAGACTGCCGCTGTTGTTTTTCTCCAGACCGGCACGGTTACCGCCGCTCTTGACCGTGTTCTCGCCCTCCAGTTCAATGATCACGTGTCCTACACCATCGGTGGAAACAGCGGCACTTCCAGGGGTGAACCAATCCCCTGTGCCGCTCACATCGATGTTCACATCCTTCAGCGTGACCTTGGCGGTCTGTCCCGACCCAGCAGTTATGACGACGGTGTTCTGCGTCACGGTGGTGCTGTCCTTCTGAGTGATAACAGTCTCAGTCGTCTGTTTCTCATTGGTAATGTTGTTCGCCGTCTGGCTGACATACTGCTTGCCATCATCGCTTGCCGTAACCTCAATGCTGCCCTTCTCAAGGTCGTATTCCTCCGCGAACACGGTCATGGGCAGGCTGACGGTCAGCAGCAGTGACATGGCTGCGGACAGGATTTGTTTCTTCATGCGGTTTACCTCCTTCTTGGTTGTCACCTTAATTTGTTTTCCATATATCATAAAAGCCGTATCCTGCCCATACATCACGGGTAAAATGCGGCTATTGCAAGCGCAAGCCCCTTTCGCAAATGATTTGCTAACTGTTCAGAGCCACGCAAAATTTCATAAATCAGATGTGAAATGCTTGCATTTCTAAGGCAGATTGTGAAATCACATGAGTAAAACTCACAGAAATATATACCTTTGCAAAATAATCTTAGCAGAAAAATCCGCCGGACGCAAGGGTAATTTTGTAAAAATCAGCTTTGAAAAATAATACTCTCATCTGATGTACTATTTCAGGAAGAACAAACCTTTTATTCTTTTGAAAAAAGTTCCTGCTTCCGCCGGGTCATTTCATCAATCCTCTCGATATACTGCTCGACATCCTTGACATTGTCGCAGCGCTCGATCCGTCCATCCGGGAATACACGCTTTGTGATCGAACCTGCACCAAGCGCTACAATGGTCTGTTTCTCCTCCATGATCAGAATGTTATAGATACCGAATTTACCCTCTGTCGCATAGCCGACATTCTCGAAGTTGCCGGACATGTTTTTCTGGCGGTAGAGATAATACGGAACCATCCGGAGCTGCTGTGCCCCCTCCATGGCAATCTTCATGGTTGCTTCTGTGTTGTTCAGCATGGAAATTCCCTTTTCCTCAATCCACCGGCTGAGCTTCGAGGCACGCTTGATGGCAAGGGAATGTACGGTCAGGCTGTCCGGCTGCATCGCAACAATTTCATCGATGGTATGATGTACTTCGATTTCCGTTTCTTCCGGAAGTCCTAAGATAATATCCATATTAATGTTGGTAAAGCCAACCTCTCTTGCCAGGGCAAATGCCTCCTTCACCTGCTCTACGGTGTGGCGTCTGCCGATCAGATCGAGCGTCTTCTGGTTCATGGTCTGCGGATTCACTGAAATTCTGGTAACCCCATGGCTCATTAAGACCTCCAGCTTATCTCTCGTAATGCTGTCCGCTCTTCCCGCCTCTACGGTAAATTCCTTCAGGTGGGACAGATCCAGCTTCTCTTCAATATAAGAAAGAAGTCGTTCCAGCTCCAGTGCCCTCAATGTGGTCGGCGTTCCTCCGCCAATATAGATGGTATCCAGAATCTTATCCCGATAAAAGCTGCTTACAAAGTCAATTTCCTTTTCCAGCGCCGTTAAATACTCCGATACCCTCTTTTCCCAGGAAAAGATCGGATAAGAGGTAAAGGAACAGTACAGACAGGTGGTCGGGCAGAACGGAATCCCGATATAGAGACTGTAGCCATCTTCATAATGAAGTGTATCCAGCAGTGCCTTTTCCCTGTGGGCAATCTCAATGGAAAGCCTTCCCTTTTCCTCACTGATAAGGTACATGTCCTGCATATACTGCATGATCTCCTCATCCGTAACATCCTCTTCCATCATCGTCATCGGAATTTTCGTCGGTCGGATTCCGGTCAGGGTTCCCCATGGAAGCTGCTTACCGGTATACTCGGAAAGTGCAGTATAGATCAGCTTCTTTAAGCAGTTTTTAATATGTGGACGCTCCATACCGTCTTCCAGCTTTACCTTGTATCCGCCGAAATCTGCTTCCTTCCTGCCACCACCCACAATGCACATGCAGATCTCCTCCGGGGCAAAATCTATTTTCAGATCCGGAAGTTCCTCATCGGAGCTTAAAACCTCCTTTTCATCAGAATCCGGCACAAAGACCTTGACGTCCTGTGCCGGATAAAATGCTTTTACCAGAGAATGAATATCATATTCATATCCATTCTGATTCACGAGTATACTTAATAAATTGCTCATCTTTTCCTCTTCCCATTCCGATTAAAAAATGCGTAACTATTCAAAAGCTACAGAAACGCATTATATTTTCTCTCATACCCGATACTGGTGCGTTCCCCGTGTCCCGGATATACGGTCACCTCATCGGGAAGTACCATGAGCTTCTCACGGACCGATCTTACCAGTGCGCTCATGCTGCCTGTCGGGAGATCCGTTCTTCCCACAGATTCCTGAAACAGAGTATCTCCGCTGAGTAACACCTTGTCTTCCTCAAAATAGTAGCAGCAGCTTCCCTTCGTATGACCCGGTGTTGCCAGCACCCGAAACTGCATTCCGGCAATTTCAACCTTTTCTCCATCCTTCAAAAGGACATCCGGGGTAACCGTACAGGCTCTTCCTGCTGCTCTTGAAACATTTAAAGCATCGCTTTCACAGAGCTCTTTTTCACCTTCATAGGCATATACCCTGACACCGCTGCATTTTTTTAATTCTTCCACGCCCCAGATGTGGTCAAAGTGTCCATGCGTAAGACAGATTGCAGCTACGTGAAAGCCCTTTGCAGTAAGCTGCTGATAAAGAAGCTCTCCCCGGTCTGCCGGATCAAAGACTATTACATCCTTCTTCCCTTCTTCATATACATAATAAAAATTCGTCTCACACACACCTAATGTAAATTTATCCACCTTTAACTCTGCCATAAGCTTCCTTTCCAAACCGTCTCATTATCTGTCTCATTACCCGTTTCATTACCTGTCTCATCAGCCCGTGGTTCGCTCGATATCTATCACACCCTCAATGCTGTGCAATTTGTCCACCAGTGTATTAAGCTGCTCCCGGCTGTTGATTTCAAAGGCAATAGCAAGTGTTGCATAGCCCTGCTTATTCACTCTCGTATTAAGGCTCCGGATGCTGATATTCTTCTCAGTAAGAATCTTGGTAATATCTGCAAGAAGTCCATTCCGGTTCATGGCATAAATCTTAATTTCTGCAATATACTTCTCATCTCCGGCATCCTTCGCATTATCCTCCCATTCCGCATCAATGAGGCGCACTCTCTCCATCTCAGGAAGATTGATGATATTAATGCAGTCAGTGCGATGAATGGATACACCACGTCCTCTCGTCACAAAACCAACGATCTCATCTCCGGGAACCGGCAGACAGCACTTGGAAAAACGCACCGCCAGATCATGCATTCCCTTTACAACGATACCGCTCCTGGATCTCATATGCGGAATGCTCTTCTGCTGGTCATTCTCTGCAGCCGCTGCCAGAATCTCTTCATCCGTCAGCTCTTTCCTGTGATCCTTTTCATAAAGCTCGAGCATCTTATTGATGATCTGCCCTTCCTTTAAGCCGCCATGTCCGACGGCTGCAAGAACGGACTCCCAGTCATGGAAGCCATATTTATTCATGATCGTGTTCATGTACTCCGGCACCATGATTTCATTGGTGTCGATGACCTTTGCCTTACAGTATGCCTGTAAAAGCTCACGGCCTTTTACGATATTTTCTTCTTTGAATTCATTCTTAAACCATTGGTTGATCTTACTCTTGGCCTGGGTACTCTTCACCACATTCAGCCAGTCACGGCTCGGCCCCTTGGAATTCTGGGATGTCATAATTTCAACGCGGTCACCGTTCTTAATCTCATAATCAATCGTTACGAGCTTTCCGTTTACCCTCGCACCAATCATCTTGTTACCGATCGCACTGTGAATACTATAGGCAAAGTCAATCGGCGTAGAGCCTGCCGGCAGATTCTTTACCTCCCCGGTCGGGGTAAAGCAGTAAACGCTATCGGAAAAGAGGTCAAGATCGCTCTTTAACAGGTTCATGAATTCCTTATTATCGGACATATCCTGCTGCCATTCCAGAATCTGACGCAGCCAGGACAGCTTCTCTTCCTCGGAATCCTCGATCTTCTTGCCATCGGAAGCAACCTTATATTTCCAATGTGCTGCAATACCATATTCCGCTGCCTTATGCATTTCATAGGTACGGATCTGGATTTCGAAGGGCTGCCCGCTCTTACCGATCAGCGTCGTATGAAGGGACTGGTACATATTCGCCTTCGGCATGGCAATGTAGTCCTTGAAACGGCCCGGAATCGGCTTATACATTTCATGAATGACACCAAGTGCTGCATAGCAGTCCTTGACAGTATTTACAATAATACGAACCGCAAACAGATCGTAGATCTGCTCAATGGATTTATTCTGGTTCTTCATTTTCTTATAGATACTGAAAAAGTGCTTGATACGTCCATCAATATGGGCCTCAATTCCGGCATTTTTAATGTGTTCGCTGACTTCATCCACGATGTCCTGAATGTATTTCTCACGCTCACTTTTGCGGATTGCGATTTTATCTACCAGATCATAATAAGCCTCCGGCTCGAGATATTTTAAAGATAAGTCATCTAATTCCACTTTGATTTTGGAAATACCAAGACGCTGTGCAATGGGGGCATAGATTTCCTGTGTCTCCCGCGCAATGCGCTGCTGTGCCTCCGGCTTCTGGTATTTCAGGGTACGCATATTATGAAGACGGTCTGCCAGCTTAATCAGAATCACACGGATATCCTTCGCCATGGCAAGGAACATCTTACGCAGATTCTCTGCCTGCATTTCCAGCCGGTCGGGCTTGCCGTCCTGATCGGTTGACAGGTGCAGATTCTGCAGCTTGGTAACGCCGTCTACCAAAAGGGCTACCTCCGGACCGAAATCCTTCTCGATTTCTTCCCCGGTCATAATGGTATCTTCCACGACATCATGCAGTAGTCCCGCTGCAATGGTTTCCTGATCCATTTCAAGGTCTGCCAGAATGATCGCTACGCATAAGGGATGTACAATGTAGGGTTCTCCGGACTTCCGCACCTGATCCTTATGTGCCTGATAAGCTACATGGTAGGCTTTCTCAATCAGGGAAATATCATCGGAGGGATGGTATTTACGCACACGTAAAATAAGATCCCGATATAGCTGCTCCGGACTTTGAAATTCCTGAATGGATTCGATCCGACCATCGTCGAATACCATCTCGCTCTTAACCTGTTCACCTGTTGTCTTACTGGTATCCTTTTCTTCTGTCATTCTACCACCCTTTAGCATTTCTTCGTGCCAAATGCCCTTTAGCTCTGATGTTGCCATGCATATTATTATATATTTATTTATCAATGTAGTCAATCCGTGAAGAAAACGGATTCCAGAAGCATAAGCAGCAGATGTCTTGGGTGCTGTGTGAGCAGTAACACAAATCTGCCGATGCTTAGACTCATGCAGATGCAGGCGCATAAACAGACCGATGCCTAGCCCCATAAAGAGCTGATACCTCTTTATGGGGCTACCGCTTACAGCGGTATGATAAAAATAAAAGGTGCGTCTCCTTCCAAGCAAGCTTGGGGAGACGCACCTTTATTTTTATCGCATCGGCTGTTTATACGCCTACATCATTCCCATTCCGGCGCCGCCTGCAGGCATTGCAGGGGTGTCTTCCTTAATGGAAGCAACAACAGATTCGGTTGTAAGTAAGGTAGAAGCTACGCTTGTTGCGTTCTGAAGTGCGCTTCTTGTAACCTTTGCAGGATCAAGGATACCTGCATCAACCATATCTACGTACTCTTCCTTTAATGCATCAAATCCTGTTCCTACAGGAGATTCTTTTACTTTGTTGATGATAACGCTTCCTTCCAGTCCTGCGTTTGCAGCGATGTGGAACAGAGGAGCTTCCAGTGCCTTTAATACAATCTGTGCACCGGTCTTTTCATCACCCTCAAGGCTGTCAGCAAGCTTTTCAACTTCCTTGGATGCATGGATATATGCGGAACCACCACCACAGATGATACCTTCTTCTACTGCGGCTCTGGTAGCTGCAAGTGCATCTTCTAGACGAAGCTTTGCTTCCTTCATTTCGGTTTCGGTTGCAGCACCTACACGGATGACTGCTACGCCGCCTGCCAGCTTTGCAAGTCTTTCCTGTAATTTCTCTCTGTCGAAATCAGAAGTGGTCTCTTCAATCTGTTTCTTGATCTGGCTGATTCTGGCTGCGATTGCGTCCTTATCACCTTCACCATCAACGATAACCGTGTTTTCCTTCTGAACCTTAACGGATTTTGCACGGCCTAACTGCTCCATGGTAGCTTCCTTAAGTTCAAGTCCGAGCTCTTCGCTGATTACCTGACCACCTGTCAGAATAGCAATATCCTCCAGCATTGCCTTACGTCTGTCGCCATAGCCGGGTGCCTTAACAGCAACAACATTAAAGGTGCCACGCAGTTTGTTCACGATCAGGGTAGTCAGTGCTTCGCCTTCCACATCTTCTGCAATGATTAAAAGCTTTGCACCGGACTGAACAATCTGCTCTAACAGAGGAAGGATTTCCTGAATGCTGGAAATCTTCTTATCGGTAATCAGGATGTAAGGATTGTCAAGAACTGCTTCCATCTTATCCATATCCGTTGCCATGTATGCGGAAATATATCCTCTGTCGAACTGCATACCTTCTACAAGATCAAGCTCTGTCTGCATTGTCTTGCTTTCTTCAATGGTAATAACACCATCGCCGGATACCTTTTCCATTGCGTCTGCAACAAGCTTTCCAACCTCTTCATCACCTGCGGAAATGGCTGCTACTCTTGCAATATGCTCCTTACCGTTTACCTTGGAGCTCATCTTTGCAATAGCTTCTACTGCACAGTCTGTTGCTTTCTTCATACCTTTACGAAGGATGATCGGGTTAGCACCTGCTGCAAGGTTCTTCATACCTGCATTTACCATTGCCTGAGCAAGTACGGTTGCGGTTGTTGTACCATCACCAGCCACATCGTTGGTCTTGGTTGCAACTTCCTTAACAAGCTGTGCACCCATATTTTCGAAGGAATCCTCTAATTCAATTTCTTTTGCAATGGTAACACCATCGTTTGTAATTAACGGAGCACCATAGGACTTATCCAGAACAACGTTTCTTCCCTTAGGTCCAAGTGTTACTCTTACGGTGTCAGCCAACTGATTGACACCGGCTTCTAATGCTGCACGGGCTTCTGCCCCATATTTAATTTCCTTTGCCATGATTTTTCCTCCTAAAATCTACTAAACTATTTCTCTTTCATTTTCACAATGAAATGCTTTTAATTGAAATACTTCCTAACTACTGGATTACTGCAAGAATATCACTCTGCTTTACAATGATATATTCCTCGTCTTCGATCTTCACATCGGTTCCTGCGTATTTGGAATAAATAACCTGATCGCCGGTCTTTACTTCCATTTTAATTTCCTTGCCATCTACAACTCCGCCGGGACCTACTGCAACCACCTCTGCCTGCTGGGGTTTTTCCTTATTCTGTCCGGGTAATACGATGCCGGATTTGGTGGTTTCTTCTGCAACTAACTGCTTCAGAACAACTCTGTCTGCTAATGGTACTAGTTTCATGATTTAATGCCTCCTTGTTATATCTTCAAATTTTAATGTTCCTTTGTTTTATTAGCACTCATTTATATCGAGTGCTAACATCTAAAACATATATTAAATTTATATGCCGTCCTTTGCAAATTGTATCACAATGCTATATGTTTTATTTTCTTTTATTTTCTCTTGTTTTCTATCTTTTTCTTTTGTTTTTGTATTAGATGCGTTTAATTTATAAAAACTTTGTGAACAAATGATATATAACAAAAACAGATGACCATTATATTCCAATAGTCATCTGTCTCATTCATTTCTTATGATTACATCTGTTATTACACTTATTATACCGTCGTAATCACTATTCGTATTACTTTCCTTTGCCCTCAAGGCGTTCCCGGTAGCCCGATGCCTGTTTCATGGCAAGCTTATCTTCAAACATTTCATACTGTGCATCGGAAAACAGTTCCTGTACCGACTGCTCGATGTTATTCTTATAAACAATACCGATTGCTGCAGACGGTGCCAGCTTCTCATCCTCATAGCTTACGCAGCGTTCCTTAATTCTGCGGGCGTAATCTTCCGCTTCTCCCTCTTCTGCCATCGGAATCAGGACTCCGAATACATCTCCGTCAATTCTTCCAATTACAAAATAAGGGCTTGCCTCTTCCCGTACGATACCCGCAATAATCCGGATCAGACGGTCACTTTCTTCATCTCCATAGTGGTCATTCGCATACTTCCAGTCATTGATGTTAATTTCAATCACCGCTACCGGAACAATTTCGGAACGATCCACAATCTGCATTCTTTTTTCAAAATAATCATTCGCAAATACGCCGGTCAGTTCATCCATACGTGAGGACTGCTCCTTCTGCTTTGCCTCGTCCCTTCCTTCCAGCTCTTCCATGTACTCTACAACCAGTCTCATATCCTCTGCGCCGGAAATCGGGAAGCTATTCATACTCTCTTTTCTCTTCTGATCCATAAAACCTGTATTATGCTCCATGCCAATACCCCCGTATCGTTGTTTTTCATTTGTAGCATATACAATAAGTATATCCTTTCCCGATACGGAACGCAAGACCTTCCATTACTTTCTTCCCATCACATTTGGTATTCTATTTGGAGTCCGAAACCTTACGGATCGGGCTACACTCCAGAAGCCGTCCTTCGTCCATGCGTACCACGCTGGTACAGCATTCTGCAATAAACTCAGGGTCATGCGTAATGACAAAAACACTCTTTTCCATGTCCCGCAGGATGGATGATATTTTTCGCAGTAATCTTTAAACTGGCTCCATATTTCCTTGGATAAGGGTGTAATCCTATGTTTCTTTCCTTTTCCGTAGAAATGGACATCAGCCTCCCCGTTGGATGTCGCTTTAATATCAAGGAGTTTTAGTGACAATTGTTGATACATCCTTTATTGGTCTGGACTCAACTCCGGTTGCTGCAAACACTTCACAGAACAATCCTAAATCTTTTCTATCCAACAAATTTAAGCCTGATAACCAGCCAAAAGCAGATTCGGATTGTAAACTTGGGGTACACACTGCTTCTAACCAAACAAACGAGAAAAAGTATGAGTTCTACTGGGGGGGGTACAAAAACCATGTCCTTGTCGACTGTATTTCCGGTCTTCCCATTTATGAACTGACCACCACTGCAAATGTCCATGATTCCACTGTTGCGCTTGACATTCTGGCTGACACACATGCCTTCCTGCCAATAACCGAATACTCCCTATGTCTGATTTGCTCTCTGATATTATCCCAGTTCTCTTTGATATACTCTCCGAGCTCCTCAACCGTCACTCCGTCTACTCCGTTTGCGCCTTTATTAGCACAGACTCTCTTGTAGGCGGCATTCATGTTATCCTTAGATAATATCTTCTCTAACAGCTCTGACA
>CAVERH010000008.1:0-74345 GCA_963618065.1 bacterium | reverse complement strand
CAAGGTTCTCAATAAATATGATTTACCACATCTTCTTATTCCTGTTACAATTTTTATCAGACCATTTCCTTAACGCTTTATCAGTTGTTCTAAATAATAATCTCTCTTAATTTCTTTTACCATATAATTTTCTCCTGGAAGATATTTGGGTTATTATCTACCTAAATTTCTTTTATTATACAGGATAAAATTGTATTATTCAATAAAATAAAAAGACATTTTGGTTAAAATATCCAAAAATATCTTTTATTTGTTTATATATAAGAAATCAGTTTATCTTTGCAGGTAAGTATAATATCGGATTCTATCAAAAAATCCTTTTCTGTTGCTGCTTCCGTGGGTGGAAAGCATTCTACCCAGCATAGCTGGGGGATTAGACCCTTCACTTATCAATAAAAGCGATGCTAACGCAATTGTCTTTCCCATCCCACTCAGTCCATTCAATTTCATCAGCGTTGCACATCTCATCGGTCAGTCCCAGACTCTCCTTATATGTCCGCAGACTTTCCTCCAGCTCGTAGTAATCTTCAATCCGAATACCATTATCCAGATAGAGGCTTAGGACTTCATCCTCCGGATTTGCACACAATCCTTCCTCGTCATAGAAGATAAACTCATTATTAGCAAGATATGCATCATACATATCATCATCAAAGGTATCTGAATATTGCCATGTATTGTAGATCTCCAGTGTGTAGGATTCCGAAGTGTCTTCTGAATTCCACTTAATATTAATTTTATCCTGCAGATAAGACGGTAGAAAATCCTCATGAATCAGATTGTTCTCCAATCCATCATAGGTGTGACAGCTAAATACAAAAACAGTTTCCCCTTCTGCGTTAATAAAGAATTCCTTTACGAAGGAATGGGTATATCCATACATTGTGATCAGATCCATGACACCTGCCTGATTGATAAAGATAGCACTGCGATAATAGCTGTTTAACTCAACTTCACAAAAAACCTCTCCATCCCTCTCCTTTAGGATGAGATATTCGGATGCAGTCTCATAAGTACTCTCATTCTGAAAATCAAGCTTAACTGCCATCTCCAATTCCCCATCCATACCGCAGTCTATCAATGCATAGGAAGTTGAAATCAAGGCATCCGGTAAGTCCATTTCCTGAAAGCTCTCAGAAAGAAAAGATACCATATCGGACAACGTATAAGTTCCCTGTGGGAAATAGTGCTCATTACTTGAAACGACCACTGATTTTGTTCCTTTTAAAAATGCAAGATATCCGCTCTCGGTCTCTGATTCCATCTGGAGATCTGATTTTGATTCCTGCGTTTCCGTCAGAATTTCGGTTTCCTGTTCTTCTGTCAGGCTTTCGGTTTCCTGATTCTCTGTCAAAACAACAGTTTCGGAGATGACCATATCTCCCGTCGTTTCCTCCTGTTCATTTTTTCTGCAGCCCGTAAGTCCCAACAGCAACACTGTCATTAAAATTCCGGCATATAAGGTTTTTCGTTTGATCTTCATTGCTTCCTCCCTCATTATCCTGTTGATAGTACTAGTCTTCCGGCAGCCACATGGTAGTGGCAATGGTATCCTGAGACATAAAAGGAAGGCAAATGCCGCTTGAACCGGTACCAATCACCATCCGCTCTCCGTCCGGGGAAAGTACCACCGGATAAGTCTCTGCGATATACATCGGAGCGTCTGTCGCTTCGTATCTTTTTCCTCCTACGAGAGAAAGGCTGAGCGTCAGATAACTGGGCCAGTCATTATGAGTCATAAGATTCCAGTAACCGCTCCACTGCTCCTCGTAGTCCCGTTCACCTTCATAGCTCCAGTCGATGTCCACCCGACCGTATGCGCCATTCATGGGATAGAACTGAATCATAAAAAACGCTTCCCGATCGCCTTCCCATGCGGTTGTCCAGATATGCCATACCTGTCCGTATTCCTCCGTCCCGGAAATGGATAGTTCGGTAGGTCCAAGCCAACCGTCTGCCAACCAGTCAGCCAGATCCCTTTCGCTATTAAAAGAATAGGAGCTGAAATCCAGACTGCAAATCTCCATTCCATACCGATAGCATGGTACCAGAAAGCCTTTCTCGCTCAGGCAGGGATACCAGGTATAGGTTTCACCTGTTTCGTCTGTCAGAAAAACTTCTGTATCCGGAAAAAAGTTATCTCCATCCAGATTTGCAAACAGAAGTACCGGCTCTCCGCTCTCGGAACGATAAATGACTTCTCCCTCACCAAGGCTTCCGGTCCCTCTGTCGTAATCGAAACGATTGATAGCAAGAGAAGCATTTTTATCCAGGGGGACAATCGCATAGAGATGTCCTGCACTACCGATAATCTGGCCGGAATCCATCGTTGCGACGAAGGGATACTGTTCCAGAAGTTCCTGATTATTTTCCTCAAGCCACTCAGGAAATCCGGCAGCAAAGCCCTCCTCAAAGAAATCGCCGACATAGCCAAGATAGGCTATACCTATCACCGCATTGTTATTTTCCAGCGTATTCCGAAAGCTCCTAAGCGATGCGTCCGTATCGGCTGAACAGACATTCTGCTTCGCGGTTTGCATCGTCTGCTCTTCCGTTTCTGCCTCCGTCTTCGCTTCTAATCCCCAATCGGAAAGGGGAGTTATCTCCTCCTCGGAGGCATCAGTCTCCTTCTCTGCTACTTCCTGAGCTGTCTTTTCCTTGCAGGCGCATGCGGGCATCAGAAGAATCCCGCAGAGCACCAAAGCAAGTAATTTTTTCCTGTTTTTTTCCTTCATACTCCCTCCGATATGACGTTATGCTGCATTTTACATCCTTATTTTTATCATAACAGATTGAGTTTCGTAATGCCCCCACCGATTGGATAGTTTTTACTTTTAAATTCCCCTGTCTTTGCAGTGTTGTTTACTGGACTCCAAATACTTCTGCATTAAAACACGAACGGAAATTCAAATATATCGCCTGGTGAAAATGGCGAATCTTCTGATATTGCAGTCACTTCAAAGCTTGCACCGTTCCATCCATTAATTTTAATGATTCCCTGAACTACTCCGTCCTCGGATGTATAGTCAAACTCTCCGGTTCCACGATCAGCAAAGCTCCCTCTCGTCTCTCCCAGTCTGAAAATAGAAATGACTGCTTCATCTTCTCCCGCCAGATTCTGTCTGGTAATCAAAGAGCTATAAACGCTTCCGGTTCCCTGGTTATCGACATAAAGACCATATTTAGAAGCTTCCGGCATCGTAAAGCTCTCTTCCTTTATTTCTGCAAGTTTGTTTGCAAGAACATATGCCCTGTTTTTGGTGATGTCCTCTAAAAATGAATTCTGAAGAAGTGGATAGATACTGCCATTCTCATCACTGCTTCCAATACTTAATAAGGTTGCTTCCTCTTTCATTTCAATCCACTGTCTTTGCTCTTCTAAAACCTCTTCCTTAGTCTGCTGGTTTGCAGCATCACTGAACCTGTTCCAGAGACTGTTTAACTCTGCATCCCATATGGTAAAGAGCCATCGGGATGACGCATTCATTTCATCCTGTGTCAATGCCGAGTCTGCCATCGTATTATACTTTTGTTCCAGCTGCTCAATATTGGCAAGCTCTTCCTGTAAAGATGCAGAAACCGATACTGCATCATCAACTTCTGCTCCAATCTCCTCGGAATAGTCATGGAAAAAATCTATTTTCACCGCTTCATCTGATTCCTGAACAGAATCCTCATTTGCTTCATTTTGTTCTTCATTTGATTCTTCATTTGATTCTTCATTTACTCCACTCTCATTAGCTTCTGTACCTGCCAAGGTTTCTTTTTCTTCCTGAACCGTATCAGCTCCTGCTTTCTGTGTGCTGCATCCGGTACACAGCAAAGCCAGCGATAACAAGGTCATCAGATAAATTCTCAATTTCATATAGCACTTACCTCTTTCATCAATGATAATCATTCAAAAATACCATAAAACAAAATACCGGGACACTTCCGTAAAGAAATATCCCGGTCTGACAATTCAGTTCAAAATTTCATCCACGCTATTTCACAACTCTTATACGGAATACACCATCAACTGCCTTTAGTTTTTTCAGAATCTCTTCTGTAGCAGGGCTTTCGATGTCGAACATGGAATAAGCAACCTCGCCCCTGGACTTGTTAATCATGTTGGCGATGTTGATTCCTGCATCTCCAAAGCATGCGGAGAATTTCGTAATCATGTTGGCAATATTCTTATGGAAAATGGCAACCCGTCCTGCGGTTTCGCAGACACCCATATCACAGTTCGGATAGTTTACGGAGTTCTGGATGTTACCGTTGTTTAAGTATTCCATCATTTCCTTAACCGCCATCTTCGCACAGTTATCCTCGGATTCCTCGGTAGAAGCACCCAGATGAGGAATTACGATACAGCCCTCCTGACCTGCTGTTGTCGGATTGGGGAAGTCAGATACATACTTACGGATCTTACCATCCTTGATTCCATCTAAGATATCCTGTTCATTGCAGAGCAGATCTCTTGCAAAGTTCAGAATGATGACGCCGTCCTTCATCTTGGAAATGGCATCGGCATTGATCATGCCTTTCGTGGAATCCAGTAATGGTACATGAATGGTAATGATATCACAATTCGAATAGATATCCTCCACATTCAGCACATGCTTGACATCACGGCTTAAGTTCCATGCAGCATTAACAGACACATACGGATCATAACCATATACTTCCATGCCAAGATGCTTTGCAACGTTTGCGACCTTTACACCGATGGCTCCAAGTCCGATGATGCCTAACTTTTTGCCCTGAATTTCTGTACCGGCGAATTTCTTCTTTTCCTTTTCTGCAGCCTTTGCAATATCAGGATTGTCCTTATCGGATAAAACATAGTTCACACCACCTAAAATATCACGGCTTGCAAGCAGCATACCTGCAATAACAAGCTCCTTAACGCCGTTCGCATTCGCACCCGGTGTATTGAAAACAACGATTCCTTCCTGTGCGCAGCGGTCTGACGGAATATTATTGGTTCCGGCACCTGCTCTTGCGATACAAAGAAGCTTTTCGTCAAACTGCATATCATGCATGACTGCGGAACGAACCAGAATACCTTCTGCACGATTCACTTCATCGGTCTTTTCAAAATCACTGGTAAAATCATTCAATCCAACCTGTGCGATCGGATTTAAGCAATAATAATTAAACATGGCTCTCTCCCCAATCTTATAAGTTTTTCGCTTCAAAATCCTTCATAAATTCCACAAGCTTCTCAACACCCTCAATCGGCATTGCATTATAGATACTTGCACGCATACCGCCAACGGTACGGTGTCCCTTTAAGTTCTCGAAGCCGGCCTCCTTTGCTTCCTTTACAAACTTGGCATCAAGTTCCTCGGAACCGGTTACGAAAGGTACGTTCATCAAAGAACGGTCTTCCTTGCGGACAGTTCCCTTGAACAGCTTGCTTTCATCCAGATAATCATAGAGAATCCTGGCTTTCTTCTCATTGATCTCCTTCATCTTCTCAAGGCCGCCCATCTTCTTCAGCCACTTGAATACCTTACCGCAAATATAAATTCCGTAAGCCGGAGGGGTGTTGTATAAGGAATCATTATCTGCATGAATCTTATATTTCAGCATCGTCGGTGTTCCCGGTAAGGTATCCTCGGTAATCAGATCCTCACGGATGATCACAATAACTACACCGGCCGGTCCGATATTCTTCTGTACGCCGCCGTAGATCACACCATACTTGGTAACGTCTACCGGCTCAGACAGAAAACAGGAAGATACATCCGCAACAAGGGTATGTCCCTTGGTATTCGGAAGGGTCTTATACTTCGTTCCGTAAATGGTATTGTTTTCACAAATATATACATAATCCACATCATCAGGGATCGGAAGATCTGAACAATCCGGTATGTAGGAAAAGGTCTTATCTGCGGAGGATGCTACTTCAATTGCTTCTCCGTAAATCTTAGCTTCCTGATATGCCTTCTTCGCCCACTGACCGGTAACGATGTAGGCTGCTTTACGATTCTTCATGAGGTTCATGGGAATCATGGCAAACTGCTGGCTTGCACCGCCCTGAAGGAACAGTACCTTATAATTATCCGGAATATTCATCAGTTCACGCAGATCCTTCTCTGCTTCCTTGATGATATGATCATAGGTCTTAGATCGATGGCTCATTTCCATCACGGACATACCGCTTCCCTGATAATCTAACATCTCATCTGCAGCTTCTTTCAGTACTTCTTCAGGTAAAACTGCGGGACCTGCTGAAAAGTTATACACTCTGGCCACTTTCTTCTCCTCCTGCTCATGTAAAATCTGGTAACTATTCAGAGCCATGCAAATTATGGCCGTATGGACGATGAATGCTTGCATTCAAGCGGACATATGCCATGATTTATTCTGAATAGTTACAAAATCTGAATAATGCTATCAAAAATTTATTTTATACTCTTATGTTCCATTCGTCAACCGCTTTAGCAATTTACTTTAATAAAACATCACACAGGGCGTTCCGATTTCCACCATATCATAGAGCTCTGCGACCTGATCGGTCGGGGTATTCACACAGCCGTGAGATCCATTCGTCTTATAGATTTCACCGCCAAAATTCTTTCTCCAGGAAGCATCATGAATCCCGATTGCCTTATAAACCGGAATCCAGTATTTCACTGGAGCAGCGTAATCTGCTCCACGCAATACCCGATTCCGCTGCTTGTTATAAACATAATTGGTACCAGACGGAGTTCCGTGTCCAAGGCTCGTATTTCCCGTCACTACATCGGTTTCGAGCTTTAAGACACCATCCACATAGTAATACATTTTCTGTTCCGTCATATCGACTTCAATATAAGTAGATCCAATATCGTTCTTTCCCTGATATAGCGCTTTTTGCAGGTATTCCGGTTCATGCCGTTCGGTCTTTTTCTCACAAAAGGCCTGATAGAGATATTCCTTTTCGGCATCCCGGTCAATCTGATTTCCATAGATTCCACCCTCGACAATCACCTTTTCCCCACGGGTAGCCATAAATTCACGGGCAATACCAACGGTATCGTATTCATCGGCCAGCTGATCAATAAAGGCATCGATCTTATTCCTGTCTGCAATGAGATCTCCGTTTTCATCCAGCAGAAAACCGCCATCCTCATCCAGTTTTATAAAGTTACAGGTGACAGAAGCATCCACCTTCACTTCATCCTCACCCATCACATACACAATGCCGCTGCCGCATTCCTGAAAGGCACACACCTTTTCATACAGTGCAGCATCCTCCTTCATCTGCTCCGTAAGCGGAAGATCCTCATAGCACCCTGCCGCCTCCAGATCCAGTTCTCCCTGAAAGCTGTCAAATGCTCTTTTAATATATTCTTTTGTCTTCTCTTCATTTAACACATGGGATCTTTCATTTAACAGATAATACCCCTGGGGGCCTTTACAGAGCTTTACCCTGCGGTTTTCCGGACGGATGCCAGTAAAGATCGGGAGCTCATCTACTTCTTTTTCAAACGTCTCCACCTGATAAGAAACTGCGGGAAGGACTTCATGATTCTTCTTACCTCCGAGCATATTGTCAATCCAGAGCATCGGACTTTGCTGCTCATAAAAAGCCTTAAGCCCCGGAAGATAATCCATGGAAAGAGAAACCTCCTGTGCAGGGATCGTATAGGTATTACCATCACTGTCTGTAATCGTAAGCCCCCAATAGGCAGACTTCTCCTGCAATTCTTCATTGACTTCATTTAAGGTTTTGCCTGTACAGTAGATACCATTAATCCACGTATTATAGGAAAAGCCATTCCTGTAATAAAACGCCAGTCCCAGATACATGCACAAAACCGATATGATAATAAGCAGAATTCCGATTCCGAATCCCTTCGCCAATGCCTTATTCATGCAGTATACTCCCTAAAAATAAGGACTTTCCTGTAAAATATTCCGGAAAGTCCTCACTTAGAACTTCTTTTGGTAACTCCTCTTGGAAGTTTCATTACTCAACCATAGTAACAGTTCAGCCATGACCATTCATATCGGATGCATCAAACGCCTCGCTGATTGGCGCTCCGGCAGGAACCATCGGAAATACCTTGTCATCCTCCGGAATAATGCATTCAATCAGAACCGGTTTCTTTAAATCAATGGCCTTCTGAATGGCATCTGCAACCTCTTCCTTCGTCGATACACGGATGGCTTCACAGCCAAGTCCTTTTGCAACCGTGCAATAGTCCACCTGCTCACTTAATACGGTCTGGGAATAGCGCTTACCATAAAAGAGCGTCTGCCACTGACGTACCATACCAAGCACATGGTTGTTGATCACCACTTCAATAATCGGGATATTATAATGACTTGCCGTTGCAAGCTCGTTCATATTCATACGGAAGCAACCATCACCTGCGATGTTTATGCAGATTTTATCCGGCTGTCCAAGCTGTGCTCCGATACAGGCTCCAAGCCCATATCCCATCGTTCCGAGTCCGCCGGAAGAGAGGAAGGTTCTCGGCATAGAATAGGTATAATACTGGGAGGCCCACATCTGATGCTGTCCGACATCGGTTGTAATAATCGCTTCGCCCCTGGTTATACGGTCAATTTCCTGCATGAGATACGGACAGGATAAGTTCGAAGGATCATAGGAAAGCGGATACTTTTCTTTCAGGTCTTCAATATGTGCCATCCATTCCGTATGCTGCTGTTTTGGCAGCTTTTCATTGATTTTTGTCAGAATTTCTTTCAGATCACCGACTACGGAAGCCGTCGTCTTAATATTCTTATCAATCTCTGCGGCATCAATATCAATATGCAATACCTTAGCACCCGAAGCGAACTTCGCTGCATTTCCGATTACACGATCTGAGAAACGCGCACCAAGAGCAATCAGAAGATCACACTCACTGACCCCAAAGTTCGATGCCTTGGTTCCATGCATGCCAATCATACCGGTATATTTGGGATCGTGTCCGTCCATGACACCTTTTCCCATCAGGGTATCGCATACGGGAGTATCCAGAATTTCAGCAAGCTCCCGCACTTCCTGATAGGCTCCGGAAATCACTGCACCGCCGCCGACATAGATAAACGGTCTCTTTGCTTCTTTCATCAGAGCAACGGCTTTCTCAATATCTGCATCAGTATATTTACAGGAATTTTTAAAAGGAAGAGGCTCCTTCTTTTCATATTCACAGGTGTTGGCCGTTACATCCTTGGTAATATCCACAAGCACCGGTCCCGGTCTTCCTTCCTTTGCGATCCGGAAGGCCTTACGGATTGTATCCGCCAGCTTTGTAATATCTTTTACAATATAGCCGTGCTTCGTGATCGGCATGGTCACACCGGCAATATCCACCTCCTGGAAGGTATCCTTGCCAAGTAAGGGAAGGTTTACGTTACAGGTAATGGCAACGATCGGTACGGAATCCATATAAGCGGTTGCAATACCGGTTACAAGGTTCGTAGCCCCCGGTCCGCTTGTTGCAAGACACACCCCGACTCTTCCGGTCGCTCTTGCATAACCATCTGCGGCATGAGCCGCACCCTGCTCATGGGAGGTCAGTATATGACGGATCTCATTGGAATGCTTATATAAAGCATCATATACATTCAGAATGGTTCCGCCCGGATAACCAAATACCGTATCTACTCCCTGTTCCTTTAAACATTCAACTACAATTTCAGCTCCCGTCAACTGCATGGAAGTCTCCTCCTTATATCAGAATAAACTCTTCAAAGCCCTCACTATAATCTACAATCTGTATTTCTTATATTTTTATTTCTTAGGTACTTCCAGGATTGCTCCACGGTTACCGCTGGTTACCAGTTCACGATATCGGGACAGATATCCTGTAGTTACCTTAGGCTCTCTTGGCTGCCACTTTGCTCTTCTCTTTGCTAATTCTTCGTCAGATACCTTCATGTTGAGGGTATTTTCCGGAATGTTGATGCTGATGATATCTCCCTCTTCCACAAGGGCAATCGGTCCGCCAACGGCTGCCTCCGGAGAAACATGTCCGATGGAGGCACCACGGGATGCACCGGAGAAACGTCCGTCTGTAATTAAAGCTACGGAAGAGCCAAGTCCCATTCCTGCGATTGCAGAAGTCGGATTCAGCATTTCACGCATACCGGGGCCGCCCTTCGGTCCTTCGTAACGGATCACAACAACATCACCTGCTACGATCTTACCGCCCTTAATGGCTGCAATGGCATCTTCTTCACAGTCAAATACTCTTGCAGGTCCTTCATGTACCATCATTTCGGGCACAACTGCGGAACGCTTTACCACACCGGAATCCGGTGCAAGATTTCCCTTTAATACGGCAATACCGCCGGTTGCAGAATACGGATTGTCAATCGGACGGATGACTTCCGGATTGAGGTTCTCTGCATTGGCGATGTTCTCGCCTACGGTCTTACCGGTTACGGTAAGAAGATCGGTATAAAGAAGATCCTTCTTAGTCAGCTCCTTCATTACTGCATAGACACCGCCTGCTTCATTTAAGTCTTCCATGTAGGTCGGACCTGCAGGTGCCAGATGACAGAGGTTCGGTGTCTTTGCGGATAATTCATTGGCAATATCCAGATTTAATTTCACACCTGCTTCATGTGCAATTGCAGGAAGATGAAGCATGGAGTTCGTAGAACATCCCAGTGCCATATCTACGGTAAGAGCATTCAGGAATGCCTTTTCGGTCATAATGTCTCTCGGACAGATATTGTTTTTAACAAGTTCCATAATCTGCATTCCGGCATGCTTTGCAAGACGGATTCTTTCAGAATATACAGCAGGGATCGTTCCATTACCGCGAAGCCCCATACCCAGTGCCTCTGTCAGACAGTTCATAGAGTTTGCGGTATACATTCCTGAGCAGGATCCGCAGGTCGGGCAGACCTTTTCCTCGAACTCGGAAAGCTCGTCCATGGTCATTGTTCCGGCAGCAACACTTCCGACTGCCTCAAACATCGAAGATAAGCTTCTCTTACAGCCGTGCACGTGTCCTGCCAGCATCGGTCCACCGGATACAAAGATGGTCGGAATATTGACTCTGGCAGCAGCCATTAAAAGTCCCGGTACATTCTTATCACAGTTCGGGATGCAGACCAGTCCGTCAAACCCATGTGCCATTGCCATACACTCTGTGGAATCGGCAATCAGATCTCTCGTTACCAGAGAATACTTCATTCCGACATGTCCCATGGCAATTCCGTCACATACTGCAATAGCCGGAAATACCACCGGTGTTCCACCTGCCATGGCAACACCCATTTTTACTGCTTCCGTAATCTTATCCAGGTTCATATGTCCCGGTACAATTTCATTATAGGAATTCACAATACCAATTAAAGGACGACGGCGTTCTTCCTCCGTATATCCCAACGCATTAAACAAACTTCTGTGAGGAGCCTGCGCGGTTCCTGTCTTAACAGAATCACTTCTCATCTCTTATCCTCCTAAACCTGTTATACTGAATAGCTACTTCTATTCTTACTTTCGTATTTACGCAATCTCTGCTGCAAGAAGATCTCCCATCTTTGTACAGCCTACCAGTGTGCATCCCTCTGACATAATATCGGAAGTACGATATCCTTTTTTGAGGATCTCTTTGACGGCCTTTTCCATGGCATCAGCTTCCTTGTCAAGATCAAAGGTAAAGCGAAGCATCATGGCTGCAGACAAAACCGTTGCAATCGGATTTGCAATATCCTTTCCCGCAATATCCGGTGCAGATCCGTGACTGGGCTCATAAAGACCAAACTTCGTATCATTTAAGGATGCGGAAGACAGCATTCCGATCGAACCGGTTACCATACTTGCTTCATCTGATAAAATATCTCCAAACATGTTCTCGGTAAGGATGACATCAAACTGTGCCGGATCCTTTACAAGCTGCATCGCACAATTGTCTACCAGCATATGCTCCAGGGTAACCTCCGGGTAATCCCTGGCGACCTCTTCGACCACCTTACGCCACAATCTGGAAGAGTCCAGTACATTTGCCTTGTCGACGCTGGTTACCTTTTTTCTTCTCTTCATGGCAATGTCAAAGCCTTTGATGGCAATCCGACGGATTTCATTTTCGTCATAGGTCAGTGTGTCTACTGCTTTACGAACACCGTTTTCTTCAGTGGTGTGACGCTCTCCGAAATAAAGGCCGCCGGTCAGCTCTCTCATAATCATCATATCAAATCCTGCATCACTGATTTCCTTCTTTAACGGACACGCGTCGGAAAGCTCCGGATAAAGAAGAGCCGGACGTAGATTGGCAAACAGATTCAAAGACTTACGAAGCTTTAAAAGTCCTGCTTCCGGTCTTAATTCCGGTGCCAGCTTATACCAGGGAGAGGTTGTTGTATTTCCTCCGATGGAGCCCATCAGTACGGCATCAGATGCTTTCGCTGCTGCAATAGCCTCATCCGTAAGTGGAACGCCACAGGCATCAATCGAAGCGCCTCCCATCAAAACATCCGTGTACACAATCTCATGTCCGTAGCATTCTGCCACACGGTCTAGTACCTTCTGTGCCTGAGTAACGATTTCCGGTCCAATTCCATCACCTTTGATGCAAGCAATATTCAATTTCATAACACACTCTCCTTATTTTATCATAACCGCAAAAAATGAGGCGCTGCCGCGCCTCATTCCTTATTTATTCTGCATCAGCTTTTTCGATCTGAGTAATTGCAGATTTCTGCATGGGGATACGGCAGTTCTTGTTATTACCAAATTCCACGATGACTGTGTCGTCCGTAATGTCAATGACAATCCCATAAAAACCGCTTGTTGTCAGTACGCAGTCCCCACATTCCAACGTGGAAAGCATTGCCTGATGTTTCTTCTGTTCCTTCTTCTGCGGACGAATCATAAAGAAATACATAAATCCAATAATAATCACGAACCATGCGATCAAAGGAATGATTGCTGCAATACCGGTAGTACCTTCTGCTGCAGCACCTGTTGCTGTCAATAAAATACCCATTGTTGTTCCTCCATAAATTTACTTGTTTATACATCATACACGGTTTGACCCATACCGTCAAGTTTCCGCTTCTTATATGCTTTAAATTCTCCCTTGTCAAGTGCGTCCCTGATCTCTTCCATCATCGTATTGTAGAAATACAGATTATGAAGCACGCAAAGCCGCATGCCAAGCATCTCCTTTGCCTTTAACAAATGGCGGATATAGGCTCTTGAGTATCTGCGGCAGGCCGGACACTGGCAGCCTTCTTCAATCGGGCGGTCATCCAGCTCATACTTTGCATTGAAAAGGTTAATCTTGCCCTGATTCGTATAGAGGTGCCCATGACGACCGTTTCTTGTGGGATATACACAGTCAAAGAAATCGATTCCGCGGTCTACACCCTCTAAGATATTGGCCGGAGTTCCGACTCCCATCAGATATGTCGGCTTATTCACCGGTAAATATGGAACGGTTTCTTCGAGTATATGATACATCTCTTCATGCGTCTCGCCGACGGCCAGACCACCGACTGCATAACCGTCCAGATCAAGCTCTGCAATCCGCTTGGCATGTTCAATACGGATATCACTGAACACGGCTCCCTGATTGATACCGAATAACATCTGCTGTTTATTGATCGTGTCTTCCAGGCTGTTTAACCGCTGCATTTCCTTCTGACACCGGATAAGCCATCTTGTCGTCCGGTCAACGGAATTCTGTACATAAGTCCGGTCAGCACGGCTCGAGGGACATTCATCAAATGCCATGGCAATCGTGGACGCCAGATTGGACTGGATCTGCATACTCTCCTCCGGCCCCATGAAAATCTTATGTCCGTCAATGTGGGACTGGAAATAAACGCCCTCTTCTTTAATCTTGCGTAAGGAAGCCAGAGAAAACACCTGAAAGCCGCCGGAATCCGTAAGGATCGGCTTATTCCATGACATAAACTTGTGGAGTCCTCCAAGCTGCCTGATAACCTGATCTCCCGGACGCACATGCAGATGATACGTGTTCGACAGTTCTACCTGCGTCTTGATTCCTTCCAGGTCTTCCGTAGAAACAGCACCCTTAATGGCTGCCACGGTTCCGACATTCATAAAAACCGGAGTCTGGATCACCCCATGCGGAGTCGTAAACTCCCCACGCTTGGCTCTCCCCTCCTGTTTGAGTAAACGATACATAATTATTTATAAACCTTTCTATCCTATATATTTCTGTTATATTGGCCGTACATACTAAATAAAGCAGTTCTTACAGATACTGATCCCAGAATTCCTCGAGACACAGCCCCTGTTCCATAATAATGGCTGCCGCATCCTTTCCGACATACCGGAAATGCCACGGCTCATATTCAATACTGGTGATGTATTCTTTTCCCTTCGGATAGCGCAGGATAAAACCATACTCACTGCAATGCTCCGATAACCAGATTCCGGCATCCGTATCTCCGAAGCCCTCATCCAGAAGCTGATAGGTATCACAGACAATATCAATCGCCAGTCCCACCTGATGCTCACTTGCCCCCGGCAGCGTAACTGCCTGGGATGCCAGCTTATATGCCTCCAGATAAGACATGCCCTTATCCATATAATTCACAATTTTGCGGTCAAACAACAGTTCCTGATACTTCAGATCACGATACGGGGAACAGATTGCCAGATTCACCCCATCCTTCTTGGCATTCTGCATCATGGATAACAGTTCTTCAATGATGCGTTCGTCACACTTCATGGTTCCCTTCATGGTCTTGATATTGCCAAGGGTGAAGGTATAGTCCTCCGGAATGGGATGCTGCTTGTTAATCAGTATGATCTTCCAGTCTTTCTCGTCAAATTCAATATCCTCTGTCTGTTCTTCCGACAGTTCTGTATCTTCCCTTTGTTCTTCTTCCTTAGTAAGAAGATCCTGATTTTCATTCAGGATATCATCCACCAAATACTTATCGGTCTGCTCCAGATTATGATAATCCGCATCGTCAAACCCTTCGGCTTCCTGTACCAGTTCTTCCTCCGTCAATCCCTCTTCTGCGGCTTCTGTTCCCTGCGCAAAGGAAATATCTGATTCCTGCGCAATCGAAAGCTCCGTTTTTTCTTCCGTAATAAATCCCCTGTCGATATTAAATACCGGATAAGCAAAACTGTTTCCTGTAAAAAAGCAGCATAAAATGAATAATGCACAGGCAAACCGTTTTCCGCCGGTACGGCAATACTCTATAAACCGGAAAATGAGAAGGGAAATCACCAGACCGATCATTGCCAGAACACGTAAAAATGCATTCTTATGACCTATTTTTATAAAAAAGTCTCTTGTTCTTTCCCGGAAATTTTTTTTCATTTTTCTTCCCCTTCTTTGGTATACATAACTATTTTACATAAAACCTGTTTTTTTTACAATAGAAACTTGTCAGTTATTCTGTTTTTTTATATACTGTATCTGTTTAAATATGAATTTTTACAGAAAAGATGAGGATAATACCTATGGCAGGATCAACTTTCGGAACTTTATTTTCGATTACCACTTTTGGGGAATCCCACGGCGAGGCCCTCGGCGTCGTCATTGACGGATGTCCCGCAGGATTAACTCTTACCCCTTCCGATATCCAGGCGTTCTTAGACCGGCGTAAGCCCGGACAGAGTTCCATTTCCACCCCCCGTAAGGAAGCGGATGCCGTCCAGATTCTCTCCGGCGTTTTTGAAGGAAAAACGACCGGCACACCGATTGCCCTTCTCGTACCCAATACGTCCCAGCGTTCTTCGGATTACAGCCAGATTGCCAACTGCTATCGTCCGGGACATGCGGACTATACCTATGATACCAAGTACGGCTTCCGGGATTACCGTGGCGGCGGCCGCTCTTCCGGACGCGAAACCATCGGGCGTGTGGCAGCAGGCGCAATTGCCTCCAAAATTTTAAATGAAATGGGAATTCATATTCTTGCTTATACCCGTTCGATCGGACCGGTTACGGTTTCCGTGGATCAGTTTAACGAAGAAGCCATCCGTAACACCGCTACCTGTATGCCGGATTATTCTGCCGATGAGCAGGCGCTTACTTATCTGCAGGAATGCATGAGCCGCCAGGATTCCGCCGGCGGTGTCATCGAATGCCAGGTTACCGGCGTTCCCGCAGGAATCGGCGATCCTGTTTTTGAAAAGCTTGATGCGAACCTTTCCAAGGCAGTCATGTCCATCGGTGCTGTAAAAGCCGTAGAAATCGGAGACGGTATCGCTGTTTCGAAAAGCTGTGGTTCGGAAAACAACGACCATTTTGAAATCCGCGATGGCCGAATTGCCAAAAAGACCAATCACGCCGGCGGCATTCTCGGCGGCATCAGTGACGGCTCTCCCATCGTACTGCGTGCCCATGTCAAGCCGACTCCCTCGATCTTTTCCGAGCAGGATACCGTAAACAATCAGAAGGAAGAAATAAAAATAGCAATCCGTGGACGCCACGATCCGGTGATTGTTCCCCGTGCGGTTGTCGTGGTCGAATCCATGATTGCCATCACCTTATTGGATGAAATGATGAAAAATATGAGCTCCCGCCTCAATGACTTAAAAACCTTTTACGCCATCTTAAAAGACGAGAGCTGCTAATTCATTACTCTGGAAGTTTATAAAAAATGATGCAGTTCGGACGGTCTACCCTGATCTCCTTCCCGTTCATAACCAGTGTCTTCTCCTTTACATTCACCGTAAAGAAGGTCATGGTATCGGATTCATGATTCAATGATACCAGATGCCGGTTATCCGGGAACAGAGCTGCATCCTTCGGATAATCCCCGCTGATCGGCAGACAGAAAATCTTCGTCAGCATTCCCGTTTTATGGTCAATTGAATAAAGAATGACGCTGTTATCTCCTGCATTGGTACTTACCATGTACTTAAAGTCTTCAGAAAGATTCAGTCCACTGGCTGCCGTTCCGCCTGCATGGTATTCGTTCACTGTTGAAATATTCTGGATCTTATCAAAGACCGGGAGGTCATGTTCATCCAGATAATAATGATAGACATCAATATAATTCTTAAGTTCATGTACAATATAAAGAAACCTTCCATCCTTGCTGAACTTCATATGTCTCGGTGCGGACTCCTGCTCACTGCGGATGATATCCACCTGACGCAGCTTACCGGTATAGTGGTTCAGTTCATATACCACGATATGATCCAATCCCAGATCTGCGGCACATAAATACCGGTTATCTCTTGTCATCTTCACACAGTTAATGTGCGGACGGAAATTGCGCTCTGCAATGCTTCCAAGTCCCTTATGAAAAATCTCATCGGTAATCTCTCCGACGGAACCGTCCTCTGCCACACGGAGCACCGTAAGCTTCGCATCATGATAGCCTGCCACGAACAGGAACTTATCTTCATAGTCCGTAGAAAGGTAACAGCCTCTCATTCCGTTGATGGATGCCCGGTTGATAGCCTTAAGACCTCCATCCTTCTGAATCTCATAAGATTCTACCCCAAAGTCGGTAATGGAATACAGATACTTCTGGTTATGTGAAATGGTCACATAAGAAGAATTCGTAATCTCTACCTGATCCTTCTCGGTCATTCTACCGTTTTCCATATCCACATCGTAGATCCGGATACCGAAATTACTCTTGTTTCCCCAGGTATAACTGGAGACATACGCTACATATTTATCCTTGTCCATAATCTGCCCCTTGCCTGTCATATTAATTGTATTATGTTTGATTCTACCATAACTTAATTCTTTAAACAAGATTAAGGAAAAGATATTGACATTGCAAATCAATCTTGTATAATAGTCATCAGTGTTTAGTAGCACTAAACTTTTTGTTTACTTTTTGTTTGACGATACAGAGGCGGATATTTATGAATAATACAACCAAAATCGGAATGAAAATCAAGGACCTCCGCATCCAGAAGGGGCTTACCCAGGAAGAGCTTGCGGATCGGTGTGAATTGTCCAAGGGATTCATTTCCCAACTGGAACGGGATTTAACCTCTCCCTCCATTGCAACCTTACTGGATATCCTCACCTGCCTTGGAACGGATCTGAAGGACTTCTTTAATGATTCGGAAGACAATCAGATTGCCTTTAAGGAAGCGGACTACTTTGAGAAAATCGATGAGGAGCTTCATAATAAAATTGAATGGATCATTCCCAATGCGCAGAAAAACATGATGGAACCGATCCGTTTAACGCTCGCTCCCGGCGGTTCGACCTATCCGGATAATCCCCATGAGGGAGAAGAATTCGGCTATGTCTTACAGGGAAGCATCACCCTAATCTTAGGAAAACGGAGTATTAAAGTGAAAAAGGGCGAATCGTTTTATTTCAAAGCCGATTCCACCCACTATATACAGGCAAGTCAGAAAACCGGTGCCATTCTCATCTGGGTCAGCACCCCGCCCAGCTTTTAACTGACAGAAAAGGAGCTTACCATGAACAAAGTATTGATTGACTTAAAAAACATCAGCAAATCCTTCGATGACCAACTGGTTCTCGATGACTTAAACCTTTATATCCGTGAGAATGAGTTCCTGACCCTTTTAGGTCCAAGCGGCTGTGGTAAGACTACCACCCTGCGTATTCTGGGCGGTTTCGAAACACCGGATACAGGCTGTGTCATCTTTGATGATAAGGATATCACAAAGCTTCCTCCCAACAAGCGTCAGTTAAACACCGTATTCCAGAGATATGCTCTTTTCCCGCATATGACAATTGCTGAGAATATTGCTTTTGGCCTGAAAATCAAGGGCAAATCCAAAAGCTATATCGATGATAAAATCAAGTATGCCTTAAAGCTGGTAAACCTGGATGGCTACGAGCATCGTATGCCGGATTCCTTAAGCGGCGGTCAGCAGCAGCGTATTGCGATTGCCCGTGCAATTGTAAATGAGCCGAAGGTGCTTCTGCTCGATGAACCGTTAGGTGCACTTGACTTAAAGCTTCGCCAGGATATGCAGTACGAATTAATCCGTCTGAAAAACGAGCTTGGCATTACCTTTATTTATGTAACACACGATCAGGAAGAGGCTCTTACCATGTCCGATACCATCGTCGTTATGAATCAGGGCTATATCCAGCAGATCGGTTCCCCCGAAAAGATCTATAACGAACCGGAAAATGCTTTCGTTGCAGACTTTATCGGAGACAGCAATATCATCAGTTCCCTGATGGTTGAGGATAAGCTGGTTAACATTCTCGGTGTGAAATTTCCCTGTGTAGATACCGGTTTCGGTAACAATAAGCCGGTCGATGTTGTAATCCGGCCCGAAGATGTTGTACTTTCTACCGATCTTTCGAAAGGCCGCATCAAGGGTGTGGTCTCCCACCTGATCTTCAAGGGGGTACATTATGAAATGGAGGTTATGGCCAACGGCTTTGAATGGCTGGTACATTCTACCGGTATGTTCCCTGTCGGAACCGAGGTCAGCATTGATGTGGATCCATTCAACATCCAGATCATGAACAAGCCCGTATCCGAAGACGAGGAGGCTGTGAAATTAGATGAATAACGCACAACTCAAGAAGAAATTTTTAGGTACACCGTATTTTCTGTGGTCGATTGTGTTTATCCTCATTCCGCTTGGAATGGTGTTTTATTACGGATTGACCGATCGCTCCGGTGCATTTACCTTAGATAATATTATTTCGATTACGACTGTGGAACATGCAAAGGCTCTGTGGCTTGCTCTCCTGCTTTCCCTGATTGCTACCGCTTTGTGCCTCCTGCTTGCTTATCCGCTCGCCATGATTCTTTGCAATATGGGTGTGAATCAGCACAGCTTTATCGTATTGATTTTCATTCTTCCCATGTGGATGAATTTCCTGCTGCGTACCATGGCCTGGCAGACCCTTCTTGAAAAAACAGGTGTCATTAACAGCATCCTGAATTTTCTGCATCTGCCCGCGCTTAAGATCATTAACACTCCCTACGCCATTGTGTTGGGTATGGTGTATAACTTCCTGCCCTTCATGGTGCTGCCGATTTACAATGCCTTATCCAAAATCGACCGCAACATCATCCATGCAGCAAAGGATCTTGGCGCCAACAACGTACAGGTATTTTTCAAAATTACGCTTCCGTTAAGCGTTCCCGGCATCATCAGCGGCATCACTATGGTGTTTATTCCGGCACTTACCACCTTTGTAATCAGTAAGCTCTTGGGAGGCAGCAAGATTCTTCTCATCGGTAATGTCATTGAAGAAGAATTTACACAGGCCAGCAACTGGCACTTAGGCAGCGGACTGTCTATTGTTCTGATGCTGTTCATCATTGTCAATATGGTGCTTTCTGCCATCTTTGACAAAGACGGGGAGGGATCCTTCTTATGATTAAGACGACCTTACAGAGGATTTATGTAATACTCATTTTTATCTTTCTTTATGCCCCGATTGTAACGCTGATCGTGCTCTCCTTTAATGCCAGCAAAACAAGGGCAAAATGGGGCGGCTTCACAACGAAATGGTATACCGCTCTATTTAAGAATGATGCCATTATGAATGCCCTTGCCAATACCCTGCTCATTGCATTCGTCGCTTCGATCGTATCGACCCTCATTGGTACGATTGCCTGTATTGCGATTATGAATTTAAAGAAGCGTTCCCGCGCAATTATCATTGGGATTACGAACATTCCCATGCTGAATGCAGATATTGTAACCGGTATTTCCCTGATGCTGCTCTTTATCAGCATGGGTCTGAAATTCGGTCTTGGCACGATTTTACTTGCCCACATTACCTTCTGCATTCCTTATGTAATTCTAAGCATTATGCCGAGAATGAAGCAATTGAATCCCTATACTTATGAGGCAGCCCTGGATCTTGGTGCCAGCCCCATTTACGGATTTTATAAAGTTGTCCTTCCGGAAATCATGCCGGGAATCTTATCCGGATTCCTTATGGCCTTTACCATGTCTCTGGATGACTTTATCATTACCCACTTTACCAAAGGTGCCGGAGTGGATACCCTGTCCACTAAAATATATACCGAAGTTAAAAAAGGAATCAAACCCGAAATGTATGCGTTATCTACAATCATTTTCGTAACGGTTCTGGTACTTCTGATTTTAGTAAACAAGGCTCCGACCGATAAAAAAGTATCCAAAAAGAAAGCAAAATAAAACATACGGAGGAACATTATGAAAAAACCACCCATCTATGTCTTACTTCTCACTGCTCTTCTTATCTTTGCCCTCACCGGATGCGGAAAAGGCGCAGGCGGCGAAAACGGCGAGGTCATCGTCTACAACTGGGGCGAATACATCGATCCCGACACGATTACCATGTTTGAAGAAGAGACCGGTATCAAGATCGTTTATGACGAATATGAAACCAATGAAATCATGTATCCCAAGGTTGAAGCCGGGACTACCGCTTACGACGTTCTGTGCCCTTCCGATTACATGATCCAGAAGCTGATTGAAAACGATCTCCTTCAGGAAATCAACTTTGACAATATCCCGAACGTGAAAAATATCGGCCAGCAGTATTTTGACCAGTCACAGGAATTTGACCCCGAAAACAAATATTCCATACCCTACTGCTTCGGTACGGTTGGTATTCTTTATAATAAGACCATGGTAGATGAACCGGTAGACAGCTGGTCCATTCTCTGGGATGAAAAATATGCCGACAACATTCTTATGCAGGATTCCGTCCGTGATGCATTCATGGTTGCACTGAAATTAAAGGGCTACTCCATGAATACCCTGGATGAAGACGAATTAAACGAAGCAACGCAGCTCCTAATTGATCAGAAGCCGCTTGTACAGGCTTACGTCATCGATCAGGTTCGTGACAAAATGATCGGTAATGAAGCTGCCATCGGCGTGATTTATTCCGGTGAAGCCATTTATACCCAGCGCGAAAATGAAGATCTGGAATACGTGATTCCGAAGGAAGGAACCAACGTCTGGATTGATTCCTGGGTTATTCCAAAGAATGCCCCGAATAAGGAAAACGCAGAAAAGTTCATTAATTTTATGTGTCGTGACGATATTGCATTAATGAATTTTGAGTATATTACCTACTCTACTCCGAACGATGCGGCCAGAGACTTAATTGAGGATGAAGATATTAAAAATTCCACGATCGCTTTCCCCGATCTTTCCCAGTATAGTAATCTGGAAACCTTCCATTATTTAGGAGCTGACGGAGATGCTTTGTATAACGAACTTTGGAAAGAAGTAAAGTCTGAGTAACCAAAAGATCCCATAGATTTCGCATCTGTGGGATCTTTTTTTATTTTCCGATTTTAGCAAGGAATGCTGTCACAATTTGTTTGTATTCCTCCGGTGCTTTATATATGGAACTCGCATGCTTTGCGCCATCAATATGATGCAGCTCCTTATATGAGGATGCCGTATCATATAATTTTTTTGCATGGGAAGGCAGAATAAAATTATCTGCCGTTCCATGTATAAAAAGGAGCGGTGTAACCGTATTCTTCTGCAGAGCCTCCCATGGTTTAATCTTCAATAAATCAAAATGATATTTGCAGAAACACGCCCAGTTTACCGGATATACCATAACCTTAGGAAGATGAAACCATTTTCCGGCCAGATATGCCATCAGGTCTTTCAAATCTGCAAATCCACAGTCTGAAACACAGAAAGAAAATCCCTCATAAAGTCGAAGTGCCAGAATACTGCTCGAAGCACCAAGGCTGACACCATGGAGTCCGATCCGGATTTCTTCTCCAAAGCGTCTTCGCAATTCCTCTGCTATGGCCAGAATATCCATATGCTCATAACATCCCATGGAGCAAAAGCTGCATTCATTATCCTCATTATCTCCATGATAACGCATATCATAAAGATAAACATGGTATCCGAGTTCATAATAGATATTGGCATAGGCAAGCGATTCCCACCGGTTGGCCGTATATCCATGTGTAAGGATAACATATCGATCCGTCGGTTCCTCCTGCTTCATCAAAAAACCATGCAGCTCATACCCATAATCAGAATACACATTAAGCACTTCACGTCTGCTTTTTAGAAACCATTCGAAAGAAACCCCCTCATCCCTGATTCGTTTTTTAAACTCCTCAAGAGACCATTTTTTTGGTTTTGTAATGAACTGAACCATTCCAAAAGAAAATACCAGTATCAGAATACTCATGATTACTGCAATAATCAGTAATGCAATCCCAATTTTCATTTGTTTTTCCCCGTTTTCTGACTGTTTATTTTCTGCTTAACCAGTCTCCTTCAAGAACATATTTATAAGAAGTCAGTTCCTTCAATCCCATTGGTCCTCTGGCATGAAGCTTTTGTGTACTGATTCCGATTTCTGCCCCCAGTCCGAACTCGAAACCATCGGTAAATCTTGTGGAAGCGTTCAGATAAACACAGGCAGCATCCACTTCATTTAAGAATTTCTCTGCATTCTCTTTATTGTTCGTAAGAATTGCTTCGGAATGTCTGGTATTGTATTTGTTAATATGAGCGATTGCCTCATCCACATTGGCTACTGTCTTCATGGAAATGACAAGGTCTAAGTATTCCGTTCCGTAATCGGCTTCCGTTGCCGGTACACAGGAAATACAGGACTGAACCGCTTCGTCTCCGCGGATCTCCACATTCTTCTCGTATAAGGCCTTCGCAAGTTCCGGCAACAGACGATCCCTGATCTTTTCATGGATCACCAGGGATTCGCAGGCATTGCATACCCCGATCCGCTGGGTCTTTGCATTGAGAATAATCGGTATTGCCTTTTCCACATCGGCACTTTCATCTACAAAGATATGACAGTTTCCGGTTCCCGTCTCAATGACCGGAATCAGACTGTTCTCCACTACATTGCGGATCAGTCCCGCACCACCTCTTGGAATCAGCAGATCCACATACTGCTTCATCTTCATAAATTCATTGACCACACTACGGTCTGTGGATTCAATAAGCTGGATCACATAAGGATCAACACCCTTGTCAGCTACTGCATCCTGAATGACCTTCGTAATTGCCATATTGGACCGGATCGCATCGCTTCCACCCTTTAGGATCACGGCACTGCCGCTCTTAAAGCACAGTCCGAAGGCATCTGCCGTCACATTCGGTCTTGATTCATAAATGATTCCGATAACTCCCATGGGAACTCTCTTCTTCACAATATGAAGTCCGTTCTCCGCTTCGTAATCATCCAGGATTTCCCCTACCGGATCCGGCAGCTTTGTAATCTGACGGATTCCTTCTGCCATGCCGGCGATCCGTTCCTTCGTAAGCCGCAGCCGGTCTAACAGTCCCGGATTCATCTGGTTTGCGATTCCACGGTCCAGATCCTTGTGATTTTCCAAAAGAAGATACTCAGTGTTCCGGATTAACGCATCCGCAACTACTTCCAGTACCTCATTTTTCTGTTCTGTCGTCATGCGCTGCAGTTCAAATTTTGCCTGCACAGCACGTTCTCCCAAAAGTGTCAGTTCTTCCATTTCTGCTCTCCATTCTAGTCTGTTCTCATCTATCTGCTTTTATGTAACATCATTGCAATCTTTTCATTCCAGATTCTATATCCTTTACTGCCCTTTACTCCTTAAAGTAACAGCCGGATTCCGTAATCAGTGCATTCATCCGGTAATCATGTGCCTGTACGGGAAGCGCAGGCGCTACCTGACAGTCAAAGGCTAATCCTGCACCGTACATTTCAGGTACAAGCTTCATAAACCGGTCATAGAAGCCCTTTCCATATCCCATGCGGTTACATTTCCGGTCAAACACGGATCCCGGAAGTACCATCAGACATTTCTGTATATCCAGCTTCTGTGCAGAAAATTCCGCCGTTCCTTCCTTCGGCTCCAGAATTCCCTGATATCCGCTTTCCATATCTTCCAACGAAGTAATTTCATAAAACCGGATGTCCATTCCACAGACCTTTGGAATAAAAATTCTCTTCTCCCCATGTCGAAGCAGTTCTTCCACGAAGGGAATCGTCTCTACCTCACTCCGGTAATTCAGGTAAATCAACACGTTCTCTGCCCTTTGGAATTCCGGGAGTTTACGCAGATTCTGTAATACCTGAATACTCTTTTCTTTCCGTTCCTGCACAGACAGGTCATTTCTCCTTTGCAGATAACGGTTTCGCAGTTCCTGTTTCGTCATAACAATGCTTTGGTTCATTGTGTTACACCTCCTCCTGAAGTGCTCTGGCCAGTTGTTCTGCTACAAAAATTCCATCCATGGCGGCTGATGTGATTCCGCCTGCATATCCGGCTCCTTCTCCGCAGGGGTATAATCCCTCTACTGCCGAAGATTGTGCCGAATCGGTACGAAGAATCCGTACCGGCGAAGAGGTCCGGCTTTCGATTCCTTCTACCAAAACCTCATCTGCGTTGAAGCCGTGGATCTTCCTTCCAAACGCTTCCATCCCTTCTACAAATGCACGGTTCAGGGGACCCGGCAGGATCTCATGTACCGGTGCTTCCGTCCATTGTCCCTTGATACAGGGCATGACCTTTTCCATTCCGGCTGCTTCCTGCTTATCCGTATCTTCCTGCCATTTTGTTCCCAGAATCGCACGTTTAAAGCTTCCGTAACGTTCTACCGGAACTTTTCCGTTTCCGATCTGATAGGCCTTTTCTTCGAGCTTACATTGAAATGCTACCCCGCTTAACGGATCCTTGGAATCCCCATAATCCTCCGGCGTAATGGTGATAATCACGGCACTGTTTGCGTTGGCACTGTTTCTTCCGCTGTAGCTCATGCCGTTTACTGCAAGCCGCCTCTCTTCGGAGGAAGCATTCACGACATATCCTCCCGGGCACATACAGAAGGTATAGACACCGCGTTTTTCACTCGTCTCTGCCGTCAGTTTATAAATGGCATTGCCAAGTGCTCCTGCTTCTTTTTTACCATATTGTGACAAATTAATCAATTCCTGAGGATGTTCTACACGCATTCCTATGGCAAAAGGCTTCGCCTCCATCGCAACCTTCTGTTTAGAAAGCATGGAAAACGTGTCTCTTGCACTGTGTCCTAAGGCAAGCACCACATGCTCTGCCTGAAGTTCTTCCTTTCCGTTTAACACAAGTCCCTTTATCCTGCCATCTGCAATCCGCAGATCCGTTACCTTAGTTTCGAACCGTACTTCACCCCCCAGCGCAAGAATTTCTTCCCGCATGGAACGGACAATTTCTTTCAGAATATCCGTGCCGATATGAGGCTTATAATCATATAAAATTTCCTCCGGGGCGCCATGCTTTACAAAGATCCGCAAAACCTCTTTATTGCGGCCGTATTTATCCTTAATGAGGGTATTTAACTTTCCGTCCGAAAAGGTTCCGGCACCGCCCTCGCCAAACTGCACATTGGACTCTGTATTTAAGCGGCCTGTCTCCCAGAAGGCTTCGACATCCCCGCTTCTTTCCTCCACGCATTTTCCACGCTCCAGGAGAATCGGCCGGAATCCGGCTTTGGCAAGCACATAGCCGCAAAACAGCCCGGCCGGTCCCATGCCAACAATCACAGGACGCTCCGTGCCCTCGTAATGCTTTACCGGGAATTCATACTTCACCGGTTCGATCTTCTGAATCTGATTGCTATGGCATCGTTTTAAAAGTTTATTCTCTTCCTTTTCCGGGACGGCCACATCCACCATATACACATAAAAAAGCTGTGGCTTCTTCCGCGCATCCAGAGAACGCTTCACGATCTCCACGTCCACCGGTCCTTTATAGTTTAAAAGCTCCTGCACCTTTTTGTGGAGCGCATCTGATGTATGTTCCACCGGCAGTTTTACCTGATTGATCCGTATCATCCTTAACCTCTTATCGCTTTTCCCGCAATCGTGCCTGTTGCAAACGCCCAATGAAGATTGTAGCCGCCGCAGATTCCGTCTACATCCAAAAGCTCTCCGGTTACAAAAAGCCCCGGATACTTCTTCACCTGCATCTGCTCATCCACCTCTTCAACGGCTAAACCGCCCGCACAGACCTGTGCATTCAAAAACGGATTCGTATCTGTTATATGTACTTCATAATTCTTATAAAGCCCGGCAAGCTGTTCAATCTCTTTCTTTTGCAAAGACTCGCTTTTCCGGGATCCGGCAATCCGGCTCTTCTTAAGCAATACCGGATTGATCTTTTTATTTAAAAAGCCGGTGAGCAGTTCATCCACGTTCTGCTCTTTCCGTGCTTTCTGCTGTTTAAGCAGGTAAGTCACAATTTCATCGTAAGCATATTCCGGTGCAAAATCAATCTGCATGGTCACACGCTTATGTTCTTTTAAGGCATAGGCTGCTATACGGCTTAGCTGGAATACCGGAATCCCGGATATGCCGTAATCGGTAAGCTGCAGCTCGCCCTGTTCCTGGCCCTTCCGTGTTCCATCAACGAAAAGCCGTAAGGAAGCCTGACAGCGGACACCTGACATTGCTTTCTGCTCCTTCTCATCTGTCCTTAACTGTACCAGTCCCGGCACCAGAGGATACGTTTTTAATCCGAGCTTCTGAAGCATCCCATATCCTTCTTTACCGCCCTCTTTCAAGGACGCCGGTCCTCCACATGCCAGAATCACCCGGTCTGCCTCATAGCTTCTGCCATCTGAAGTCTTTAACAGATACCCCCGCTTCTTTTTCAAAGGCGTACAATCTGTAATCTGTACGCCAGATTCCACCCGGATCTTTTGGCGCTCCAGTTCCATCCGCAGCACATCCAGGACTGTGGAAGCCTGCTCTGCATATGGATATAAGTAACCGTTCTTACTGCGTATCTTTAACCCAAGGGAGGCAAAGAACGAAATCGTAGACTCCGTATCGTATCTTTTCAGAACCTGTTCCACAAAGGAGCGGTTCTTACTGTAGTAACAATCCACACTTAATTTTTCATTTCCGAGATTGCATTTGCCGTTCCCGGTTGCGAGAATTTTCTTCCCGACCCGGTCATTTTTTTCAAGAAGGATCACCTCGTTATCCTTCGTTCTGGCCTGAATGGCAGCCACCATACCGGAAGCTCCGCCACCTACGATATATATTTTATCCATTACTTCTCCTTAACTGGAATAGGATTCCAGAAAATTGTATAATTCCTTTTCATTTTCCACATATTTAATATGCAGAATCTCATCCCTGAGAGTCTCCGGAAGCTCATCCACCTTGATGTCCGTAGAAAGATACACATTCTGCAAATCCTTCTGATAGACCACCACACAATGATTTTCATTCACAAGAAAGAACCCTTCCTCCTCTTCCTGTGCCGTATAGGTTTTGCGGATCACTACCCTTTGCGGAGAAAAGGAATAAAGCTCCATATACTGAAATCCCTGTTCCAGATCCTTAAGCGGTGGATTCTGGTTCCAGGTGCGGATTTCATTCGTTAAATCTTCTCTGGTCATCCCGATATATTTATCCGGTGCATTTTTGCTTTCTTCTTCCAGAAGACCATTCACCGTATCAAACTTCTGAACCACAAATTCCGTATTGGCACTGATGATCTTCTTATCCACAACCGCAACCGGCTCTGCCACAATCGGCTCTGCACTTTCCTGTGGAGACGGAGAAACGGTTTCATAACCGCCTGCGGATTCCCCGGGATAAAAATATTCCATTACAACCATATTCGTTGCAAATCCAATGGCAAACATCGTCAGTGGATATAGTATAAAAAGACTGATACATTTTAAAAGCTTCATAGTTCCCCCATACCGTATTCCTACGATTTCTTTATAGTATCAGTCAATTTTCGTATTCTTATTCATTACCGGCCACACCGGTCTTCCCATTTAATAAAAATGAATCAGTCTTCCTAATCTTAATAAAAGCTTTCCGACGAGGCTGCTGTTCAATTCCTCTTCCCTCAAATTTCTTGCTGCAAGCAATAAAATGACATAAACCAGAATGCCGACAACCACACAGACAATCGTTCCAACCACGCTTCCTGCTGCAGGGGTAAGGAAGCGGTTAATCAGCATCGTAATCACACCCGTTACCGCTGCAAGCACGGTCGGAACGGCCGCACCGCGGATCCAGTCCTGCCGGTACTGCATCTCACGGCTCACAAGTACAAATCCGGCAGCCGTAAGCAGTAGATAAAAGATCATCTGGGAAAGAGCCGGTGCCAGAACACCTCCAACGCCCGCTGACGTCATGATCACCAGAAGAACCATCTGCAAAACCATGGCAGCGCCTGCCATGATTGCTGCAAACACACTCTGCTTCAAACGTAATAAAAGCAGGATAAATACATAGCCTAATGCCCCAAACAAAATTCCGATGCTGCAAACCTGCATGGCTCCGGATGCTTCTGTACCGGCATCCCCAAGCAGAAGAATCGACAGATTCTCAGAAAGCACCGCCGATAAGATTGCAACCGGTAATAAAACGACAAGCATGCGGTGAAGCAGCATGCCAAGCTTTTCTCTTGCCATACGGGACTCTTCCCGTTCCTGATAATAAACCACGCGCCGGATCGAAGAATAAAATACCAGAAGCATAACCAGAATCATTGCCTTAAGGAGCGCATTGCAGCCTGCATAATAGGATCCAAACGCAGAAACTGCCGCAATGTCTCCCTTATGAAGAAGAAAGAAAATAAATACACTTCCAAAGCTCGATAAGGCAAACGCAAGATAAAACAATGCATGAAAACCACCGGAACCCAGGAGCGACCGGATTCTGGAAATACTGCTTTCACTGTTCTTTAAATATTCCCTTTCCCTGCTTCCATCCTTTTCAAGGCTTCTACGGAATACAAAATATAAAATCAGCAGATATAAAAGGCTTAAGAGTGATGCCGCAACAAGCCCTGCCGAAACACCGATTGCCCCATATACATACTGAAACCGTCCATTATGCAGAAGTTCCGATACCTTCTGTCCATAAAGCATAAAGCCCTCTGCACTGATCAGGCCCACAATCAAAAACACCGCTGTAAAGATGAAATCGGCATGTACGCCGGGAGCCCGCATATGAAAGCCCTGAAAATATCCCTGAAGGACACCTGTAAGTGCAAGAAACGGAATGCCAAGAAGCGCTACCCGCACCGTCATCACCGCAAGGGGAAGCTGCAGCACATTCTGCATCACGTACTGGCAGCCTGCCTCCAAAAGAACGGTAAGCCCTGCACTCAATACAAGTGTCAGAAAAAGCGACTGTAAAAACAGCTTACGCACGCCCTTAAACTGTTCTCTGCGCACCCGGTAGCGGATGAGGGATGCAATTCCCTCCTTCATGCTGTAAAAAAGAGTCCCTCCCACAAGCAGAAAAATCTCCTGTGCCAGGGAAAAATACGCCATCCCATCCTTACCAATCATATGATAAATGGGAATCCTTCCAAGTAAAATGATAATATAAGAAATAAATACAAACAGTATATAATTATTTTTCTTAACGATTGCCATAGTTGTCCTCTTTCGTTATCTGGTAATGCCTAATGCATCAAGCGTCTCCCGTTGTTTGGCTTCCATTCGTGCCGCTTCTTCCGGCTCCATATGGTCATAGCCGCACAGATGAAGCATACTGTGCGCAACAAGAAACCCAAACTCCCGCATCTCGGAATGATTGTATTTCTCTGCCTGCTCCTTTACCTTCTGTGCACAGATCATAATGTCCCCTAACAACAGCTCCCCGTTTTCCGGATCAAAATAATCCGATTCCTGCTCCTCCACAATTGAAAAATCCGATTCCGAAGTAAACGGAATTGCCGGGAAAGAAAGCACATCCGTCGGCTGATCGAGATTCCGGAATTCCTTGTTGATCTCCTGTATTCCGTCAAGGTCTGTTACGAGCAGATTAATCTGTGCCTCATACGGGCACTGTTCCATATCAAGCACCTGGTTTTCAATGCGCAGGACCAGTTCTTCTATATCAAAATCAAAGGTAATTCCACTTTCATTTTCAACGTAAGAAGTCATAATATAACCTTTCGTCCACTAAAATTTTCTTCATCCTCTGTAAATCACCAAGGGAAATCTCACTGTGATCGAGAATTCCACTCTCCATTTTCCGCTTAAAGATCGTCTGAATCAGCTTCTGGTAATCAAGCTGCACATTCTTATCCTTCGAAAACAGATAGTCTATCGAGGAAATCATGGTATCTGCAAACAATAATACAATGACCTCCCGGTCCACAAGCTGTTCTTCCGGACTTAAATACTGCTTTAACAGCGCTCTGACACGTAAAGGGATCTGATTTTCCGTAAGAATTGTATCTACATTCTCCCAGTTGTTCTCCCCCTTTAACAGTCCGATCTTATGATAATACGCACATGCCTTGACGACCGCATCATCCATCTGTAGATGCAGGGCAATCCGGCTGCACAGATATGCCGTATGGATCGTATGATAATACTCCGGCTTCGAGGCATTCTTCAATTCCACAAGCAACGGACACTCCGGATCATTAATGTCCATGTAAATATCTCTCGTCCTATAAATAAAGGTAAAGCTGAAAAACTTCAGAATAATCAAAAGTAAAATCAGACAGACTACTGTGTTGACTGCCGGAACCAGAAGCATCGGCAGGTAAAATGGAAGCTGCTGATAAAGTACCTCCGGAATACAGAGACACACAAACTGGATCAATAATGATAACAACATAGGAATCCAGATACGGAAGCTTTCATCAATCGTGGAAAACAATAAAATTCCGGCCATGCCGCCCACAAAGTACACAAAGAAGACAACCGGGTCCGAATCACTCTGTAACAGCAGGGAAATCATTAAAAGACTGCTTCCTGCCGCAAGTCCCGTGACCTCATTGCTAAAGAGCATCAATCCCACGAAAACGACAAGATACGGCCATCCTGACTTCGGGAGCAGCGGACAAAGCAGTGCTGCCAGCAGAAAGAGGCAGTATAACAATGTAAAACGCCATAAATTCCGTTCATTATCATATAAAAACAACTGTAAACCCCTGCTCTTTTCGATGGAAAACAGAATCATCCCGGCACCACAGGCCGATAAAACAGCAATTCCGATAAGCTCCGTCCAGCTTCTTCCATAAAGATAGGCTGCTACTGTGGAAAGAAATACTGTAATCATAAATAACAGGATTTTCTGGAAAGTCTCCCCACCTTTACTATTGTCTTCGGTTTCCTCTGCTGCGATTATTTCGTTTTCCTCCGGACTGTTCTTTCGCTTCATAATTTTCGTATGCCTTTACAATCTTTTGTACAAGCGGATGTCTCACTACATCACGGCTTGTCAGTTTACAAAATTCAATTCCTTCGATTTTTTGCAGAACCTTTGACGCCACGTCAAGTCCCGAAACGGCACTTTGCGGCAGATCCTTCTGTGTGGAGTCACCGGTCACAATGACCTTTGAACCAAAACCGATACGTGTTAAAAACATCTTCATCTGCGCCGGTGTCGTATTCTGGGCTTCGTCCAGAATAATATAGGCATTGTCCAGTGTCCGGCCACGCATATAAGCAAGGGGTGCGACTTCAATCAAGCCCTTTTCCATATTCTTAAGAAAGGTTTCTGCACCCATAATCTGGTACAGCGCATCATATAAAGGTCTTAAATACGGATCCACCTTGCTCTGCAGATCGCCCGGAAGGAAGCCTAACTTCTCTCCTGCTTCAATGGCAGGACGCGTTAAGATAATCCGTTCTACTTCCTGCTTCTTAAAAGCGGTGATTGCCATTGCCATTGCCAGGTAGGTCTTACCGGTACCGGCAGGTCCCAAGCCAAACACAATCATATTGTTGCGGATAGCATCCACATAAGCCTTCTGTCCCAGGGTTTTGGGCTTGATCGGTTTCCCGGAAATGGTATGACAGATACATTCCTTATCCATTTCCAGAATTGCCCCGTCTTCGTCCTCTTCCTGACTCATTGTAATTGCATAATCGACATTCTGCTCTTCGATTTCATTTCCACGCATTGCTAATTCCGACAGATTCCGTAAGACCGATGTGGCTTTCTTCACATTCCGTTCATCTCCGGTAATCCGTACTTCTCCATTTCTGTCTGTAATTGCTACCTGAAATTCCCGTTCCAGCTTTTTCAGATAAGCATCAAACTGTCCGAAAACATTTCGCTGCGCACTTAAAGGGATTTCCAGTCTCTGTTCAAATTCTTCCACGCTGTTTACTCCGTAATCTCTACGCTCTGTTCGTCCGCGTTCTGTTCTTCGATCTGGCAGATTCCGGTTTCCTGTAATGCTCCTGCCGGTTCAATCAGAAGAAACTCTGCCTCCATTTTCCACTTTTTCTCGTTCTTTTTCATTGTAACATTTTTCCCGGTAATTTGTACCCCCTTTTCCTCTAAAGTTTGTATAATTTTTAGAATTTTATGTGCAAAAATTTCTTTTATCTCATCCTTCGTATAATTTTTCTCACTTCCCGTATATTCCCGTATGGTTTCATTCCCATAATAGATGGGAAGATGAAAGGTATGAAACAGAATCACTTCCTTTTTCTGCTCTAACTGGTCATATTCCTCATAGGGGGGTCCGAAAATGGAAAACCGTATCCGGTGTGCCCCGATTTCTACAAAGCTCCGCTTCTTTTCCCTCCCGGAGTAATTCTTTTCCCGATAAAATAACGGTACCTCCTCCACATAGGTTTTCCGGCATTCCAGCATGATGTCCGCATCCGCTTCGCAGAACTCATACCGGCGTACCGTTCCATCCTCTGACAGGATCGGAATGGCTCCCTGTACCAGAATATCACCCTTTTTAACCTCCTGTCCCTCCTGTACCAACGGAACGCCGCTTCTTGTCACAATCGAAACGATCGTTCCATCGGTCTGCGCGACAAGATCGAAGCCTTTCTCAGTTTCCTTCACCTGTTCCTTTGTCTGATCTTCTTCCTTAAGAAGTTCATTTTCCTTAATCTGAATAAGGAGTTTACTGCCATCCACTTTTACTGATGTCCAGGTTGCAATGGGAAATTCATTCCGGATTGCCTTTTCCAGATCTTCCACCGGAACCTTGCTTTTCTTCATGCCATGCGTAATCCCGTTTTCGGTTAGGAAATCCATGAAGACATCCTCGGTAATATAATAATTTCCCGTAAGCTGAATCGTCCAGATATGGGCAGACATCAGCAGCCAGAATCCCAGACTGATTACGATTCCGGCTAAGAACACCTTTCTTTTTTTCATCCCCACAGAAAGAAAAGGTAGTCCGAAACGTTCCGTAACGACTACCTTTGTGCCTGTTTTCCTTGTAAAGCCTTTGATTCTGTAAAAATCGGAAAGCCCGATTTTCATGGTGTAATATGTTTCGTGGATCTGAATATCCCATAAAAAAATCTGATGATTACTGCACAGATTAATAAAACGTTCTGGCGCATTTCCACATACCCGGATCAACAGATATCCTTTCATGAAACGGATGAACTGCAACATGACTGATCCCTCCCATACCTTTGTGTCAATTTCCCATATACCGGATGTTTTCAATCCATCCGCTGATCTTCATATCCTCATTGGTATAGTATAGAATGTTCAGCCGCTTTCCGCAGATCTCAATTTTACAGTTTTTACCCTGCAGCATAATTCTACAGTCTGTATATTCGATAATTCCCTTATAATTTTCGACAAACACATCCCGGTTTCCCGTAATGGTGACAATGGATGCCCCCAGTACCGAATCCTTCGGCAGCTTCAACGATTCTGCCATGCGTTCACGTTTTGATACTGTTTTCATTTCTTCCGGTTTTCTTCTCATGTCATACTATATGACAAAACCGGAAACGCTATGACTATTTCACCACATCCAGAATGACCTTCTGTTCCTTCACTTCTTCCGCTCCGATGTGATATGCCTGCTGCAATCTTGTCATTGCCTCTTCCAGCTTCTGATCGTCATTGGCAAACAATTCTGCTAAGACATCGCCCTTATGCACATAGACTCCTACCTTCTTAATCAGACGGATTCCCACGGATAAATCAATCTGACTTTCTTTCGTCTCACGACCTCCACCTAAAATCAGGGAACAGATTCCCACTTCATCGCAGACAATCTTCTGTATAGAACCATCTATCGGTGCCACAAGCTCTTTCCGGATCTTCGCACAGGGGAGTTTCTCCGGCTCATACACATAGCTTTCGTCCCCGCCCTGGGCTTTCACGAATTCCGCAAGCTTGTGAAGCGCACTTCCATCTTCGATCACCTGGGTAAGCATCTTTCTTGCTGTTTCTTCCTTATCAGCCTTACCTCCGGCAATCAGCATATAGCTTCCGAGGGTCATCACAAGCTCTGTAAAGTCCGCAGGCCCCTTTCCGTTTAAGGTATTGATCGCCTCCCGTACCTCAAGTGCATTTCCAACTGTATTGCCTAAGGGCTGATCCATATTGGAAACGACAGCAATCGTCTTTCTTCCGGCATTCTTTCCAAGCTGCACCATTTCTCTGGCAAGCGCAAGGGCATCCTCCCTTGTCTTCATAAAGGCGCCGCTCCCTGTTTTAACATCCAGTACAATCGCATCGGCTCCTGCCGCAAGCTTCTTACTCATAATAGAGGAAGCAATCAGTGACATCTGATCCACGGTTGCCGTTACATCACGAAGTGCATAGAGCTTTTTATCCGCAGGGGCCAGATCCTTCGTCTGCCCCATAATGGAGATTCCAATTGTGTTCACATGATTGATAAATTCTTCTGCAGAGATTTCGGTCGTAAATCCGGGGAAGCTTTCTAACTTGTCAATCGTTCCTCCGGTATGTCCGAGTCCCCGTCCGCTCATCTTGGCAATTTTGACACCACAGGCGGCAACCATAGGAGTCAGAGCCAATGAGGTCTTATCACCGACCCCACCGGTACTGTGCTTATCTACCTTTACCCCCTGTATTCCGGACAGATCCAGCATTTCCCCGCTTTCTGCCATTGCCATGGTCAGATGCAGGGTTTCTTTTTCACTCATTCCCTGAAAATAGATCGCCATCATCATGGCAGACATCTGATAATCCGGGATACGCTCAGCCGTGTATTCCATAATCATGTACCGGATCTCTTCTTCAGACAATTCGTGCCCGTTTCTCTTTTTCATAATCAGATCATACATTCTCATATTTATCACCCTTACTTATACCTGTTCACTAAATTCGAGCTTCGTTATTACTCGCTCTCATTAAGTGTTCATGTATTGTTCGTACTAAATTCGAACTTCGCTATTACTCGTTCTCATTAAGTACTCTACTTATACCTGTTCACTAAATTCGAGCTTCGTTATTACTCGCTCTCATTAAGTGTTCATGTATTGTTCGTACTAAATTCGAACTTCGCTATTACTCGTTCTCATTAAGTACTCTACTTATACCTGTTCACTAAATTCGAGCTTCGTTATTACTCGCTCTCATTAAGTGTTCTACTTATGGTAAGGTTCTCCGTTGATAATACGGTATCCCCGGTAAATCTGTTCCAGTAGAATGACTCTCATCAACTGATGGGGAAAGGTCATCTTCGAAAAACTCAGCTTCCATCCGGATACCTTCGAGACCTTCTCATGGAGTCCTAAGGATCCGCCAATCACAAACTGGATATGGCTCACTCCCTCGACTCCCATCTGCTCGATTTTCTGTGCAAAGGCAACCGAATCTATCTGCTTTCCTTCGATTTCCAAAGTGACTACCGGATCATCCAGCCGGAGATTTTTCAAAATGCGTTCTGCTTCCTTCTCACGGATCTGATCCTCCACAACTGTACTTGCGCCATCCGGCGTCTTTTCATCCGCTACTTCGATCACCTGCAGTCTGCAATAACGGCTAAGACGCTTTTCGTACTCTGCAATCGCATCGCGCAGATATTTTTCTTTCACTTTTCCTACACAAACAATGGTGATTTTCATTCCTTATCCTGCTTTTCAAAAAGTTCCGGATACATTTCTTCGACGATACGCTCTACATAAGCTTCATCCAGATTCATGAACTGTTTCTGAATTTCATCTTTTACAAATTCAAATCGCTGGAAATACTTTAATTCCTCCGGAACGGATGCATCCAAGCCTGACGCCTCATCAATCGCTTCTTTATGTAGGTTTTGCAGACACCATTTTTGAATTTCGTCAGTCAGATTATTCTCCTTTACAGCCCGTTTTTTGAGCAGCTTAAAGTTACGCAGCGAGACAATGCCCATTACCAGAAATAATATAAATACAACACCCATCACACCGCAGATCATATACCTGCTGAAAACTGCCATTTGAATCGGGATAACTCCGGTAAACAGCAGCACGACGGCAACCAGCCCTGCTGTTCCGACCGTCAATAAAGTATAGGCAGAAGTACGGTTTTCTTCTGCACGTTCCTCGTTGTTCACGTATACATTGCGGACAACCGGCTTTCCCCTTTTCCTTCCAACCACAATCTGTGGAGCCGCTTTCTCCATAGCTGCCTGTCTGGAAGCTGCCCCCTCTTCCTCCAGACTACCTTGAAAATATTCGGTCAATTCTTCCTCTTTTGGTTCCTCCGGAAGATGATCGACCAGTTCACATCCGCAATCTGCACATTTTTCTATCCCTTCTACATACTCACACTTACATTCAGGACACCATGCCATACCCATTCACCCCCATGAATCGTTTTTAATTTTCACCACGAATGTAGCACTTCACACCCCAGTTCTGATTCTCTTTATCCGACAACCAGATAAAGTTCTGTTCATCTTCCGTGTCAACCAGCGCCGGTCTGCAGCCCTGTTTATCCTTCCCCTGGGAAAGATATACAAAGCTTCCCATTTTAGCAGTCGCATTCCATTCTTCAAAGCTGTCCTTCTGGTCAATCGTTGTAATATAAAATGTTCCGTCTAATAGTCCCTGCTTATAAGTTCCTATGAAATTGGAATAATAACGGGTGTCCTTCTGCAGACGCTCGGTTACAAAATCATAATGCTCGGAACCGCTTCCATCCGGAAGATCATTCTTAAAGCTTCCGGAATATTGATGAAACAGATAAACATCCTTCGAATTTGTAGAAGCATGGATATGATAATGCATCCAGCGGCCTTCTCCCTCGCGGACACCATTCTTCCATGCACCATAGTAGTACTGGTTGTCTGCATAAACTGCAATTCCCATACCATCGGGTTTTCCATCTGCATTCGTTTCACCGGCATAATAGAACTTGTTCGTTCCCTTTAGCTGATACGACATGGCACGAAAACGATCGAGGTTTGCAAGATCATCCAATGCTTTCTGGTTACCCTGCTCCCAGTAAGACATCATTTCCTTTAACTGTGTCTGGGTATCAAATTTTACGTTACTGAAATCCAGTGTCTCTTCTTCCGGATCCGGCGTTGCCGTTGCGGCAGCCTCCGGTGTCATCTCCGGATAAGCCGTAACTTCCGGAGACTCTGTATCCGGAGAAGCACTATCTTCTGCAGCCGGAGCCACGGATGCGGACGGCGAGGATACGATGATCTCTGTGGAAACCGTATCCTGCGGCGCATCCTCCGGCTTTTGATTCTTATTTTTATTTACGACAAAAGTAATCAGCAGAATCACAATAATCAACAGAATCGGAACAATTTTAATGAGAATCTGGAACTTATCCTCTTTTGTCAGCTTATCCTCCTGAGAATCCTCAGAATCATTAAAGAAATTTTTCATAGTTTACTCTCTATTTATTGCTCAGGTACTCGTCAATTCCCTTTGCTGCAGTCTTTCCTGCTCCCATGGCAAGAATCACGGTAGCAGCTCCGGTTACGGCATCACCACCGGCATATACGCCTTCCTTGGTGGTCTTTCCGCAGTCTTCCTCAGCAATAATACATTTGCGCTTGTTGATCTCAAGTCCCTTTGTGGTAGAGGAAATGAGCGGGTTCGGAGAAGTTCCGAGGGACATGATGACAGTATCTACATCGATCACAAATTCAGATCCCGGTACTTCTACAGGTCTTCTTCTTCCGGATTCATCGGGCTCACCAAGCTCCATCTTAATACACTTGATGCCATTTACCCAGCCCTTTTCATCCTCAAGGATTTCTACCGGATTGGTCAGAAGATCAAAAATAATTCCTTCTTCCTTCGCGTGATGTACTTCTTCCACACGGGCCGGCAGCTCTTCTTCACTACGACGATATACAATATGCACCTCTGCTCCAAGACGGAGGGCTGTTCTGGCTGCATCCATAGCTACGTTACCACCACCGACAACAGCTACCCTCTTACCATGCATGATCGGTGTGTTGGAATCCTCACGGAATGCCTTCATCAGGTTGCTTCTGGTCAGGTATTCATTTGCAGAGAATACACCGTTTGCCTGTTCTCCCGGAATCCCCATGAACTTCGGAAGTCCGGCACCGGAGCCGATAAATACAGCATCAAATCCTTCTTCCTCTAACAGTTCATCAATGGTGACAGACTTTCCGACAACAACATTTGTCTCAATCTTAACACCCAGAGATTTTACATTTTCAATTTCCTTGGCAACAACCTTGGTCTTCGGAAGACGGAATTCCGGAATACCATAAACCAGTACGCCGCCCGGCTCATGTAATGCTTCAAAAATAGTGACCTCATATCCCATCCTGGCAAGGTCTCCGGCACAGGTAAGTCCCGCAGGACCGGACCCGATCACAGCCACCTTCTTGCCGTTTTTCTTTTCTGCACCCTGTGGCTTAATTCCAGCTTCTCTTGCAAAGTCTGCAACGAAACGTTCCAGCTTACCGATGGAAATCGGCTCGCCCTTGATACCACGAATACACTTTCCTTCACACTGGCTCTCCTGTGGACAGACACGTCCACATACAGCAGGAAGTGCGGAAGATTCGCTGATGACCTTGTAGGCGCCTTCCACATCGCCATCCTTTACCTTTTCAATAAAGCCCGGGATATTGATAGATACCGGACATCCCTTGATACACTGTGCATTCTTACAGTTGATACATCTGGAAGCCTCTTCCATGGCTTCTTCCCTGTTATATCCTAAACATACTTCTTCAAAATTCGTAGCCCGAACCTTGGGATCCTGCTCCCGGACCGGTGTCTTCTTTAATACGTCCATTATTTGTCACCTCCGCAATTTCCACATCCGCCGTGATGTGTATCTCCTTCTTTTGCCTTAAGATAAGCTCTGCCCTCAGCCGTCTTATAGATCTGCTGTCTCTGCATTGCTTCATCAAAGTTTACCAGATGTCCATCGAATTCGGGGCCATCTACACAGGCAAATTTCACTTCATCACCAATGGTAACACGGCAGGCACCACACATACCCGTACCGTCTACCATGATCGGATTTAAGCTGACAACGGTAGGAAGATTTAATTCCTTGGTCAGTTTGCAGACAAACTTCATCATAATCATCGGACCGATGGCCACGCAGACATCATAATGCTTTCCTTCATTAACAAGATCTGTAATAGTCTGGGTAACCATACCACTTCTTCCGTAAGAGCCATCGTCTGTTGTTACATAAAGATTTCCTGCAACAGCTTTCATTTCGTCTTCCAGAATTAAGATGTCCCTGGTCTTGGCACCGACAATAACATCTGCTGCAATGCCATGCTCATGGAGCCATTTCACCTGCGGATAAACAGGTGCTGTTCCAACACCTCCTGCTACAAACAGAATACTCTTCTTTTTCAGTTCCTCTATGTCTTCTTTCACGAATTCGGAAGGACAGCCAAGCGGTCCTACGAAATCATGAAAAGCATCTCCTGCCTTTAAGGATGACATGTACTGGGTTCCCGCTCCAACAATCTGGAACACGATGGTAACCGTTCCCTTCTCTCTGTCATAATCGCAGATCGTCAGAGGGATTCTTTCTGCATCCGCATCGGTTCTTACGATCACGAACTGACCGGGTTCACAGGACTTTGCTACTCTTTCTGCTTCAACAACCATGGAAAAAATGTTTGCTGTAAGCTCTTTTGCTTCTAAAATCTTGTACATATTAAGCCTCCACTTTATTTATTCAAAGGGATAATCCCCATTTGACCGTTTTCATCGTAAACCAGACGGTTCGGCGTTCCACTGTAAACCTCTACCGCATACAGTCTTCCGGTCGGTGTCCGGTTTCCTGCCGAATCAACAATTGATTCGCTTAATTCATAATAATATCCTAAATTCGGGATTTCGACAAGAGTCACATACTCATAAACATATCTTCCTTCGATTTCAAAGGAATATCCCTGCATATCCTTCAGAATATGCTGATCCATCAGTGCTTTCTTCACCCGGTCAATCGCTGCCTTTACAGTAACCTGTGTCTGCAGTTCAAAATCATAACTGCGGTACACCACTTCACTCCTTACCCCTTCTTCGGAAATCACTGCAAAGCGGTAATTCGTCCGGCCAAGCGGCATCTCAATCGGTTCTGTATATAATAAACTATTTTCATCCGGTTCGGAACCATCTGTGGTATAGTAAATATTTCCTTCTTCTTCCGTAATTACCTCAATTAAGGTAGGAAGCTGATAATCTCCGCTGCTCGGTGTAACCTCCGGTTTTTCCGGAATGGCAACATCGATGAGATAATAGTTCTCTACCGTTTCACTGCGGATTCCATAATCGTTCACAAAAACCGCCTTGATCCGGTGCTCTCCCGGCTCTAACAGGATCGGTGCCGTATACACCAGACTGTACTCCTGCGGCTCACTGCCATCGGTCGTATAATAAATGGTTCCTGTCGTATTCGCCGTAATTTTCAGAGAAATCACCTTTTCATAATTTCCGGTAGAGTATCCGAATTCCGGCTTCATTGCCATATAGTGCTGGAACTGCGTCTGTACCGAGGTATCCCCACTTTCTGTCAGCAATTCGTTGATCCGTTCGTAATTCTGCTGTCCGGCAAGAATCGTAATGATAAAATCAAAATACTGTATCTTCCGTTCCTCATCCATGGACCGTTTAAAGACAACACTTTCAAGAATTTCTGCCGCCCGGTCCGCTTCGCCCAGCTCATAATAGCACTGCGCCTGCATATAGGGAATCTCCAGATCCTCCGGCTGCAGTTTTTCGGCCTTGGCAAGAAAGGTAAGTGCATTCCCATACTGTACCTTCTCCATACGTTCTTCTGCTTCCCGAATCTGATAATTCACCGAATAATTCTGATAAATAAGTCCGGCAAGCAAAATGATAATAAGCGTCATCAGAATGGAGGCAAGTGTGGTAATCAGAATACGTTTCCTTGAAGTAATTCCGTGGAAAATACTTCCTTCCTTAAGGAAATCCTCACCTGCCGGTTTCTTCCTGGCAACAGAGGGAATTTTATGCGGTTTCGGATTGATTTCTTCTGCAACGGTAGACAGGGTTTCCTCAATGCTGCTTTGGATTTCAGGCTCAAAATCCGGAACAATCTGGATCTCTGCTCCACATCGTTCACAATAAAGATGTTCTTCCTTCATTTCATATCCACATTGTGGACAAATCATTTCCGCACCCCCTTCCCTGATCAAATCAATTTTGCACGGCTCTGAATAGTTACAAAACAGAGCTCACACAGTTATGCAGCAGCATCGCAATCGTCATCGGTCCGACACCGCCCGGTACCGGTGTAATGGCTTCGCAGACAGGGAATACAGAATCGTAATCCACGTCTCCGCAAAGCTTGTTGTTCTCATCCCGGTTAATGCCGACGTCAATGACAACTGCACCTTCCTTCACGTAGTCTGCATTTACCATCTTCGGCTTACCGATGGCAACAATCAGAATATCTGCCCGCTTGCAGACCTCCTTCAGATTCTTCGTTCTCGAATGTGCAATGGTAACGGTGGCATTCTCACGAAGCATTAATAATGCCATAGGCTTTCCAACGATATTGCTTCTTCCTAAAATCACACATTCCCTGCCTTCGATTTCAATATGGCTTCTCTTTAAGAGTTCAATAATTCCAGCAGGGGTACAGGAGACAAAGCCCTTTTGTCCGATGCAGAGTGCACCCACGCTCTGCGGATGAAAACCATCTACATCCTTTAACGGAGAAATGGTCTGGATCACCAGATTTTCATCAATGTGGGAAGGTAAAGGAAGCTGCACTAAAATGCCATTCACATCCTCCCGCTCATTCAGTTCTCCGATCAGGTCAAGTAATTCCTGCTGTGTGGTCTCTTCCGGAAGCTCATAGGATAAAGACCGGATTCCAATATATTCACAGCCCTTTTTCTTATTTCTTACATAAACGGTGGATGCCGGGTTATCACCGACCTGCACAACAGCAAGGGTAATCTCAATCCCTTTCTCCTTTAATTCTGCCACCTGTTCTTTCAGCTCATCCTTTAACTGTGTGGATATTTCTTTTCCATTAATGATCTTTGCCATCTTCGTACTCCTTTAGAATAATCCTGTAATCTTTCCTTCTTCATTCACATCAATATCGAATGCGGCCGGATGCCTGGGAAGTCCCGGCATTGTCATAACTGCTCCTGTGAGAACAACGACAAAGCCCGCTCCTGCGGAGACATAAGCCTCTCTTACCTGTAGGGTAAATCCTTCCGGCCTTCCTAAAAGCTCCGGATTATCCGACAGGGAATACTGGGTTTTTGCCATACATACCGGCATGTTTCCAAATCCCATCTCTTCGATTTTCTTTAACTGTTTTAACGCTGCCGGTGCATAGCTTACACTGTCTGCGCCATAAATCTCCCTGGCAACGGTTTCAATCTTTTCTTTTAATGAAGCTGTATCATCATACAGTGGTTTAAAGTGGCTTTCCTTGGTTTCTATGGATTTAATAACCTTTTCGGCAAGCTCGATACCGCCCTCCCCGCCATCGGTAAAGACCTTGGAAATGGCGAACTCACAATTCCGCTCTTCACAGAACTGCTTGACCCATGCGGTCTCTGCTTCGGTATCAGTATAGAAGCTGTTTAAGGTAACCACGACCGGCACTCCGTATTTCTGAAGATTCTCAATGTGCTTTTCAAGGTTCACAATTCCCTTTTTCAGAGCGTCAAGGTTCTCCTTCTGAAGATCTGCTTTCGCAACGCCGCCATTGTATTTAAGGGCGCGGATTGTTGCAACGAGAACCACAACATCCGGCTTTAAGCCTGCCATACGGCACTTGATGTCAAAGAACTTCTCTGCCCCGAGATCGGCGCCAAAGCCCGCTTCGGTGATACAATAATCTGCCATCTTTAAAGCCGCCTTCGTAGCTCTTACAGAGTTACAGCCATGTGCAATATTGGCAAAAGGACCGCCATGAATCAATACCGGGTTGTGCTCTAAGGTCTGCACGAGATTAGGCTTCAACGCATCCTTAAGAAGAGCTGCCATCGCACCTACCGCCTGCAGGTCACCAGCCGTAACCGGCTCTCCCTGATAGTTATACGCAACCACGATACGTGAAAGACGTTCCTTTAAATCCTCCATATCATCTGCAAGACAAAGAATTGCCATGATTTCAGAAGCTACTGTAATCACGAAATGGTCTTCTCTTACTGTTCCGTCAGCCTTTGCCCCAAGTCCGACAACGACATTACGCAATACACGGTCATTCATGTCAAGACATCGTTTCCAGGTTACCTGTCTGGGGTCAATCTGTAACTGATTGCCCTGTTGGATATGGTTATCCAATAACGCAGCAAGCAGGTTATTTGCTGAAGTGATGGCATGAAAATCTCCGGTAAAATGAAGGTTGATTTCTTCCATCGGAACGACCTGCGCATAGCCACCGCCGGCTGCACCGCCCTTGATTCCAAAGCAGGGACCCAAAGAGGGCTCCCGTAACGCAATGACTGCTTTCTTTCCCATTCTTCCAAAGGCCTGTCCGAGTCCCACGCTGGTTGTTGTCTTTCCCTCTCCTGCCGGAGTAGGATTAATTGCTGTAACTAAAATCAGTTTACCATCCGGACGTTCCTTTAATTTTTCAAGGTATTCGTCAGAGAGCTTCGCCTTATACTTTCCATATAATTCCAGTTCCTCTGCGGTAATTCCAAGTGTTTCCGCAACTGATGCAATTGGTTCCATTTTTGCTTCCTGTGCAATTTCAATATCTGATTTCATCCCTCATAAGTCCTTTCTATCTATAAGTATTCTTAACTGCTCAGTACCTTCACAATTACAGGCATTCCTCAATGTACTGCTCAAACTGCTCCTGACTCATCAGTACCTTACGTGGTTTCGTTCCCTCTTCTTCGCCGACAACACCGGCCTCACACAGCTGATCCATAATCCTGGCTGCACGATTAAAGCCGATCTTAAAGACGCGCTGTAGCATACCGATGGATGCCTTATCCTTCTCAATGATGAACTGTGCCGCATCCACAAAGTACTGATCCCGTTCATTACCGCCGCCGGAGCCGCCATGTCCGTCTCCCGAGGCAGCTCCCAGACTTTCCATCTTTTCCTGGATATCGGAATCATAAATATTTCCAAGCTGCTGATTCTTTAGGAACTCCACAACATCCGAAACCTCCTTATCGGAAACAAATGCGCCCTGTACCCGGACAGGCTTCGTATAGCCCTGTGGATAAAACAGCATATCACCCTTACCTAAAAGCTTCTCTGCTCCGTTCATATCAAGAATGGTTCTCGAATCGACACCACTGGATACGCTGAATGCAATACGACTTGGCATATTCGCCTTAATCAGGCCCGTAATGACATCTACGGAAGGCCGCTGGGTTGCAATGATCAGATGGATTCCGGCTGCTCTGGCCAGCTGCGCCAGACGGCAGATGGATTCCTCCACTTCTCCCGGGGATACCATCATCAGATCGGCAAGCTCATCCACAATAATCACGATCTGCGGCATCTTCTTCGGAGCCTGCGGATCGCCCTTGGCAACCATATCTTCAACTTTCTTATTATATCCCTTAAGATCACGAACATTGAAGTCTGCAAACTTCTGATAACGATCCGTCATCTCGGCAACGCCCCACTGCAGGGCAGCGGATGCTTTCTTAGGATCAGTCACAACCGGAATCATCAGATGAGGGATTCCGTTATAAACACTCAATTCCACCACCTTCGGGTCCACCATAATCAGCTTCACATCCGAAGGATCTGCCTTGTACAGAATACTCATAATCAGAGTATTGATGCATACCGACTTACCAGATCCTGTCGCACCGGCAATGAGCATATGAGGCATCTTAGCAATATCACTGACTACAACCCGTCCTGCAATATCCTTACCAACCGCAAATGCGATATTCGAAGGGAACTTCTTAAACTCATCGGTTTCAAGCAGTTCACGTAACCCGACTGCCGTATTTTCTTTATTCGGAACCTCAATGCCAATCGCTGCCTTACCTGGAATCGGTGCTTCAATACGAATGTCTGTAGCCGCAAGATTTAACTTGATATCATCGGCCAGTCCGACAATCTTGCTTACCTTAACCCCCTGATCCGGCTGCAGCTCATAACGTGTTACAGCTGGTCCCTGACTAATGTCCGTAATCGTTACCCGTACTCCGAAGGTCTGCAGAGTCTGCTGCAGACGCTGTGCAGTTTCACGAAGCTCGTTTCCGGCATTCTTATTCTCCTTGCCAATGCTCTTCGTTAAGAGGCTGATTGGCGGAAACTGATATTCCCTGGGACGTACCGGCTGGTTTCCGGGATTTCCCTGTGATAAACGATCTGCTCCGGCCGATGCCGAACCGGATGTCATCCTTGCAGTGCCTGACACAGAACTCTGAGCCGGTTTCGGCTGCGGATCTGTAGTCAGTGGAATCCCGAACGGATCCTCCTTCGGAAGTCTGGCAGCCAGCCGTGGTTTCACCGGTGCCGGTATTTCCTCCTCTTCATAGGGGCTTACGATCTCTGAAATATCATCACTCTGCTGTTCCCCGACTTCTCCGTTAATCCGGATCTTACTGAAATCAAAATCCCTGGACGGATCTTCATGGGTAATCACCGGCCGAGTAACCGCCGGCTCCTGATATGTATCTTCCGGTACGACCTCCTCTTCGATCTGCGCATGGGGTCTTTCCAGTTGTTCTTCAAAGTCGGACAGGTTAATCTCATGGATATCATCCCTCTCACGTACCACCGGTTCTTCATGGTGTTCTGCCGTAAGGGAGGTATCCAGCATGACACCGGTCACCTTTTTATCCATACGAAGGATCTTCTGATCCTCCTTCTGTTCTTCCCGAAGCCTACGTTCTTCTTCTCTCCGCTTCCGGAGTTCTTCTGTTTCTTCTCTGCGCTTCTGTGCCCGCTCCCTGCGGTAAGCCGCATCCTCTCTGGAACGCTCATAAACCTTCTGACTTCCATTCTTAACACCCTTCATAAAGGACTTGTCCGTAATGACAATCAACGCGATAATGGCAATCATCAAAAGACTCAGTATCGTTCCGATCAGTCCTAAAAAATGATAGGCGAGATAGGCAAAGGAACCTCCTAAAATTCCACCGCCGTTCCGGTTCGTACTGCACGCTTCATAGATTCCCTTAAAATCGTAGGAAGCTGCTTCCTGTGGTGCTTTCGTAAACAGCTCACACATCATGCTGACAATCAGATATAAGCATACTGCCGCAATAATCTTCCTTGTCGCAATCACATTTCCGCTGTTAATCATGGCAAATGCTATGATCATAAACAGGAAAACCGGAATCAGATATGCGGTAAGTCCAAAAATACCGAACATCACCCCACTGATTGCATTTCCCATTACACCCACAATTCCAAAATTACATAAAAACAAAAAAACGCACAATGCAAACAGGGCAATCAAAATCACTTCACTTTTGATTGCCACATCCATCGGCTCACTCTGATGCTGATTCCGGTTCCGGCTTCTGCCTGACGTGTTTGTTTTTCTGCTGCTATTGCTTTTTCTGGTGTTACTTTTCTTACTCTGTGCCATACTGCATCCCTTTCAGCACTACATCTTGTGCTTACATAGTCTTAATTAGTATAGCATTTTTTCTTTTTGCTATCAATGAGAGAATGTAGTTTTTTCATGGCATCCCCGATTCCTCCGGTATCGTTAATGATTCCTTCCTCGACTGCTTCCTTACCCACCAGAATCGTTCCAACATCCTTCGTTAACATCTCGGTTTCCATCAGCAGTTCCTCAAAACGTGCCCTCGTGATGCTACAATGCTGGCAGACAAATCCGGTAATCCGGTCCTGAATCTGCTTAAAATAATCAAAGGTCTGGGGCACGCCAATCACCATACCGTTCATACGCACCGGATGAATGACCATCGTTCCCGTCGGCACAATATAAGAATAATCGGTACTGACTGCAATCGGAACACCAATCGAATGACTTCCTCCAAGCACCAGGGAAACCGTCGGCTTACTTAATGAAGCAATCATTTCCGCAATGGCCAGCCCTGCTTCCACATCTCCTCCCACCGTATTTAAGAGAATCAATACCCCGTCAATATTTTCACTGTCTTCAATGGCGGCAAGCTGCGGCAGAATATGTTCATACTTTGTGGTCTTGGAATTGCTTCCCAGATTATCATGTCCTTCAATTTCACCGATTACCGAGATCAGATGAATGGTGTTTTCTTTCTCATTCTTATTTAAGATTGCCTGTCCGGTTTCTTCAATTCTCCGGTCACGGTTCTTTTCCTCCTCTACCCTTTTATTCTGTTCGTTTTCCACGCGGTCTTCCCTCCCCAAAACATAATAAATGCACCGGAAATTTCCTTTCCGATGCGTTTATTATGTCCTTAATAAGGATTCTTATTCGTATGTAACCGTCTCTAACCTTCCCGGTCTCTTTCTTCCATTTCATCAAGCTTCCGGTCAAATGCAAGCATATCGTCCATATTGATTTCAATATCAAAATTAAGCTGTCGGGAAACATGCTTTTTCGGTCCCGGCAGAGGATTCTCCAGATATTTCACCTTTCTTCCATCCGGAGCTACAAAGAAATCCGGATTCTCCGTCTGCTTTTCTTCCCCATGCAGTTCATCCGGAAAGCGCCAGTCTTCCGGCGCGGCAGACGATTCTTCTGCCTCCTGTTTTGGTATTTCCTGCCCGGAAACTTTCCATTCCTCTCTGCGCTTCTTATAACAGGTCTGACCAACATTCCAGAGCATTCCAAGGAGAATGGCCACGATAACATAAATTACATATTTCAGTTCCAGTCCCTGACAGGTTCCCGGCAGATCCTTAAGCTGTCCGATCCACCAGATAGCCTGACCGGATATTGTCTCTCCCGATATTCCGGTATACTTCATCAGCATTGCAAATGTTGCAAGGAGCATCCCAAGGACTACGATAAGAGCCTGTAAAAAAGTAGACATGATCTGATTCTGATCTTCCAAAGATTCCTGATCCTGTTTCCTTATGAGCTCCTTTGTTGAAAGATGCGTCTTTATCAGGACTCCCACCAGCAGAATTATCAGAAGAAATCCTGCATAGTTCCAGATACAGACCACTCCAAGATATCCCCCCAGCAGGAGCAGATACAATCCACAGATAAAGCTTCTCTGCCACCCCTTTTCTTTGGAAAGGATATAAAAGCAGCCGATCATAAGAAAAACCAATCCAAAATGAAAAAGATAAAAGCTGACCGGCTCCACATTTCCCGTTGCAATCAATATAGACGGAATTGCTGCCAGAATCGTTGTTGAAAAGAAAGCCGCCCATCCTCCATACAGACAGCACATGGCACGTAAAAAGAAATACAGCGCTGCCACCTGTAAAACTCCCTGTAATACCAGCACGGCTTCCAGATGATTTCCACACAGTGACAGCAGCTTTGATAATACATTCGTATAAGCATAAACCAGCCCAGAAGAAAGCAACGGTGTACTCTCTTCTGCCCTGATCATGGCGTGCTCATAATATCCATAATAGTCGGTAGCCATATTCCAGTTGAGAAATACATACAATGCACGAACTCCCGCCACCAATATGGTCCATATAATGATTGACGCTCTTCGTTTCATTCTCTTCACATTATCCCCCCACATGCCTTTTGGCATGCCATATTACCACAATGGAATTTTAAAGTTAAACACAGCTTAACGCATATTCAAGATCCGCAATGATATCCTTTACATTCTCAATTCCAACGGAAAAACGAATCAGATCCGGCGCTACTCCGGCTTCCTTCAACTGCTCATCCGTCATCTGGCGATGCGTATGACTCGCCGGATGCAGGACACAAGTTCTTGCATCTGCCACATGGGTCACAATGGCCGCCAGCTTCAGGTGTGCCATCATTTCTTCTGCGGCTGCTCTTCCACCTTTTAACCCAAAAGAAACAACCCCACAGGTTCCATTTGGCATATATTTTTTCGCAAGCTCATAATACTTGTTGGATTTAAGTCCGGGATAATTCACCCAGGCTACCTTTTCATGGCTTTCTAAGAATTCAGCTACCTTCTGTGCATTATAGCAATGACGTTCCATGCGAAGCGGCAGGGTTTCCAGACCGATATTCAACAGGAAAGCATCATGCGGTGACTGCACCGATCCAAGGTCACGCATTAACTGTACCGTTGCCTTTGTTATGTAGGCTGCTTTTCCGAACTTTTCCACATAAGTTACTCCATGGTAAGAATCATCCGGCTTACAAAGTCCCGGGAATTTCTCCGGATATCTGGAGAAATCAAAGTTACCGGAATCCACAATTGCCCCACCAATTGTCATTGCATGCCCATCCATATACTTGGTCGTGGAATGGGTCACAATATCTACACCAAACTGAAATGGGTTGCAGTTAATTGGTGTTGCAAAGGTATTGTCTACGATGAGCGGCACATCATGGTCATGCGCAGCTTTCGCAAACTTTTCAAAATCCAACACAACCAGCGCCGGATTGGCAATGGATTCTGCCATAACACACTTGGTATTCGGTCGGAATGCCTTATTGATCTCTTCGATCGGCCAGTCCGGATCCACAACTGTACACTCAATTCCCATCTTCTTCATAGTTACGACAAGAAGATTGAAGGTTCCCCCATAAACCATGGAGGACATAACCACATGATCCCCTGCTTCGCAGATATTGAATACCGCATAGTAGTTGGCTGCCTGACCGGAGGAAGTAAGCATGGCTGCCACGCCGCCTTCCAATTCACAGATCTTCTCTGCAACATAATCATTTGTCGGATTCTGAAGTCTGGAATAAAAGTATCCGGATTCTTCCAGATCAAACAGCTTTCCCATTTGTTCAGACGTTTCATATTTAAAAGTGGTACTTTGATAAATCGGAAGAATTCTCGGTTCTCCATTCTTCGGCTGCCAGCCTGCCTGTACACAGATTGTTTCTTTTTCGTAATCCCTGTTCATTTCTGCCCCCATATTTTTAATCTTAAGTAGATCCTCTTATTCATCCCAGTTATGATATACCGCCTGTACATCATCATCTTCATCCAACAGATCCAGCGTTCTCTGCAGATTCTTTACAGCCGTTTCATCGGTAAGCTCCACATAGTTCTGGGGAATCATCGTTACTTCAGAGGATACCATTTCTATTCCGGCATCCTGTAGTGCCTTTAATACGGCATCAAAATCATCCGGGGAAGTAAGAATTTCAAAGCTGTCCTCTTCTTCTGAGAAGTCCTCTGCGCCCGCATCCAAGGCAAGCATCATCAGCTCATCTGCATCTCCGTCGTATTCTTCCTTATCAATGATGATCTGTCCCTTCTTATCAAACATAAAGGAAACGCATCCCGGTGTACCTACATTACCGTTGCCCTTGGTAAATGCATTCCGCACATTGGCTGCGGTACGGTTCTGGTTGTCGGTAAGTGCATCCACGATGATGGCGATTCCGTTCGGTCCGTATCCTTCATATGTAACATATTTGTAGTTAACGCTTCCGTCATCTCCGGCTGCTTTCTTGATTCCACGGTCAATCGTATCGTTCGGCATATTGTTGGCCTTTGCCTTTGCAATGACCTGTGCGAGCTTGGAATTATTTGCCGGATCCGGTCCGCCTTCTTTTACGGCAACTGCGATTTCTCTACCGATAATGGTAAAAATCTTGCCCTTTGCGGCATCGTTCTTCTCCTTCTTATGCTTAATGTTTGCAAATTTTGAATGTCCTGACATACCTGTACTCCTCTTTTCATCTATTCGTTTTTTATGGTGACATTTTGCTGTGGTTCCTGCTTCTTCTTCGTAACAAGAACACTCTTTATCATCTTATGCTCTACAGACAGAATTTTGAAATTGTAACCATCCACGTCTACGGAAAAGTCTTCGTTTTCCTCCGGGATCTTATCCATCTTAGAGATCATAAAGCCATTTAATGTTTCAAACTCCTCCTCATGGAAGGAAATATGGAACCGCTCCTCCAGTTCCTTAAGCGGAGTGATTCCATCAATAATATATTCGTCTTTATTGCCGGTTTCTTCGATATACTGCTCATCCTCGTCGTACTCATCCTGAATGCTGCCGACGATTTCTTCCAGAATATCTTCCATGGCAAGAACACCCTTGGTCTGTCCGTATTCATCCACGACAATCACCATCTGGGTTTTGGTCTTCTGCATCATCCGAAACAGATCGGCAATATTCTTGGTCTCCGGAATTACCATGGCTTCACGAAGAAGTCCTTCAATGCTTCCAACGCTCCTGACGGCATTTTCTTCCTTACGGTCTGCCACAATGGCATCACGGAAATGCAGAATCCCGACGATCTCATCAATATTTTCATGATAAACCGGGAAGCGGCTTTTGCCCGCATCCAGCATCTGGGTTATGGCATCCTCCAACAAGGTATCCTGATCGATGGCAAGAATGTTCTTACGGTTCGTCATGATATCCTTTGCCTCTTTATCTCCGAACTCAAAAATGTTCGTAATCATTTCTGCTTCTGTTGCCTGAAACACCCCCTGCTCATGACCTTCGTTGACCATGGAAATAATTTCCTCGGTTACATGATCTGAATTGTCATTGCCCAGCTTTTTCAGGTGATGCCAGAAATTCTTTACGGAATTTGCCGAAGATGCATCATCTTCCATTTTTTCATCTCCTTTGTATCGTATAAAACATCAAACTAAACTATAACATTTCCTCTTTGTATCGTCAAGCAGACTGCACTTATGTACACAGCTCCAGGCTGATCATCAGTCCTTTGTTTACCTGACGCATCATTTCTTCATCCAGATGACACACACGGTCCTTCAACCGTTTCTTATCAACAGTCCGTAACTGTTCTAACAAAATCACCGAATCACGCTCCATATCATACCGTTTTGCACTCAGCTCGATATGCGTCGGGAGCTTTGCTTTATTCTGTTTTGAAGTGATGGCTGCAACAATAATGGTCGGACTGTGTTTATTGCCCACATCATTCTGTACAATCAGTACGGGACGGATTCCTCCCTGTTCCGAGCCAACCACCGGTCTTAAATCGCAATAATATACATCTCCACGTCTCATAATAACCCCTTCGTTCCAAACTGGTTTCCTTTTTCAGTAGTAAGTATAGCCGGATTGTCCGAAAGGTATACTTTGAATTTATTCAAGATATGTCCACAGATTTTCAATGAGATCGGAAGCAATCATTCCGTGCTTTCCTTTCTTTAATGCTGCTTCATCTCCCGCAAGGCCGTGAAGGAAAACGCCCTTTGAGGCTGCTTCCAAAGCCGGAAGTCCCTGTGCCAGCAGACTTCCGATTACCCCGGTCAGTACATCTCCGCTTCCCGCCGTTGCCATTCCGTCATTACCGGTGGAATTCAGATACAGGGCTTCTCCATCGGTAACCATGGTACAGGCATCCTTGGAAACCAGAATACATTGGCACTGTTCCTGAAAAGCGCGTATTGCCCTCTCACGTCCCTGCTGATAATCCGTCATGGTAAGTCCTGACAGCCGTAAAAGCTCTCCCGGGTGCGGGGTCAGAATAACCGGCTGGCTCAACGCTTTTTCCTTCACAAGCTCCATAAGCGCCGGATCGTGCGCAAGCAGATTCAGTGCATCCGCATCCAGAACCGTGGGAAGATGTGACGCACGAAGCAGACTCGTAAGAGTTTGCTTCGCCTCTTTTGAGGTTCCGATTCCGGGACCGGCCACCAGTACATCGGCCCATTCCACATCCTTCACAGGATCCGTTGCAAGCATGGCTTCCGGAAGTACGGTGCGCAGTAACGCATGGTTCGTTTCTTCGGTCAGTACCTTCAGCATGCCTGCTCCGGAGCAGAGAACCGCCCTTGCACAAAGAAGTGCTGCTCCGCTTATTTCCCGGCTTCCGGCATATAACAGAACTTTCCCGAAGGTTCCCTTATGTCCCGATGTTTTTCTTTGCGGTAACAGATTCTTTGCTTCTTCCTTCTCATAAGTAAACGAAGTTTCCCCACAGATGCCGTAATTTTCGATTCCCACATCACGCAGATAAACCTTTCCGCAATACTCTTTTCCGGGATACAGGAGATGTGCCTTTTTCAGATACTGAAAGGTCACGGTCAGATCTGCTTTCACGGCTTCCCCACATACTGCTCCCGTATCCGTGTCAATGCCGCTTGGAAGATCCACGGCACAGATCACCGGAGCAATTCCATTCAGGCGTTCTGTGCCTGCTGCTTCTCTATGAAAAGAAGTTTTCCCTTGGAAACTACATCTATATTCATTTATCTTACGAATTATCACACGGGCATCCTCCCGTACTTCTCCGGTAATACCGATTCCAAGCAGGGCATCTATAATGATATCATATTCTCCGTCCGGCCATGTGTCACAGATGGAAAACCCTAAATGCTGCAGGATCTTTCTCTGCTTCCCGGCTTCTTCTGAATAATTCCCCTGCATCTGAAAAAAGGTCACCTGCCGGCCAGCTTTGGCAAGAAGACGTCCGATTGCCAGTCCATCCCCGCCGTTATTTCCTTTGCCTGCCACAATTAGTACCCGGTTCCGGTCCGGATACCGTTTTATAATTACCTCTGCAGCCGCCAGTGCGGCACGTTCCATTAATACCATGGACGGAATCCCGGCCTGTTCGATTGTTCCGTGATCACATGCTTTCATTTCTGATGCAGTTAGTACCTCTTTCATCCCGACACCTCTGCTTTCTTCCTCGGATATAAGGCAGGCAGCGGTTTTTTCTGCCACTGCCTGTATGATTTCTGTCTTATTTGTTTTCTGTTCCCCAGGATTATTCCTTCTTTTCCGTTTCCTTCGGTACAGCATGATCCGGATTTTCTTTTTCATATTTCATATCAAAGATCTCGATCACCTCGGCACCAAAAATATCGTGCATATAGGAATACAATTCCTGATTCATCAGTTCCATTTCCTGCTTACGGATGAGCCGTTTCTTTAATTCAACCCGGATCGCCGCTACCCATTTGGCCGTCTCTTCAATCTCTGCTTCATTCGCCTTTAAGGTATCATAACAACTATCCATGGTCTGCAGCATCAGCTCCCGGTTCACCCGGTCGATCTCTCCCGGAAGTTCAATAAGCTGATCCTCATACATGGCAAGCCGCTCATTGCATTCATTAATGAGACGCTTGTTATCTTCCAGCTTCTTCAACGCCTTTTGATTATTACCCTCGGCAGTACCTTCGGCATTTTCTACAATTTCCTGCATCAGCTTTTTCTTAAGACGCTTGATGTCCTTACTCTCTGTTGTCGCTTTTCCCTGCTTTTTCAGAAGATCATTGAGTTCTTCTTCCAGGCGCAGGATCGTCTTATTCGGATTCGTCTGCGTAAACAGCCGATGCCATTTATTATCCAGAGTCAGTATTGGTATTTTCTTTTCTTTTAATGCAGGAGAATAGATTTCATCCTTTCTCGACATACCATCACCATCCTCATTTATTCGTTACGTTTCCCCGTATCTCGTCCCGGTAGTCTCTATTCCTCTTTTTCGGTTTCGTAGCGGTTAATATTATAGGTAAGCTTCATTAAGGAATCCGACAGATGTACATTCTCCACCTGGATCTCCTTAGGAAGATTAAGGTCTATGTGGGCAAAGTTCCAGATTCCCTTAATGTCCTGTCCGGCAAGCCGCTCTGCAACCTCCAACGCACTGGCCTTCGGAATGGTTAAAACAGCAATATCAATTTCATTTTCTTTGACAAAGGTTTCCAACTCCTCCATAGGCCGTACCTCAAGGTCCCGGATCTTCTTCCCGAACAGTGCCGGATTGTTGTCAAAGATTCCACGGAAGAGAAAGCCTCTCCGCTCAAAATTCATATAATTGGCAAGCGCCTGACCTAAGTTTCCGGCTCCGATAATAATCAGATTGTGTGTCTTATGAAGTCCTAAGATCTTGCCGATCTCTTCGTACAGGTACTCTACCTTGTAACCATATCCCTGCTGTCCAAATCCTCCGAAATTATTAAAATCCTGCCGAATCTGAGACGCCGTCACCTTCATAATTGCACTCAGTTCCTGTGATGAAATCCGTTCGATTCCATCGTCCTTCAACTCTCCCAGATAACGGAAATACCTGGGCAGACGGCCGATCACCGCCTGTGAAATTTCTTTATTATCCAATGGAGTTCCCTCCCTGATGAATTGATGTTTTCTCATGATTAATTTTAGTACACTGTTAAAACCTTGTCAATGTACTGCCACTAACAGATTTTCATTCTTTCTCCATATAAAAATGACGGGTGTCTTACCCGTCATTTGGTGGACCCGGGTCTTTCGACCAGCCCAATTATTTAACGCGTTTCCACAATTCCTCCAACGTCTCACGGATTGCCTTAATGAACTCGAGACTGTTTAAGATCACTGGATGCTCACAGGTGGAGATCAGGGAAAGGCTCTTTGTCATTTTGCCGTCTTCCACGGTCTTAATGCAGGCCTTCTCCAGTTTGTCTGCAAATTCCATCAGTTCCCTGTTTCCATCCAGTTCTCCACGCTTACGCAGTGCACCGGACCATGCAAAAATGGTTGCGATGGAGTTCGTTGAAGTCTCTTCGCCCTTTAAATGCTTGTAGTAATGACGCTGTACCGTACCATGCGCTGCCTCATACTCATACACGCCGCTCGGAGAAACAAGTACCGAGGTCATCATGGACAGATCGCCATAGGCGGTTGCCACCATATCGGACATTACATCGCCGTCATAGTTCTTGCAGGCCCAGATAAAGCCTCCTTCCGAACGGATGACTCTTGCTACCGCATCATCAATCAGGGTATAGAAATACTCAATTCCAAGTTCTTCGAATTTGCTCTTGTATTCTGTATCATAAATCTCCTGGAAAATATCCTTGAAATCATGATCGTATTTCTTGGAGATTGTATCCTTGGTGGCAAACCAGAGATCCTGTTTCGTATCAATCGCATAATTGAAGCAGGCTCTTGCAAAGCTGCTGATGGACTTATCCGTGTTATGGATTCCCTGAATCACGCCCGGTCCTTCAAAGTTATGGATCGTTTCACGAATTTCCGTGCCATCCTCTGCCGTATAGACAAGCTCTGCCTTTCCTTTGCCGGGAACCTTGATTTCTACATTTTTATACACATCCCCGTAGGCATGTCTTGCAATGGTGATCGGCTTTGTCCAGTTCTTTACATAAGGAACGATTCCCTTCACCAGAATCGGGGCACGGAATACGGTTCCGTCTAAGATCGAACGGATCGTGCCGTTCGGGCTCTTCCACATTTCCTTCAGATGATATTCGGTCATTCTGGCGGCATTGGGTGTAATGGTTGCACACTTTACGGCAACTCCGTATTTCTTCGTTGCTTCCGCACTGTCTACGGTCACCTGATCGTTGGTTTCGTTACGATGTTCCAGTCCAAGGTCATAATACTCGGTCTTCAGATCAATAAAGGGAAGAAGAAGCTCCTCCTTAATCATCTGCCATAAAATTCGTGTCATTTCATCCCCGTCCATCTCGACTAAGGGCGTGGTCATTTTAATCTTGTCCATGAAATTTTCCTTTCCGGTTTTGTTTGATTCATCCTGATAACGATTTAGAATCGTTACTGAAAATTCTCGTATAATCCGTTCTTCACAATATTGTCAAAAGCATTAATCATATGCTGCGTGGCATACTTTTCTGCCTCATCCGGCTTCTTGGTCTTGATCGCTTCCATAATCAGACGGTGCTCTTCGTTGGAAGCCATGCTTCTTTCCTTGGTAGACAGGGTTTTCCTTCGAATCCGGATCACATACTGGTGAAAATCCTGTAACAGATTTTCCAGCATCTTGGAATCACAGGAGGCATACAAGATATGATGGAAACGATTATCCAATTCTGCCATCTGCTCCATATGTCCCTTAGAGGCATGGAAGCTTGCCAGATAGACATTTTCCTCCAGCTCCTCCAACTGTTCTTCCGTAATATGTTCTGTTGCAAGACGCGCGCACATTCCCTCCAAGGAAGAACGAATCATGTAGATGTCCTTGACATCCTTTGCGGTAATACCGGTTACATAGGCTCCTTTATTGGGGACGATCTGAATCAGCCCCTCTAATTCCAGCTGCCTGAAAGCCTCCCGGACAGGGGTTCTCGATACCCCAAGCTCCTCTCCGATCGCAACCTCCTTTAACTCCTCGTTCTCCTTATACTTTCCATTCAGGATATCCTCCCGAAGCTTGTGAAAGACTCTTCCGCGGAGGGAATACTTGTCTGTCACTTCCTGCTTTACATCATATCTGCTCATTTACTTTTTCTTTCCTGCTTTCTAACCTTTCATTTTAGTAACTATTCTGTATGAATGCAAGCATTCACAGAAAGCAATTTTGCATGGCTCTGAATAGTTATCACTTAATACAGTGAAATTCCCAGTTTATCACAAACTTCACCAATTTTTGCAACCAGTTCGTTGTCTGTCATAACCGTCACACGTCCATCCTCATACTGCTGATCTACCCATACCTTCAATTCATGTACCAAAGGTGAGGACTTTTCAAGCTGCTTGTCTGCCGGAAGCTTGTAATAGGAATTAATCCAGTGTGCGATTCCCGCAAGTCCGGAGGTGTTCGATACGGCACACAATACCGGACGGTTCAGGAATTTATCCGTATCAAAGATATTATAAATCTCTTCGTTCTTTAACAGCCCATCCGCATGTACACCGGCTCTTGTAACATTAAAGTTCTTGCCGACAAACGGCGTTCTCGACGGAATATGGTATCCGATTTCCTTCTCATAATATTCGGCAAGCTCGGTAATCACGGTCGTATCCATGCCATTCAGACCGCCCTTCAGCTGCGCATATTCAAATACCATAGCCTCAAGCGGAGTATTTCCGGTACGCTCACCGATACCAAACAGAGATGTATTCACTCCGGAACAGCCATACAGCCATGCTGTTGTCGAATTGACTACTGCCTTATAGAAATCGTTGTGTCCATGCCATTCCAGCAGTTCATGAGGTACACCGGCATGCGTATGTAATGCATAAATAATGCCCTGTACACTTCTTGGAATAACGGCACCCGGATAGTTCACGCCATAGCCCATCGTATCACAGGCCCGGACCTTAATCGGGATCTTGTATTCCTCCATTAATTTCATCAGCTCCAGACAGAATGGAACCACATAACCATAAATATCTGCTCGGGTAATATCCTCCAGATGGCATCTTACGCTGATTCCCTCTTCGAGGCAGTCTCTTATCACACTTAAATAATGTTCCATCGCCTGACGACGGTTCATCTTTAATTTCAGGAAAATATGATAGTCGGAACAGCTGACCAGAATTCCGGTCTCCTTCATACCAATTTCTTTTACCAGTTTAAAATCTTCCTTGCTTGCACGGATCCAGCTTGTTACTTCTGGGAATTCATATCCCCTCTCCATACACTTGTAAACCGCATCACGATCCTTCTTACTGTATAAGAAGAACTCACTCTGACGGATCATTCCATTCGGTCCGCCCAACCGGTGCAGATAATCATAAATCGTTACGATCTGCTCCGTTGTATACGGGGCTCTGGACTGCTGTCCATCGCGGAATGTCGTATCCGTAATCCAGATGTCCTTCGGCATATTATGAGGCACGATTCGGTCATTAAACGGAATCTTCGGAACCTCGGAATAAGGAAACATGTTACGGAATACGTTCGGCTTCTCCACATCATCCAGAATATACATATGCTCTTCGATTTCAAGCAGGTTATTCTTGGAATTCAGTGTCACCGGTCTGTTTAGGAAATTGCTGTTGTTATCGTCCACTACCATATCACCCTCCAATTATTGCTCATAAGCAATTATGCATAGTGAGAATTATACAGTATACCTGTATAATTCTCACTATGCATAATTGTATACAATGATACGTAGTGTGTCAAGAGTAATTTACCAGTCGCTTCCCCAGTCGCTGCTTCCGGAATCCCAGCTGTCACTGGAGCTCCAGTCATAACTGCTGTCCGAACTGTCTGAGCTGCTGGAATGATGATCCTCATAAGCCTGATCGTAGGTGGAAGAATCGGTAAATCGTTCCACCCCGGAATCCCAGTCGCTGGAGCTGTCATAATCCTCCCCCAGATTATAATCCCAGATATCCTGGTACTGGTCATAATCCTCATCAGACTCTACCCAGCCTCCCGTCAGCGTATCGTCTACCGGGTCGTAGCCGTAATCCTCATATTCATACCAGGTATTATAGTAGTGATAAAGCATCTTATCATCTACCTTATAATACCCTTCATGCCTGTTCGCTATAAGCGAACAGGACGAAATCCATGTGGCGATAGCAATCAGAACTGCCACGCCACAGAATACATAAGAAGCTACCGTAAATGCATCATCTGCCGCTTTTTTTATCTTTCTGACTACACCCCTGAACTTCGAGGAACCATTCTTTCCAAGCTGGCTGTTGCGCTTCTGATTCAGAATTTCTTCTTTCAGCTTCATGTATAGCTCATTCACCGCATAGGCCTCATCGGTTCCCTGATATCGGATGGCACGCTGCCCGTTATCCTTATTCTTATAAACAATGAACTCTCTCTTTTCATTCTGGTAAATACCAAAGGCACGTGGCTCCTGATAGTTCCTTCCGATGAAAAAGCGCGTCGTTTCTTCCGGTGGCAGATGATGATTTACATACCACTGTTTCAGCTCTTCGATCGTTTTCGGTGTCTGATCCGTAGTCCGCTTATAAGCCTTATTGACGCCCCCGCAGTTCGGACATTTTTCATCCGTGTCAGCGATCCAGCTGTTGCAAAACTCACACTGTACTTTCATACCCTCTCCCTTTTCTCCTGTCATCTGTAAAAACTCTATACAAACTCATTCTATTATAACGGAATTTTACGGGTTTGTATATTGACAGATGTTACAGAAGGGCAGAAAAAAGCGCCGCATGGAGAAATCTCCATACGGTGCTTCAAATTTCAATCAGTCAGAATTATAACTGAGGACCTGCAGATACTAATGCCTTACCTGCCGGATTTCCTTCATACTTAGCGAAGTTCTTATTAAATCTTCCTGCTAAGTCTTTTGCTTTCTCTTCCCATGCAGAAGTATCTGCATAAGTATCACGAGGGTCAAGAATTGCAGGATCTACTCCGGGAAGCTCGGTAGGAACCTCGAAGTTGAAGTAGGGGATCTGCTTGGTAGGAGCGCTTACGATTGCACCACTTAAGATTGCATCAATAATACCTCTGGTATCCTTAATGGAAATTCTCTTTCCGGTTCCGTTCCATCCGGTATTTACGAGGTAAGCCTTAGCTCCGCTCTTTTCCATCTTCTTAACAAGTTCTTCTGCGTACTTGGTCGGATGAAGCTCAAGGAAAGCCTGTCCGAAGCAAGCGGAGAAGGTAGGTGTAGGCTCGGTAATTCCTCTTTCGGTTCCTGCAAGCTTAGCAGTAAATCCGGAAAGGAAGTAGTACTGAGTCTGTTCCGGTGTAAGGATAGATACCGGAGGAAGTACTCCGAATGCATCTGCGGAAAGGAAGATTACGTTCTTAGCTGCAGGTGCGGAAGAAATCGGACGTACAATGTTCTTAATATGGTTGATCGGATAAGATACACGAGTATTCTCGGTAACGCTCTTATCTGCGAAATCAATCTTACCAGCTTCGTCTACAGTTACGTTTTCAAGAAGAGCATCTCTCTTGATTGCGTTGTAGATATCAGGCTCAGATTCCTTGTCAAGGTTGATAACCTTAGCGTAGCATCCACCTTCAAAGTTGAATACGCCGTTGTCATCCCATCCATGCTCGTCATCACCAATCAGGAGACGCTTAGGATCTGTAGAAAGTGTTGTCTTACCGGTTCCGGAAAGACCAAAGAAGATTGCGGTGTTCTCACCGTTCATATCGGTATTTGCGGAGCAGTGCATGGAAGCAATACCCTTAAGAGGAAGGTAATAGTTCATCATGGAGAACATACCCTTCTTCATTTCTCCGCCGTACCATGTGTTGATGATTACCTGCTCACGGCTGGTAATGTTGAATGCTACACATGTTTCAGAGTTTAATCCTAATTCCTTGTAGTTCTCAACTTTAGCCTTGGATGCGTTGTAAACAACGAAGTCCGGTGTAAAGTCTTTCAGTTCTTCTTCAGAAGGCTGGATGAACATGTTCTTGATGAAATGTGCCTGCCAAGCTACTTCTACGATGAAACGAACTGCCATACGTGTATCTTTATTAGCACCACAGAATGCATCTACAACGAAAAGTCTCTTGTTGGAAAGTTCCTTCTTAGCAAGCTCCTTAACGGATGCCCATGCTTCCCGAGTCATCGGATGATTGTCGTTCTTGTACTCATCGGATGTCCACCATACAGTATCCTTAGAGTTCTCATCCATAACGATGTACTTGTCTTTAGGAGAACGTCCGGTGTAGATACCGGTCATAACGTTAACTGCACCAAGCTCGGTAACCTTGCCGACCTCATATCCTTCAAGACCAGCTTTTGTTTCCTCTTCAAATAAAAGTTCATAAGAAGGGTTGTAAACAACTTCTGTTGTGCCAGTAATGCCATACTGACTTAAATTAATGTCTGCCATTTCCAAAAACCTCTCTTCCTTATTGTTAAATATATAACTATTTCCATAGCTAAGTTAAAATATACCATATTTTTTTTCAGAAGTAAATATGCTGTGATGCGATTTTTCGGGGATTTTCACATTCTGTATCTATGCATCCTATATAAATTTCACTATATTTCTGATCAGGGAAAAAATAAGAATCAGTACAATTGTCAGATACAACAGGAAATGATCTGTCTTTTGATGCCGGACACGATCTCCTTTGATGTAAGCAATCACATTTTTCAGAACGAAATAATATATCACCGGCTGCAGAACGAAAACCATCTGATTCGATTCGTAAGCGGATTTAAAATCATGCTCTGCCATATAGATGAGCATATGGGTAATTCCGCAGCTCGGACACTGCAGTCCTGTGATCACATGAAACATGCAGGGTATGCCAACATGAAACCGAATGACAATCCCTGCATATACCATACCGATTAAAATTAAAAATACCACATTCCGGATTCTGTCCCTACGGCACATTATGCAACCCGGTCATTAATAAAGCTCTGTGCAATACAATAATTCACAATTCCAAGACCAAAAATGGCAAGAATTAAAAACAAAACTGCGTTGCTTCCATTTTTAACGGAATCAATCTTCTGTCCCATGCGGTAATTCCAATAAAAGCCATAAATTCCACATGTGATCAATGTGAACAAAAATGCCATTCCACCGGAAGTCTGATAGGTATCATCCGGTGTAGCCATATTCATTTCATTTGTCAGGCAGATAAACCAGTAAATACCATAAATTCCACATGTAATAATGGTAAAGACAATACATAAAGCGATGTTACGATTCTTCATATTGAAGCCCCCTCTCTTAAGCTCTCTCTTAAGTTATCTTTTAATTATTTATACCGAAGATTGTCAAAAAAAGCAAGATAAAATTTATAAATATTAATTTTTTGTAAACAATGGCATTTTCACTTGCCTGCCTTTTTTCATTTGTGCTATATTAATTATACTAACTTTTCTGCGTTATTCTGTTACAGTATGGAATCGCAACATCTTAACCTTTGATATGGAATGTTTCCCAACTCATTTACCAGATACTATTTTTAAATCCAATATTAATGATAGAAAACTGAACACAACTATACAACATAAATCATTTCAGCAGAAAGGAGTTTTGTAATGGCAGATAATAACATTTTTTCAGAGATTACTCCCGATATCATACGGCTTGCTCAAAAGAGCGAAGCAGCAGACATCATTGATACTGAATTATTCACGAAATATGATGTGAAACGGGGTCTGCGCGACTTGAACGGCAAGGGTGTCCTGGCAGGCTTAACAAGGATTTCCGATGTCCGTGCGACCGAGATCATCAATGGGGAATCACACCCCTGTCATGGACGGCTGTTTTACCGTGGATACGATGTCAAGGATCTGGTCGATGGTTTTACGAGTGATGGCCGCTTCGGCTTTGAAGAGGTTGCTTATCTTCTTCTGTTCGATGAACTTCCCAATGAAAAGGAGCTTGCCGATTTCCGTTCCATGCTTGCCACCTACCGCAGCCTTCCCACCGGCTTTGTCCGTGATATTATTATGAAGGCGCCGAGTCAGGATATGATGAATACCCTTGCACGAAGCGTGCTTACCTTATATTCCTATGATGACCGTGCAGATGACGTTTCACTTCCTAATGTGCTTCGTCAGTGTCTGCAGCTGATCAGCCTGTTCCCACTGCTCTCCATTTACGGCTATCAGGCTTACTGCCACTATCACGATGGGAAAAGCCTGTTCATTCATCGTCCGGATCCGTCTCTTTCCACTGCTGAGAACATTCTGCATATTTTAAGACCGGACAGCCGGTACACGCCTCTGGAAGCCAAGCTGCTTGATATTGCACTGGTTCTACATATGGAGCATGGTGGTGGTAACAACTCCTCCTTCACAACGCATGTAGTAACCTCCTCTCTCACCGATACCTATTCCGTTATTGCTGCTGCGATCGGCTCCCTGAAGGGTCCCCGTCACGGTGGTGCGAATATTAAGGTTGTGAAAATGTTCGAGGAAATGAAACGTGAGGTCAAAGACTGGACGAACGAAGACGAGGTTGCAGATTACCTTCGCAAGCTTCTTCACAAAGAGGCCTTCGATCATGCCGGTCTCATCTATGGCGTGGGACATGCAATTTATTCCAGATCCGATCCAAGAGCAGTCATTTTCAAATCCTTCGTGGAAAAGCTCTCCGTGGAAAAGCATCTGGAAAAGGAATTTGCACTGTACTCTCTTGTTGAAGTTCTTGCTCCGAAGGTCATTGCCGATGAACGTCAGATGTATAAAGGAGTCAGCATCAACGTGGACTTCTATTCCGGCTTCGTATATCAGATGCTCGGACTTCCGTTAGAGCTCTACACGCCGATCTTTGCCATTGCACGTATTGTCGGCTGGAGTGCACACCGTATGGAAGAGCTTGCCAACAATGGTAAAATCATCCGTCCTGCTTATAAACCAATCACAGAAGATCTTGCTTATGTAGAAATGAAAAAACGGTGCTGATGCACCGTTTTTCTTTATTCATTCGTAAAACCGTTGCTAACGCAACTCGAGTTTTACTCATCTGTTTCAGATCAGATCCTTTTTTCGAGGAAGCTTAATACCGTCTTTTCCATATCTTCCTTATCGCATTCGGTCTTATGTAATACCGGTGCGGTACGGATTTCCTGAATAGCGTTCGGTACCGGCACTCCGGAAATCTTTTCTAATTCATCGACCAATGCGAAGTCTTCCATATTCGCATAACCTTCATCAATGGCGGTCATGACGCTTCTGGTAAACTTGTACGGACTTGCTGTGGAAACCACAACGGTCTTCGTCTGATCTCCGGTCTCCTTCTTATATTTCTTATAAACCGAAGAAGCAACTGCAGTATGGGTATCAATGATATATCCGGTATCTTCATATAAATCATGGATTTCTTTTGCCGTCTCCTGCTCACTTGCATAAGCACCGTAGAAATCCTTAAGCTCTGCTTTCATGTCTTCGCTGATTGTATAAACACCGGTCTGATTCAGGGATTCCATCAGTTCACGGTTACGGTCTGCATTGTCTCCTGCAATGTGGTAAATCAGACGTTCCAGATTGCTGGAAATCAGAATATCCATGGAAGGAGAGGTGGTTAATACGAATTCACGGTTCTTATCGTAGGTTCCGGTACGGAAGAAATCATATAAAACCTTGTTTTCGTTGGAGGCACAGATCAGCCTGCCGATCGGCACTCCCATCTTCTTTGCATAGTAAGCTGCTAAAATATTACCGAAGTTACCGGTCGGAACGACCATATTCACAAGCTCGCTGTCTTCGATCTGCTCTTCTGCAAGGAGCTTTACATAAGCGTATACATAATAAGCAACCTGAGGAAGGAGCCGACCGATATTAATGGAGTTTGCGGAAGAAAGCTGGAATCCGCTTTCGTTTAACTTCTTCTCAAGGTCACGGTCATTAAAGATCTTTTTCACTCCGGTCTGGGCATCATCAAAGTTACCATGAATTGCAACTACGAAGGTATTCTTGCCCTTCTGGGTAACCATCTGCTTTTCCTGGATCGGGCTGACACCGTTCTTCGGATAAAATACAACGATTCTGGTTCCTTCTACATCTGCAAATCCTGCAAGGGCTGCCTTACCGGTATCACCTGAGGTTGCCGTCAGAATCACGATTTCGTTCGTTACATGATTCTTCTTTGCAGAGGTGGTCAGTAAATGGGGCAGAATGGATAATGCCATATCCTTGAATGCAATGGTTGCACCGTGGAACAATTCCAGATAATAAGCATCTTCTGCATGAACCAGAGGAGCAATCTCTTCGGTATCAAACTTCGCATCATAAGCTTTCTCAATACAGTTCTTAAGTTCTTCTTCCGTAAAATCGGTTAAATACAGCTTCATTACCTCATAGGCAACCTGCTGATATGACATCTGTGAAAGTTCCTTTAAAGATTTGTCCAGGGTCGGAATGGATTCCGGTACAAACAAACCTCCGTCTTCAGATAAACCTCTTAAGATTGCTTCTGAAGCCTTCACCTGTTTTCCTGCCGTTCTCGTACTATTATATAACATGTCCCTCAAGCTCCTTTGAATCGTTAGTAAATTTTAGGTTATTGTATCATAAAAATACAGGTGAATCAATTTTTTCTCCTGATTTTCCATGATGATTTTATATTAAGTAGTTACTCAGCGGAAGAATTCATGCCCTCCATGTTCAAACAGCCGGTCTAAATGATTGTCAAACCACTCCATTTTATCTCCTGCGGCATACTGCCTCGATGCAAAATAAAGCGCTCCCTCCGTGAGGTCTTCTCCGTTAAGGACACGGTCTACGGCTTCTTTGGTTTCTTCGGATACCTTTACCTTCTGGTAGGTTCCGTTTGCGACCGGTGAAAACTGATAGGTTTCTCCCTCCTTCTGCATCACAACCTCGGTTACGCTGTTCGGGAAATGCTCGTCCGCAACACGGTTTAATACCACTCCGGCAACCAGCATCTTGCCCTCCAGATCTTCACACCCGGCCTCTGCCTGTACAATCCGCAGAAGACACTGGTAATCCGCATCCGACAAATCCATACAAGTCTCTTTTTCCAGTACTTTATAATCTACCACACGCTGTCCGGACGCCACCAGGCTCTGTTGCCGGACCATCGTATCCTTTTCAAGAACATCATAAGCAAATACTTTAATAAAACAAAACAGCAGGGAAACATACGCTGCCAGATAAATAATCCACTTTTTACACATCACCTTTTTCCTTTCTCCTAATATTCTATACAGCACTTGTCCAAAATATTTCTAATTATTACTAATTTAAGAAAAATATTGTAACTGTTCAATACTTTCACAGTTACAATGTAAAATTCATTCCTGAATCATATTCTTACGGTCTCAGCAGTAAATGCTTCGACCTGTACTAAATAATTACAAAATATTTCATTTGCAGGTAATTTCGTTCATAATTTCTACAGATTTTCTACAAGTTATGCTATACTGAAAAAAATACTTAGAAGAAAGGAATCCCCATGTCGGCAAAGCTCCCCGGTGTTTATGAAATCACGCAAAAAAACGGTACTGTAATGTACCGCTCTTCGCTTACCTTTCAGAATAAACATATCAGTCTTGGAAGCTATGCTTCGAAGGATGAGGCTCATTCCGCATATTTATTGGCTCGGACGCTCCTGTCCGATGTATCCCTGAGCCTTATGTCCTATTCCGAAGCCGATTCGGTGATTCCCTTTGAAAAATGGGTAATTCTTCTCAATTTCCGTGACAACGGCCTTTACTTTGCAAACCCCATTTATCTCCGGCCGAAATATTTTGAATATTATCTTTCTCCGCATACCATTTTACGTTTCGACCGGGATGATCTGTTTTATTATTCCTCCCACAAAATCATGCAACGGGGCCGTCACTTTTTCGTTGCAGACTACGGCATGCAGGTCAATATTGCGAACCGCTACGGCATTAAAAACTATGCGGTAGAAAACCGTGACTATCGTTTCATCAACGGAGATCCCTACGATTTCCGCTACGAAAATATTGAGATTCTCAACCGCTATCATGGTGTCCGTGTCCGTAATACAAAAACGGGCATCCGTTATGCTGCCATCATCCATTTAAACGGCAACTTCACCATTGGTACCTATCAGAGTGATACCGAGGCTGCCATTGCCTATAACAAAGCCATTGACATTTTAATTAAAAATGGCGTAAGCAGGAATTTCACTCCCAATTATATTGAGAATCTGTCTCCTTCTGCCTACGCCGATATTTATTCTGAAATTTCTGTTTCACGTAAAATTCTGGACTATCGTCCCTGACCTACTTCATGGAATAATCCACAAAGCTGATGATATACGCCCCTCCGTTTTCAATCCCGGCAAGAGAAATATCCGTGGCATACCGCCACATTTTAAACTCATACGGATATTCCGGAAGCTGAGCCGTATCATTCAGCATCACATCATAATCCGTGAGTAATCCATCCGGCCGGATCTTTTGTAGCAGCCATTGCTCATTTCCATACAGAATCGCATGATAGCCGTCATATCGGATCGTCTGCAGAAAGGCTTCCGCAATCCGGCTTCTCTGATCTACGGAAAGTGTGTCGGTTCTTGCGGTATCATTCGTAATTTCTTCCATGACAAGTGCCACCGGATAACGGATCGTATAGGACTGCAACTGATTAATCACAAAGTTGGCTTCATCGACAGCCTCTGTCACACTCACCGCCTGGGAATAAAACGTAACGCCGATATCCAGATCCGCCTTCTTCGCTGCTTCCATATAATCCGTAAACTGTTCATCCAGTGAAATCACACCACTTTCATAGCCTCTTCCACCGACCTTTAACATCACGAAATCAATGCCGTTTCGTTTCAGCCAGTCAAAGTCTACCTTTCCGTTATTCTTGGATAATTCCACACCGAGCTTGGAGGTTTTCTCACCAGCCGGATAATATCCCATCTGATCATTTACAATTTTAATTTTTGTAAAATCTATGGAATTCTTCTGTACATCCTCATAGGCAGGATCCTCCGTCGGTGTCGGCGAGGGGGACGGTTCTTCGGACGGGGAGGGAGAAGGAGACGGAGATTCTTCTATCACTTCACCTGCATTCCGGCCTCCATACATATTCCAGAAGTCCAGATCTTCGGAACGCAGTCCTGTGTTCTCTCCCATTTCTCCATTTTCTCCGTCACTTAAATCCACTGCCTCGACAACGGGTGTCGGGGTAACCTTTGCAGCCGTTTTCCGATTGCTGCGTGTATTCTGGGAAACCACAACAAGAATCACGATGAGCACAATCCCTGCCATGGCAATAATCGTATAAATCACAGGAAGGCTTAAGCCTCCGTCGTTATCGTCATCATCATAATTGGAGTATTTCATACACAACCTTCTTTTTAGTGTTTCTTATCCGCACAGGTAATTTTCTTTTCTTGATTTTCTCTTTCGCACATTGTACCATAGATTCATGTTCCGATACAAACAAAAAAGATTAAAACTCTATATTGCCCTCCTTTTATCCGGCACACTCCTTCTCGGAATGACCGGCTGTAGACAACTGCCTGTACAGGTATCCGCAACCGGCTTTTATTTTGATACCTTCATTTCCGTTACCATCTACGATGCAGAGAATGAAGATCGTGGAAATGAGCTGTTAGAGGGCTGCATGTCTCTGGCTGAACACTATGAAAATCTATACAGCAAGAGCATTCTGACAAGTGACATTTCCCGGATCAACGCCCACCCCGGTGAGTACATTACCGTAGATTCCGATACGATTACCTTATTACAGACGGCATGTGATTATGCATCCCTCTCCGATGGAGCCATTGACCCTTCCATCGGCGCAGTGTCATCCCTCTGGGATTTCCATGAAACAACCGATCCTGCTATCCCTTCGGATGATGTTCTTTCCGAGGCTTTAACACATGTCGATTACCATAAGATTTCCATAAAGGATCAACAGGTAAAGCTGGAGGAAGAAGGAATGGCACTTGATCTCGGTTTCATTGCCAAGGGCTATATTGCTGACCGTATGAAGGAATACCTGTCAGGTGAAGGAGTGAAAAGTGCGATCATCAGCCTTGGCGGCAACATCCTTGCCATTGGAGAAAAGCCCGACGGTTCTCCGTTCCATGTGGGAATCCAGAAGCCCTTTTCTGATACCGGTACTGCCCTGCTTACGGTTGAGGATTCAGACCGCAGCGTGGTTTCTTCCGGAAATTACGAACGCTATTTTGAGGTGAACGGCGTTCTCTATCATCATATTCTTTCTACCGAAAATGGCTATCCGGTAAACAGCGGTCTGTCCCAGGTAACCATTTTAAGTGATGACTCCGTTACCGGCGATGCCCTATCTACGTTATGTTTCATCCTTGGCTATGAGAAAGCCACCACCCTGCTCGAAAATTATCCCGATGTTCAGGTAATCTTCGTTCTGGATGATGGCTCGATTGTTTCTTACAATTACTAACCCCAAGTCCTAATGCTCACTAAAATTAACCAGTAATTAATTATTCTTTCCAATATAATTCCAGTTTTTCTTCTGCCTCTTCTTCCTTTAACGAACATCTTTCCTGTAATTCTTTCCTGACCTGTTCCTTACTTCCACCTAATTTTCTACCAAATAAAACAATGGATTCAATCGTATTTTCGCGCTCTTTTTGTGCATTCTTACGCTCTTTTTCTGTGTTCTGGCGCTCTCTTTCTGCTCCAATCCGCTCTCCGATTTCCCGTTCATCTCTACGGATCAGTTTCATTTCACGTTCCTCGTCATATTCAAAAATGCTCATCTTAATTACCTCTGCTTTCTGCTTCGATAAAAATTCTTTCAATATGTTATGCCGGATACAGTATTCGATCGCTTCTTCCACAGCCTGCTCCAAAGACATATATAAGAAATGAAATATCATTCTGCATTCCCATATAGATCGCATTATCCAACATGTTAAATGTGATCTGTGATGCATCAGTATAATCTGTCCCATTCAATGCATTGTATAGGGACAGTGCATTCTCCGGCTTCCGAAACAACATCCGGCTTACCGTGTCCTTATAATTCCTCTGTACCTTTGTTTCTCTCGTTACTTCTCCCATTTCTCTTCCTCCTTTGTGCAGTCAGAAAAGAAACGTCACCACTGCTTTCCTCCCTCCTGCTTTTGCAATTGTTTTGGTGTGATTTAAAAGCATGGATTTCAGAAAACCTCTGTTTTCATAAATAGAATAAATAAAATAATAGATTCAGATTCGAACATTTGAAATATATGCTTTATAGAGAATATAGCATACGGAATATTGTATGTCAATCATGACTTCATAAAAATGATGAATATCATAAATTGCATCATAAATAGCAACAGTTCAGCCCTGCCCATTCATAAACTGCCGGATTGTACAGATCAGCTGATAAATATAAGCCACCACCCGCCCGAAGATCACCCCTGTGTTCAGGCAATCTTCGTTCCGGATGATGGCTTAGCGGTTTCATAATCATTTAATTTTTCTAACACTTAGCAATTAAAAGCCACGCCACTCGTCAAAAGTATATTTCGGTTTCCATCCATAAGTTTCTTCCTCTGCCAGACCCCAGAATGAATCCCATGTATCGTCATATCCCTCCTCATCTCTATGTTCATAAAATTTATTGTAAATCGCTTCGTACTGCTCCATCGTGATCTTCTGATCATTATATGTAAAATAAGAAAGCTCATTATAACGATCCTCCGGATTATTGTACCATGTTTCCAAACTGATCTGGTCAACCACTTCATCCCCTACAAATTTGCAGAGTTCCTGCTGTTCTCTGTTCATATGAGAACCATCTGAACCCGATATCCATATTTCTCTATCCACATTACTGATGCGTCCGATCAGGGGCAAATAAATATAGGACTCTAAATCCACTACCTGTGTGCTTCCATCCGGTGTAATATCCAATGCACAGAACAATTTACCCATACCATCATCACTCAAAAGTACCAGTTCATTCTGGTAATCATTATCAATATCTGCTATAACGTAAGACGTCCTATAGTCAGAACTTTCAAAATATTCCGAACATGTCACATTTTCACCTAAATCTGGTATCGTAATTTTATCTTCAAAAAAATCACTAAAGGCTCTTTCCGACTGCTCATGTGTTTCTATGGACAGAATACGATATCCAAAGGAATTATCCGTGGTTGGCTCCACACGGAAGACAGTACTCTGGGTACAATAGTTCTTCCATATTCCCCAACTCGACATATACTCTTCCTGCCATGCACTCCCTGAGCCCCACAAATATAAATTAACCAAAACCATATAATTATCCTGTTCCGGATCATATTTTACAGACACAATGTCAACTGAATCAGCTTCTCCTTCGTCAGCCTCCGAATATATTAATTCGTTATATGATTCATTATATTCTATTATGCATTCGCCGAATTCTCCCGGATAATCCAACATAAAGTCCTCCGGTTTTAAATCATAATAAAACAATTCCCCGCATATCCGTTTCGCTTTGTCAAACGCTCCCCTCATAAGATATTTTCTATAACTTCCCTCTTCATTCTCTTCATATGGCAAATCATCTAAAGTCCAGATATCTCCACTGAATTGAAATATATAAGTCATCATATTGTCGAGGCTGCAGATATTACGGTCATATTGTTCATTCTTACATTTCTCAATTAATTCCTCCGGAGACCATTTGCCATCTCCCGCCATTCTATATGCAATCCCCATGAAGATCGCCTTATCTTCCTTCGACAGAACGAAATCTCCTTTTTCCTCCTGCCACCAGGACTTTCCTTCTATATTGTCATAGAAGCGGTTGTATGCGGATATGCTTCCGTTCCGGACTGCGGCAGCTTCCCATACCACTCCACCGGCATTCTCATCGGGACGGAATTCTGCCACCTGTCCATCCGGCTGATAAATATAAAGATGAATATCCAGATCTCTCCATGAGGCAAACGGTAAGTGTCTCTGTACCTGTGTATAATTACATACATAAGCCTTCAACGGTCCCTGACCATAGGCTGCGCTTCCATAAATCACCTCGCAGCCGGAGGAATTATCACTAACCAGATAATCCTGTGCATCGTCTGTTGTAATTCCTTCGCCGATATGACTCATGTTACCGTCATCTCCAACCAGAGAAGTAAAGAGTGTCAGGTCAAGATCTACTTCAACGTCATCTCTCCATGTAAGGACAAAGGCACTTTCTCCTTCGGACAATGCCGGAATTAAATATGGATGCATGAATTGTGAATTGGTCGTTCCCGTTCTTGGAATACTCCATTGTACCGGGACCGATCGTAACGCCTCCAAGGGATGCGGTTGCGAAGAGGTCTCCCTCCTTCGTGAATACAATCCGTGTTCCACTCCCCAATGTCAGCAGGGTCTTTTCCAGAATGTCCTGTGGATCCGTCAAATCGATATCCGACAGATCTGCCTCTTCTGTATCCACTACCTTCCATACTCCTACCAGTGTAAATCTGCTCAGGTAATAAATCCCTCCAATACCAATCACAAGCACCAGGATCACAAGTACGGATATTAACAGCTTCCTGTTTGCTTTATGTGGAGTCCGGATTGTTTCTGTGTTGTCATCCCGCCCCGAAATATCCGGTCTTGGAATATCTCGTACGGTCTGTGATACATTCTGTGTGAAATCCTCTGCCTTTTCCGTAAGCTTTCCACCATATTCCCGGGCCTTTTCTGCCAGCTGGCTTACCCCCTCCTTCGCTTTCCCGGACAACTCCTTCATCTGATCCTTCGCATTATCCGGTATTTTCTTCATAAGGTTCTGTACAACCTCGTTGTCCGTAATGGGATTGGCATGCTTCCCCTTCTTCTGTTCATCCAGGCTTCTCCATACCCCGATGCTGTCTGTCTCCTCTGCTTTCGTTCCACAGGAAGGACAAAATACAGCCTCATCCTTCATTTGTGCTCCGCATTGCTTGCAATACTTCATCTCCTCATCCTCCGTAAATCTTTTTATACTTTTTCACGCATTAAAAAGCACATAAAACCGATGAATAAAGAAAATACTCTTTATCCATCGGTTTTATGTGCTTAAATAAACTACAATATAAAATCAGGCAGACTGCATTATCTACCTGTGCTGTGCTGTGCTGTGCTGTGCTGTGCTGTGCTGTGCTGTGCTGTGCTGTGCTGTGCTGTGCTGTGCTGTGCTGTCAGCAATTATCCCCTCATGATACATCCCTGTCAACCCCCTCTTTCGAAATTAATTATATATCGTTCTGAAAAATATGTCACTAGATTTTTCACATTTCTGCATTCCGGTCAAGCACAACTCTGCAG
>CAVERH010000007.1:0-82271 GCA_963618065.1 bacterium | reverse complement strand
AGGGACAGGATTATCTTACATTACATGATTCAAAAGATTTGCTAACTCTTTCAGGAGATTCATTAAATAAACGTATTCGGGAGTTGTTAAGGTCTAATAGATCCACATGGTGGAGTGAGGCAGAAACGACCAAATTTGCTGACTTGTCTGATGATGAAAAGAATGCATACTTAAATGACGGATTAGCATTGTTTCCAGAAATATTTGGAAGCAACTATGAAAATTTTACCCCATGGCTTATTTATAGCTGTCTTGTGTGGTGCGGAAATATAAGGGACATTTTTTCAGCAGGAGGAAAAATCAAATTACCAAACAGAGGAGTATATATATCTGCAGTTATGGGAAGAGCGTATGATAATATAGACAACATTAAAGCTCGAATTGCAGATATGAGTGAAGCAGAAATTTTAAAATTTTGGCATATTACGTTAGAGGAGGGAGTTGATATAAATTCGATAGATAGAATGGCAGAATGGTTAACACTTGTAAAATCATCTTTGAAGATATCCAAGACAATTATAAATGAAAATAAAAAATTACCCATTTATAAAGGTTGGATGAATGAAGCAATAGAACAGGATATTAGAGATACATATTTTGAAGAGTTAAAGAATAAATTTGGAAGATTCTGAATCGGTATAGTAAGACAACCGGAGTTATGATATACTTACGCACAAGAAATGGTATTACCGCTATTAGGTGGAGGATGCTGTTCACCGATATAATCGGAATGATTTCTGCAAAGCTCTGAATGTATCAAACTGCATAAAATTTTGATGGTTCATATAAAAATTTTCTATGTAAATCTTCCTCGTGCAAAAATATAATAAGGACAGTTAATAACGAACAGACTTTATAACAGGAGGAAGAATTATGAAAAGAAGTAAATTATTATCCCTGCTTTTAGTAGGAGTACTCTCTGCCACACTGGCAGCATGCGGTTCTGCATCGAATGACACATCAACCAGTGCATCGGGCAATACATCGAACAGCGCTGGTGGCGAAAACGGAAATAAGCCTCTGGTGTGGTTCAACCGTCAGCCATCTAACAGTTCAACAGGAGAGCTGGATATGGCAGCTTTGAATTTTAATGAGAAGACGTACTATGTCGGATTCGATGCAAATCAGGGAGCAGAACTTCAGGGACAGATGGTACTTGATTATATCAAGGATAATGCTGCTACCATCGACCGTAATGGTGACGGTGTGATCGGTTATATCCTTGCAATTGGTGATATCGGACATAACGATTCCATTGCACGTACCCGTGGCGTCCGTTCCGCACTGGGAACTGGCGTTGATGTTTCCGGAGTGATCGATGCTTCTCCGGCAGGAACCAATACAGACGGTTCTGCAACCGTTGTTCAGGATGCAACACTTGATATTGATGGAAAGACATATACCATCCGTGAACTTGCATCACAGGAAATGAAGAACTCCGCAGGTGCTACATGGGATGCCGCTACTGCAGGTAATGCAATCGGAACCTGGTCCGCATCCTTTGGTGATGAGATTGATGTTATAGCGTCCAATAACGATGGTATGGGAATGTCCATGTTCAATGCATGGGCAAAGGACAATCAGGTACCGACCTTCGGTTATGATGCAAACAGTGATGCAGTTGCTGCAATCGCAGAAGGCTACGGCGGAACCATTTCCCAACATGCAGACGTACAGGCTTATCTGACCTTAAGAGTTCTGAGAAATGCTTTGGACGGAGTAGATGTGAATACCGGTATCGGTACAGCAGATGCAGCAGGTAACGTACTTGAGGAAGGTGTGGATTATAGATACAGCGCAGAAGAAAGATCCTACTATGCATTAAATATTGCAGTAACAGCTGATAATTACCAGGATTTCACAGATTCGACCAAGGTATATGATAAGGTTTCCCATCAGTTGGATGCTTCTACGAGTCCGGCGAAAAAGGTATGGTTAAATATTTACAATGCTTCTGATAACTTCTTAAGTTCAACCTACCAGCCGCTGCTTCAGAACTACGATGATCTGATGAACTTAACTGTTGATTACATTGGTGGTGACGGACAGACAGAATCCAATATCACCAACCGTCTTGGCAATCCTGGAGAATATGATGCGTTCGCAATCAATATGGTTAAAACAGACAATGCAACATCTTATACATCTCTCCTTCAGCAGTAAGAGGAAAGAGAGTTCTTGTTAGCAAAAGGTCTGAGGGTGTCGGGACCTCCTGACACCCTCTTTTTCTAAAAGGAGTAAGGATATGGCAGAAGATAAGAAGGATATCATCTTGTCGATCCGCAGCATGAGCAAATCATTCGGAAGAAATAAGGTTTTAAAGCATATTGATCTGAATGTGAAGAAGGGCTCGATTATGGGGCTTATGGGTGAGAATGGTGCCGGTAAGTCGACAATGATGAAATGTCTTTTTGGTACATATCAGAAAGACGAAGGCACAATAATTCTGGATGGAAAAGAGATAAGTTTCACAGGGCCCAAGGAGGCTTTGGAAAACGGTGTGGCAATGGTTCATCAGGAATTGAATCAGTGTCTGGAAAGAAATGTAATCGATAATCTGTTCCTTGGTCGTTATCCTAAGAATTCCTTAGGCGTGGTAGATGAAGGCAGAATGAAAAAAGAGGCTTCTGATTTATTCCGTAAGCTTGGAATCACGGTAAATCTTTCGCAGCCAATGAAGAAAATGTCTGTTTCAAAGAGACAGATGTGTGAAATTGCAAAGGCAATTTCCTATAATTCCAAGGTGATTGTTTTGGATGAGCCAACCTCATCCCTTACCGCACCAGAGGTTGAAAAGCTGTTTAATATGATGAGGCAGCTTCGGGAACAGGGAATTTCACTGATTTATATTTCTCATAAAATGGATGAGGTATTTGAAATTTGTGATCAGATTTCCGTTCTTCGTGATGGAGCGCTTGTAATGACCAAGAACTGTAAGGATACTGATATGAATGAGCTGATATCTGCCATGGTCGGTCGGTCACTGGATAACCGCTTCCCTCCGGTAGACAACACGCCAGGGGATGTAGTTTTAAAGGTGGAGCATTTATCTACGAAGTATGCACCTAAGCTTTGACGTGAAAAAGGGAGAAATATTTGGCCTGTATGGTCTGGTCGGTGCAGGGCGTACGGAGCTTCTTGAAACCATATTTGGTATTCGTACAAGAGCAGCGGGACGTGTTTATTATAAGGATAAACTGATGAATTTCAGTTCCTCCAGGGATGCAATGGATCACGGATTTGCGCTGATTACGGAGGAACGTAAAGCAGACGGACTGTTCATAAAGGCGGATATTACGTTTAATACCACAATTGCCAATATGAAGCAATATAAGTCGGGGATTGCTTTGTCACAGGATGAAATGGTGCGGGCAACTGCGGAGGAAATCCGTGTTATGCATACGAAATGTATGGGACCGGATGATATGATTGCGAATCTTTCCGGCGGAAATCAACAGAAAGCAATATTTGGCAGATGGTTGGAACGATCGCCAAACATTTTTATGATGGATGATCCTACAAGAGGCATTGATGTCGGAGCCAAGTATGAGATATATGAACTGATTATTGACATGGCAAAGCAGGGGAAAACCATTATTGTGGTTTCCTCGGAAATGCCGGAAATTCTGGGAATTACGAACCGGATCGGAGTAATGTCTAACGGACATTTGGCAGGAATTGTAAATACCAGAGAAACCAATCAGGAAGAATTGCTTAGACTTAGTGCAAAGTATTTGTAGAAAGGAGTACGGGAGCTATGGCAAACGATAGGAAATATCTTTCGGCAGAGGAAGAAGCAAAGCTATTAAAGCCGATTGATGAATATATTGGTAAGATACAGAAAATGATTGATGCCCTGCGTGTAGATGGTTCGGATAAGGTGCAGGCATTAAAAACGCACATTGCCTTGACGAAGGAAGACAAAAATCATACAAAAGAGGAGCAGGCCGAAATTATCCGGCAGGATCAGGAAGAGCTTGTAAAGGCAAAAGCGGTGGAAGCTGCAAACGAGGAGGAGGTTTCCCTGCTGATTAAAGATCGTGTCAAAAAGGATTTCCAGTCCGATTCTGAAGCTGGATGCTTCTGTGACGGCATATGAAGCGGGAGAAAAGCCGGACATTTATATTGGGGGCTCTTATGAGATTAGACATCTGGGTAATTCTGTCCAGAAATCGTATGAAGAGATCGAACGGCTGATGAAGAAAATTGTGGAACAGCAGAATGAACGCAGAAAGAGTGAGCTGGCAGTGCTGCAAAGCCAGATCAATCCACATTTCCTTTATAATACACTGGAATCCATTACCTGGATGATCGAGGGAAACCGGAATCAGGATGCGGTTTTCATGATCTCAGAGCTGGCTCGGCTTTTCCGGATCAGTCTGTCAAGGGGTAAGACAATTATCCGGATTGAGGATGAGCTGCAGCATTGCAGAAATTACATGAATATTCAAAAATACCGTTATAAGGAACGGTTTGTAACTGAATATGATGTTTCAGAGGAGATTTATCCGTTCTGTACTGTAAAGCTTATCCTGCAGCCGATTCTGGAAAATGCCATATATTATGGAGTCGGGGATATGGACAAGGATGACCATCCAAGAATCCTCGTCAGAGGTTTTAAGAAGGATGGAGATATTTATCTGATGGTTTCCGACAATGGAATGGGAATACGGCGTGAGGATGTGGAAAATATTCTGACCGATAATCAAAAGGTGCCAAAGCATGGTTCGGGAGTAGGGCTTATTAACGTACACACCCGTATACAGCTGATGTTTGGAGCCGGATACGGACTTGCCGTAGAAAGCGAGCCGGATGAAGGAACTACGGTTACCATTCATCTGCCGGCCATACCGTATACCAAAGAAAACTGTGAGCTGCTGGAAACACCGGGAAAACCATACAGAAATGAAGGTGAAGCATGAAAAAAACAAAAATGACGTTTCTATTGTCGGAAATCTGTCTCCTCATAATGCTGCTGCTTTGCATACATCTGTTTTTTTCTGATGATAAGCCGCAGAAGAGGGTGGCGGTCATCATTGAAAAATCCAGTGATGAAAAATGGGATTCTTTTATTAACGGTCTTAAGCAGGCAGCAGAGCTCAGGAATATCCATCTGATCATCTGCAATACCGATGAAATTGAAGATGCACAGGAAGAAAAGAGCCTGATCTACGAGCAGCTGGATAATCAGGTGGATGCCTTTATCGTCCAGGCGGCGCCCGGGCAGGATACTGGGGAGATGCTGCGGGAAATCCGTTCACTGAAGCCGGTTTTGCTGGTTGCCAATGATGTCCTTAAGGAACAGGAGAACGGGAACCGTTCGCAATATCCGGAGCTTCCGGTCGTGATGTCAAATAATTACAGTATGGGATATGCGCTGGGAGAGGATCTGCGAGGCAGGAATGATATCCGTGGAAAAACGATCGGAATTGTAGGCGGATTTGAGGAAACGGAGTGCGGCAGAGAGCGTGCAAAGGGGGTATTGGAGGCTCTTTCGGACAGTGGATGCGAAATTCTGTTTCATATTTATACAACCTATGATATGGCGGTCACGGAGAAGCTTCGGCAGGAGAAGGCGGTTGATTATCTGATCGTGCTTGAAACAAGTGCACTGGAACAGATTGCGGGGATGTATGCACAGGGGAACGAAGAACATCCGGGGATTTATGGAATCGGGAACAGTATCAGGTGTGTGTACTATTTGGACGAAGCTGTGGTAGAGGGGCTGGTTGCTGCAGACGGATATGATATGGGATATCAAAGTGTTCTGGAGATTTCCAGGGCACTGGGAAATCGGCTATATACCATGGAAAACCAGGAAATTGATTATCAGCTGCTGCATAAGGAGGATATTTTCAGGGAAGAGGTACAGCAGTTTCTTCATACATATGATTAGGAATGTGGCAGAGTATATGATCGGGAATGGGGGTTACAATGAAGGATAAGTGGAGCATATACGTGTTGGCCTGCTGTGCACTGTTGTGCCTGACAGGATGTGGCGGCCATAAGGAAGCGCAAAGAAGTGTTCTTCGGGTCGGAGTAGTGCTTTATACTCAGGATGATCCCTTTATTAATGCGCTCACAGATTGTCTGAAGGAGGATCTGGAGGATTATGAGACCGATTCCCTGAAAATCATCATGACGGTACGGGACGGCAAGAACGACCAGAAGCTTCAGGATGAGGTGGTATAGGAAATACTTGATGCAGGCTGTGATATCCTTGTGGTCGATCTGGTTGACCGAACGGAGCCTTCAAGCATTATTAATATGGCCAAAAAGGAAAACATACCGGTTATTTTCTTTAATCGTGAGCCGGTTCGGGAGGATCTGATGCAATGGGACAGGCTGTATTATGTAGGTGGAGATGCCAGACAGTCCGGTACGATGCAGGGAGAAATTGCGGCAGAGGTGATACGTGCCGATCCTGCAGTGGATCGTAATGCAGACGGAAAGATCCAGTATGTTCTTTTCGAGGGTGAAACCGGACATCAGGATGCGATCATACGGACGGACAGTGTGGTAAAAACCCTTCAGGAACAGGGGATCACGCTGGAGAAGCTCAGTTATCAGTTTGCCAATTGGAATCGTGGGCAGGCTGAAAATAAAATGACCCAGCTTATTCACCTATATGGGGATGAAATCGAGCTGGTGTTATCCAATAATGATGAGATGGCGATAGGTGCGGTTGCTGCATATGAAGCATCCGGATATTCGAGAGAGGAGCGTCCGGTCATTTTCGGGATAGATGGATTGGACAGTGCCCTGGCGGCTATTCAAAATAATTTGATCCAGGGGACTGTTTATAATGACAAAGAGGGACAGGCCGGACAGATTTCGCATCTGGCAATGGATCTGTTCCAAGGCAGGGAGCTTGATGGCTATGACTTTGAAAATGAACGATATCTTTTCCTGCCGTATCAAAAGGTTACGGTTGACAATGTAGAAGAGTTTCTGCATGGTAAAGAAGTGCAGTAATGGGGAGGAGGATCGCCGGAAGACGGCTGTTTATTAACGAGGAGGGACAGACATGGAGGATTGGCTGGAAAGCTTTTATACACAGACGAATTCGGGAAAAAGGCAGCAGCTGCTTTCAGAAAATGTAACGGGAAAGGAAGCAGATCAGCTGCGAAAACAGCTCTGGGAAGCAAGGTATGGTAAAGGAAAGCTGCGGAAGGATGCGTTTATGGGTTACCTGATAAATCTGAAATACATTGCGGAGAGCGGAGGCATGGACTGGAGCGGAAGAAAGAAAAAGCTTGCAGTGGAAGTCGTCCATGGTTTAAAATTATTTCAGTTTGAACGGAAAACGGAAACGGAACAAGAGCTCATTCGTCTGGAGCTAAAAAATACCTGTAGAACCTATATTGATGTCAGTACCGGGGGACGTGGTTTTACCTCTGTTCTTTTCGGAATGGGGCAGCTATCGGAGGAAAGTATAGCAGGAAAGATCGCAGAGCAATTGAGCCGGATGGTATTTGATGCGCCACACATCCTTCGGATGGAGAAGGAATTTGAACCACTTCAAAAGGCTGCTGTCGAGATCTTTTGTGAAATTTATCCCAATCGTGAGCATTTCTTAAAAAAAGGTAACTATTCAGCATAGGTCAAAGCACTTGCTTCTGAGACTGTAAGAATATGGTTCGGCAGTGCAAAGGAACAGACAATAATTTAAAAACGGAGAATAATTATGAGAGCAATTAACGGCAAAACCTATATTGAAGAAGCACCACATGATATGCAGGAACTTCTGGAAATCATTGAAGTGCTGCGCAGCCCGGGGGGATGTTCCTGGGACAGGGAGCAGACGCATGAGTCTTTGAAGAAGTGTTTCATGGACGAAACAGAGGAAGTGATGCAGGCGATTGACAACCAGGATGACGAGAATCTCTGTGAAGAACTGGGAGATGTTTTGCTACAGGTACTTTTGCATGCAGAGATTGCCAAAGAGAGAGGAGCCTTTACTTTTGAGGATGTAGTACAGGGGCTTTCCGAAAAGTTGATCCGCCGTCATCCACATGTATTCGGGGATGCGAAGCGTCCGGAGACTCCGGAAGAAAGCCTGGCACTCTGGAAGGAAGTTAAGAAGAAAGAGAAAGAAAAGAAGCAGCAGAAAACAGAAGCTGTCAGGTAATGAGTGAGGTTTTACGAGAATGATTAAAAATATTGTATTTGATATGGATGGTGTGCTCATTGATACCGAGGCGGTGTTTATGAGATGCTGGAAGAAGCTGGCAGAGGAACTGAATCTGCCTGATGTGGAAGAGGTTGCCAAGCAGTGTATCGGAATTACAGTGACGCAGACGGAGGCACTGTTCCAGAAAGCATATGGAAAGGAATACCCTTGCGAGAGTTATGTTCAGGCTGCCAATGATATTTTTTATAAGTATGAGGAGGATCAGGGAATCCCGGAGAAACCGGGAGTGCATGAGCTATTTGCTTATCTGAAAAAGGAGAACTACCGAATCGGGCTTGCCTCCTCGACAAAAGAGGAAGCGGTACGCCGTCAGATGAAGACAGTCGGTATTCTGGATGATTTTGATGCGATTGTCTGCGGAGATATGGTGACGAAGAGCAAACCGGATCCGGATATTTATCTGAAAGCCTGTGAGCTTTTGAAGGTGGACCCCAAGGAATGCTATGCTGTGGAAGATTCCTACAATGGAATCCGTTCCGCTCATGCAGCAGGAATGAAAGCGATTATGATTCCGGACCTGCTACAGCCAACACCGGAAATTCTGGAATTGACGGAACAGAAGCTCGATTCCCTGCTCGATCTGAAGGATTTTCTGGAAAGTCAGAAGGAAAAATAAGCGGATATCGTAAATAAGGCATAGTAAATAAGGTATAGTAAATAAGGTATAGTAAATGGGTCATGCCCACTGTTTACATTTTTTTAAAGTCGTGGTATGATAAGCTATATTGCAGATGTAGTTCATCGGTAGAACATCAGCTTCCCAAGCTGAGGAGGCGGGTTCGATTCCCGTCATCTGCTTTCTTAAGCCCGGAGGCATGATAAAATCGCACTTTCCGGGCTTTTATGATACTAAAATGCTAACTATTCAGAGTAACAGTTGTGCCAGAAAGCCACATGATTTATACTAGGGGTATAGCGTTCAAAAGTGGAAATGGAAGGATAGAGATACATTGAACAATCTTGTTTTGATCGGGATGCCCGGTGCGGGCAAAAGTACAGTAGGTGTGGTGATTGCCAAAAAGCTTGGCTATCACTTTATGGATAGTGATCTGGTGATTCAGGACAGAACCGGGAAGATGCTTCACGAAATCATTGAAGAAAAGGGTACGGATGGATTCCTGGAGGTGGAAGGAGAGATCAACGCCTCCCTTTGCTGCGACAGGACGGTGATCGCGACAGGGGGAAGCGTGGTCTATAGCGCAAAAGCGATGGAGCATCTTAAGGAGATCGGCAGCGTGGTTTATCTGCAGCTTTCCTATGAGGCAATTGCAGAGCGTCTCGGAGATCTGCAGGAGCGCGGTGTGGCATTGAAAGAGGGACAGACGTTAAGGGATCTTTATGAGGAACGCACACCGTTGTATGAGAAATATGCAGATATTACTTTAAATTGTGAAGGAAAGATGATCCGGGAGGTCGTTGCCGAGCTGGCAGAAAAATTTGTCTGATTTTTTTTGATTTTTTTTGATAGATTTACGCGGTTTTTAGCGGTTGCAATTCAGATGGTATTTTGTTATTATCGTATGGATATTGTTATCTTGAGGAGAGAGAATAGGTATAAAAGCCATATTCCTATTTAGGAAAGAATTGTGAGGAAATCTATGTCAGGAATCAGAATTGCTGCGTTGGGATTAGGCGCGGTTCTCACCGCAGGAGCAGTCTGCGGAGTGCCGTTACTGGCCAATGGAAAGAGCAGTGCAGGAAGTGAAAAGCAGCCGCAGGCCGTAGCCGTAAGTGAGGAGCCTTTGGCAACACCGGAGCCGGGAGAGCTTGGAAATCCGAGAAGCAGCTATAAGCTTGGAAGCGCAAAGAGTCTGGAAGGGAAGAACCTGATTTACAGCCTTTTTGTGGATACACCGGATGCAAAATGGACAGACCGGGATAAGAAGAAAGTATTACAGAATCTTGAAATTGCTAAAGAATATATTGAAACCGAAGCGAAAAGCTACCGTAAGAAGGTAGATCTCGTTGTCGATTTTGAAGAAAACGAAGATCTGACAGGAAGTGCGCGGATTAATTTTTCCCTGAAGGATGGGGAAGATTACGAAGAAGCACTGGATGAGGAAATTGCTGCATGGTTCGACGAGCAGATTGATTATGAGGCACTTTGTAAGGAGTATAAGGCAAAAGGAATTGCGACCATCGTTTTTGTCAATCATAAGGGAGGTACCTATGCAATCTGCTATGATGGAATTGATAATCCAAAGGAAAGCCTTGTCATGTTTGCAGGAGAAGCTCCGGCCGTCTATGCACATGAAATCCTGCATCTTTTCGGGGCGCATGACCTGTACGAGGATGCGGAATATACCGAAGAGGTCTGTGAATATGTGAAAAAGGCTTATCCGGATGAGATCATGTACACCGTAACGGATAAAAACGGACGTTTGAATGACAGTGAGATTCAGAATGAGCTTTCACCGATTACCGCATATCATTTGGGATGGGCCAATTATATAGAAGAAATTGATGTGTTCCCCCAGCTGAAACGGTAAGAACATGATTTAGGAGGACGGTATGAGGAAACGGGTGTTGATTACAGGGGCATCCAGAGGAATCGGAGAAGCAGTGGCAAGGCGTCTTGCTTTTGAAGATTATGATCTTTGTCTGGTGTGCAGAAATTCCATAGAAAAGCTCCGACAGCTTGCAGAGGAACTGAAAGCAGAATTTGGTATTTCCTGTGAGGCTTATGCCTGTGATGTTTCAGATCCGCAGCAGGTCACCTCCATGCTGCGGCAGGCCGGACAGATTGATGTGCTGATTCACAATGCCGGAGTTTCCCATATCGGGCTTTTGAGTGATATGACGCTGGAAGAGTGGAATCGTGTGATCAATACGAACCTCAATTCCTGCTTTTATTTAAGCCACGAGCTGATCCCGCAGATGGTACACCGTAAGGAAGGAAAGATTCTTTTTGTTTCTTCGGTGTGGGGAAATGTCGGTGCATCCATGGAGGTTGCATACAGTGCTTCGAAGGGTGGAATCAACAGCTTTACAAGGGCGCTTGCCAAGGAACTGGCACCGAGCAATATCCAGGTCAATGCGGTGGCGTTTGGTGTCATTGATACAGAGATGAACCGATGCTTTTCGGAGGAAGAGCGAGAGGCATTGAAGGAAGAGATTCCGGCAGACCGGATGGGAACCTGCGGGGAAGCGGCAGAAATGATTTCGCAGGTGCTTCATTCGCCGGCGTATTTGACCGGTCAGGTGATCACGATGGATGGCGGCTGGATTTAGTTGCCATGCATATGAGAAAATGATCCAGTGGATCATTTTTGAGTAAGGAAGGGAAAACATGTATGATGTAGTAATCATCGGAGCCGGTCCTGCGGGACTCTCTGCTTCGATTTATGCAAAAAGAGCAGGCCTTAGAGCCATTACGGTAGAACAGAGTGCCATGAGCGGCGGACAGGTCTTAACAACCTATGAGGTGGACAATTATCCGGGCTTTCCGGGGATCAACGGCTTTGATCTGGGAATGCGCTTCCGGGAGCATGCGGACGGACTTTCCTGTGAATTTCAGGAAGCAGAGGTGCTCCGTGTGGAAGAAAGCGGAGACGGGTATCTTGTCACCACCTCCAAGGGGGAACTCAAAACGAAAACAGTTGTGGCAGCAATGGGTGCAGAGCATGCGAAGCTGAACATTCCGGGCGAAGAGGAGCTTGCCGGAATGGGGGTATCCTATTGCGCAACCTGTGACGGAGCCTTTTTCAGAAACCGCACGGTGGCTGTTGTCGGCGGCGGTGATGTGGCAGTCGAGGATGCCATTTTTCTTGCAAGAAACTGTGCAAAGGTCTATCTGATCCACAGAAGAGACGAGCTTCGTGCCGCAAAGTCCTTGCAGGAAGCATTGCGGGCACTTCCCAATGTGGAAATTCTGTGGGATACGGTTGCAACGGAAATCAGGGGAGAGGACCAGGTGGAAGCACTTGCGTTAAAAAATGTGAAAACGGAAGAAACACAGGCTCTCCCGGTGGACGGCGTATTTATTGCCGTTGGCATTGTGCCGGTGAGCCAGCTACTGCTTGGAATGGATGTCTGTGATGAAAAGGGATATCTTATTGCAGGGGAAGACGGCGTGACGAAGAAGCCGGGAATCTTTGCCGCAGGTGATATCCGTACGAAAAAGCTCCGCCAGATTGTGACCGCCGTTGCCGATGGAGCCAACGCAATTACCTCCGTGGAAGCCTGCCTCAATCAGAAGTAAGTGCTGGAACATTTTACCAGCATTTGACATGCAGGAGGAAAAGTGTTATATTTGTTAACGAACGTAATAATTTTGTAACAATTATAACAGGGTTTATGAATATTTATGGAGGATATCATGCAACAGAGAAAGAGAAAAATGCCGGTACGTTTTATGGCATTTGGCTTTGCATCCATGCTTCTGTTAAATGGCATGACGATAGATACACAGGCAAAAGAATCTACCGGACTTCCTTCTGCCGGAGTGGATTTTTATCTGGCATCCGAAGGAACGAGCGTTAAGAATATACAGGACGAGAAGGACAGTACCGTCAGCAACAACAACATTCCCAAGACCTCCCGTAAGGAAGTGAAGGAAACCGCAGAAGCAACCACAACGAAGACCGTTAATGAAAAGGAACGGGAAATTGCAAATAAGAAAGAAGAAGAGGGCTTTAAGTCTCTCGTGATCGCACAGGTGAATGACTACGTGAATGTGCGGAGCATTCCGAGTGAAGATGGAGAGATTCTCGGCAAGCTTTATGATAAGTCCGTTGGTGAATTTATTGAAGAAGACAACGGCTGGTATAAGATTACCTCCGGTTCCGTAACCGGATATGTCAAAGCAGAATATTGTGTCACCGGTGACGACGCCGTTGCCCTTGCAAAAGAAGTAGGCAACCGGATTGCAACCGTTACGACAACTACCCTGAAGGTTCGGGAAGAGCCTTCATTAGATGCGACCGTACTTGGTCTTGTCCCGATTCAGGATCAGCTCCTTGTTACGGAAGAGTTAGACAACTGGGTTAAGGTAAACATCGAGGAAGGTGATGGCTATGTATCTCTTGACTATGTTACCTTATCTACCGAATTTGTAAAAGCCGAATCCAAGGAAGAAGAGGAAGCCCGTCTTGCCAAGGAAGAAGCAGAACGTAAGGCCGCTTTAGAGGCTGCACGGAAGGCAGAAGAGAAGAACCGCAAGGCAACACAGAGTGCAAGCTCCTCTACGACAAGTGAATCCACGGTTGTTTATGCAACAGGAGGAAGTGAGCTTGGACAGTCGGTTGCAAGCTATGCCTGCCAGTTCGTCGGCAACCCGTATGTATACGGTGGAACGAGTCTGACGAATGGTGCGGACTGCTCCGGATTCGTTATGAGTGTATATGCGAACTTTGGTGTAAGCCTGCCACATTCTTCATCTGGTGACCGAAGTGTGGGAACCGCCGTAGACGGACTTGCCAATGCACAGCCGGGTGACATCATCTGTTACTCCGGACATGTGGCAATCTACATTGGTAACGGACAGATTGTCCATGCATCCACTGCCAAGACCGGTATTAAGATTTCCGATGTAAATTATCGTACGCCGCTTGGTATCCGCCGGATTTTCTGATTCCGAATCATTATCTGAATAGTTATCTGGATTTTAAATCATAAGATGAATTACAGCCTGTTTGAAGGAAACTTCAGACAGGCTTTTTTTTAGCTTGCTTTTTTCACGCTTCTTAGTAGAAAAGTCTGAATTCTTTTTTGCCGTTTTTTACCATTGACAAATAAGTGCTTGTACATGTTGACTAAAAGAAAATGGAGCCGTTTTTGAGGAAAAATGTTTTTCCATTTATGAAAAAAGATTTTATCCACAGGAATAATCCCATAAAACAGCCAAGAACTGATTTATACACGAAGTTATCCACGATATCCACCAACGAAAAAACGAACGCACTGCGGGAAAATCAGGGAGAACGGGAACGGGTGTTTTGTGAAATACGACAACAGGAAGGGAAAATGCAGCAAAAAAAATCCCAATTCGGAAAAAAGAATTGTCCGAAAACTCTTCGAATCAGAAAACAATAGAATTGAATTGTTGCAAAAATGAAAGTAAGTGTGTTATAATGTTTATACAATAATCCTGTCGGACAGGTTATGAAAGGGTGATGAGTATGAAATTTATAATTATTGGCAAAAACATCGAGGTTACACCGGGGTTAAAGGCGGCAGTCGAGGATAAGATCGGTAAGCTTGGAAAGTATTTTAATCCGGATACAGAAGTTCATGTAACCTTAAGTGTTGAGAAGGACAGACAGAAGATAGAAGTTACCATACCGGTAAAGGGCAGTATCATCCGTTCGGAGCAGGTAAGCAACGATATGTATGTTTCCATCGATCTGGTAGAAGAAATCATTGAAAGACAGTTAAAGAAATATAAAAATAAATTAGCAGATCAAAAGCAGGCAGCCAGTGTTTTCAAGAAGGAATTCATTGAGAAGGAATTCGAGGATGAAGAAGAGATTAAGATCATCCGTTCCAAGAAGTTTGATATTAAGCCGATGTATCCGGAGGATGCCTGCATCCAGATGGAACTGTTAGGTCATAGCTTTTTCGTATTCTGCAATGCAGAAACCGATCAGGTGAATGTGGTTTACAAGAGAAAAGGCAATACTTACGGTCTGATTGAACCCGAACTGTAAAGAGTTAATTGTAAAGGAATGATGTATCATAACCGTGAAGGCATGAAACGGTTACGAAGCGAAAAGCGAAGATAAAAGCAAAAAGATGTGTGGCACTCCACACATCTTTTTGTTATACTGAGTCTATGTTTGTCATTCATATTATAACGTTATTTATTTTCATATTGGCACTGACCTGTGTATTCCGCAAGAGCTTTGTGGAAATGCTGCCGGTCGGGATAAGCAGTCTGGTACTTTTATTGTATGTGCTCAGTTTCAGCAGGCACTTAGCCTGGATGGATGGAATCGCACCGCTTCTGCTTGCCGGGATCGTTTTTTATTTCTTCACGAGAAAAGGAGAACAGCGGAAGGAGCTGTTGAGTCGATGTATTGAAATTCTGAAGGATCCGTCGGCTATAGCAGGGCTTATTCTGTTGGTTGTAGTGGCGGCCGGAGTATCCGGTAAGGTCGTAAGCTGGTGGGATGACTATAACTTCTGGGCAACCGATGCGAAGTCGATTTTTTACCGGAACGGCTTTGCGGACAAATACGCCAATGCGGCGCCGGAGTTTGGGGATTATCCACCGGGTACCCAGATGATGAAGTGGTGGTTTCTGCATTTCTCACCGGGACAGTTCCGGGAGGGACTTTTATTTGCAGGATATTATGTATTTAACCTGTCCTTCCTGCTTCCGTTGTTACATTACGTCCGGAAGAAAACGCCGATTAGTATGACGCTGGGAGCGATGCTGCTCTGGATTTTTCCGACGATGACCGAGGTATTCTGGTGCGATGGAAGCTGTGCGGATTTTTCCATGGCGGTGGTGTACGGCGCATTTCTGGTGGCAGTCATTGACAGGAAAGAATGTTCACCGTGGCTTTATTATGGACGGCAGGCGTTGTATCTGATGGTACTTGTGCTTTGTAAAAATACCGGCTTTGTATGGTATGCATTTGCCGTGCTGTTTTCCATCGGGGTTCAGATTTTAAACCGGAAAAGGGGAGAAGGTTTGTGGCAGAAAAGAACTGCTGTACGGGGAACGCTCTCAGTAATGGTTCTGCCTCTCTTAAGCGGTGGAGGATGGTTTGCGTTCTGTTATCTGCACCGCCGGGTGGCAAAGCTCACCGGAGCAGCCGTACAAATGGCAACCGGAGGAATGAATATCCCGGAGGTCAAGGAACAGATGCTTCAGGCCTTTGGCGAAGCGTTCGTGAAATGGCCGTTGCACCGGAGTTCGACATGGCTGTTTGATTTCAGCCCGCTTGTATTGGTGTTATTTTTACTGGCAGTTTATATTCTGCTGATTGTGCGTAAGAAGCTGGAACGGAAAATGGGATGGTTTTTGCTGATTTATACGGCGGTGACTGCGATTTTATTTTATACGTTGGTACTGATCAGTCACCTGACCGTTTTTGCCGTCGAAACGCAATATCTGGAGCCGTATGGCATGGTAAGCTCCATTTCGCGGTATGGAGCGCCGTTTACGATCGGAGGGCTGTATCTGCTTGCTTATTTTGTCATGCAGGGCTTTACGGACAACCGCGGCTTTTACCTGTGTGCACTGGTGGTACTGTTGTCATCCGATTATGCAAGTGCGTACCGTGCGATCTGGGGATACCGGACCGGGGTACAGGAGGAGCTTATAAAGCGCGAAGAAATTCTGGACGATGCCGCATATGAATTTGCGGAAAAGGTAGGCGCAGGAACGGATTCGGAGATTGACCGGGTGCTGTATGTGCGTGACAGCTCCGATGTGAGCTGGGTGCGGAATACTTACCTGAACTTTGAAGCAGCACCGGTGTCTGTGATGTATGCGAATGTGGAGCTTGCAGATGTAAGCCGTGAAGAGCTTCTCCGGCTGATGGAGGAAGCCCATGCGTCCCATCTTTATATGGAAGGAACGCTTTATACGGCAGAAGAACTTTATACGGCAGAAGAACTTTATACGGCAGAAGAACTTCCTTAGGCTTCCCTGTTTAAGATCGGAGCCTCCGGATGTAATTGCAGATAAGAAGTTACCGAAGGATCCTTCATGTGAAAGGTACGGAACCATTCCTTAGTTTTCGAGTTCTTTTCCGTGAGGGATCTGTTTTTGTATAAAAACCGGGTAAGGTCATAGCAGTCAATCCAGATCTCGTTGTTACCTTCCTTCTGTGATTCATCAAAAATGAGCTGCAGGCCAAAATGCAGATGAACCGTCTCAATATTGTTCACATTTTCCCTGGTGCTGTAGCCGGTATGCCCCATGTAACCGATGACGTCACCGGCGGTTACCACGCTTCCTTCCTTTAAGTCCAGTGCATACGGGAAGTTCTGGCGAAGGTGTGCATAGTAGTAGTAACGCTTTTTATCAAAGCTGCGGATTCCGATGCGCCAGCCGCCGTACTGATTCCAGCCAAGGGCTTCCACGTAACCGGACTCCACGGCGATGATGGGTGTACCAATCTGGCCCATCATGTCGTGTCCTAAGTGAGGTCGCTTGTAGCCGTAGCTCCGGGAAGAACCGAAGTCATCGTAATCGCTGTAGTCAAAACCCCGTGCAATCGGGGAAAAGGCTTTTAGGCCATAGCGTGCTTCGAAGCTTCGTGTGCCGTCTTTGGCTTCTGTCTCTATTTCGTATTCACCGACCATGCCGCCAAGCACGGCTTCGTAGGCTTCCAGGTAGTAATCATAATAGTCCATTTCTCGGGTGAGCTCTTCCAAAGTCACAGAACCATCGGATAATTCTTTTCCCAGTTTATTTAAAATGGAGAGACTTTTCTTATCAAATCTGCCGCCCGTCTTAGCGGCCGTATAGGCGAGCAGTTCGATCCAGCTTAAGGGATGCTCGCTTTCCCGGCTTTCTACATCCAGCTCATAAGCGGTGCAGAGCGCATCATAGCTTACCGTGAAATCCACCCATTTGATATAATTGCCATTGGCTCCGGCGGCTACCTCAATGGCAGAATCGCCGCTATAGGGATCCGTGGATCTGTCAGAGCGGGAAAGGATTTCGTGGACACTTAAGATGAGTGCGGTACTGCACAGGGCAAGAAATAATAATTTCCAGTAAAGGGAACAGGGTTTACGATACATAAGCAGAACAGTTCCGAGTGATGTTACAGAAGTATATGAGTTTCGGTGGAAAAAAATACAGGGGATTTTCTGATAGCGGCATGGGAGGTTTTATGATACACTGAGATTATTCAGAACTTACGAAGGAGAACACTTATGTTTGACAGAAAAACTTATGAAAAGAGAGTGGAATGGTATCAGCATGACCGCTTCGGTATGTTTATCCACTGGGGACTGTATGCCATTCCGGCAAGAGGCGAATGGGTACGGAGTACCGAAGAGATGCCGGAGGAAGACTATCTGCCGTTTTTTGAAGAATTTAATCCGATCGATTATGATCCTGTCAAATGGGCGAAGGCTGCGAAGGAAGCGGGAATGAAATATGCGGTGCTGACCGCAAAGCACCATGACGGCTTCTGTCTGTTTGACAGTAAGCTGACCGATTTTAAGTCAACGAATACCAAAGCCGGACGGGATCTGGTACGGGAATACCTGGACGCATTCCGGGCAGAGGGACTGAAGGTAGGACTCTATTATTCTCTGCTGGACTGGCATCATCCCGACTATCCGCACTATGGAGACTGGCATCATCCGATGCGTAACTGTGAAACGGAAACAAATGAGGGAAGAGACTTTGAACGGTATCTTACTTATCTGCATGGACAGGTAAAGGAGCTTTGTACGGAATATGGGAAGCTGGATGTGATGTGGTTTGACTTTTCCTATGGAGATATGACCGGAGAAAAGTGGCATGCGGCAGAACTGGTGAAGATGATCCGGACGTATCAGCCGGATGTGATCATTGATAACCGCCTTGAGGCGAGCGGGGAAGGCTTCGGTTCTCTGGCAACCGGCGAGCCCAGTGACTATAGCGGGGATTTCGTAAGCCCCGAACAGATCATTCCACCGAATGGATTAAGGGATGAACAGGGAAGACCTCTGGTATGGGAATCCTGCATTACGATGAACGATCACTGGGGTTACTGTTCGAAGGATCGGAACTTTAAACCGGCCGATATGCTGATCCGCAAGCTGGTAGAATGTGTCAGCAAGGGTGGTAACATGCTTTTGAACGTGGGGCCGGACGCACGGGGGAATATTCCGGAGGAATCCCTTCAGATTCTTGAAAGAATCGGTAAGTGGATGAAAAAGAATTCCGCCTCCGTTTACGGCTGTGGGGAAAGTGGTCTTCCGAAGCCCGAAAACGGACGGATTACCAGAAAGGAGAATCGGTTTTATTATCATATTATGGAGAATGCCATCGGCAGCGTCCCTTTGTACGGAATCGAACCGGAGAAGGTTCAGGCAATCCGGCTGCTTTCTGATGGAAGTGAGCGGAAGCTGCAGGACAACTGGATGGTGAATAATTATCCGGATGTGGCATTTGTAGAGGTCAGTGATTCACCGTATCTTCCTGATGAGGTTGATACGGTGCTGGAAATTACCATGAAATCCATTGCAAAAACAAATGCCCTATGATATAATAATGGCGTTGGAAATGATAAAAATTTAACAATCATTTTTAAACCGTAAACTAAAAGAAAACAACGAATATCGGAGGAATGAAAAATGGCAAAGAAAGTAGTTATCGCCAGTGCATGCCGTACCGCAATCGGAACCATGGGTGGTTCTTTAAGCACAACACCGGCAGCAGAATTAGGAGCAATTGTTATTAAGGAAGCATTAAACAGAGCAGGTGTGGCACCTGAAGCTGTAGATCAGGTTTATATGGGCTGTGTTATCCAGGCTGGTCTTGGTCAGAACGTAGCACGTCAGGCATCCATTAAGGCCGGACTTCCGATCGAAGTTCCAGCAGTCACCATGAACGTTGTATGTGGTTCAGGTCTGAACTGTGTGAATCAGGCAGCACAGATGATCATGGCAGGAGATGCAGATGTTGTAGTTGCAGGTGGTATGGAAAACATGTCCATGGCTCCTTACGCAGTTCCTCAGGCTCGTTACGGATATAGAATGAACAACGGTACATTGGTTGACTGCATGATTAAGGATGCTCTTTGGGATGCATTCAATGATTACCATATGATTACAACTGCAGACAACATCTGTAGAGAATGGGGACTTACCAGAGAAGAGCTGGATGAGTTCGCATTAAAGAGCCAGTTAAAGGCAGAAGAAGCACAGAAGAACGGTGCTTTCGAAAAGGAAATTGTACCTGTAATGGTTAAGAAGAAAAAAGAAGTTATCGAGTTCAAGGTAGATGAAGGACCTCGTCACGGATCTACCATCGAAGGTCTTGCAAAGCTTCGTACCATTAATCCGGACGGATTCGTTACCGCCGGTAATGCTTCCGGTATCAACGACGGTGCAGCAGCAGTTGTTGTTATGAGCGAAGAAAAGGCAAAAGAACTTGGTGTTAAGCCGATGGCTACTTTCGTAGCCGGCGCACTTGCAGGTGTAAGACCTGAGGTTATGGGTATCGGACCTGTTGCTTCTACTAAGAAGGTAATGGCTAAGACCGGTATGAAGATTGAAGACTTCGATATCATCGAAGCAAACGAAGCATTCGCAGCACAGTCCGTTGCAGTAGGTAAGGATCTTGGAATCGATGTGGACAAGCAGCTGAACCCGAACGGTGGTGCAATCGCTCTTGGACATCCGGTTGGAGCTTCCGGATGCCGTATCCTTGTTACACTGCTTCATGAGATGCAGGCTAAGGGTGCCAAGACCGGTCTTGCAACTCTTTGCATCGGCGGTGGTATGGGATGTTCTACCATTGTTAAGATGGACTAAGAAAAGAAAACCTAATTCCGGGGTGGGATTTCCCACCCTAGAACCATGTTTACACAAATAAAAGGTAAGGGTGTCATGCAATGACACAGAAAGGAAGCAAAATGGAATTCATCGTATATGAACAGAAGGGTGCATACGGCATCATCACCATCAGCCGTGAAAAAGCACTGAACGCATTAAACTCCCAGGTGCTTGACGAGTTAAATGCGACACTTGATGCGGTTAACCTTAATGAGGTAAGATGCTTAATCCTCACAGGAGCAGGACAGAAGTCCTTCGTAGCAGGTGCAGATATTGCAGAAATGAGCACATTGACAAAGGCAGAAGGAGAAGCCTTCGGTAAGAAAGGAAATGACGTATTCCGTAAGCTTGAAACATTCCCGATCCCGGTTATTGCAGCCGTTAACGGATTTGCATTAGGCGGTGGATGTGAGATCTCCATGAGCTGTGATATCAGAATCTGTTCTGATAACGCCGTATTCGGACAGCCGGAAGTTGGCCTTGGAATCACACCGGGATTTGGCGGAACCCAGAGACTTGCCCGACTTGTTGGCGCAGGCATGGCAAAGCAGATGATCTACACTGCACGTAACATCAAGGCAGATGAAGCATATCGTATCGGACTTGTAAACGCAGTATATCCTCAGGAAGAATTACTTCCTGCAGCAGAGAAGATGGCAGCAGGCATTGCAAAGAATGCACCGATCGCTGTCCGCAACTGCAAGAAGGCAATTAACGAAGGCTTAGATGCAGATATGGATCAGGCAATCGTAATCGAAGAAAAGCTCTTCGGCGACTGCTTTGAAACAGAAGATCAGAAGTATGGAATGGCTTTCTTCCTTGACAAGAATAAGGAAAAGGTAAAAGAGCCATTTAAAAACTGCTAGATAGAATTTGATTCTGAATAGCTGTGATGTTTGTAAATGACAGCAGAAAAGCTATTATGGATAGTGAATCGCTGATCATAATAAGATTTAAGAAAATTTAGGAGGAAAAGAAATGAAAGTAGGTATTATTGGCGCCGGTACCATGGGACAGGGTATTGCTAAGGCATTTGCCCAGGTTGATGGATATGAAGTTGCTCTGTGCGATATCAAGCAGGAATGGGCAGACGGCGGAAAAGCAAAAATCCAGAAGGGTTATGCTAAGCTTGTTGAAAAAGGAAAAATGACACAGGAAGCTGTTGATGCAATCCTTGCAAAGATCACTCCGGGATTAAAGGAAGACCTTTGTGCAGACTGCGATCTGATTGTAGAAGCAGCATTTGAAAATATGGAAGTTAAGAAGACCACCTTTGCAGAGCTTGATAAGATTGCAAAGCCGGAATGCGTATTCGCATCCAACACCTCCAGCCTTTCCATTACAGAGATCGGTAACGGATTAAACCGTCCGATGATCGGTATGCACTTCTTCAATCCTGCTGACCGTATGAAGCTCGTTGAAGTGATCGCCGGTGTAAACACACCTGTTGAAACTGTAGATACCATCAAGAAGATTTCTGAAGAAATCGGCAAGACACCGGTACAGGTTAACGAAGCAGCAGGTTTCGTAGTAAACCGAATCCTTGTTCCGATGATCAACGAAGCAGCTTTCATTAAGATGGAAGGTGTATCCGATATTGCAGGTATTGATGCAGCTATGAAGCTTGGTGCTAATCATCCGATGGGACCCCTTGAACTTGGAGATTTCATTGGTCTTGATATCTGTCTTGCTATTATGGATGTTCTTTACAATGAGACCGGTGACAGCAAGTATCGTGCATGTCCTCTGATCCGTAAGATGGTTCGTGGCGGTAACCTTGGTGTTAAGAGCGGTAAGGGCTTCTATGTTTACAATGCAGACAGAACAAAGACCCCTGTTGATGCACAGTAAATATAATAGCATCAAAGTCGGGGGCCTTTGACCCCGACATCATCATATATAATGGAGGAAATAAAACATGGATTTTATGTTAGACAAGCAGCATGAAATGGTGAGAACTCTTTTCAAAGAGTTCGCCGAAAAAGAAGTTAAGCCTCTTGCACAGGAAGTAGACGAGACAGAAGTATTCCCTCGTGTTACCGTTGAAAAGATGGCTAAGGCAGGATTTATGGGTATTCCGATTCCGAAGGAGTACGGTGGACAGGGAGCAGATGTTCTTACTTATGCAATGTGCGTAGAAGAATTATCCAAGGTTTGTGGTACAACAGGCGTTATCGTATCTGCTCATACCTCTCTTTGCTGTGACCCGATTCTTACCTTCGGTACAGAAGAGCAGAAGCAGAAATACCTTGTTCCCCTTGCAAAGGGTGAGAAACTAGGTGCTTTTGGTCTTACTGAGCCCGGTGCCGGTACAGATGCACAGGGACAGCAGACCAAGGCTGTTTTAGATGGTGACGAATGGGTACTGAACGGTTCCAAGATCTTCATCACCAACGGTAAGGAAGCTGACGTATACGTTATTTTCGCTGTTACCGGTATGATCGAGAAGAGAGGTAAGATGATGAAAGAGATCTCTGCTTTCATCGTAGAAAAAGGAACTCCCGGATTTACCTTTGGCACCAAGGAAAACAAGATGGGTATCCGTGGCTCATCCACATACGAGCTGATCTTTACCGATTGCCGTATTCCTAAGGAGAATCTGTTAGGAGCACAGGGTAAAGGCTTTAATATCGCAATGCATACTCTGGACGGCGGACGTATCGGTATCGCTGCACAGGCTCTTGGTCTTGCAGAAGGAGCTCTTGACAGAACCGTTGAATATGTTAAGGAAAGAAAGCAGTTTGGTCGTGCGATCGGTGCATTCCAGAATACCCAGTTCCAGTTGGCTGATATGGCTACCAAGACTAAGGCAGCTCAGTTCATGGTTTATGCTGCAGCCTGCAAGAAGGACGAGTATACAAAGAACTCCAAGGTATCTTATTCTGTAGAAGCAGCTCAGGCAAAGCTTTACGCAGCAGAGGTTGCTATGGAAGTTACTACCAAGGCTGTACAGCTTCATGGTGGATACGGATACATCAGAGAGTACGATGTAGAGCGTATGATGAGAGATGCCAAGATCACCGAGATCTACGAAGGAACTTCCGAAGTTCAGAGAATGGTAATCTCCGCGAACCTGCTTAAGTAAGACGGATGGATTTTGGACTGGACAGCTGCCCTGCTTGCAGGAGCAGATGGACAGGACGAAAGACAGAGCGGTGCAGCACAGCACCGCGAACGAGAAATGCGAAGCATTTCGAGTGCCGTCTTACTTAAGAAAAGTAAGAAGAGCAAGAGAAATGCGAAGCATTTCGAGTGCCGTCTTACTTAAGAAAAGTAAGAAGAGCAAGAGAAATGCGAAGCATTTCGAGTGCCGTCTTACTTAAGAAAAGTAAGAAGAGCAAGAGAAATGCGAAGCATTTCGAGTGCTGTCTTACTTTGATACTATATAATATTTTAAAAATAAGGAGAGAAATACAATGAAAATTGTTGTTTGTGTTAAACAGGTACCTGATACAAAAGGTGGCGTTAAATTTAACCCCGATGGTACTCTTGACAGAGCTGCAATGCTTACCATCATGAACCCTGATGATAAGGCTGGTCTGGAAGCAGCTCTTAGATTGAAGGATCAGTATGGCGCAGAAGTTACCGTTGTAACCATGGGACTTCCCAAGGCAGAAGAAGTTCTTCGTGAAGCAATCGCTATGGGTGCTGACAAGGGAATCCTTGTAACAGACAGAGTATTAGGCGGAGCAGATACATGGGCTACATCCCAGACTCTTGCCGGAGCACTTCGTAATCTTGATTATGATCTCATCATTACCGGCCGTCAGGCTATTGATGGTGATACCGCACAGGTTGGTCCTCAGATTTCCGAGCATCTTGGAATTCCTGTAATTTCTTACGCTCAGAAGATTGAAGTAGAAGGCGACAGCGTAATCGTTGAGCGTCAGTTCGATGACAGATATCACGTATTAAAGGCTAAAATGCCCTGTTTAATTACAGCTCTTGCTGAATTAAACGAGCCCAGATATATGACTCCGGGCGGAATCTTCGATGCATACAAGGCTGACATCACCGTATGGGGAAGAGCAGATCTTAAGGATGTAGAAGATTCTAACCTTGGTCTTAAGGGTTCACCGACACAGATCGCCAAGGCATCCGATAAGGTAAGAAAGGGTGCAGGAGAAAAGGTTAACTTAGATCCCGCTGCATCTGTTGATTACATTGTTGAGAAGTTAAAAGCAAAACACGTAATCTAGTCTTTCGATAGTAGATCTTAAGCATATTGAAATATAATGGAGGAAGAACATGAATATTCAAGATTATAAGGGAGTATTTGTCTTTGCTCAGCAGGTAGACAATACACTTAGCGGAATCGCATTGGAATTAGTTGGCAAGGGAAAAGAACTTGCAAAAGATTTAGGAACAGAAGTTACCGCTGTATTAGTTGGTTCTGATGTGGCAGCTTTAGCTGATGAACTCGCTGAATATGGCGCAGACAAGGTCATCGTCGTAGATGATCCTGAATTAAAGGAGTACAGAACAGAGCCTTATGCACATGCATTAGCATCTGTCATTAACGAATTCAAGCCGGAAATCTTTCTGGTAGGTGCAACGGCTATCGGACGTGACTTAGGACCCAGAGTATCCGCAAGAATTCATACCGGTCTGACTGCAGACTGTACACAGCTCGAGATCGGTGACTTCCCGATCAACCCGATTCCGGGAAAAGAGCAGCTTCATAACCAGCTCTTAATGACCCGTCCTGCATTCGGCGGAAACACAATTGCTACGATTGCATGTCCTGCATTCCGTCCTCAGATGGCTACCGTTCGTCCCGGTGTTATGCAGAAGGCACCCAGAGAAGCTGGTAAGAAGGCAGAAGTAATCAATTACAATCCTGGATTCACACCTGACAACAAGTATGTAGAAATCTTAAAGGTTGTTAAGGCCGTATCTGATGTTGCTGATATTATGGACGCAAAGATTCTGGTATCCGGTGGACGTGGTGTCGGAAGTGCTGAGAACTTCAAGCTTCTGGATGACCTTGCAGAGGTACTTGGCGGAACAGTCAGCTGCTCCCGTGCTGTAGTTGATGCAGGCTGGAAGCCGAAGGATCTGCAGGTTGGACAGACAGGTAAGACCGTTCGTCCTAATGTATACTTTGCAATCGGTATTTCCGGAGCAATCCAGCATGTAGCAGGTATGGAAGAGTCTGATATCATCATTGCGATCAACAAGGATGAATCCGCTCCGATCTTCGATGTAGCTGATTACGGTATTGTAGGAGATTTAAACAAGATCGTTCCTGCTCTTACCGAGAAGCTGAAGGCAGAGCTTGCTGCTAAATAAGCTTATCCGCAAATAAGAATTTTCTGATATCGATATAAAATATCCCGGTGCAAAGCACCGGGATATTTTTGTTACACAGAGCTTCTTATGTATTTTGAATGGCTTAGCCTCTCAGGCTAAGAACAATGTCCGCTGCATTCTGACACAAAGCAGAGATTTTTTCAAATTCACCGGCAGCGATCATCTCTTTTTTGACCATCCAGCTGCCGCCACAGGCAATGATTTTGTCTGATTTAAGGTAAGGAATTACATTTTCAGCATTGATACCGCCGGTGGGCATGAAGCGTAGCTTTGTGTAGGCGGCACTTAGAGCCTGAATCATTGCAAGACCACCGGATGGCTCAGCCGGGAAAAATTTCACGATATCGAGTCCGAGCTCAAGAGCCTGTTCAATCTCACTGGGAGTAACAACTCCTGGAATAATGACAACATTCTTTTCCAGACAGTGCCGCACAACCTTAGGATTTAGTCCGGGAGAGACAATAAATCTGGCACCAGCATGGATTGCAAGATCAGCCTGTTCTATTGACAAGACAGTTCCGGCGCCTACCAGTAATTCAGGATAGGCTTCTGACAATTGATGGATAGCTTCGGCAGCTGCATCTGTACGGAAAGTAACTTCAGCAGCAGGAAGTGAGCCCTTTATCAGTGCCTTTCCAAGCGGCAGAGCATCCTTGCTGTCGTTCAGGACAACAACAGGAATGATCCCTATTTCATGAAGCTTATGATAAATTTCATTCATATTTCCTTCCTCCTATCTTTGAACACGGGCGCCGGCGTCGGACATAATAGCTTCGACTTCCTTCTTACTGGCCATTGTGGTATCGCCCGGTGTCGTCATAGCCAGTGCCCCATGAGCGGCACCATAATTAACCGCAAGTGCCGGTTCCCCAGTAGTCATCAGACCATAGATCAATCCGGAAGCAAATGAGTCTCCGCCGCCTACACGATCCATGATTTCAAGAGATTTATATTCCTTTGATTTGTAAATGCTGCCATCAGCCCAGCACAAGGCACTCCAATCATTGAGGGTAGCAGTTTTTACTTCACGGAGCGTGGTAGCAATAACCCTGAAGTTGGGGTAGGCTTTTGCTGCTTCGGCGATCATTTTTTCATATCCGTCAATATTGAGTTTTTTTAGCGCTTTATCGTTTCCCTCAATGGAAAAGCCAAGACACGCAGTAAAATCCTCTTCATTACCGATCATGACATCTACATATCCGGCAATTTCCTGATTCACCTGTCTGGCCTTTTCAAGACCTCCGATTGCGCTCCACATCGAAGGACGGTAATTCAGGTCATAGGAGACTACGGTACCATACTTCTTGGCTGTTTTAATGGCGGCAAGAACCGTTTCACAGGACTGCTCGGACAGAGCAGCATAAATACCGCCGGTATGCAGCCAGCGCACACCAAGCTCGCCAAAGATATATTCAAAATCAAAATCCTCAGGAGTAGCCTTTGAAATTGCAGTATTTGCCCGATCTGAGCAACCGATCGCACCTCGAATACCAAAGCCACGTTCTGTAAAGTTAAGGCCGTTCCGGCATGTGCGTCCGATGCCATCTGTTTTCATCCACTTGATCAGGGAGGTATCTACACCACCCTGAAGAATAAAGTCCTCCATCAGCATTCCGATTTCATTATCGGCGAAGGCAGTGATAACCGCTGTCTTTAATCCAAAGCATCTGCGTAGTCCGCGGATTACATTGTATTCACCGCCACCCTCCCAGGCACGAAATTGTCTGGCAGTGCGGATACGGCCTTCTCCGGGATCCAACCGCAGCATCACTTCTCCCAGTGATACCGCATCAAACCTGCATTCGCTTGAAGGTTTCATCGTAATATTCATATAATCTGTCCTCCTGGTCTTTTTGATAATCGCATATACGAATACACATCGCAAATACGATTACAAAATAATAATAACATCAGGGGAGATTTTGTCAAGAAAAAACAGCAGAGACATCTGCTGTTCAGACTGCAGACAAAATTCCCGGCATTTGGCTGGGAATTTTCGGATTAAATGTTGTGATAACCAAGTAAATGGGATAGCTCAGAAGCTTTTTGATTGATAAATTGTCCGGCCGATTCATAGTTTTCTTCCGGACGATAGAAACCGGAAATGCTGATCGCACCGACGAGAGTAGAATCTTTTCTGAAAACGGGAGCGCCGACACATACCATGTGTTCTTCATATTCACGGAAATCCATGGCATATCCACGTCTGGCAGTGAGGGCAAGATCCGCAGCGACAGCTTCCCTGGTTGTCAGCGTATATCCGGTACGTGGGACTGGATTAAGGGAGTCCAGAAAATGGTCTGCCTGATCCTCAGGCATGTAGGCAAGTAAGATCTTTCCCAGTGATGTGCAGTACAGGGGAGCTGTGCTTCCTACTGATGCCGTGGTAATAATGGGATTTGACGGAGTTTCCTTTAAAATATAAAGAACTTTATCTTCATAAAGCTGGCCAAAAAAAGCTGTCTTACCAGACAGATTGGCAACTTCTTTTAAAGCTGAACCGATCAGCTTCAGCTCATCATCAGACTCGGGATAGGACATTCCGATGCGATAAGCAGATGCTCCAATCCGATATAATTGTCGGGTGCCGGAGCACAGCGTAAGCATTCCGTTCTGAACAAGGGTAACAAGAATATCATAGGCGCTGGTTTTGGGAATTGTAAGCTGCAGACACAGCTCATCAATGGAGACACCCTCAGGATGCTGCGCAATATAGGATAGCATTTCAAAAGAACGCTGAACGGTTCTGTTAATTTTCAATCTGAATTCCTCCGATGCTTAAAAGATATCCTGATTCTCAGCGATGAGCTGGAAGGTAACAATCCGGGCTTTTTCCAGATGCTGCGCCATTGCATCGGCAGCACTTTCCCAGTCGCCGGAAAGACATGCCTGCACGATACGGAGATGTTCGGCGAAAGTGTCCCTGATTCGATTCTCAACACGATTTCCCGAGAGGACACGAATACGGCGATTCATATTGTTAACATTCTCATAAGTTTCTGTCAGATACTGATTTGGGAGTGCATTCATAATAAATCCGTGAAACTGATCGTCAAGATCGTAGAAGTAATAATTATAGCTTTCTGCTACAATGCGGTCAGGATCGCCCATGATTTCGGCAAACCGTTCCAGCTTAACCGGATCGAGCTTGCACCCATAGCGGCGTATCGTGTAAGGCTCCAACAAGGCTCTGACTTCATAGATGTGATTAATATCATTCAATTTCAGCTTGGATACAATAATTCCTTTTTTGGGAAGAATATTCAGAAGTCCTTCCTGCTCCAGACGGCCAAGTGCATCACGGACGGGGGTTCGGCTGATGCCACCCATTTCATTACATAATTGCTGTTCATTCAAATATATACCCGGTTCATATTCACAGGATAAAATTTTCCCCTTGATATAGTCATATGCAAATTGCCGAAGGGGTTTCTTTTTAGAGGTTGCTGTCATAAACATTTTCCTTACAATCTTAAATTTAGTATTGCAATTTTGTATTGTAACTAATCAAAAACCTATTCGTAAAACCGTTTCTAATGCTGCTTTGGATTTATTTATATGGCTCTGAATAACTACTGTTTTATTATATAATACAGCGCTTCCATCTTCAAGAGTGTGATTTTAAGATTAATGAGTATTTATGAAGAAAGGTTACAGTTCAAACAATTTGAATGGAAATATATATTGACAAAAGATTATTATGATAGTATTATGATGCCATGATGTATACAACATAGCATACAAGAAAAAATACAACAGAGAGGAGGAGACATGTGAAGGCAATTTATATTGATGAACCAGGGAAAGTGGTTATTCGGGATATAGAAATGCCCAAAAGAAAACCGGGAGAAGCATTGTTAAAGGTATTATACGGAGGCATTTGCGGAAGTGATCTCGGATCTTACAGAGGAACATTTGCATATTTCAATTACCCCAGAATCCCGGGTCATGAATTTGCTGCGGAAATTGTTGAAATTGATGAGAATGACAGAGGACTGAAACCGGGAATGATCGTTACTGCGAATCCTTATTTTAATTGTGGACATTGCTATAGCTGCAAGAGGGGATTTGTGAATGCATGCATGAACAATCAGACACTGGGGTGTCAGAGAGACGGAGCTTTTTGTGAGTATATTGCAATGCCGGTAGAAAGAATTTATGATGGAAAAGGCCTGTCACCGAAGGTTCTGGCTGCCATTGAACCTTTTTGCATCAGCTATCATGGTGTTCAGAGAGCCGGTGTGAAGCCCGGAGATAAGGTGCTGGTCATTGGCGGAGGAACCATTGGAGTCCTGGCAGCAAATGCAGCTAAGGCATTGGGCGGTGAAGTATACCTATGTGATATTCCTCAGGCAGAGGAAAAGCTGAAGAGAAGTCAGGAAATGTTCCAATTTGCCGGAACAATCATGAATGAGAGTCCAGAGGCACTGGAAAAGGCTGTTAAAGACATTACCGGAAGCATCAGCATGAACGGTGAAGCTGTTGGGTATGGATTTGATATCTGTATTGAAGCAGTTGGATTACCGAGTACCTTCCAGTCGTGTATTGACTGTGCAGCTTATGGGGGAAAGGTAGTGCTGATCGGGGTAGGAAAGAAAAATCTGGACTTTAACTTTACCTTATTACAGAAAAAGGAATTAAATGTATTTGGAAGCAGAAATGCATTGAAAAGAGATTTTCTTGAACTGATTGATCTGGTGAAGGAAGGAAAGGTTGATTTGGAAAAAATTATTACGAATGTCTATGAATTTAATGATGCTGCGCAGGCATTCAGTGACTTTGACAAAATGAGTGGAAGTATGCTGAAGGTAGGCATTGACTTCCGGAATATTTATTAAAATAAGCGTGAGAAAGGAGTATTTTATATGAGCAGTACAAATCAGAATGGTTTAAAGCGTCAAAAGCTTGGATTGTTTGCTATAATTGGTATGATATATTCATTGACAGCGGCAGGAGCATGGGGAATTGAAGATATGATTCCTGGAACAGGTCCTGGTCTTACATTAATCATGTTAATTGTTCTACCTTTCTTCTGGGGATTACCGCAGGCATTTACAGATGCAGAACTGGCATCTGCCCTTCCTGATGAAGGTGGCCCTTACAGCTGGGTAAAGAAAACCTTAGGGGAGTTCTGGGGGTTCCAGATGGGATGGTGGAGAACCATTGGAGGTTATTTTGATACCGTAACCTATGTTGCACTTGCAGCCGCATTTATGACATCCTTCTTTGGATTGTCACCGGTTGAGGAATATATGATTAAGGTTGCAATTATTGTAGTTTTCATTATTATCAATCTTCAGGGGGTAAAGGATGTAGCCATTATTAATACCATCATTTCCGTATCTATTCTGGTAGCATTTGCAGTTGTTTCCGTGATTGGGTTTGCACATTTTCAGACGAATCCTTTCCTGCCGATCATACCGGAAGGACAGGGAGTTTTAACCAGCATTGGAGCAGGACTTTCCGTAGGTCTGTGGATGTATGGAGGCTGGGAATCTATGTCAATGGTTGCCGGAGAAGTTGAAAAACCTCAGCTGATCCCCAAAGGATTATTACTTTGTATTCCGCTGATTATTGCAACATATATTATTCCGACAGCTGCAGGACTTGCATCTGTTGGGAACTGGCAGCAGTGGGGTTCGGAGGGCGTTTCCTATATTGATGTCCTGAAAAATTATGCACCGGCACTGGCAGGTCTGTTCCTGTTTATTGCAATGCTTTCTAATATTTCCATGTTTAATGGATATATTGCATCTACTGCAAGAGGTTTCTTTGTAATGGCAGCAGATAATCTTTGTCCCAAGTTTTTGGTAAAGGTAAGTAAGAAAAAAGGTGTACCTTATGTAGGTATTCTTTCCGTGGCAGTTGTTTCTTTCTTCTTACTTTCCTTCTCCTTTGTAGAATTAGTAATCGCAACAGTAACCATGAGTCTGTTTGCATCAAGCTTAACACAGCTGGCAGGTATTATCAGACGTGTAAGATCCACTCATCCGGACGGACCTTTCAAGGTGGGGATGAGCGATAAGGTATTTATTGTATTTACATTTGTTCCGGTAATCGTAGCAATTGTGGCATTATATCTTACAGGAAGTTCCGATTTTACACATGGTTTGATCGGCGTCCTGTCAGGACCGATTGCCTATGTTATTTTTAAGAGAATGTATGGTGGCCTTCATGTTGAAGACCCGGAAAATAACCCGATTAACCCCAAAACCAAGCTGGCACCGGGAGATACCAAGCGAATTGCATTTGTCATCATTGTCTGGGCGGTTCTTGCGGCGCTTGGAATTATTTTCTTCCCATGGTTTGAAACAGCCGCAGCGTCAGACATGCTGTTCATCAAGATAGCAGCAATTATATGTGGTGTAGTGGGGATTGGAATGTATGCGGTTTCTGCGAAAAAGGATAACGGACATATTTTTTAAAAGAGATGGTAAACGATGAAGAAATTTGAAGAGAAAATTGATATTACATATTCCAAAAGAATCATGAAGGAATTGTCAGAATTTGTTGATAATGAACAAATTGGAAACCGATCATCTGCATCAGATGCTGAACACAGAGCAGCGGACTATCTTGTTTCTGAAATGAAAAAGATAGGATTACAGAATATAACAAAAGACGAATGTCCTGTTGATAAATGGCAATATGAAAAAGGCACAATATCTTTCAGAGACCAGGAAGGAAATCTTAATACAGTAGCGCTTGGAGGATATGCGACAAAGGCTGATTTCTCTCAGAAAGAATTGCAGTTAACCTATGCCGGAAAAGGAACAGAAAAAGATTTTCAGGGAATGGATATTTCCGGAAAGGTCGTTCTGATTGATATTGATCAGATGAACGAATGGTGGATTAATTTTCCGGCATATGAAGCATCAATTCATGGTGCGGCAGCAGTAATATGCTGTAATACTGGGGGCTTTGGACAGACGGGTGATGAAACCCTTGTTTCAGAAGATGTCTGCGGCCCCTGCGGGCTGCCCGTTTTTTCCATAGGGAAAAAGGCAGCAGGGATGCTGAAGGAATTACAGGAAAAGTCTACAGAAGGAGTCCGTGTCTGCATTGATGCCAGGAGCATTGTTGAACCGGATAAGATCAGTTATAATCTGTGGGGAGAAATTCCCGGAGAAACAGATGAGGCAATTATAGTCATCAATCATTATGATGCTTATTACAGAACTGTTTTTGACGATGTACAGGGTGTAGGATGGGCCATGGGTGTGGCAAAGGCACTGATTGATTCAGGCTATAAGCCATACCGGACAATTCGCTTTGTCATGCACGCCTCAGAAGAATGGGGGCTCATTAATAATAAATATGACTGGGCTATTGGTGCATTTAAGCAGATTCACAGAATGCGTCCTGAGTGGCAGAAGAAGGGTTTTGCTGTCGTAAACATGGACGGATTTTATGCCTGTGCCGGTGAAACAAAGTTCTGTATTCCATGCTGCAGGGAATTGTATGAATTTGTACATAACAGTATCAGTCCTTATAAAGATAATGGAAAATATACATTTGAAGCAAATCTCGCACTGACTTCATCAACGGAGGACTTCAGTTATGAGCTTGCAGGGATTCCGAGCTTTGTTTCGGGTGCCTATGATGGATGTCTGGCTGATCGTACGGTGCTGCATTCCTCATACTCGGAATTTCAGACAGGGTTTGATGATGAATTATTTCGGATCATTCATTCCATGTTTGGCAAGCTGATTCTTGATCTTGATCAGCTTATGGTACGACCGGTTGACTTTACCCTGAGGGCTCAGGAAATAACAGATTCGATACCGGATGGATATGCAGAAGAAAAAGCTGATTTTGTACAACTGGTTGAGCTGGCGGAAGAGATCCGTGCCGGCATTGAAAGCATTAACCATAAAATGCAGTCCGTTCAGAAGACAGCGGCATTAAAAGAGGAAGCCATAAAAAGTAATCTTGCCCTGCATGAAGTTTTTAAGTATTTTATGCAGCATTACCTGAGGTTTGACTGGAATGATCAGATGTTAATACCTCATCAGAGATATTTAAACAATATTGCACTGCTGAAGGAGGCTGCTCAAAGGCTGAAGGAAGAGAATATAGCGGATACAATAGCAGCCTTAGAGGGTGTTGATTACAATTATTATGCATCATACTTCAGCAAAGAAACCTGCGAATATTTTGTACGTCAGGTGACAGAAAATACTGCGGATACATGGGGAAGCGGTATGGTAGAAAACGGAAATCAGGATCTGTATGACACATTACGGCTGTTGGAAGGCGAAGAAGGAATACAAAATAAAGATGTGATTCAGAAGAGTATTTCAGATGCCCTGGAAATACAGATGGCTTATCTGAAAACAACTCTTGAGGAAGAATGGAAACATTTGCCGGAAATTATGAAGCTTATGAAATATGCCAGAGGCTGTTTGTCAGATTTCAGTAGTCTGCTGAAGGAGGGATAAGAATGGAGCAGTTAAATTATGAAGTGTTGGAAAAATCAGGGTATCAAGGGTATGTTTTAAAGACTGCGCCTGAAAAAGTACTCCAATTTGGAGAGGGAAATTTCCTGCGGGCATTTGTAGATTACTGGTTTGATCTGGCGAATGAAAAAGCCGGGTTTCAGGGAAAATGTGTACTTGTACAGCCAATTGAGCAGGGACTTACAGATATCATTAATGAACAGGAGGGGCTTTATACGTTATATCTCAGAGGAAGCCAGGAAGGAAAAAAGGTAGATGACAAACGGGTTATATCCAGCGTCAGCCGCTGCCTGAATCCATACAGGGAAGAGGATTATAAAGCATTGATGCAGGTTGCTGAGAGTAAAGATCTGGAAATGATTGTTTCTAATACAACGGAAGCGGGAATCACTTATGATCCGTCCTGCCGCCTTGAGGACTGCCCACCATCCAGCTTCCCGGCAAAGCTGACTCAGGTTCTATATCATCGTTACAAGGCGGGAGGTTCAGGGCTTCTGATCCTTGCCTGTGAATTGATAGATGATAATGGACAGGAATTATTAAAATGTGTGAATCAGTATATTAATCAGTGGAAGCTAGAGAGAGGTTTTTCCGAATATGTGAATGAACAGTGTACCTTCTGCGGTTCTCTGGTAGACCGGATTGTTCCTGGCAGAATTAAGGATGCAGAAGAAACAGCGGCACTTGAAATAGAGAACGGTTACAGGGATCAGATACTTGATGTTGGAGAAGTTTTTGGTGTATGGGTGATTGAAGGCGGTGAAAGTGTCGGTGAAAGACTGCCGTTTAAAAAAGCCGGGTTGGAAGACAAAGTATTTGTTACTGCGGATATGAAGCCTTATAAGAAACGGAAAGTTCGGATACTGAATGGAGCTCATACCGGGTTCGTACTCGGTGCATATCTGGCTGGGGAGAATATTGTACGTGACTGTATGCAGGATGAAGTCATTCGGGCATTTATGAACAAGATGCTGTACGAGGAAGTAATTCCTACTCTGCCACTGGATAAAGAGGAGCTGAGGAAGTTTGCAGAAGCAGTCCAGGATCGTTTTAATAATCCGTTTATCGATCATGAATTGCTGAGCATTTCACTGAATTCCACGTCAAAATGGAAAGCTCGTAATATGCCGTCTCTGCTTGAGTATGTGGAAAACAAGAAGAATTTACCCTCCTGTCTGGTTATGTCACTGGCAGCTTATATTGCTTTTTACAGCAACGATATACAATGTCTGAATGACAGTGGACTGGTATGTAAGAGACCACTTGGAAATGAGTATACAGTAAAGGATGATCGATGGATTCTGGAATTCTATTATTCTCATAAGGAAGATACGGAAGAGGAGCTGACAGAGGCAGTTCTTTCCAATATAGAGATGTGGGGACAGGATCTGACCGGTATCAGTGGACTGAAGGAACAGGTTGTCCGGGATCTTAAGGTAATACGAACAGAGGGAGCGAAAGAGGCATATGCAAAATGTCTGTGATAAATTATGGAGATAATTCAGATTGCAGAGAAAGATAATATAGCTGTAGCGCTGCGCCCGATCAGCAGCGGAGAAAAACTGGAAGTCAGTGGAGAAGTATTGACAATTCAGGAAAATATTCCCCAAGGGCATAAGGTAGCAGTAAGGGAAATTCATACAGGTGAAAATGTCGTCAAATACGGATTGCCGATCGGACATGCCGTTTCTGAGATTCAGCCGGGAATGTGGGTTCATACACATAATATGGAAACAAATCTGAATGAGGAGATGGAGTACTGTTATCAGCCACAGCTATGCAGCCTGAAACCGGAGAAGGCAGAAACCTTTCAGGGATACAGACGTAAGAACGGTCAGGCTGCAATCAGGAATGAAATATGGGTAATTCCGACAGTAGGATGCGTGAATGATGTTGCTAAAAAGATCGTGCAGGATAATCAGAATCTGGTGACGGGAAGTATTGATGGTTTATATACTTTTACACATCCGTTTGGATGCAGCCAGACTGGGAAGGATCATGCACAGACCAGAAAAATTCTGGCTTCTCTTGTTAGGCACCCCAATGCTGGAGCAGTACTGGTGCTGGAGCTTGGATGTGAAAACCTGACGCATGAGCAGTTTGTGCAGGAGCTTGGCGTCTATGATCCTGACAGAGTCAAATTTCTGAAATGTCAGGATGTGGAAGATGAATTCGCCAAAGCGGCAGAGCTGCTGATGGAATGTGCAGAATATGCAGCACAGTTCAAAAGGCAGTCCATACCGATCAGTGAACTGGTGATAGGAATGAAATGCGGAGGGTCTGACGGACTGTCCGGAATCACGGCCAATCCTCTGGTTGGAAAATTCAGTGATATGTTGATTGCCAGAGGAGGTACTACAGTCCTGACAGAGGTACCGGAAATGTTTGGGGCAGAGCAGATGCTTCTGAACCGTTGCAAGGATGCTTCTGTTTATCAGAAAGCTGTGAATATGATTCGGGGATTCAAGCAGTATTTTATCAGTCATGGGGAGGTTATATATGATAATCCAAGTCCGGGCAATAGAGAGGGAGGTATTACCACCTTAGAGGATAAATCCTGCGGATGTGTGCAGAAGGGTGGAACTGCAGCAGTGACAGATGCTATTGGATATGGCGGACAGGTTTCAAAGAGGGGACTGAATCTTCTCTACGGCCCCGGCAATGATCTGGTTTCAACCACAGCATTGACAGCAGCAGGAGCACATATGATTTTGTTTACAACCGGAAGAGGAACTCCTTTTGGCGCTCCGGCCCCTACGGTCAAAATAGCAACAAATACACAGCTGGCTGAAAGAAAAAAAGGATGGATTGATTTCGATGCAGGGAGTATTGCAGAAGGTGAAAATATGGAAACAGTAGCAAACAGGTTACTGGAATTTGTTCTTCAGATTGCAAGTGGCCAAAAAACGTGTGCAGAACAACATGGCTACAGGGATATTTCCATATTTAAAGATGGTATTGTATTATAGTAATAATTCAGGCAACAGTTATCACCCGTTGCGCAACAAACGAAAACGTTATCGTTGCGCAACGGGTGATTTTTTTGTCTGCGTTGCACTTTCTTTGTGAAAAAATATTAGTTATCTTGCGGATTGCATGTAAAAACTATACAAAGTATAATAAAACCATAGAAAGAAACAACGATAGCGCAACATAATGGTGCGCAACGAGACTTTCGGAAAGAGGTGGATAGATGAAAGGAACCAAGGCAAAAGGTTTTTTCAAAAAACTGTATAAATACCGGGTATTTCTGCTGATGCTTGCCCCTGCTGTGATTTATACATTGATTTTTGCGTATTATCCGATGACGGGTATTGTGATGGCGTTTAAGAAGTATAATTACGCCGGAGGCATCTGGGGAAGTCCGTGGAACGGAATTGATAATTTTAAATTCTTCTTCAAATCCGGTCAGGCATGGACGGTAACGCGCAACACGGTGTTGTACAACGTATTGTTCATCATTATTAATACCGTAAGCCAGATTGCTGTGGCGATTTTTCTGACAGAAATCCGGAACAAGCATTTCCGGAAGATTTCCCAGTCCATCATGTTCCTGCCTTACTTCATTTCCTGGGTTATTGTAGGAGTTATGGCATTCAACATTTTCAGCTCCGATTATGGATTCATGAACCGTCTGATTACCGCATTTGGCGGAGAGAGAATTTCCTTTTACACGAATCCGAAGGTATGGCCGTTTATTTTAACCTTTTTCAATGTCTGGAAGGGAATCGGATACGGCTCCGTCATGTATCTGGCTGCAATCATGGGAATTGACACTTCCATTTATGAGGCGGCAGCAATCGATGGCGCGAATGTATTCCAGCGGATCTTCAAGGTAACAATTCCAATGATTATGCCGACCACCATTATCCTGCTTTTATTAAGCGTCGGAGGAATTTTTAAAGGAAACTTCGATATGTTTTATAATCTGGTTGGTACGAACGGACTTCTTTATAACTATACGGATGTTATTGATACACTGACCTTCCGTGCATTGATCAGCAGTAATGATTTCGGAATGTCTGCTGCAATCGGTCTGTTCCAGTCCGTATTATGCTTTGCAACAATTCTGATCGTGAACCGGCTGGTTGGACGATATGATAAAGATTATACATTATTCTAGGGAGGTGAAAGAATGCCGGCAGCAACGAAAGGATTAGGAAAAGTAAAAAAAGGCTCTGATGTGATTGTGCTGAATATAATCGCATACACCTTTTGCGGATTGATTACATTGATGTGCCTGATTCCATTTATTATGATTTTATCTGGCTCTTTTTCCTCCGAGGAAGCAATTATTCAGAACGGATTCAGCCTTCTTCCGCAGGATTTCAGCTTAGAAGCATATAAGACTGTATTCAAGGAGCCGATGGTTGTATTCAAAGCCTATGCGACTACCATTGGACTGACCATATGCGGAACCGCAATCGGACTTCTGCTTCAGACAATGACAGCCTATGTTCTTTCCCGCAGAGATTTTGAGTGGAGAAATGGCTTCTCATTTTTCTTCTACTTTACCACGTTGTTTTCAGGAGGTCTGGTTCCGTACTATATTCTGATTACCCAGACGCTTCACTTGAGAGATAACTATCTGGCTATGCTGTTGCCGCTGGTGTTCAGTGTGTACAATCTGCTGATCATGAAAAGCTACATCATGGCATTGCCGGAATCTCTGATTGATGCAGCGAAGATTGATGGCTGCGGAGAGTTCCGCACACTGTTCCAGGTCGTGATGCCGCTCATCAAGCCGGCACTTGCAACCGTTGGATTGTTTATTGCACTGGCCTACTGGAATGACTGGTACAATGCCATGCTTTATATCAAGACAGAGGATAAATATCCGTTGCAATATTTCCTGTATCAGCAGGTAAACAACATTGAGGCATATAAGAAGCTGATCGCCAATAATGTTGTCAGCAGCTCCGTGATAAGTTCTATGTCACTGCCAACCCAGACCTTGAAGATGGCATTGACGATTGTAGTAACCGGACCGATTATTCTGGCATATCCGTTGGTACAGAAGTATTTTGTACAGGGTATCACGATCGGAGCCGTAAAGGGTTAAGTAAGAAAGTAAATTGTCCGGTGCGCAACGGCAATTTATGTCAGGGAAGCCTGACCATATAGAGAAAAGAGGAATAAGGATAACCGGAGGGCTTATCCAAAATGAGAGAAATTAAGGAGGTTTTTATGAAGAAGAGAGGAAAGAAATTATTATCCCTGTTATTGGGAACAGCAATGGCAATCAGTGTTCTGGCTGGCTGCGGAAGCTCATCTGCTACAGATACTTCTGCCGCTGATGGAACAGTGGAAGAGGAGAGTACCGTTACAGAGGCAGCAGATACAGAGACCACGGAAACAGCAGCAATTGACACTTCCGAGCATGTGGAGCTTACGATGTATCTGTTAGGTGACCGGACACCGGACTTTGATGAGGTTTATGGCAAAATCAATGAAATTCTGGAAGAAAAGTTAAACTGCTCCCTGAATGTAGAGTTTCTGTCCTGGGGTGAGCATGATTCTAAATATTCTCTGTTATTCTCAGCGGGAGAAGACTTCGATCTGATCTTTACGGCAACAAGCTGGGGACATTATGAGCAGACCGTATCCCTCGGAGGTTTTTATCCGTTAAGTGAAGATTTTATTAAGACCTATGCACCGGGTATCTGGGAAACCGTACCGGAGATGGCATGGGATCAGGCGAAGATTGATGGACAGGTTTATATGGTTCCGAATTATCAGAATGAGTTTGGTCAGGATGTGCTGGCTGTCCGCAAGGATCTGATGGATGAATATGGAATCAGTGATATTACAAGCTGGGATGAATTGAAGGAATTTTTCCTTGCCTGTGCCGATCATGGCATGTATGCAAGCCAGGGAGGACCATGGTATCTGTATTTCCGTAATCAGGGCATGTGTACAACTGGCGGTGCACCACAGGATGGAGAGCTTGTTCTTTACGATACACAGGATCCGAGTGATCTGAACTTCTACTATCTGCTTGACTGGGATGGATTTGCTGATTACTGCAAACAGATGAAGGAACTTGCGGATGCAGGCTGCTGGTCATCGGATGTGCTGAATTCCTCCGATGAAAGACAGACCGGACTTTTAACCGGAAGAACAGCAGCGATGATCTGGAATATCGGAAGCAGCAAAAACTATGCAAAGCAGGCAAATGCAGAGAATCCGGACTGGAACGTAACTCTTTGTGATCCACTTACCGGTCAGCCAAAGCAGGTAAAGCCCTATATCAATAATGGTGTGGCAATCAATGTGGCCAGCAAGAATAAAGAGCGTGCAATGATGGTATTAAATGAGTTCTGGACCAATCAGGAAATCTACGATCTTGCTATGCTTGGTATTGAAGGAAAGCACTGGGAAGCAGTTGGAGATGACCAGTATAAGGTAATTGATGAAACCAATTATGGTGTATCCAGCAACTGTAACTGGGGATGGACTAATATCAATATCCAGAGAACAGAGTATATGGAGGATCGAACCGAACTCGATGAGACATATGATAGTCTGATGGAAAAGTGGAATTCAAGCGTAAAAGAAGAACATCCGTACGATGGATTTACCTTTGATTCCACTCCGGTAAGTGTACAGTTTGCAGCAGTGGAAGCAGCACTTGGAAACTACTATGATCCTCTTGTAAACGGTCTTGTGGATGATGTGGATGGAACGATTGAAGAGTTTTCCGCAGCAATGGAAAGTGCCGGAATCCGTGATGTCTTAGCAGAGATGCAGAAGCAGGCAGAGGAATATCTGGCATCTAAGAACTAGAGCAGCAGATGGTAATGATTCAGAGCAGTACAAGGTGATTTCATTCGCAAAACCTGAGCTGTGAAACAGCGGTTTTGCGGATGGAACTCTGGATAGACCATTAATTCAGTATTAAAATAGGATCAGGAGAAGAACACGATGACGTTTGAGGATATTGCAAAGGATCTGGGAGTATCGAAGAGTACAGTATCCAGGGCATTATCGGGGAAAGGCCGGATCGGAGAGGAAACCAGAAGCCGGATTATCGCCTATGCCAATCATCAGAAGCAGGAAGAAGAAAAGGAGCAGAAGGGAGAACTGACGCACAATCTGGGCGTGGTATTTCCGGAGGATGTATACGTGAATGGAAATCCGTACTTCCATGACTGTCTGCTCGGTATCTGTGAAACGGCAGCCATTCTGGATTATAATGTACTGCTGGCAACCGGGACGGCAATGGATATTTCCAAAATCCAGAAGCTTGTGGAGCAGAAGAAGGTGGATGGTATCATTCTGACGAGAAGTCTGGAAAATGATAAGGCCATTGAGTATCTTCTGAAACAGAATTTTCCGGTAGGACTTACCGGTCTGTATGAGGATGAACGGGTGATTCAGGTGGATACCGATAATGAATCCGCAGCAGAAAACATGACTTCGCTCTTAATCAGTAAGGGATTCCGGCGGTTTGCCCTGCTTGTGGAGGATCTTAATTATCATGTCAACCGGAGCCGGTATAATGGCTTTCAGAAGGCATTGTTAAAAAACGGAATCGGAATGGAGCATCAGGCAGTATATACAGGGAATCTGAAAATGGATTCCCTGGATTCTATCCTTGCCGATATGATGTCAAAAAGGATGCAGTGTGTGCTCTGCGGGGATGATATTGTCTGTACGAAGGTCATGTCGAAGCTGCAGGCAGAAGGTTATCGGATTCCAAGGGATATTGCGATTGCAGCCTTTTATAACAGTCCGAATCTGGAAAGCTTTTCTCCGCCGATTACGGCGGTGAATATTTCGGCAAGGCAGATTGGCAATACCATCGGCAAGCAGATGATCAGTGCACTGCAGGGGAAAGAGTATCAGAGAAAGACGTTTGTGGACTTTGAGATTCTTTTCCGCAAATCAACCAATCAGGTTTAGCATGCAAAGAAACCGGAAGAACCGGAGGATAATAATTTTGAAAAACAGTGATTTTGGCATTACAAAGCAATATATGACGCGTGATGGGAAGCCGTGGTTCCCGGTGATGGGAGAGATGCATTACAGCCGGTACCGGGAGGAGCTGTGGGAGGAATCGCTGCATAAGATGAAGGCGGCGGGTGTGCAGATTGTTTCTTCCTATCTGATCTGGATTCATCATGAGGAGATCGAAGGAGAATTTGATTTTACCGGCTGCCATAATCTGCATCATTTTATGGAGTGCTGCAGGAAGGTTGGAATTTACAGCTTTTTAAGAGTCGGCCCCTGGGTACACGGGGAATGCCGTAATGGCGGCTTCCCGGACTGGCTGCAGAAGAAAGAAGGTATTGAGCTGCGGAGTGATGACCCGGGGTATCTGCATTATGTAGAGCGTTACTGGAAGCAGCTTTATGAGCAGGTCAAAGGCTTTCTTTATAAAGACGGAGGTCCGGTGATCGGATTGCAGATCGAGAATGAATACGGACACGTGGGCGGCTTTACCGGTGAAAAAGGCGAACAGCATATGCGGACGCTTCAGAAGCTGGCGAAGGAGATTGGCTTTGATGTACCTCTTTATACCGCAACCGGATGGGGCGGAGCCGTGATCGGGGATTGTATTCCCGTGATGGGAGGGTATTGTGATGCCCCATGGGATCCCAGTGTAAAGGAGCTGTCCGCCAATACGAACTTTGTGTTCAGCCATGAGCGGAACGATGCACTCATTGCCTGTGATCATCATGTGGAGGATGCCGTGACCTTCGATGAGGCAAGCTTTCCTTATCTGACGGCAGAGTTGGGCGGCGGCCTTCAGGTAACTGCACACCGGCGGCCTGTGGCAACAGGATCAGATATCGGGGCAATGTCCCTGGTGAAAATGGGAAGTGGAGCAGGACTTCTTGGATATTATATGTATCATGGAGGAAGCAATCCGGACGGAAAGCTTACGACCTTACAGGAAAGCAAAGCTACCGGGTATGCGAATGATCTGCCGGAGATTAACTACGATTTCAATGCGCCTATCCGGCAGTATGGAACCATATCGGATTCTTTAAAGGAGATTAAGCTTCTGGCTTATTTTCTTCGGGATTTCGGGGAGGACATGGCAGCCCTTCCGGCAGAGATCCCGGATGAAAAGATTAAGCCGGAGGATCTGCAGACGCTTCGGGTAAGCTGCCGGCATGATGAGACACATGGCTATGTCTTTTTCAATAACTATCAGCGAAGAAGAACCATGGCAGAGCATAAGCAGGTGATTTTAAAGGGAAGCTGTGGAGGGGATGCCGAAACAGATCATGTAACCTTTCCGTCATTCGATCTGCACAGCGGAGAGTTTGGATTTTTCCCATACCGGATGAAGCTTGGAGAAGCAGTCCTTAAAAGTGCGTTGGCAGCTCCGCTTTGCAGGCTCCGGTTGGGAGAGCAGGAGACCTATGTATTCTATGGTGACCGGAATCCCTTCTATGAATGGGAGACGAAAGAGCATGCGGATATTCTTCATCTCACAAGAAAGGAAGCCCTGAATGCCTGGCATATCACAACAGAACAGGACTATCTGATTCTTTCCGATAATTATGTCTGGGAGCAGGATGGGGAGATTCATTTTGCCGTTGCCCCGGGACAGAAGATTTTGAGCTATCCGGCGCTGAAAAGCATTCCTAAGGGAATGAAGGAGGAAGGAACGGAAGGAAGATTTCAGGTTTATCGCATGGAGGAACAGAAAGCTCCGGCGCAGATTCATCTGGCAGAATGGGATGATGTGACGGCAGCTTCTGCAGGGAAAGCCGGTATGGAAGAGGAAACAGCAGGTATTGCCGCAGACACAACAAGTGCAGCAGGCAGCTGCCCGGACAAACCGGATAACCGGAAATACCAGGTGACCGTTTCTTATGACAAGCTACTTGACCGGAAGAAGGGAGAGGATCTTCTTCTGTATATTACCTACGATGGCAATGGCATGGAAATTGAAATCGAAGGGAAAAAGGTAAATGATTATTTCTATACCGGGCAGCAGGCTGTGTTCAGCCTTGGCTATTTCGATTTTCCAAAGGAGCTTACCATAACGGTACAGCCTTTAAAGGAAGGAGCACCGGTGTTCCTGGAAAAGCTGCCGGAGTTCCAAAACGGAACAGCATGCCGGATTCGGGAGATACAGACTGTTTATCAGGAAGAAATCCGGGCATAGTGAGAATTACAGAAATGGAATAAGAAATATAAAAAGAAATGTAACTAAGAAATGTAACTTAGAAATGTAAAGCATGGATGAGAACAGCGGTTTCCGAATGGGAACCGCTGTTTTGTACCAAACCTGTGATAATCAAAGGAAACTCAAAAACGATCCACCGGATCATTTTCGCATATGCATGGCAGCTCAGATATCGTCACACATGATGTTTTAATGTGCTTTCTACAGCACCCGGACCTGCGAGCATTTCACGGAAAACGGAAATGACAGGAGCGGCAAGTCCACAGGTGTACAGATCCACGCCCCAGATTTCCTTTTTATGAAGAATAGGGGACAGGATTTTATCGGTATCTTCTGTGGAGGGAATCTTACCTAACGTAAACCGGGTAAGGTACGGTGTCAGGTCATCGAGCAGTGGATCAGAGCTTCTTTCAAACGTAGCCCCGGTATCATCCATTCCCATCAGATAACGTAGCCATCCGGCGAAAACAAGCGGAATCATCCTAAGCTCCGAAAGGTTTAAGGTATCGGATGCCTGGTACGCCTTGATCGTTTCCCCGAAACGGATCGGGAGCTTCTGGGAGGTGTCGGTTGCGATTCTCTGCGGAGTATCCGGCATAAAAGGATTCGGGATGCGCACTGTCAGAACCTCGGTAAGGAAGTCCTCGGGACGGAGGATTCCGGGATTCACGACTACGGGCATGCCTTCCTTCCAGCCGATCGTTTCCACGAGCTTCTTTAATAACGGATTCTTCATTTCCTCCGAAATCAGGGTGTAACCAAGCAGGCAGCCGAAGATGGCAAGAGCGGTATGGAGCGGATTCAGACAGGTACATACCTTCATCTTTTCCACTTTATTCACGGTTTCCCGGTTAGTATAGATAATGCCGGCCTCATCGAGGGGAAGCTTTCCGTTCGGGAACAGATCTTCGATGATGAGATACTGGCATTCCTCAGCATTTACAAACGGAGCAACATAGGTGTTTTTCTGTGTAATCACCGGAGATAACCCATCGATCTCATCCTTTAAAAGGAGCTGTTCCACATTCGAATCCGGACGGGGAGTGATCTTGTCGATCATCGTTAAGGGGAAGGAAACCAGAGAAGGGTTCTCAATATAACGCAGGAATCCATTGCGGACTAAGTTATTCTTCGTCCATTGCTCCGCAAAGGAGCGGATGGCAGCATATAATTTATCGCCGTTGTGGGAGCAGTTATCCATGCTGACCATAGCGATCGGAAGCTTATCATGGAGATAGCGGTAATAAAGGAGGGAAGCAACCTTGCCAATATAGCTTTCACATCGGGCCGGTCCATTTGCAAAATCGGCAGATACGGCAGGAAGAAGTTCACCTTTTCCGTTTACAAGGCTGTATCCCTTTTCGGTAATAGTAAAGCTTGCCATCTGCAGGGAAGGGCTTTCAAATACTTCCTTTAAGCGTGCAAATTCCACCTCTCTGTGACTGTCTAAGATCAGGGATTCTGCAATGCTTCCGACTACGGTCTTTTCGATGCTGCCATCGGCTTTGAGCGTAACCAGAATACTTAGGTCATCATGCGGACGGTACATTTTTTCGATGATTTCATAATCAAAGCCTTCTGCAACCAGAAGTCCGGTATCCATGCTTCCTTTGTTTAACAGCTCCTGCATCACATTGGCCTGAAAGGCGCGGAAGATATTGCCGGCACCGAAGTGGATCCAGTGTGGTGCTTTTTTTGTTTTGGCAATCATTTCCCCGCGGTCAAACTGTGGAAGGGCATAGCCTTTCTGTTCAAAGGCGGTGCGGTCTGCAATTCCCTTTTTACTTAATTCCATGGCGTGCTTCTCCTTTCACAATAGCTTCCCAGAGACCATTCAGGTAGGTGGCTCCGAGCGCGCGGTCATACAGGCCGTATCCGGGCATGGCAACTTCACCCCAGATCATTCTGCCATGATCGGGACGGATCGGTCCTGTGAAATCAATATCATATAAGGCTTTCATAATTTCATACATATCGAAGCTTCCATCTGCGGAAAGATGAGCGGATTCTTCAAAGTCACCCGGGAAGTTGTGCTGCAGGTTGCGGACATGTGCAAAGTGGATTCTTCCCTTGAGGGCACGGATCATTCCAGGCAGATCGTTATCGGGATTGGTTCCGTAGGAGCCGGAGCAGAAGGTGACGCCATTATGCGGATTGTCTACCATGCTCATCATGCGCTGCAGATTCGGCAGGTTGATGATGATGCGAGGAAGACCGAACACGCTCCAGGCAGGATCATCCGGGTGGATGGCCATGTTGATGTCATATTTGTCACATACCGGCATGATCGCTTCGAGGAAGTATTTTAAGTTCGCAAAAAGCTTTTCATCATCGACATCCTTATAAAGCTCGAACAGTTCTTTGATTCGTGCCATACGCTCCGGTTCCCAGCCGGGAAGGACGAAGCCGTTGGAATCGCCGGAAATGGAATCGAACATTTTCATGGGATCAATGCTGTCGATCGTTTTCTGGCTGTAAGCAAGCACGGTAGAACCGTCCGGGCGGACGCGGGCAAGCTCGGTTCTTGTCCAGTCGAATACCGGCATAAAATTATAGCAGACCAGATGAATGTCCTCTTCCCCAAGATGCTCTAAGGTCTTAATATAGTTGTCAATATACTGGTCCCGGTCGGGAGAACCGATCTTGATGGAGTCGTGGATGTTTACACTTTCGATACCGGAAATATGTAATCCGGAAGCCTCCACTTCCTTTTTTAAGGCATGAATCTCTTCCCGCTTCCAAAGGTCACCGGGAGCGGTTTCATAAAGGGTGGTAATGACTCCGGTGACGCCCGGAATCTGACGGATCTGCTGCAATGTAACGGAATCGGATTTGCTGCCGTACCAGCGTAATGTCATTTCCATAAGAATACCTCCAAATTGCGGATTTCTTGATATTACTGTAACTCTCAATAGTTTTATGGTAGCACAGACGGATCTCGTTACATATAGCCGGAATTGATAAAAAGATTACAAAAATTGCATTGACGCATAACCTCCCGTATGTTATATTCACTACAAAGCATATATTTCAAATGATCGAATCTAAATCTATGGTTTTATATCTATTCTGACTATGAAAACGGAAGTTTTCTGAAATCCATGCTTTTAAATCACATTCAAACAATTAATTGAAAAGGCGGGAGGAAGGAAAACGGACGCCGGTCTGATTGACTGGGATGAGCGTTTATCAAACGTTGACCGGTTTATTTTTCTCTTCCCGCAAAGGGAGGAAAAATGGGAGAAGCAAAAGTAACCAAAGCAGTGACAAAAGGAGTAACAAAAGAAGCAACAGCAAAGGTAACAGAAGCAGCAACAACAAAGGAAATAATAAAAGAGGTAGAGGTAACAACAAAAGAAAGAACAGCAACAGCAGTAAAAGTAACCGGAAAAATAGTCAAAGAAATGGCAAGAGAAACAAAAGTGCAGAGAAACTACAAAGATACGGTGAGCCGGATGTTGTTCCGGGAGCCGGAAAATGCACTGTCTTTATACAATGCCTTGAATGGAACATGTTATACGGATGCTTCGCAGATTACATTTAATATGTTAGACAATGCGATCTATATGGGAATGCAGAATGACATTTCTTGTTTGATTATGAATGAGGTAAATCTGTATGAGCATCAGTCTACGTACAACCTGAATATGCCCTTACGGGATCTGTTTTATGTAGCTGAGTTGTTACAGGTTTATGTGAAAGACCAGTCCTTATACAGTTCCAAATTAATTAAGTTACCCACACCGCATTTTGTGGTATTCTATAATGGAGTAGAAGAGAAGCCAGAGAAAAGAATTTTAAGATTATCAGAGGCATTTGAAGTACCAACGGATGATCCGGAACTGGAATTAAAGGTAACAATACTGAATATTAATCCCAGTATGAATGAGAAACTGAAGGAAAAGTGTCCGATTCTAAAGCAGTATACCCAGTATGTGGAGCAGGTTCGGTGCAACAGTGCAAGTATGCCGTTGGAACAGGCTGTGGAAGAAGCGATCGAATACTGTATCCGGCATGATATATTAAAGGATTTTTTGTTAAAGCAAAGAACAGAGGTAGTCAAGATGAGTATTTTTGAATATGACGAGGAACGTGAAATGGAATTGATCCGCAGAGATGAGCGGGAAATTGGCCAAAAGATTGGAGAAGAAATTGGAGCAGAGAAGGAGCGAAAGAAAGCAGAGAAAGAGTTGAAAAAGGCAAAGCAGGAACTGGACGAGAATAAGGAGAACACCATCCGGTCCATTGTTTCGCTATGTAAAGAAATGGGCGGCAATCCGGAACTGGCAGTTCAGAAAGTGATTAAAAATTGTGGCTTAACAGGGGAACAGGCGAAAGAAAAGGTTACCCTGTACTGGGGATAGCATTTCAAAATTCCTACTCTTTCTCCGTCATGCCGGACTGGCTCTGACAGGAATCCTTGAAATCACGGGGAGAGACACCGAATTCTTTCTTGAATGCACGGAAAAAGGTGGTATAGTTGGTGAAACCGTAATTTGCACAGACTTCGCTAAGGGGAGTACCTGCGAGAATACTCGATTTGCTGGCATAAAGCCGCTGCTTTAAAATATACTGGTGGGTAGAAACGCCCATATTTTCTTTGAAGCTGTGTGCAATATAATATTTGCTGACATAGAAATTCTCTGCAAGGACATCCAAAGACAGATCTTCTTCCAGATGGGAGTGAATGTAATCACAAATTTGTGAAAAAAGTGCCTTGGGCTTCCGATATGCGGACGGGGAAGAAGATTCGGATACAATCCGGTTTAACTGCAGCAGAAAGGCACTGGTATAGCAGGCAAGAAGCTGTTCGTGAAAGGCTCCTGCCGAATGATATTCTTCCAACAGATCAAACAGCTTGCCAAACAGAAGCTGTGCAGCTCCCGAATCATTCCGGAAATGATACTGTTTTTTATTGAGCGCAAGCTGGAAGCAGTAGTCAATCTGTGAGTGGGTACGCTTTAACTGGTTTAAGTAATCGGCAGAAATCCAGAGAACAATACGGCGGTAGGTCTCCTTTTCGTTACGGAATGCCGGACGATGATAGATCCCGGGAGGAATCAGACAGATATCACCCGGCGCAAGCGGATAGTCCTTGTCATCGATCAGGCAGTTTACCGGTCCGCTTAAAAAGAAGTACACTTCATAATGCTCATGACGGTGGCTGGATACCGGGTGGAGATTGGTGTCTTCATAGTAGAAGATTTCCAGATTCTGTCTGAGCATATTCTGACGGGTATTAAAGGTGGTTGTGTAATGTTTTGCCATAAGGAAATGTACTCCTTCTGTTATTTCGTATTCAGCATAGAAAGCAATTTTGCATGACTCTGAATAGGTATAGTACAATTACAATTCTACCGCAAGTTTTGCAAAGCGACAACCGCTTCCTTTTTTCAGAAAAATATGAGACACTATAATTGCAGTAAGCGAATCCATGTGATTGGATCATTTAGGAATGACATGACGGAATGGTCGTAATGGTTTGAGATGGGAGGGATCTCATGCAGAAGAAAAGAAAACGAAGCTTTCGTAAGAAGATTAAATTACCTTTACATAAGAATCCGGCACAGCGCTTCCGGATGGAGCTGCGTAGGAGAGAGAAGATACGCGCCAAAAGCAGGGAGAAGATTGCCAGAATCAAAATGCAGTATAAGACAAAAGCTGTGAAACAGAAGGGCAGACAGAAGGAAAAGGCGGCAGGAAGGGTAGACCGGATGCTGTCGGCGGTTGTTTTCGTGTTAGGAGCAGGGATCATGGTTCTGGATGGTCTTTTAGAAAGCAGACAGAGGTATCCGAGGAAGGTACAACAAGCTGATTCATGCAGTAACGAAAATACAGCACAAAAATGTAAAACAAAAATATAGTGTAGAATACATAAGTAACAGAGCACAAGAATCAGAATACAAGAAACAGAACGTAAGAAACAGAACAGAAGGACAGAAAATGAAGAATTCCGAGAACAAAACCATACTGGATTACGAAACCGTAGACTTTAATAAGGAAGAAAACTGTCTGGTGATTATAGATCAGACCCTGCTTCCTGGAAAAACAGAGATTATTCAGTTAAAAACAGCACAGGAGATCTGGGATGCCATTTATCTTTTAAAGGTGCGTGGGGCGCCGGCGATCGGCGTGGCTGCAGCTTTTGGCATTTATCAGTTAAGCTTTGAAATCTGGATGAACCGGAAGGATATTTCCTACGAAGAATTTGAAAAGCAGTTCTTAGAGCAGAAGGAGTTTTTAAATTCCTCGCGTCCTACGGCCGTGAACCTTTCGTGGGCATTGAACCGTATGGAGAAGGTTCTCCGGAAGGCGCAGGAAGCAGGAAAGAGTGTAGAGCAGATCGTAAGGATTCTGGGAGAAGAAGCCTTCCGGATGAAGGAAGAGGACATTGCCGTCTGCAAAGCAATTGGTGAAAACGGTCTTTCCCTCGTGAAACCGGGGGATGGAATCCTTACACACTGTAATGCAGGGCAGCTGGCGACCTGTAAATATGGAACAGCAACCGCACCAATTTATTTAGGGCAGGAAAGAGGCTATGGTTTCCATGTATTTGCGGATGAAACAAGACCGCTTTTGCAGGGAGCAAGGCTTACCGCCTATGAACTGCATTCTGCCGGAGTAGATGTGACGCTGATTTGTGATAACATGTCTGCAACCGTAATGAAAAATGGCTGGGTGAATGCGGTTTTCGTAGGATGTGACCGTGTGGCGGCAAACGGGGATGCGGCTAATAAGATCGGAACTTCGGTCGTTGCTGCCGTTGCAAAGCAGTATGGCATACCGATGTATATCTGCGCACCGACCTCCACCATTGACTATGACTGCCCCACAGGGGATGACATTAAGATTGAACAGCGTAAGCCGGAGGAAGTGACGGAAATGTGGTATAGGGAGCGGATGGCACCGGAGGGCGTGAAGGTTTTTAATCCGGCGTTTGATGTAACAGACCATTCCTTAATTACCGCGATTGTTACAGAGTATGGAATTGCATGCGCTCCGTTTACGGAATCTCTGGCAGAGATCCGTAAGAAAAAGGAGGCCGCACAGCTTATAAATGAGCAGGAATGAACGGTTACCGGTATGAAAAACAGATCTGTATAGAGAAGAATTCTGACATAAGTTTCAGAATATGGAGACTTGTATGAAAAAGCAAAAAGAGAAACAGCAAAAGAAGCAGGACTTGAACAGAAGCAAAGAAAGTAATTGTTATTATCCTTCCGAAAAGGAAGCAAAAGAAGCAATTCTGGATATCGGACAGAGAATGTATGTCCGCAATTTTGTGGCGGCAAACGATGGCAATATTTCCGTCCGCACAGGCGAAAATGAGGTCTGGGCAACACCCACCGGTGTTTCCAAGGGCTTTATGAATAAGAAGATGCTGGTAAAGGTGGATTTGCAGGGCAACGTCTTGGAGGGAACCCATAAGCCGTCCTCGGAATTAAAGATGCATTTGCGTGCTTATCAGGAGAATCCGGATCTGCGTTCCGTATGTCATGCGCACCCGCCGATCTGCACAAGCTTTTCCATAGCGGGAATTCCGTTGGATGCTCCGGTGCTGGCAGAAGCCGTGATTACGTTGGGGGACGTTCCGATTGCACCCTATGCGGAGCTTGGCACGAAGGAAGTGGCAGACGTGATTGCACCATACTGCCATACGCATAATGGGGTACTGCTTGCCAACCACGGGGCAGTAACCTGGGCAGAGGATGCTTATGCTGCGTATTATCGTCTGGAATCCATGGAATATTATGCCAATATTCTGATGATTACGGGGAAGATTCTCGGAAAGCAGAACCGCTTTACGAAAGAACAGGTCGACCGCCTGATTGCCATGCGTGAAAAGTTTGGAATTTCACGTGGAGGAGTGCCAAAGGCAGAGGAAGAAGATTAATACGAAAATTCCATACGAAAAATTTCGAATTTCCTTTCGAATGGATTTTAAAACATAGTATTGCATATGGAAAAATGATATGTTATAGTACTTTATGTTGATGTGTTAAAGCGTTGAAGTACAAAGAGGTATGGAAATGCGAAGCCACCAACACTCTGGAGAGTCCCTGATGAAGGGCGCCGAAGGTGTACGGCAGGAATCCTGCCAATCTCTCAGGCAAAAGGACAGAGCATTCGATATGCATGTTCTACTCTTTAGAGGGCTGATGAGAATCAGTCCTTTTTATTGTTTCTGAATAGTTACCTGAAAATTTTAAAATGAGAGGGAAGAAAAATGTTAGAACAAATCAGTAACGTATTAACCACGATTGACGATTTTGTGTGGGGTATCCCGTTGATCGTCCTCATCCTTGCGGTAGGTATTTATCTGACCGTCCGGTTAAAGGGACTGCAGATTACCAGGATGCCTATGGCCATTCGGCAGATCAGGGATAATGAGAGAACCGGTGAGCACGGTGAAGTATCCAGCTTTGGTGCACTTTGCACTGCATTGTCTGCAACCATCGGTACCGGTAACATTGTCGGTGTGGCAACCGCACTGGTAGCCGGAGGTCCCGGAGCGTTATTCTGGATGTGGTTCGCTGCATTACTTGGAACCGCAACCAAGTATTCCGAATGTCTGTTAGCCACGAAATACCGCGTAGTAGCAGAGGATGGACATATCATCGGCGGTCCGTTCTATTACATAGAAAGGGGTATGGGAAAGAACTGGAAATGGCTTGCAAAGATCTTTGCGTTCTTTGGCGTTGGTGTTGGTCTTTTCGGTATCGGAACCTTTACACAGGTAAACGGTATTACCAGTGCAGTCCAGAATTTCTTTGATCCGGATAGCGTACATACCGTTCATCTGTTTGGAATGTCCTCCTTTGGATCCGATTATTCCATTTCCGTGATTATTGCCGGACTGATTATTACTGTTTGTGCAGCGCTTGTTATTATCGGTGGTTTAAAGAGAATCTCCAAGGTGGCAGAGGTTATCGTTCCTTTCATGGCAATTCTTTATGTTGCGGTAGCGCTCATTATTCTGATCTGTAACGTCACCAGGATTCCCGGTGCCATCGTTGAGATCGTGCAGGGAGCATTTGGTATTCGGGCAGCCGCAGGAGGTGCACTTGGTGCAATGATGATTGCCATGCAGAAGGGTATTGCAAGAGGTATCTTCTCAAATGAGGCAGGTCTCGGAAGCGCACCGATCGCCGCAGCCGCAGCCCAGGTAGAAGAGCCTGCCCGTCAGGGACTGATTTCCATGATGGGAACCGTGATTGATACACTGGTAATCTGTACGATGACCGGACTTTGTATTGTCATTACCGGTACATGGGATATGGGACTTGAGGGCGTAACCGTAACGGATAAAGCCTTCCAGATGGGACTCCCTTTACCGGATCAGATCTGTTCCTTCCTTCTAATGGTGTGTCTGGTATTTTTCGCATTTACCACAATTCTTGGCTGGGATTATTACAGTGAAAGATGCCTGGAGTATTTATGCGGCGGCAAACTGAAGGTGGTTAAGGTATACCGCTGGTTATACATTCTTGCGATCTTTATCGGACCTTACATGACGGTCAGTGCAGTATGGACTATTGCTGATATCTTTAATGGACTGATGGCGATCCCGAACCTGATTGCACTGGTTGCATTAAGTGGTGTCGTGGTTGCAGAAACCAAGGTATATTTTGAAGGATTAAAGAAATAAGCATACCTGTTTCAGAAAAGATACAGGTTTAAACACAAGAAACCATTTTCTCCGTACAGCGCAGTGCGTTCATGGAGAAAATGGTTTTTTGCTTCTCTGTGTTTGTTCTTTTTTTAACGATCTACTAGACACCGCAGGGGAAAAGTAGTAAATTACTAATGTATCATAATCTGCAGCACAGTCGGTGGTGGAATGGGTTGTTCTGCCATTGTGGAAATGGATAATTAAGAAAGGTTTGGTTAATATTTATGGCAAATATCATTTCAGATGAAACCATTGAATATGTAGGAATTCTGGCAAAGCTGGAACTGTCCGAGGAAGAACGCGAGCAGGCGAAGAAGGATATGGGAAGCATGCTGGATTACATTGATAAGCTTGGTGAACTGGATACCACCGGTGTAGAACCGATGTCCCATGTTTTTCCGGTACAGAATGTATTTCGTGAAGATGTGGTAACGAATGGAGACATGCGTGAGGACATCCTTAAGAATGCACCCGGTGAGAAGGACGGTATGTTTATCGTTCCGAAGACCTTTGAATAAAAACAGAAAGGAAACTGCAATGAAGATACTGGATTATACAGCCGTCGGACTGGCAAAGGCGATCCGGAACGGAGAAGTAACATCGCCCGAAGCCGTACAGGCGGTTCTTACACAGATCAAAGAAAGAGAAGAGTCTCTTCACTGTTATGTAACAATTGATGAAGAAGGTGCACTGCGTAAGGCACAGGAGGTTCAGAAGAAGATTGAGGCAGGAGAGCTTACCGGTTCTCTGGCCGGTGTTCCTGTGGCAATTAAGGATAATATGTGCACGGAAGGCATGCTGACCACCTGTTCTTCGAAGATTCTTGGTAATTTTATTCCGACCTTTTCTTCGGAAGCGGTATTAAATTTAGAAAAAGCAGGAGCGGTGATTCTTGGTAAGACCAATATGGACGAGTTTGCCATGGGCTCTACCACAGAAACCTCTGCCTTTGGCGCAACCAAAAATCCCTGGAATGAAGCCCATGTACCGGGAGGATCTTCCGGAGGATCGGCAGCAGCCGTTGCAGCGAAAGAATGTTTCTTTGCCCTTGGTTCGGATACCGGCGGCTCTATCCGTCAGCCTGCTTCTTACTGTGGCGTGGTTGGAATGAAGCCGACCTATGGAACAGTATCCCGGTATGGACTGATTGCCTATGGATCCTCGTTGGATCAGATTGGACCGCTGTGCAAGGATGTGACTGACTGTGCAACAATTCTTGAGGTGATTGCTTCCCATGATCCGAAGGACTCTACTTCAGTAGAACGTGAGGAGTCCGATTTCACATCCGCACTTGTGGATGATGTACAGGGCATGAAGATTGGTATTCCGCGTGATTACTTCGGAGAAGGACTGGATCCGGAAGTACGTGATGCGGTCATGAAAGCAGCCGAAGAATTAAAGAAAAAGGGTGCGATTGTGGAGGAGTTTGACTTAAGTCTTGTGGAATATGCGATTCCGACCTATTACACAATTGCGGCCGCAGAAGCAAGCTCGAACCTTGAACGATTCGATGGCATTAAGTACGGTTACCGTACAGAAGAATATACCGGACTTCATAACATGTATAAGAAGACCCGTTCGGAAGGATTTGGACCGGAAGTAAAGCGCCGTATCATGCTTGGAAGCTTTGTATTAAGCTCCGGTTATTACGATGCATATTATCTGAAAGCGCTCCGTGTCAAGGCACTGATTAAGAAAGCCTTTGATGAAGCGTTTGCAAAATACGATGTCATCCTTGCTCCTTGTGCACCGACAACCGCACCGGAGCTTGGCAAGAGCCTTTCTGATCCGATTAAGATGTATTTAAGCGATATTTATACGATTTCCGTGAATCTGGCAGGACTTCCCGGAATCAGCATTCCCTGCGGTATTGACTCCAGGGGACTGCCGATCGGCCTGCAGATGATTGGAGACTGCTTTAAAGAAAAGAACCTGATCCGTGCAGCTTTCGCTTATGAATGCAGCAGGGGAGATTTGGGTGCCCGGTATCCAGAGAAGCTGCCGGTGACAGGTTCGGCTAGGAAAAAGGAGGATGAGTAAATGGCTAAACAGTATGAAACCGTCATTGGTCTTGAGGTTCATGTAGAGCTTGCGACGAAGACCAAGATTTTCTGTGGCTGTTCTACCGCATTTGGTGGAGCGCCGAATACTCATACCTGTCCGGTATGCACCGGTATGCCGGGCTCTTTACCTGTATTAAATAAAAAGGTGCTTGAATATGCCGTAGCGGTCGGACTCGCTACGAACTGTACGATTACCCAGTATTGTAAATTTGACCGTAAGAATTATTTTTATCCGGATAATCCGCAGAACTATCAGATTTCCCAGCTGTATCTGCCGATCTGCCGCAATGGTAAGGTAGAGATTGAAACGGAAGCCGGAAAGAAGGAAATCGGAATCCATGAGATTCATATGGAGGAGGATGCCGGAAAGCTGATTCACGATGACTGGGAGGACTGCTCCTTAGTGGATTATAACCGTTCCGGCGTACCGCTGATCGAGATCGTATCCGAGCCGGATATGCGCAGTGCGGATGAAGTTATTGCTTATCTGGAAAAGCTGCGTATGATCGCACAGTATCTGGGAGTATCTGACTGTAAGCTTCAGGAAGGCTCCATGCGTGCAGACGTGAACCTGTCCCTTCGTGAGGTGGGAGCAACGGAATTCGGAACACGTACCGAAATGAAGAACTTGAACTCCTTTAAGGCAATCCGCCGTGCAATTGAAGGTGAAACCGAGCGTCAGATGGATCTGCTGGATGCCGGAGAAAAGGTCGTGCAGGAGACCAGACGATGGGATGATAATGCCGGTGAATCTTATGCCATGCGAAGCAAAGAGGATGCACAGGATTACCGTTACTTCCCGGATCCGGACCTTGTACCGATCGTATTGAGTGATGAGCTTTTAGAGGAAATCCGCAGCAGACAGCCGGAGTTCCGCAATGAAAAGATGATCCGTTACCGTGAAGAATTCGGAATCCCGGATTATGATATTGAGATTATTACCGGCTCCAAGAAAATGGCGGATCTGTTTGAACAGACTGTTGCCCTTGGTGCGCAGCCCAAGAAGGTATCCAACTGGCTGATGGGTGAAACCCTCCGTATCCTTAAAGAGAAGGAACAGGATCCGGAGGATATCCACTTTTCACCGGAACATCTTTCTGCATTGATTGCATTGCAGGATTCCAAGGCCATTAACGGTGCAGTTGCCAAGGAAGTTTTTGAAGTCATGTTTGAAGAGGACATGGATCCGGTTTCTTACGTGGAAGAAAAGGGATTGAAGACCGTCAACGATGAAGGTGCACTCCGCAAGACCGTCGAAGAAGTGATTGCCAACAATCCACAGTCAGTAGAGGACTATCATAATGGTAAGGAAAAGGCGATTGGTTTCCTGGTTGGACAGACCATGAAGGCCATGAAGGGCAAATGCGATCCCGGTATGGTGAACCAGCTGTTAAAGGAGCTTCTGTAGGTGGGTGTCCATATAAAGCTGTTATTCTGTCTGAATGCAGGCATTCGCAGAAAGCAATTTTGCATGGCAATGAATTGACTGATATTGAAAAATGATGAAAAGCGCTTTCTTGTGATTATGCACAACAAAGTGCTTTTTTCTTTGTGTTCTTTTACGTATTTCACCTTGCACGTCTGAAAAAGTTGTGATAGAATATCTTTCGGTGACGAACATGTGTCTTTGATACGAGGACAATCAAAGACAAGTGTTCGCTGGATGGGGACAAAAGACAGGAGAAAATATGGGGAGCAAATATTATGTCGTGAAGGAACAGGCCGTTCCGGAGGTGCTTCTTAAGGTAGTTCAGGCAAAGAAGCTGATTGATTCCGGTAAGGCGGTGTCGGTGAATGAGGCTGCAGAGGCAGTTGGAATCAGCCGAAGCTCCTTTTACAAGTACAAGGAAGATATTTTTGAATTCCATGATAATGCACAGGGAACCACGATTACGCTGACCTTCCAGATGGAAGATGAACCGGGGATCCTTTCCGATGTGTTAAAGGTGATTGCTGAATTCGGAGCAAACATCCTGACCATTCATCAGAGTATTCCGATTAACGGTGTGGCGTCCTTAAGTCTGAGTGTCCAGGTGCTTGAAACCACCAGAGACATTTCAGAGATGCTGGAAACCATGGGAAAGCATAAGGGGGTGCGGAATGTAAAGATTCTCGCACAGGAATAAGCAGACAGATCCGGAAACGGATAGGGAAATAAAGAAGGAAAACAAAGGAGATAAAACATGATTCAGGTAGCAGTAATGGGATATGGCACTGTAGGAAGCGGTGTCGTGGAAGTAATTGAAAAGAATAAGGAAGAGATCAACAAGAAATCAAACGAGGCTCTGAATATTAAGTATATTCTTGATCTTCGTGATTTCCCGGGAGATCCGTATGAAGACAAGATCGTCCATGATGTAGAAGTGATTCTGAACGATCCCGAGGTACAGATTATCTGTGAAACCATGGGCGGCTTAAAGCCGGCTTACGAATTTACGAAGCGTGCCCTGATGAGCGGCAAGAGTGTATGTACCTCCAATAAAGAGCTGGTAGCAACACACGGACCGGAGCTGATTCAGATCGCGCATGAGCATACCTGCAATTATCTGTTTGAGGCAAGTGTCGGCGGTGGTATCCCGATTATCCGTCCTTTGAATTATTCACTTACCGCAGAGAAGATTGATGCCATTTCCGGTATTTTAAATGGTACGACCAACTATATTTTAACCAAAATGGAGCGCGAGGGTGCTGCATTTGAAGAGGTATTGAAGGAAGCACAGGAAAAGGGCTATGCAGAGCGCAATCCGGAGGCGGACATTGAAGGCTACGATGCCTGCCGTAAGATCGCAATTCTTTCTTCCTTAATGTGCGGTAAGAATGTCCGTTATCAGGATATTTACACCGAAGGAATTACGAAGATTACTGCAACCGATTTTAAATATGCAAAGGCAATGGACTGTACCATTAAATTACTTGGACTTTCCAAGGAAGAGAACGGTAAATTCTACGCAATGGTTTCTCCGTTCCTCATTTCGAAGAGCCATCCGTTATCCATGGTAAATGATGTGTTTAATGCCGTCTGTGTCCATGGCAATATGCTTGGTGATTCCATGTATTATGGAAGAGGCGCAGGAAAGCTTCCGACTGCGAGTGCGGTTGTATCCGACGTCGTGGACTGTGCAAGACATATCGGCAAGATCATTACCTGCTTCTGGGATGCAGAGGATGTGAAGCTGACGAGCGTTGACGAAGTAGAGCGTATCTTCTTCGTACGTGTGGAAAAAGCAAAAGAACAGGAAGCGAAAGAATTGTTCGGAGATGTGAAGGAGGTTACAGCCGGAGTAGACGGAGAGTTTGCTTTTGTAACCGGACGCATGAGTGAAAAGGAATTCAATCAAAAGGCGGAAAAGGTTGGAGTGATCAGCCGGATCCGTTTTGAAGGCCTGAAATAAAATCAGCTGCCGATAGCAGATAATGAATGTCATGACAATGAGATTCATGCAGAAATAGAAAAGAGGAGAATCACCATGAGTGAAAAGAAATATATTGTAGTGTTGGGCGATGGCATGGCAGATGAACCGATTGAGAGTCTTGGAGGAAAGACCCCGATTGCATATGCCAGTACTCCGGCACTGGATCGTTTAAGCAGGTTATCTGAAATCGGGATGGTGCATACGATTCCGGAGGGCATGAAGCCCGGAAGCGATACCGCGAATCTTTCGGTATTGGGGTATGATCCGAAGATTTATTATTCGGGACGTTCTCCGTTAGAGGCGTTAAGCATTGGTGTCCCGATGAAGGATACCGACATCGCACTTCGTTGTAATATCGTAACCATTTCCGAAGACGATGTTCCGTTTGAAGAGCAGAGAATCATTGACCACAGCTCCGGAGAAATCAGCACCGAGGATTGTGCTGTTTTATTAAACGAAGTAAAGAAGGAATTAGAGAACGAAACCTATCAGTTCTATGTAGGAACCAGTTATCGTCACTGCCTGATCTGGAATCAGGGCAAGGTGCTTGATCTGACCCAGCCTCATGATGTATTGGAGCAGGTGATCGGTCAGTACCTTCCGACCGATGAGCATCTTCTTTATATGATGAAGAGAAGCTATGAGATCTTAAAGGATCATCCGATTAACGTAGAGCGTAAGAAAAAGGGACTGCATCCTGCTAACTGCTGCTGGTTCTGGGGTGCAGGTACGAGACCGAGCCTTGCTCCTTTTGAAGAAAAATATGGCAAAAAGGGTATGATGATTTCTGCCGTAGACCTGTTAAAGGGAATCGCTGTCGGCGCAAAGATGGGCGTTGCCAATGTCGAGGGCGCAAACGGCGGATTAAATACCAACTATGCAGGAAAGACACAGGCTGCGATTGATGCATTGCACGATGGATATGATTTTGCCTATATCCATGTGGAAGCACCGGACGAAATGGGGCATCAGGGAAGCGTGGAGCGTAAGGTAAAGGCGATTGAATATTTGGATCAGAGAGTGATCGGGCCTCTTACGGAAGAGTTGGATAAAGAGGGTGTGGACTATCGTCTTTTAGTAATGCCGGATCACCCGACCCCGATCCGTCTGCGCACCCATACCGCAAACAGTGTACCGTATCTTCTGTTTGATTCCACAAAGAAGGAAAATCATATCTGGAATTACAACGAAGAAGAGGCCACGCAGAGCGGAAACTTTGTAGCGCATGGTCATGAAATGATGAAGAAGCTGTTAGAGCTTTAGAATTGCGAAGGTATGCAACAGTTACCGGTTATACAGCTATTGGGTTACAAACTTAGTTAGAGTAGGAGATTGCAGTTATGAAAAAGGTAGTAAAATTCGGAGGAAGTTCACTGGCGAGTGCGGAGCAGTTCCGCAAGGTCGGGGACATCATTCATGCAGATAAAGAGCGTCGTTTTGTTATTCCTTCCGCTCCGGGAAAGCGGTTTTCCGGGGACACCAAGGTAACCGATATGCTTTATGGCTGCTATGAGCTGGCAGAGAACGACAAGGATTTTAAGAAGGAGCTTGAAGCAATTGAGGCGCGCTATCAGGAGATCATTGACGGTCTTTCCCTGACGCTGTCCTTAAAGGAAGAGTTTAAGACCATTGCAGAGAACTTCAAGAAGAAAGCCGGAGCCAATTATGCTGCTTCCAGAGGCGAGTATCTGAATGGTATTATTATGGCAGATTACCTTGGCTTTCCGTTCATTGATGCGGCAGAAGTGATCCGTTTTGATGAAAATGGGGATTTTGCTTCAGAAATCACCAATGATATTTTAAAGGAACGCCTGAAGGATGCAGAAAATGCCGTTATTCCGGGCTTCTATGGAGCCTATGCAGACGGAACCGTAAAGACCTTTTCCAGAGGCGGCTCCGATATTACCGGATCCATTGTGGCAAGGGCAGTCAAGGCCGATGTATATGAGAACTGGACGGATGTTTCAGGCTTCCTGATTGCTGATCCGAGAATCATTAAAAATCCGGAAGGAATTGATACCATTACCTATCGCGAGCTTCGTGAGCTGTCTTATATGGGAGCAAGTGTACTCCATGAGGATGCTATTTTCCCGGTACGCCGTGAGGGCATTCCGATCAATATCCGGAATACCAACCGTCCGCAGGACGAAGGCACCTGGATTGTGGAAAGCACCTGCCAGAAATCCAAGTATGTGGTTACCGGTATTGCCGGTAAGAAGGGCTTCTGCGCAGTGAACATTGATAAGGCAATGATGAATTCAGAGATCGGATTCGGACGAAAGGTGTTACAGGCATTTGAGGATTATGGAATCTCCTTTGAACATGTACCGTCAGGTATTGATACGATGACCGTATTCGTTCATCAGGATGAATTCATGGATAAGGAGCAGAAGGTTGTTTCTGCCATTCATCGTCTGGCAGATCCGGACAGCATCGACATCGAAGCTGATCTGGCGCTGATTGCAGTCGTTGGACGTGGCATGAAATCCACAAGAGGAACTGCAGGAAGGATCTTCTCCGCACTGGCTCATGCGAATGTCAATGTCAAGATGATTGATCAGGGCTCCAGCGAGCTGAACATCATTATCGGTGTGGCAAATGAGGATTTTGAAACTGCCATTAAGGCGATTTATGATATCTTTGTATTGGCGAGATTGTAAGAAATATTCAGAATGGGAAATGTGTCGGTGTTTAACTGACTAATCGGCACAAAAAATCTGCCTCTGACCTGAATTTTGGAATTAAGAAGTTCTAACTATTTCGTTGTAAGGAATTGGAATGGGACGCAACCGCATCAACGGACCGTCCGGGTCCGATTGCTGCTTGATTGGACATCCGTGTCCAATCCTTGCTGACTGTGTGCGAAATAGAAGAACTTCTAAATTCCTACATAAGGTCAGAGGCATTATTTTTTGTACCGGCTTAAGGTTGTGGTAGAGAAGGTATACTGAAAACTATAAATTATAGGTTGTGTAAGGCAAAAGTATTCTTAATGGATTAGGAATAGGATGGAGAGGAGAAGGTAATGGGGAAAATGTTAGGGGATAAATATCCGGAAGACAAGAGGCTTGTTTTTGATACGATTACAGAGCAGTTTGATGAGTGGAGAGAGCGGTATTCAGAGGAATTATTTGAGTATATTAAAACCAATGCGGATCTGATTACAATAAAAGATTCAAGCAGGGATGCATTCTTTTCAGGAATACGGGATGCCATTATGAAACATGGAAATAAAATCGTGGTTGGGGCAACCTATGTGCTGGATTTGTACCAGAAGAATATAAATTAAAAATGTGGGAAAGGGATATAATTTTCTTAAATGAAAGTTGTATCCCTTAATTTATTGCATGATTTGTTTAAAATAATTATTGATTGACAAATGTACCCGATATGGGTAGTATAATATTAAATATACCCATATTGGTTACAAAATGGAGAGAAAAATGAATATTAAAGAAATGAGATATGCAACCGGAATGACACAGAAAGAATTTGCTGAACGTTTTCATATTCCGATAGGAACGCTTCGGAGATGGGAATATGGAGAAAGTACACCGGCTTCTTATATTGTGGAACTGATTGCACGTGAGCTTCCAGTAGATCGGAAAATGATGAAAACGATAGAGGATGGAAAAGGAAATACTTTTTACTATAATAAGGAAGCAGGTTATTTGGTTGATAGGAGAGGTACAAGAATCTTTGTTCAGGTTGATTTAGATGGGGTAAAAAAGCAAAATCTGATTCTTTATATAGAAGATCTGTTTGAATCCTATTATGAGATTTTAAACAAATTTCATCAGGACTGCAGACTGGATAAAACAGAAGATATTATATGGAGTTGAATTTATGGCAAAGAAGATTGCAAGAGAGTATTTTTTAATGCATAAGGATATACCGGTATGTTTAATGGAAAATTGTTTGCAACAGAGCTTCACAGGAAACAGGAATTTCAGAATTATACGGTATATACGCCAGCCATGTTAAGCGTGGAAGGAGGAATAGAAGGATTAGGATGTCTTTCTTATGACTTTTGTTCTGAAAATCTTGAATGTATCAGTGCATGGGAATTGTTGCAATCGATAAAACTGCGTCAGAATGAATCTTTTTATTATCCGCTGAAAAGAGTGTGTTTAAATCTCGGAATTAAAGAAGAAGATTTTGATCTGTTTATGGATTATGAGATTATGACAGATTATTTATTATCAAATACAGATAGACATATGAATAATATTTCTGTGATGAGAAATCCGGACACATTAGAAATATTAGGTTTTGCTCCTATTTATGATTCGGGAAATTCCATGTTTTATAATGTGCCATATGAGCAGCTTGGTCATGTAAAGTTGGATGAAATCAAAACTCATTCTTTTATTGCCAAGGAAATTAAATTATTATCCTATGTAAAGGACCGTAGCAGGGTTAACCTTGACAAAGCGGAAATGGATTTCAAAATATATGAAAAAGATTTATATGAAAGGCACATCCGGATACCAAGATTACAGGAACTATATGAAAAAAAGCTTATGAAATTAAAGGCATTCCAGGGAGGAAAGGACATCTGGAAAACAGAGAGATATTAAAAACAGTTACCTGTGCGGAAAGGTTCCGTCAGGTAGCTGTTTTTTATTTTCACTAATATGCGGTGGCCTCGTCGTGTGTGAGACTAAAATCAATCGTATCATCCCACAGGTAATCGAGAAACTGCAGGGCCGTATCGAGACGCTGGGTGGTTACGGAAATTCCGAATACCGGCACCAGATCATCATAGGAATGTGACTCAGTGGCGAAGGGGGAATCCGTCACGACGATTCCGACAGGAACCGGATCACCCATGGTGGAAGAATCCATATGGGCAGCCGCCCGTTCGTGAATTTCATCAAGGGTCAGGTTTCCTTCGGCTGCTATGGCATCGGTATCGACGATAACATCCTCTTCCTCCTGGGCACGGACAATATCCATATCTACATAATAAAAGTAAGGTTCGTACTTCTTAATCTGATCCGGAGTCAGTACCTCACGCAGATCATAGAAGATCTGATTGACGGCATACTGGTCAAAGCACTGGGAATCGAAGATGACAGCATCAAGCTCCTTCGTCTGTACGACAGCGACGATCCGCTGCATGGTTGCCATATCAAATTCCGTAGGATTTTCATAGGTCAGTGTGGAAGTAGTATCCATGAAACAGTCATAGGTATTGGTGTCAATTCCGGCATATTCACTGAAGGTATCGGACATGACATCTGAAGACAGGGAATAGGCATTCAGCATCAGGCCATAGAATGCGTAGTCCTTGGTATTTACAAGGGTACGAACCGTGCAGACAATGGCGATGATGGCCACGATCGTTACAATGGTGTGTACCTTATAATATTCCCAGTAATACGCGAAGCGTTCTTTCCAGGTCATATCCTTCATTTTGCGTTGTTGTTCGCGGATCTCATCAATGATTCCGCGGTATTTTCCATCTTTATTATGAGCATTTGACATAAACTTGTTCACTCCTTTTCATCTTGTATCATCTTAATCCAGATTGCAGACAGAAGTCAATGTTCCCAATTATTAAATATTATTAAATTTGTGTAAACAATCAGCCATGCAGAAACGATGGTACAGGATGACCGTGGGAGCTTGCTCACAAAGGTCATTCTGTACCATCGTTTCTATAGGGCGGATGCCCGACATGAAATAAGTTGCCGGAAAACATGTAGATATTTAGAGAAAGCCAATAATCCGGCAACTTATGAATGAGCATGGCTGATATGGGAGCTTGCCCACAAAGGTTCTCTTCGTATGAATGAGCATGGCTGAATTCTGAACGGTCAGAGAAAAATGTTCTCTTGCAAGTTTCACGAAAATATACTATTATTTAGAGTATCTATTCAGGAATGTGTCGGAAGATAGAAAGAGATGCAGAAGCTCCTTTTCTGAAATGGTGAAATGTTTGAAAAATCCGGAGGCGTGGAAATGAACGATACCTATGTAGAATGGATGGTTAAGAGAAAGACATCTGTTGCAATGAAATTTTTAAAAATGTTATTGATTATTCTTACCGTAATGATCGGTCTGCTTGCCATGGTTGCTTTTAATATGGTACTTTTTATTGTAGCAATTGTGATTGGTGTAGGGGCTTATTTTGTTTCCATGAATTCCGATGTGGAATATGAATATCTCTATGTAGATAAGGAGCTGACGGTGGACAAGGTGCTTGCCAAAAGCAGACGTAAAAAAGTAGCAACCTTTGATATGGGCAAAATGGAGGTTATGGCACCGATTAAGTCCTATCATCTGGATAATTATAAGAACCGTCAGGACAAGGCCGTGGATTACAGCAGCGGCGAGGAGCAGCAGCCGGATCATCGTTATGTTTTTTATTATGACGGAAAGCAGAAGGTGATATTTGAACCGAATCAGGAAATGGTTAAGGCGATTCAATTCATAGCACCCCGTAAGGTGTTTATGGATTAAATATAAACGCAGACAATGTATTAGAAACAGAGCTTACAGACTAGGAGGAGAGAAAATGGGTCAGATTATTGGCGAAGGCATTACCTTTGATGATGTGCTTTTGGTTCCTGCGTATTCCCAGGTGGTTCCAAATGAGGTCGATTTAACAACATGGCTGACAAAAAAGATCAAACTCAACATTCCGATGATGAGTGCCGGCATGGATACCGTAACAGAACATCGTATGGCGATTGCCATGGCGAGACAGGGTGGAATCGGTATTATCCATAAGAATATGTCGATTGAGGCACAGGCAGAGGAAGTAGATAAGGTTAAGAGATCCGAGAATGGAGTCATCACAGATCCGTTTTCCCTGTCCCCGGAACATACACTGGCAGATGCGGATGCCTTAATGGCGAAGTTCCGCATATCCGGTGTTCCGATTACGGAGGGACGTAAACTGGTTGGTATTATTACGAACCGGGACCTGAAGTTTGAAACAGACTTTACAAAGAAGATCAAGGAATCCATGACATCGGAAGGACTGATTACCGCACCGGAGGGAATTACTCTGGAGGAGGCAAAGAAGATTCTTGCCAAAGCCCGTAAGGAAAAGCTTCCGATTGTGGATGCAGATTTCAATTTAAAGGGCCTCATTACCATTAAGGATATTGAGAAGACGATCAAGTATCCGTTATCCGCAAAGGACGATCATGGACGTCTGCTTTGTGGTGCGGCCGTCGGTATTACGGCAAATGTCTTAGACCGTGTCAGCGAGCTTGTGAAGGCTAAGGTTGATGTGGTTGTTTTAGACTGTGCACATGGGCATTCCGAGAATGTATTGCGTTGTGTGCGCATGATTAAGGAAGCGTACCCTGATGTGCAGGTTATTGCCGGTAATGTGGCAACCGGAGAGGGAACCAGAGCATTAATCGAAGCAGGCGCTGATGCCGTTAAGGTTGGTATCGGACCCGGTTCCATCTGTACAACACGTATTGTTGCAGGTATTGGTGTACCGCAGATCTCGGCAATTATGGATGCTTATGCAGTTGCCAGGGAGTATGGTATTCCGATCATTGCAGATGGAGGTATCAAGTATTCCGGAGATATGACAAAGGCAATTGCCGCAGGCGGAAATGTATGTATGATGGGAAGTATTTTCGCAGGATGCGATGAAAGCCCCGGAACCTTTGAATTATATCAGGGACGTAAATACAAGGTATATCGCGGCATGGGCTCCATCGCCGCTATGGAGAATGGAAGCAAGGATCGTTATTTTCAGGAAAATGCCAAGAAGCTTGTACCGGAAGGTGTAGAAGGACGTGTTGCTTATAAGGGAACCGTAGAAGATACGGTATTCCAGCTTATGGGTGGACTTCGTTCCGGAATGGGATATTGTGGAACCAGAACCATTGAGGAGCTTAAGGAGAACGGCAGATTTGTGAAGATTTCTGCGGCATCCTTAAAGGAAAGCCATCCTCATGATATTCATATTACGAAAGAAGCACCGAACTACAGTGTAGATGAATAGAATAGAACTATACTATCCCAGAGCTTTATGGGAACCAGGGGGTTCTTTGGCAGTGAGTAATTACGATGAGAAAATTTTAGGGCAGAATGCTGCAGCCATTGTGCAGTCTTTTATAGATGAAAAACAATTGGAAAAATGGCAGAAGCATTTCAGTAATGTGGCAAATGTTTTTCTGTGCTGTTTAGATGGAAAAGGCGTCCGGCTTACTTCCCTTAGTGGGAAGGCGGATGAAACCGCAATAATTGAACAGATGATTGATTCGGAGCAGTATCAGGATATGCTGCTCCGTGTATCTGAAAGTACATTAGAGGACCAGGCAATTGAGACAACGGCGTATCCCAATCTGCGTGTGGCAGTCATTTCTGCCAAGCTGCAGGGCAAACCGGTCTTGAATTGGCTGGCTTATGGCGTTTTAGTGGACGGGTATGATACCGGAGATTATGAAAATCCTCCGCTTGAAGGATTTCAGACGATGCTCACGGAGGCGCAGTTTATTCACGCAGTGGATGCACTGCGTGACTTTACCAATGTATTGCTTGGATACCGGATGTCCATTATGACAGCGCAGGCGGAATGCCGCAGGAGCCGCAGCTCGGAAAAGGAGATGAGCGTGAGTCTTCACCGGACAGAGGCACTTACCGATGTGGTGCAGTTACTTGAGAGTGAAGATGCCATCGAAACAGTGATTACGAATCTTATTGAGATTGTGTCGCGGTTTTTATGTATTTCCGGAGGAGCCGTTTATAAGATCAAAGAAGCTCCGGAACGCGTAGAGGTTGTTGCATTCTGGGGAAAAGAGGTTAGCACCGTTCAGATTCCGCAGGATGGAAGCATTCAGCTGCCGGGAATTCTGAAAACGGATAAAACAGTTGTATTGTCCGGAAGTTCCCTTGCAAGTGCGCAGGAACGGAAGGAAATGGAAGCGATCGGGCTTAAGGCAGCCATTGTGATTCCTGTGCTGATCAATCATACACCGGGGGTGTATGTATGCTTTGGAGACTGCAGCGGCAGCCGGGTATGGCAGATCGAGGAAGTGAAATTCATCAATGATTCGGTGAAAATTCTGCAGAGTATTCTGACACGCCGGATTCAGAAGAATTCACTGACAAGCTCGTATGCCTCACTGGAACGGATTCTCGATAATGTCGGAAGCGCTGTTTATGTCAGAGATCTCAATACGGGGAAGCTCCTGTTTGCCAACAGCAATATGCGGCGTACCTTTGAGATGGAATTAAAGAAACAGATGATTCAGGATATTTTTGAACACAGTATCGAAAATGATAAAGGGGTCTGTGAGATTTACTATACCAAAAGAGAACGCTGGTATGATCTGTACTATACCAAAATGTCGTGGGTAGACGGAAGTCCGGTACTTCTGTGCGCACTCTATGATATTACCGATAAGAAAATTTATCAGAGAAAGATTGAACAGCAGGCGTATACCGATTTCCTTACCGGCTTGTATAACCGGATGTGCTGCGAACGTGATCTTGCAAAGTTTGTGGATCTTACGAAGAAAACGAAGGATAAGGGATTACTGCTGTATATTGATCTGGACGATTTTAAGCACATCAACGACGGACTCGGACATCAGTATGGTGATGTCCTGTTAAAAGCCATTTCCCACAGCCTGCAGCGGGTGGAAGGGATTGAGGATACCTGTTACCGCATGGGTGGGGATGAGTTTGTAATTATCCTTCCACCGGCAGTTTATGAGAAGCGGGAACAGATTATTACCAGTATTAAAGATATTTTCCTAAAGCCGTGGTTTCTGCGGGACTCCGATTATTACTGTACGATGAGTATGGGGATTGTGGAATTCCCGGGAGAGGGTGCCAACGTACATGATCTCATAAAGATGGCGGATATTGCCATGTATGAGGCCAAGAAGGGCGGCAAGAACCGGATTGCATATTATGAGGAATGCTTTGCGGCAATCTCCGGCAAGCGGCTTGACATGGAAAAGAATATGCGAGAGGCAACGGCGGACAGCTTTAAGGAATTTGAGATTTATTTCCAGCCGATCGTGGATATAACGAAGGAGAGCTTCCCATGTACCGGTGCGGAGGCGTTAATCCGATGGAACTGTTCGGAGCTTGGATCTATTCCACCTTCGGAATTTATTCCCCTTGCAGAGTATCTGGGGCTGATTAATCCGATTGGCAATTATGTGTTATATGAGTCCTGTAAGATCTGCCATAGCTGGAATACGCACGGCTATCCGGATTATCGTGTGAACGTGAATCTTTCGGTGGTACAGCTCCTGCAGACAGATATTGTGGAGATCGTGCAGAATGCGTTAAAGGATACCGGACTTTCTCCACACAACCTGACACTGGAGGTAACAGAGAGTCTTGCTATTGACGATATGGACCGCATGAAGAAGATTCTGGCAAAGATCAAGGAGCTTGGTGTGCGGATTGCACTGGATGACTTTGGAACAGGATATTCATCCTTAAACCATATCCGGGAGATTCCGTTTGATGTCATCAAGGTGGATCAGAGCTTTATCAAGGATCTGGATAAGGACTCTTATGCGAAGTCCTTTGTTCGGATGGTAGGAGAGCTTGCTGAGGCACTCGGGGTAAACCTTTGTGTGGAAGGCCTGGAAACGAAGGTACAGTTTGATATCTTAAAGAATATGTGTGTAGATCTGGTACAGGGCTATTATTTTGATCGTCCGATGCCGAGAAAGCAGTTTGAAGAAAAATATCTGCCAGACATGACTTCATAAGAAGATATGGCAGTAAGGAGCAATGAGGAGGAAAAAGAATGGAATCCAGGAATTTTATTGAACAGATCATTGACAAGGATTTAGCGGAGGGCGTATACGATACCGTACACACCAGATTCCCGCCGGAACCGAACGGATATCTTCATATTGGACACGCGAAGAGTATTTTATTAAACTATGGTCTGGCACAGGAATACGGCGGCAAGTTTAACATGCGGTTTGACGATACCAATCCGACCAAGGAAAAATCGGAGTTCGTGGAATCCATTCTTGCAGATATCAAGTGGCTGGGCGCAGACTGGGAGGATCGCCTGTTCTTTGCATCCAACTATTTTGACCAGATGTATGAGGGTGCTGTAAAGCTGATCCGGAAGGGAAAGGCTTATGTGTCCGATCTGACCGCTGACGAAATGAGGGAATACCGTGGAACGCTGACAGAGCCCGGTAAGGAAGATCCCAGCCGGAACCGCAGCGTGGAGGAGAACCTGGCTTTATTCGAGAAGATGAAGAACGGTGAATATGCGGACGGTGAGAAGACCCTTCGTGCGAAGATTGATATGGCATCTCCGAATATGAACATGAGAGATCCGATCATCTACCGTGTGGCTCATATGACCCATCACAACACCGGAGACCGCTGGTGTATTTATCCGATGTATGACTTTGCACATCCCATCGAGGATGCCATTGAGGGAATTACCCACTCCATCTGTACGCTGGAATTTGAGGATCATAGACCTCTATATGACTGGGTGGTACGTGAACTGGAATACCCTCATCCGCCCAAGCAGATTGAGTTTGCGAAGATGTATCTGACGAACGTGGTTACCGGAAAGCGTTACATCAAGAAGCTGGTGGAAGATGGCATTGTAGATGGATGGGATGATCCGAGACTGGTATCTATCGCGGCTCTTCGCCGCAGAGGCTTTACACCGGAATCGATTAAGCGTTTCGTAGAGCTGTGCGGTGTTTCCAAGGCGAATGCATCCGCAGACTATGCGATGCTGGAGTACTGTATCCGTGAGGATCTGAAATTGAAACGTCCCCGTGTCATGGCGGTTCTGGATCCTGTAAAGCTTGTCATTGACAATTATCCGGAGGATCAGACGGAATGGCTGGAGATTGCGAACAATCTCGAAAATGAATCCTTAGGAAGCCGTAAGGTGCCTTTTGGCAGGGAATTATACATTGAACGCGAAGATTTCATGGAAGAGCCGCCGAAGAAGTATTTCCGTCTTTTTCCCGGAAATGAAGTGCGTCTGATGAATGCTTACTTCGTAACCTGTACCGGCTGTGTCAAGGATGCAGACGGAAACGTGATTGAAGTACATTGTACCTATGATCCGGCGACTAAGGGCGGTAATGCAGACCGTAAGGTCAAGGGAACCATTCACTGGGTATCTGCGAAGGAAGCGGTGAAAGCAACCGTACGTTTGTATGAGAACATCATTGACGAGGAAAAGGGCGTATACAATGAGGAGGATGGAAGTCTGAATCTCAATCCCAATTCTCTTACGACTTTAGAGAATTGCTATGTAGAGCCTGTGCTTGCAGATGCGAAGGTATATGAGAGCTTCCAGTTCGTAAGGCAGGGCTTCTTCTGTGTGGATTATAAAGATTCCACGGAAGGAAAGCCGGTATTTAACCGTGTAGTATCATTAAAGAGTTCTTATGTGTTACCTAAAGCATAAGGAACAGGAAAGTGAGTTAATTATGGCAGGATTATTGGCAGGATTAGAGAAACTTGGATTAAAAAATCTGGACAATCTGAACTTGTATGAAGAAGAGAAAGAAAAGGAACAGGAAGTAAAAAGGGGAGAAGGAAAAGAGGAGGATGTGCCGCAGGATAAGGAAAAGGATTATCTGTTTTCCAAGACCTACGATTGTCCGGTATGTGCAGCCAGATTTAAAGATATCACTGTAAAAGCCAATCGTGCCAGACTGGTTCATATGGATCGGGATTTAAGACCGATTCACGAAGAAATTGAGCCATTAAAGTATGAAGCAATTGTTTGCCCAAAATGCGGATATGCAGCTCTTGGGAGATATTTCGGAACAGTGGCGCCCTCACAGGTCAAAGCAATTCGTGAGAATATTTCGAGCTCCTATCATGGGAACGCTGAAGAAAAGGAGACCTATACCTTAGATGAAGCACTTGAGCGCAACAAGATGTGTCTTTTAAATGCTATTGTAAAGCATGCGAAGGCAAGCGAGAAGGCATACATCTGTCTGAAATGCGGCTGGCTGGTACGCTGCATGAGGGAAGAGCTTTTAAAGGAAGCACCGGAGGATACAGCGAAGTTAAAGGAGCTTAAGGAGCAGGAGCTCGAATATTTACAGAATGCCTATGAAGGATTCGTAAATGCCCGGATGACGGAGAGTAACTATCCGATGTGCGGTATGGATGAAATGACTGTGGATTATCTGGTGGCAGCGCTTGCCATGGATATCGGTCAGTATGATGTCGCAACGAAGATGATCGCAACGATCCTGACATCCACTTCGGCAACACCAAGAATCAAGGATAAGGCAAGAGATATGAAGGATGAACTGATTGCACTCATTAAGGAAAAGACTGCGAAGTAGCATCATAGCATTGGGTAAGGAATAAGACAGACGAGAAGTAAAAACAAAGAAGTATAAGAAAAAGCTGTGTGGTTCACACAGCTTTTTAAGTGCTCATTTATTGATGTCACAAAAATTTTCTTATATCCATACTTATTCCAGAGGGAATTCCTCGGTAATGGGATCGGTGTTTTCTTTAGCCGGTTCTTCAGCAGGAGCTTCTTCTGCTACAGGAGCAGCTTCTTCAGAAGTGTTTTCCTCCGCAACCGGTGGTTCCTCACTGGCAGCCTCTTCTCCGGGTGCTTCTTCGTTTGCAGGTTCCTCGACAGCCTCCACAGGCTTTACTTCTGACTTCTCAGCGGATTCCATTACGGTTTCCTTTACCTTCTGAACAGAATCGGTAATGACTTCCTTGGCTTTCTGGAAGGCTTCAGCTGCAAAAGCCTCTGCTTTATCAAGATTCAGGGAAACATAGGAACGTTCCTTCGCAGGGGCAGCGTCTTCATCGAGATCTTCGCAGAAATCATCCAGATCGTCCTCCTCCTCTTTACCGGAAAGAACCGTTGCCTTATCCTTCTTCTGCAGATACTGATATGCGCCATAAGCAGCGGCACCTGCTACAGCAGAAAATAATAAAAACTTGCCAAATTTCTTGGACATATACGTACTCCTTTCTGTAACAAACCGTAACTGTGAAGATACTGAATCGTTACAATGTCTTTACTATGATTCGATACGTATATCTTAATACTATTTTGGTAAAAAGAAAAGAAAATTATACAAAATAGTTTCTAAAAATTTTCTAAAATTTCCATGTGGATTCGGCACTTTGATACCTTCGGTCATCTTGAAACCATGAGAGAAATATGTTATATTTTTCTTCGACTAAGAAAGTCAATTGGAAGGGATACTGGGGTATGAACGAGAAGTTTTTTGATTTGAAGAAGGAGAAGCAGGATCGTATGATCAATGCCTCCTTAAAGGTGTTTGCCATGAATGGCTATGCACATGCAAGCACGGATGATATTGTCCGTGAGGCCGGGATCAGTAAGGGGTTACTGTTTCATTATTTTGTAAGCAAGCTGGGACTGTATTCTTTTATTTACGATTACAGCATCCGTTATGTGATTTTGGAACTGACCACAGGCGTAGATAAGGAAGAGACGGATTATTTCCGTCTGGTGGAGCAGATTAAGGAAGCAGAGCTGCAGGTGATGCGCAATTATCCGTGTATGATGCTGTTTTTGAATAACAGCAGACTGGAAAATGTCAGTGAGGTACTGGTAGAGACCGAGGACAAGCGGAATATTTTAAGTGAGAAGTATGCACAGATTTTAAGTCAGGCGACAGGGGAAGAGCTGGATGAGCGGTTAAGCCGGGAGCAGCTTTCGGAAATGATCCGTTTCACAACTGAAGGACTGATGCGCAGGCATTTCTTTGACGGCTCCTTTCAGCCGGAGCTTTATCATCAGGAATTAAAACAATATCTGGGCACCATGCGTCTGTTAGGAACCAGAAAAACGGAGGTTATGTCATGAAAGAAAAATTATATACCATACCGTTAAACGATGCGGTCAATGCAAATGATGAATGTCCGTTCTGCTTTATTGAGCGGGAGGTGGAACAGGATTTACTGGATTTCGTGCTGGGCTCCGGATCCTCTTATATGGAGAGCGATGTCCGGGAGATCACGGACCGTACCGGTTTTTGCCGCATGCATTTTAAAAAGATGTTTGACTATGGAAATACACTTGGAAACGGCTGGATTTTAAAGACGCATTATAAGAAGATGAATCAGGAGCTGCAGGAGCAGTTCCATAGATTTACGCCGGGTAAGTCCGGATTTATGGCAAGAATGAAGAAGCCTGCAGACACCACCAACTCCATCGGGGCGTGGGTGCGTGAGAAGGAGAAGTCCTGCTATATCTGCCGGCAGTTTGCCGACACCTATGAACGGTATCTGGATACGTTCTTTTATCTTTATACCAAGGATGCGGCGTTTAAGGAAAAGGTATTAAACGGCAAAGGCTTTTGTCTGCCGCATTTCGGGGATCTGTGTGACGGAGCGGAGAGCCGACTGAACGATAAGGAAAAGGCAGAGTTTTATCCGGCCATGTTCCAGTTGATGAAGACCAATATGGAACGTCTGCAGGAGGATGTTTCGTGGCTGGTTGAAAAATTTGATTACCGCAACAAGGATGCGGACTGGAAGAATTCCAAGGATGCCATCCAGCGCGGCATGCAGAAATTAAAGGGTGGATATCCGGCGGATCCTGTTTATAAACAGAGTAAATAAACGTAAGCTTGTGGAAAGAGCATGTATATTCCGGACATGATTTCATATCCTATAGACAAAAAGGAGAGAAATCATGTCAGAAGAATATAAAGAATATGTCAAGAAAATTACACCTACCTATCAGCTCTGGAAGCAGATGGCGAAGGCCTTTTTTGTGGGAGGACTGATCTGTGTACTGGGCCAGCTCATTACGAACCTGTCGATACAGAAGCTTGGTATGGACGAGCAGCAGGCAGGAAGCATCTGTTCCCTTGGCCTCATAGCATTAAGCGTGCTTCTGACCGGCTTTCATGTGTACTCGAAGATCGTGACCTTTGCGGGAGCGGGGGCGCTTGTTCCGATTACCGGATTTGCCAATTCGGTAGCAGCTCCGGCGATTGAGTTTAAGAAGGAAGGCTGGGTGTTTGGTGTGGGCTGTAAGATTTTTACGATTGCAGGACCCGTTATTCTGTATGGCATTTTTACAAGCTGGGTGTTAGGGCTTGTTTACTGGATTTGGATGGTTCTGTTCTGAAAGACTGTTCCGGGAGTAGAGAATCCGGAAAGCTTTGAAGTTAAGAAAAATGGTAACTGTTCTGAACAGTTACGAAATATGAAAAGACAGAAATTTAAAGAGAATAGATAGAGAGAAGACAAAAGATGATCAGCTTTGCCAGTTTGGAATTTATGTTCCGGTTTTTACCGGTCTTTTTGATCTTATATTATGCGTTTCCTGCAAAACACAGAAACACGATATTGCTCCTTGGCAGTATTGTGTTTTATGCTGTCGGGGAACCTGTTTTTATTTTATTACTTATTTTTCTCACCTGGCTGAATTACTTTATTGGAAAGCAGATGTGGAACCAGCGGTGCGGATATGAGATTCGTCAATGGCATAAGATTGCCAGAAAGCGGTATCTGACCGGCATCGTCTGTTTGGATGTGGCGGTTCTCATCGTGTTTAAGGCGCTGGGAGTATTTGTGTCAGGAGCGTTACTGCCGCTTGGCATCAGCTTTTACATCTTTAAGATGATTTCCTATCAGGCGGATCTGTATCGGGGAGAGATTACGGAAAGCCCGAAGTTTATGGATGCAGCTCTGTATTTCATGGTGTTTCCGCAGATCGCACAGGGACCGATCATGCGTTATGAGGAAGGGCAGACCTATGCCTCCCGGTATTATTTCCTGGAAGGATTTGAGGACGGATTACAGTATTTTGTGATTGGTCTTTCCATGAAGGTGCTGCTTGCAGACCGCCTTGCGATTCTCTGGAAGGATTTGCAGATGATCGGTTATCAGAGCATTTCCACACCACTTGCCTGGCTTGGTGCAGCGGGATATTCCCTGCAGCTTTATTTTGATTTCTGGGGATATTCCCTGATGGCATCCGGGTTAATGGTGATGCTTGGTTTTGATTTTATTGAGAACTTTCATCATCCTTATGCATCCAAAACCATCTCGGAGTTTTACCGCAGATGGCATATGACGCTCGGAAGATGGTTCCGTGATTATGTGTATTTCCCGATGGGAGGAAGCCGCTGCGGCAAAGGTAAGATGATTTTTAACCTTGTGGTTGTCTGGCTTCTTACCGGGCTATGGCATGGCGAAGGCGTGAACTTCCTGCTTTGGGGAGTGATCCTTGGCCTGCTCATTATTATGGAAAAGCTTTGGTATGGAAAACAGTTACAAAAGCTCCCGGTGCTGGGACATATCTATCTTGTGATCTTCATTCCGTTAAGCTGGGTGGTATTTGCCGTTACCGATCTTAAGCAGCTTGGTATCTACTTTAGCAGATTGTTCCCGTTTTTTGGAAACGGCGGCGTTGCAGTGAATGCACAGGATATTGTGAAGTATCTGCAAAACTATGGGGTTCTTTTTGCAGCAGGCATATTGCTTTGTATACCGGGAGTGTCAGAGTTTTATGAAAAGCATAAAAAGAATCCGGTTGTGATTCTGCTGCTGTTTGTTCTGTTCTGGCTCAGTATTTATTTTGTTTCGAGTACGGCAGGAAATCCGTTTATGTACCTGAACTTCTAATACTTTCTGAGAAAGGTCGTATGACGATGAAAAATTTTTTGAAAAACTGTCCGCTCCTTGCAGGAATCCTGTTGGGAACAGTGCTGCTGACGATTGCGGCATTGTGTGGATTTCATAATATTTATGCAACACAGGAATATGATCCCTTAAAGCAGCCACTGTTAGCCATGGTGTTTACTGGAATCAATGATGAAATTTATCCATGGGATCTCTTTGATGAAGCAAAGAAAGCAGAGATCCACGCAAGAAAACAGAAGATTGATGAGCTGAAAGAGGGGGCGCAGGAAGAGACACAGGAACCGGAAGATGCGGACAGCTCAAAGGGAGAGTCACAGAATGCGGAACCGGAGACCGGATCACAGCAGGATCAGGAAGGACAAGGGAGCGATGTTTCCGGAAATTCTCTGGAACAGCAGGGCACTGCCGATGTGTCCGGTAACTCTTTACAGAAAGAAGGAGAGCAGACCGTTTCCGGTAATGACCTGAAAGCTCCACTGGAGCGCCTTAAGCCGCTGCGGGAGAGCACCTACGACGAATATATCAATCATATTTCCGCAGATATTTATGGAGATGCAGGCGTGCAGCGTGCAGCAACTTATGATTTCAAACAGGTGGACGAAAGCTACTTTGACGATGCACTGTTTATCGGGGATTCGAGAACGGTAGGTTTATACGATTATACGGATCTTTCCGAGCATGCGGACTTTCTGTGTGAGACTTCCCTTACCATTTATAAGGTAATGGATGAGAACTTCAAAGGAAAAGGTACCGTGGAGGAAGCATTGGCTGCAAAGCACTATGGCAAGATTTACATTATGATGGGTATTAATGAGCTAGGGCGAGGAACGACTGAGGATTTCATGGAAAAGTACACGGAGGTTGTGGATACCCTTCATGAACTGGCACCGGATGCCAAGATCATCATTGAAGCCAATATGAGAGTATCCGGACAGAAAAGCAGTTCGGATGCCATCTTTAATAACAGCAACATCAATGCAAGAAACAATGCGATTGCAACGCTTGCCGATAACGAAACGTTCTTTTACATTGATATGAATGAAGCGGTCTGCGATGAAAATGGAGATCTGAGCGCGGAATATACACACGATCAGATCCATCTTCTTGGCAAATACAATGAACTCTGGAAGCAGTTCCTGATGGAACATGGGGTATAAGCAGGAAGAAATTTTTTCAATGAATGCAGGCATTCGCAGAAAGCAATTTTGCATGACTTTGAATAGCTGCAAATGTATAAAACCCTTCTGATTTGTCAAAATAAAGGTAAGAGAGAATGTATTGCTTTTATTTTGACAGGCAGGAGGGATTTTTTATGCAGGAAACAGTAGGTGCCATTTTTGAACAGGGAAAGGGAACGATCAAGATTCCGGTGCCTGTTTATATCCGGTCGTGTGCTTCCGTGGTGAGTAAAAAGGAAGGACAGGGGCCGCTTGGAGAATTGTTTGATCTGGTTTCGGAGGATGATAAATTCGGTGCGGATACCTGGGAGGGGGCAGAGAGTGCCCTGCAGAGAGAAGCACTTTCCCTGGCGATTGAAAAGTCGGGGTTAAAAAAGGAGAACATCAATCTGTTGTTTGCAGGCGATCTGCTCGGACAGTCGATTGCAAGCAGCTTTGGAAATATGAATTTTGATATTCCGTTTGTGGGGCTTTACGGAGCGTGTTCCACGAGCGGACTGACCATCGCCATGGCGGCTATGATGATTGCGGGGGGAATGACGGAGAATGCGGCCTGTGTCACCTCCAGTCATTATGCCAGTGCGGAGAAGGAATTCCGTTTCCCGCTCGACTACGGGAACCAGCGTCCGATGTCCGCAACGACAACGGTGACAGGGAGTGGTGCGTTTATCTTAAGCGGACAGAAAAGTGAGATGGATTATGCGAGGGTAACGGCGATCACCATTGGGAAGATCGTGGATATGGGAATCAAGGATTCCATGAATATGGGGGCGTGTATGGCACCTGCCATTGCTAGAATAGAACCATATCAAGGAAATGGCGTATTTGCTAGGCTGATGGTTCTACACACAACTATTGGTAATTGAATAATGTAGCAGATTTGCAGATAAAGGACATTTCTTGAGATAAGAGGTGTCCTTTTGTTATTACTTGATCATTCTATTATAAAGGAGGTCATTCATTATGACAAGTACAGCGTTAGGAGCAGAGAGCAAGAAAGATCAAACAATTAGTTTTATCAGTGAAGCACATGAAAAATTCTACTATGAAGAAATTCAGAAAATAAGGTATGCAGATGTATACCACAAGGCACTTTGTTATTGCCTTGGAATCAACGCAGATACGAGAAAAAATGTGAATAACATTTATGACTTTAAGAGTGGGTGTGTAAAACCAGAATGCCTGCATGAAGGATGGCAGACCAGTGGCAGTTTGAAGGTTGTAAGAATGGCATTTAATTTGTATTGCAATGGTACACCGAGTGTAGATGACGAACAGGATACAGAGGAGCAGATTGATGAGTGTAGGAGATATTCAGTAGAAGATATATTCTGCTGTTGTTATGCACCCTATTTCTGGCAGGCAATACAGATTCGATATCCGGAGTATGCCACATACAATAAAAATTTGTATGCGATGTTTGGAGGAAATGATTGATGTTAAAAATTCGATTGATGGGAACAAAGAATGATATCACGTGGTTTCAGAAAATCATAAAAAGACACCCAAAGATAGAGGTCTTGGAAATGTCAGACCTCTATCCTAACAAGGGGACAGATAAATATTACAGAGCATATATAGAAGTAAAAAAGAGCAACATTAAGGAAAAATAGTAGAATTTGGAGGAATTTTATCATGTGTAAGGTTATAGTAGTCGGAAACCAAAAAGGCGGGGTGGGAAAGACCACCACAACAAGTAATTTGGGAATTGGACTGGCTAAGCAGGGGAAAAGAGTTCTGCTGATAGATGCGGATGCCCAGGGAAGTCTAACAGCAAGTTTAGGCTTCCAAGAACCTGATAAGCTGGATGTAACACTTGCCACGGTTATGGCAAATATCATCAATGAAGTTGATATGGAGCCAGATTATGGTATTTTAAAGCACGATGAAGGCATAGATCTTATGCCGGGCAATATAGAATTGTCTGGACTGGAGGTATCGTTGGTAAATGTTATGAGCAGAGAGCTTGTACTTCGTTCCTACATAGATCAGCAAAAGGATAGATATGATTATATTTTGATAGATTGTATGCCTTCTCTTGGAATGATTACTATAAATGCTTTTGCAAGTGCTGACAGTATTCTTATTCCGGTGCAAGTTGCATATCTTCCGGTAAAAGGTCTGGAACAGCTTATCAAAACCATAGGTAAAGTAAAAAGACAAATCAATCCAAAACTGGAGATTGAAGGGATCTTGCTTACTATGGTAGATAATAGAACCAATTATGCGAAAGATATTAGTGCTTTGGTTGTAGCGAATTACGGAAGCAGAGTTAGAATATTTAATAATAGTATTCCAATGTCAGTAAGAGCTGCTGAGATTTCAGCCGAAGGTGTCAGCATTTATGAGCATGATCCGAATGGAAAGGTTGCATGTGCCTATCAGTCATTGACAGAGGAGGTACTTGCAGATGAATAAGTTGGGAAGTGCTGCTAAAGTAAAGCTTAATAGTTTTGATGATTTGTTTGGAGCTGATCAGTTATCGGCAGGAATAGAACAGGTACAGGAAATTGCATTATCAGAACTTCATGAATTCAAAGGACACCCATTTAAGGTACTAGACGATGAGAAAATGCAGGAAACTGTGGAGAGTGTCAGAGAACATGGTGTGTTGATGCCAGGTATTGCCAGACCGAGAATAGAGGGCGGTTACGAAATTATAGCAGGACATCGTAGGAGACATGCGTGTGAAACTGTAGGGCTTAAGACAATGCCGATGTTTATCCGTGATTATACGGATGATGAAGCCACGATTATTATGGTAGATAGCAATATTCAAAGAGAAGATATTCTTCCAAGTGAGAAAGCAAAAGCATATCGCATGAAATATGATGCCATGAAGCATCAGGGAAGTAAGACAGGTGGACTTACCCTTGAAGAGCTTGGAGAAGCTTCTGGAGAAAGTGCAAAGACAGTCCAGAGGTATATATGGATTTCACGATTATCTGAGCCATTACTTGATATGGTGGATGCGGGCAAGATTGGCATTATGCAGGCGGTAGATATATCGTTTTTATCGGAGGATGCACAGCAATGGGTTTTGGTTGCAATACAGGATAGCAATGCTGTAATTACAAAACAACAAAGTGCCTTGCTAAAAGAAAGTGATAAAAAGGGAGAATTAACTTTTCCAATGGTTCGTATGCTTCTTAAAAGAGATAAGCCGGTAGAGCGCAAAGTCATTATAAAAAATGACCGCATTAACAGTTATTTCCCAGAAACATACAGCACGGAAGAAATAGAAAATATTATTTTTAAACTATTAGATAACTGGAAGAATACACAATAGGAAGGAGGAAACGGGAATGGGAGAAATCTTGCAGCTAGATTATTATTACGGAATAGAAGCAGAACAGTTCTCATTCTATCGTGTTCCACGCCTGCTTATTAAAGATGAAAGATTTAAGAAGTTGTCCAGTGATGCTAAATTGTTGTATGGACTTATGCTTGATCGTATGTCGCTGTCTATAAAAAATGAATGGTTTGATGAAGAAAATCGTGCCTATATCATATATACCATAGATAGCATTATGGAGGATTTGGGATGCGCAAAAGAAAAAGCTGTTAAAGTATTGGCAGAGCTTGATTCTGTTAAGGGCATTGGCTTGGTTGAAAAGGTTCGTCGAGGACTTGGAAAACCGGATATCATTTATGTAAAAAATTTTGCTTCAATCGCTGAGAATATGGATGTAAAAAAGCCTACAAATGCTGATAAAATGTATCAGGTAAATAACTCGCCTCCCCCAAAAAGTATCGCCACCTCTATCAGGT
>CAVERH010000006.1:0-87856 GCA_963618065.1 bacterium | reverse complement strand
CCACAGATTATCTCAAAAAGATATATGACAGTTATTTAATTTACGATGTACTAGTAGCTTTGCAGACTCCAACGGCTTCACCGTCTTCATTTACAAGCATGTTTTTTGTTATTTTGTCTGGGTGATTCTCATGCCATACAGACTGACATAGAGATCCGAAGTAATAACTATTTGAAGATATAACATTGATATATTCAATCTGATCTGTATAGAGTCTCACCAAGTCTATGAAATTCTCGATTTTATTTTCTGAAATTACTTTACCGATTTCATTCGTCATAAGTTTCCGTTCCTTTTTTGTAGGTTCTAATGTGAAATTGTTGATAATTGTAATTTCATCCTTATCATACTGAAATTTCTCTGGATTATTTTTATGTACGAAGTATTCGTATGATCCTGTTAAGCTCATACATTTTTGAATATAAGGCCCTTTTGTAATTTCTCTGATAATTCTATTGGCTTCTTTGTAGCTAACTTGTTTTTCAAACTTCGAGATCCCATGCCAGTGTTTTTTCTTTCGATCCCCACATCTGTATTTTTCTCCCTTTTTGAAAAGGATTTTTCCGTTTTCGTCTGTAATCTCTGGAGAGTCATGCCCCCAAGTGTCCCTGTTATGCATAGGGCTTATTGCGGTTTCCAAGCCTAAGTTATTGAATTTCCTTTCCATTTCTTCAAACTCTACAGACTCTGGGTAGGCTATCCATTTCCACCACAGACCAGAGGTCTGTTGGTTGAGTCTCTCTGCAGTCATGTGATATACCCAACCCTCTTCCTCATCCTCGAAAAGTTCCTTCTCTCCTTTGATTCTGTCGAGGAACTTCTTTTCAGTCTTTGTGATATATCCCTGTGTGTCTATTTCATTAAATTCTGCTTTTGGAATATCCTTTACAATCCTCTGGATTGTTTTCGTTGAGATTCCAACCTCTTCTGAAATATCCTTATGACTATATCCGAATTTCTTCATTTGGATAATTTTATCCTTTGTTTCATCATCAATCTTTTTCATAAAATTCTCCTTTAAAGTCCACCTTTTAAAAAAGGTGCTTTTTTTACGGACAATTATCGGACAACATGAAACCCAGTATTTTCAAGGGCTTAAGGGCTACATTGTCCATTGTCCTCATTGTCCATACCCTTTTCCATTGGGGGTTGTCGTAGTACACACCCCTTTTTGCTTTTCCGATTTTTCTCCAGATTCACTTGACCATGTAGTTACAACATAAACTTCAATTTTGTACTCACCAGTTTTTTTCATTTCTTTGTCCTCCTCGCAATGCTTCCAGACCTAGTAAAATAATACTTCCCATTGAATACTTCACTATGTCTTGATTGTTCATTTCGTCTTGATGCATATTGCGAAGCTAAACGGCCGGATTTGCGGAGCAAAACGGCCACATTCCGTTTTTGAACAGCCGATTTGCTATCTGCCTGTGTAATCCAGTCCTTATAATGATAGTAGCTATCTCAGGGATGGTGAATACATCATTTTAAGGAGGATAATGTATGCAGTTGGATTACAAGGACATCATTATCAAACACTACGCGCTATCAATGTCCGGTAGCGAAATAGCTCGTCAGACTGGTTTCAGCAAGTCTGGTGTTAATGACTTCTTGAGAGCATTCAAGAAGTGCGAAGATCTAAGCTATCCATTACCAGCAGGTATCACTAACTATGGTATTGCCCTGAAGGTGTATGGATCCGTACCTGGATCAGGAGGTCGAAATGAGAACATCGAACTACCTGATTATGAAGAGGCTGCCAAGCTTATGGCTACTCTTAAAAACATGACACTCATGTTTCTTTGGAACCGCTATAAGAAAAAGTGTGAAGAAGAAGGTGCTCGTTTCTATCAATACAGCCAGTATTGTGAGCTCTACAACAAGTGGTGCGAAGAGAATTATGAGACCGCCCACTTTGATGCTGTTGTCGCGCAAAAGATGGAAGTTGACTTTGCTGGACAGACGTTCTCCATGACAGATCCTCTTACCGGTGAGATTATGACCATTGTCGTTTTTGTAGCTATCTTGCCTTATTCACAGTATATCTATGCAGAAGGAATGCTCTCAACGAAGGAGCCGCAGTGGATTGATGTCAACAATCATGCAGTGGATTACTTTGGTGGAGTTCCTGCATTAGTAGTCTGTGATAACTGTAAACAGGCTGTTATCGTTAATCAAGACTGGATTGAACCTGAACTAAACAAGGATTATGCTGATTGGGCTGACCACTATGGCACTGTTATTCTTCCAGCGAAGGTTCGTAAGCCGAAGTTCAAAAGTTCTGTAGAAAACGCAGTAGGCATTCTTGAGAAGGGCTTCTTCCACAAACTTGAAGAACGCCAGTATTTCTCACTGGAACAGTTTAACAAGGATCTCTGGAAGGAACTGGAGGCTCTGAATAAAGAGCCATTCAAGAAGAAAGAACACAATAGATACTACTATTGGGAAGAAGAAAAACTTGAATTGATGCCGCTCCCCTCCATGCATTATGAGTACATGGAGAGAAAAACGGCCAAGGTATCAAGCGACTTCCACGTACGCTTTGACAATGCTTATTATAGCGTAGATAAAGCGTTTCTGCACAAGAAAGTATCTATTAAGGCTTCTTCAACCGTTGTTCGTATTTATTCTCTTGCTGGAGAGTTCCTTTGCGAATGGCCAAGGGCAACCCGTAAAGGCCAGTGGTCAACGAATCCGGAGCACCTGCCGGACAACTATAAAGGATTTACCCAGTGGAATGCTCCTTACTTTATCCAGAAAGCCCAGCTCGTTGGCAAAAATACAGAGACTGTTATTCGTACGATTCTCAAATCCAGACCATATGAAGTCCAGACCTATCGTATGTGCCTGGGTATTCTGAACTTTACAAAGAAGTACAGTAATAAGGCCCTTGAAGAGTGCTGTAAGCAGGCGATTGCTCTGAATAAGCAGAAATACACCTTCATCAAGAATACGATATCTGTTGTAGCAGACGATCTCGGAGAGGCGGGATACCATCATTCCACATCGACAAAGAAAGAACGGGTACGCGGCGGGTATGTAATGCCGCCGGAAGCTTCCAGTATAGACACTCTTTTATCTCGCAGCAAAGCCCTTGCCGATCAGATGCGCGAGGAGGTGGATGACTGATGCTTACAGGAATCGCTCTCATGAACGAGCTTGTTGATGAACTGAATGAACTTAAACTTTCAACAATGGCAGCCACCCTAGATGATCTGTATCACAGACCCGGCTTTTTAGAGATGGACCATCTAACGCTTATTGCTGAACTGATTGGTCCACAGTTTCAGGAAAAGGTTAGTACGACACTGAAGAATCGACTGACAGCAGCTCATCTGAAAGGGTCTCCGGAGGAGCTGACGGATTGTGTGGACTCTGACAAGCGTGAGTATCTGCCTGCAGGTATAACCGAGGTACTTTCTTCCCTTGACTTTATCGAAAGAGGTTATAATCTCTGCATTCTAGGAGAATCAGATGCCGGGAAGTCTTACTTTGCCAAAGCTATCGGCATAAAGGCCTGCAACCAGTATAACGTCGGTTACTTCCACAGCGAAGAGTTTCTGGAAAGCATGGTAGCCCTTAAAGAACAGGACTACGATAAATATGCTCGCAAGATGAAGAAGTATCTCAAATGGGAACTGATCATTCTAGATGATTTTCTGCTCCACACGATCACTGATGAACGAGAAATAAAAATCCTGTTCGAGCTGCTCGAAAAGAGGAACGAACAGAGAAAAAGTACTATCGTATGCTCACAGCGTGATCCGGATAACTGGAAAGCAATGATTCTCAACGATGAGGTATCTGCTAATTCCATCATGAAGAGAGCTACAAAGCACTACACTATCAAGATCAACACACGATAAGCGGTGATCTTTTAACTAAAAATGGGCGGCCGTTGGCTTCGGAAAACGGCCGTTCTAAAACGGAATGGAGACCGCTGGACACCGTAAACTGCAGTCTTGAACTTTCCTTATTTTGGAATAAACTTCTTCATTCACTGAAATCATCTTGTATTTTTTCATCTTGTTCTCCTTTTCCTACTGTTTAGGATCAATTCATATAAAGTAATTGTTTAGATATTCTTTATATGTTAAAATTAAAGTTTAAATAGTGTATGAAAAGGTTCTCAAAATCTCCACTTTGTGCACTTCTGCCGCCCTTTTCTCTTCTGCTTTTGTGCACTTTGTATAGTTATTTCTTCTTATTAGGGTTTCTTTTGTTTGAAATGAACAAAAGAATGGTGGGGAGACAGACGCGCTGCTAGCTCCCCACGATGAAAGTTTGTTAAATTTGACGAACGGACGAACCTGTCCGAGCGGAAGAAAATGTTCCAGAACTTGAAAAAAATGGCTCGGACGGCCCTGGTAAGAGAAAAAACCTACCTACCGTAATCAGCTTCCTGTTCAACACGCTGTTGGAGATTCCAGAGCGTAGAAAATACATTCCCGTTCCCATAGAATCTACTTGCAATCTTAGAAGTATGTTTCCGATATGCTTTATCTATTTCTCCGCAGGAATCTTTCTCTATGCTTTTTACGATCTCCTGCTTCATCTTTTGGATGAAGTTCTCTTTCCCGACTTCCCTCGAAGCGGCCACCATCCAGTTATGCTCAACTTTTCCGTCTGAAAGCTGATTTTCAAGCATCTTTTCGATCCAGATCTTCTGCTTCTCCGATACTTTTCCATTACTAGGTAGGGTTAGGTCAATATTTCTCCATGGATTTTCTTCGGATAATCTGTCGTATCTTCCTCTTTCGAACGCTCTACGCACCTCATTGGGTTGCAAATCCAGTCCTTTTCCGACATCCTCGAAAGTCTGCTGTTTTTCTCGTTCTCGTTCTGCTTTCTCGCTGTTTAACTGACTTTGAAGCCTTCCGACTTCTCTTTCCAGACGCTCGCTTTTCCTTTTAAGAGGTACATAATTTTGTTCTGCTTCATTTTTCAATCTCTCGTAACTTCTTACATGAGAACCTAGATTCTCATAAAAGAGGATGTCCTCCTCTGGGACTAAATACATTCCATGCAGATTTTTCTTATACTTGGGAATTCTTCTATCTTTATAGATTTCCAATTCAGTCGAAAACTCCTTAACCGCTTGCTGCAGATCGTCATTCTTGTTGTTCCGCTCCTGTTCGAATGACTCTTCCTGCAATTTCAATTCAGAAATCCTTTGTTTTAGCTCCCTTTCTTCCTTTTTGAGGATCTCAAGATCTTCGTTAAGTTCCTTACTCTTCTGAATCTCAATCTCCTTACTTTTCAAGAGATTATCTTTGTTCTGGTTCTCACTATCTAAGAACTTCCCGAATTCTTCCTTTGAAGAAAGTTCTGCATTAAGCTGATTGTTTTTCTCTTCCAATCCAGAGTTTTCAGCTTTCAACTTCTTGTTGTCCTCTGCTAATTTGTGCGAAACCTCTTTGTGAACTTTCAGACTCTTTTCTTCTCCACGCTCCAGACCGTATCTCTTCCCGACCTCTTTGTAGAAGTCGGATTGCATTCGGCTCATCTTAGATCTATTCCCGATAATTTCCTTAGCCGAAAGTTTCCAACTCCCATCCTCTTTCTGGATGAGAGGAATGTCATCTATGTGCAAATGCGGTGTGGTTTCGTCCAGATGAATGACCGCATTTATGACGAGTCCATAGTGACGCTTGTGAAACTCTAAGCAATCCTTAAAATAATTTAGCATGGTTTCGCTGTTCCATTGCTTCATTACTTCTGGACTGGCAGTGTAGATACTGTCGATCATTAAAATGGCATCCTTTCGTTTCTTGATTCCGTTCTTCCTCAACTCGTTGTCGATGATCCTCTTCCAGTTGTTCTTCTTTACCAGGTAGATGTTGCTATCTGTTTTCTCCCAGTCGATCATCGGAGAGAATCTATCCTTGTAAAGATCCTTTTCCGATGCCGCCCTGTTATGCTCGTTCTCGATGCCTAAGCAGTGGCTCATCGTTTTTATCTTTTCATTCCTCATAATACAATATCCCATTGCGAACTCCTCCTTGTAGTGTGTAGACATTTGCTTCGCCAACACAAAAAATAAGATTCGTGAAAAAATCTTCACGAACCTTATATGTTAAAAATTTTTTTGTGCTGACTTGCAAAGTCTACTCACTAGACTTCTAAAGAAGTCGTTCGCTCTCCGAGGGTCCTGCGGAGCTGTTTTTGCACATCCGGAAGTTCGTTTCGTTCGGCATCTAGCAGGGAAATGACCGCCATCACTCAACTCACAACCTGCTCTTTCTCCTTTTCCGTTCGCCAACTATTTCCGAGCTTTTGCGGTCGTCCAACTGGCGTCTTCCGACCTTGTTCCGCTCCGTTAAACTTGATATTTTTCAAAAAGTTTCTAAGCGTTCCAAGCGGAAGTGAATTCCGCTTTCACAGAAACTCTCCGCTCCCTCTCATCTAAAAACCCCCAGAGGGATTGTCCTTTTTATTCCCCACACCTTGACGGTGTGGAGCAGCCATTCCATTAGGGCTGCTTAGGGGAAAGGACGAATCCTTTTGGTGGTTGGGTTTTTATATTTCGGCTCGCTCTCGGTCGCTTCGAACATTCGCAGAAAGTTCTTGCGACTTTCGAAAAACAGGAATTTTAACGAATAGTTCGTGCGGTTTACGTAATATTTTTATGTCAACCAATAAATTCCAATTCCCTCAGAACTGTAATTTCTTCTTTGGAACGGTCTGAACATTATACTTTCCTGCCTGTTCATGGATCTCAGACTGGATATCTGATACAAATTCATCCTTATCCATAAAGTCAATTGGCAGATATAGATCGGTATCTATATCTGCATTTATATTTGTGTTTGGAGATAACTGATGATTTGAAACAGCTTTATTTATATTTGGCTTTTTATTTTTATACTTTTCATGGAACTCTTGCACATGATCTATTGATTGTCTGCGTTTTTGCTTATAGCGGATGTAGGTATATCCATACACAATGATTAAAAACACGACAATAACTGTTATCAGTAATTTCATAGAAACCTCAAAAATAAACTATAGACAAAAAAATAATAAATTATAAATAATGAATCAATCAGTTAACACATTTGTTCAGAATCAAAAATTATCGTAAAGGGTCCATCATTTAATAAAGAAACCTTCATATGTGCACCGAAAATCCCATGTTGGACGTTGGGAAATTCCTTTTGACATTGTGCAATGATGTATTCATATAATTCATTTGCCAGATCTGGATTCCCGGCATTGGTATAACTTGGCCGGTTTCCTTTACGGCAATCTGCATACAGTGTGAATTGTGAAATAATTAACAAATTACCTCGAATATCCTGAACGCTTAAATTGGCTTTGCCGTTTTCGTCCTCAAATATTCTTAAATGAATAAGCTTATTGACCAACTTATCAGCAATTTCTCTCGTGTCATTATTACAGATCGAAACCAGTACCATAAGTCCCTGATTAATCTTTCCTGCGATTTGTTCTTCTACTACTACTTCTGCCTGACTTACTCGTTGGATTACAAATCTCATTTGTTCGGCTCCTCTTCTTTTACCTCTTCTGTATTCTCGTGTATTTCAGATTTCATGCTGGTGCTCTCCAACCAGGATTCCTGTTCGATTTCCTCGACGATTTCATTTGTTGGCTTATGGACATCCAAATCATTATTCAGTTGTTTGAGTTTCTTTTTGGATTTTTTTGTGGTATCAGGATCCAGCATAATAAATTCTTTGCCTTTTATTTTTTCTACATTTAAGTATTTCTGGGTTTCGGTAGGGAGACCTTTATTCTTTAATTTTCGTCCAATGGATCGCTTTACAAGAGCATAAATAACGGCCCAGAGAGGAACGCCCACAATCATACCGGCCACACCCCATAAGCCTCCGAAAATGGTTATGGAGAAAATAACCCAAAATCCGGACAAGCCCGTGGATTGTCCTAAAATCTTAGGACCTATTACATTACCATCGAGCTGCTGAAGTATGATTATAAAGATAATGAAATACAGGCACTTTAGCGGATTTACCAGTAAAATAAGTAAAGCACTGGGAATCGCACCAAGGTAAGGACCGAAAAAGGGAATCACATTGGTGACACCGACAATCACACTCACCAGAATTGCATAGGGCATTTTTAAAATAGATAAACCAATAAAGCATAAAATTCCAATAATTGTAGAGTCAATGATTTTACCGCTCAGGAATCCTATAAAGGTCTGGCTGGTAAAGCGGATATCTTTAATAAAAATATTGGCATGATCAGTATTTAACAAGGCATATGCAATTTTTTTGGCCTGTCCGGCAAATAGTTCTTTATTAAAAAGTACATAAACGGATATAATTGCGCCGATAACCACATTCCATAAAGTCTTTAAAAAGCTGAGCAGACTTAGAGAAATATGTTTCAAAATTTCCTGCATCTGAGGAATAATGGTTTTGTTTAAAAAATTAGAAAATTCACCGGAGTAATCATCTACAAACTGAATAAATAAATTATTAAGAGTCGGATTATCCTGCAACAGCTTATTGGAGAACTGGGTCAGGTTCCGTATATAATATGGAAACTGGTAGGAAATGGCAATAATGCTGCGGCTTACTTCCGGGACAATGATACTGATAAAAGCATAAAGGAGTAAAACAATCAGAAACAGTGAAATAATAACTGAAATTACGCGCATATATTTTTTCTTTTTGACATTGATCTCGGGTGCTTTTTTCAAAAATAATGGAGTCAGAAATCTGCGCTCAATATAATTTACAATGGGGGTTAACAGGTACGCAATGATAATTCCATAAATAACTGGGCTTAAAATGGAAAAAAAAGCACTAATTTTTGCTGAAAAAGCTTCACTACGGAATATCAGATAATAAAAACAGATGGAAGTTGCAATTACAAGAAATGCTATAATTCCAGTCGTAATCATCTTTCTGTTAAATTTAATTTTCATATGTAATATCTCTCCTGCCTGACTATTATTTACCAATAATTTTAGTATAACATTTTTAACATAAATATACTATGGTTTATATCTATTTTATGGTAGAATTAATATTGAACATGTGCAACGATCAGAATAGTTACAAACAAAGGAATTACTTATGACATTACAGCAAATTTTAAGTCCGATCCGCAAAGCTGTGGATGATTATCATATGATTGAAGATGGCGATACAATCGCTGTTGGTATTTCTGGCGGCAAAGACAGTCTTACATTATTAAACGGGCTATATGCGCTGATGCGGTTTTATCCGCATCCATTTAAACTTCATGCGGTTACGGTAGACCTTGGGTTTGATAATCTGGATCTGAGTAAAATCAAAGAAATGTGTGAACGTATGGATATACCTTACACGGTTGTTTCGACGGAGATTGCCTCCATCGTCTTTGAAAAAAGAAAAGAATCCAATCCCTGTTCTCTTTGTGCCAAGATGCGGAAAGGTGCATTAAACCAAGCGATTAAAGATCTCAGCTGTAACAAAGTGGCATATGCTCATCATAAGGATGATGTTGTGGAAACGATGCTGATGTCCTTGATTTATGAAGGAAGATTTCATACCTTTTCACCCGTAACTCATTTGGACCGGATGAATCTGACCGTCATCCGTCCTTTAATTTATATGAATGAAGCAGATGTTATTGGCTATGTCAATAAGAATCAGATTCCGATTGTTAAAAGTCCCTGTCCGGCAGACGGTTACACCCGTCGGGAATATATCAAGAATCTTTTACGCAGTCTCAACCGTGAAAACCCTGGAGTGAAGGATCGTATGTTTACGGCTATTTTAAATGGATTTGATGACTATCTTATAGATGAATGATCAGGAATGGTGCCTTATGGAAAAGAACAAAAACTATCATGACGAACAAAATAACATAAATACTCTGAAAATGCGGGAGGTTCTTACAACTCTCCCACCTTTCTGCAAACAATTTTTCCGAGGAATTCAGGATTATACTTCTTCCCGGACACGTCTTGCCTATGCTTATGATTTAAGAGTATTCTTTGAGTTTATGCATGAGAATAATTCCTATTGTAAAAAAATGGCAATTACAGATTTCCCATTGGCTTTTCTTGACAATATTACCAAGGAAGATATCGAGGAGTATATGGAATATCTTTCTCTTTACAGTAAAAACGGAAAAGAAATTACCAATGATGAACGAGGGAAAAAACGGAAATTATCTGCCTTAAAGAGCTTCTACAATTATTTCTTTACATTGGAACAGATCAAAACCAACCCGGCAGCGCTGGTTCCGCTTCCAAAGCTCCATGAAAAGGAAATCATTCGCCTGGACGCAGATGAAGTTGCAATTTTACTGGATCAGGTCGAGGATGGCGATAAGCTTACAAAACGGGAATTAATTTATCATCAGAAAACACGGATTCGTGATGTGGCATTACTGACGCTTCTTTTGGGAACCGGAATTCGTGTATCGGAATGTGTCGGCCTTGACTTAAATGATGTGGACTTCAATAATAATGGGCTTAAAATACGTAGAAAAGGCGGTTATGAAACAATTATCTATTTTGGTGATGAAGTACAGGATGCTTTGCTGGACTATCTGGAACAGCGTCACCATATTATTCCTAGTGAGGGACATGAAGAAGCGTTGTTTTTATCCTTACAGAATCGCCGGATTACTGTCCGGGCAGTTGAAAATCTGGTAAAGAAATATGCCTCACGGGTAACCACCCTAAAACATATTACCCCTCATAAGCTGCGCAGTACATATGGTACAGCTCTTTATCAGGAAACCGGAGATATTTACCTTGTTGCCGATGTCCTTGGGCATAAGGACGTTAATACTACGCGGAAGCATTATGCAGCGCAGGATGATTATAGAAAACGTAGTGCCGCTAAAGCAGTACAATTAAGAGAACATTATAATCCCGGATTACATGAATAGGTTGACAATTTACATATGATCTGTTGTTACTATTTCATAATGATTGTTCTACCCTATAAATTCTGCACTGTAATAAGGAATAACCAGATGCTGTCCGGTGGTAATGTCTTCGCCGGATAATCCATTCATCTGAAGAACTTCATCAATATAGATCTGGTAGTTGTCATAATGATCCTCATCTGCGTATTCTTCAGCGTATGTCCAGAGGGAATCTCCTCTGCTTACGGTAATACTCTTATAATATTTATAATATACAGCTTCGTCACGGTTCTGGGCCTTCGTCTTCACAGTAAAGAACATCATTGAACAGGTGATGACAAGCACGAAGGTCAGGGCAAGTGTCAGAATGTGCTTGCGGAGCTCTCTTCTTCTCTTCATGCGATTCATTCGGATTCTTCTCTCACTTCTTCTTTCATTGGATGTGTTCATACTGGATTTCCTCTTTTCTGTTCTCTTCTGTTTGGATACATCGAACACCTGTTACGAACAGCTGTTCTATACCTATGTCTGGATTATACCGAACATATTTTCGCATGTCAATACTTCGAGAGAAAATAATCGAACATTTTTTCGGAATATACGTTTGCCTTGGGTGGGAATCTATGCTATACTAAAAATAAATTAACTAAAGGTTTGTTTATTAAGGAGGTTTTTGATGGGATACGGTAAGATCAGTGCCAAGCAACAGGAAATTTTGGATTATATTAAGGAAGAAATATTAAAGCGTGGTTATCCGCCTGCAGTACGTGAGATCTGTGAGGCTGTGAAGCTCCGTTCCACTTCTTCGGTACATTCTCATTTAGAGACTCTTGAGAAGAATGGCTATATCCGCCGTGACCCTACGAAGCCGCGTGCCATTGAGATTTGTGATGATAATTTTCAGATGGTTCGTACCGAGATGGTCAGCCTTCCGGTTGTCGGACAGGTTGCTGCCGGAACTCCGATTCTTGCAGAAGAGAATATCGACAGTTATTTCCCGGTTCCCGCAGAATTGGTTCCGCAGGGAGAATCTTTTGTCCTGAGGGTGAAGGGCGATTCCATGATTAACGTTGGAATTTTCAGTGGAGACCAGATCTTTGTAAATGCCTGCAATACCGCTCATAATGGAGATACGGTTGTTGCACTTATTGACGATTCTGCTACTGTGAAGACTTTCTATAAGGAAAATGGACATATCCGTCTCCAACCGGAGAATGACACCATGGATCCGATTATCGTAGATGACTGTCAGATCCTGGGCAAGGTATTTGGTGTTTTTCGTGTTATGAAATAAGGAAAGACATAATTACATCGTGTGACAAAAAATAATGTATAAATTCTATAACATCAAAAGCACATCTATATACCGAAATAAATTTACGGTTAAGGATGTGCTTTTTATTATTTATGAACAAAATTGTAATGAAATCCTCTTCTGCCTGCTTGTTTGCTGCTTAGCTGAATCTTACATTAATATAAGACATAATCTCCTGTACGCAGCGTTCGAAGCCAAGCTTGGAGCTGTCGAGACACAGATCATAATTTCGGGCATCGGTCCAGTCCAGTCCGGTATAATACTTGTGATAATCGGCACGATGCTTGTCGATTTTCTGTATATAACGCTCCAATTCCCTGGAACCCATGCTCTGCTTCTTGGCAGCCTGTTCCATACAATATTCATGCGGTGCATGGATGAAAACACTTAGGACATTGTCATAATCTTTTAAAACATATTCGGCACAACGACCAACGATAATGCAGGATTCATCCTGTTCGGCAAGCTTCTTAATAATTTTTGCCTGATAATTAAACAGATTTTCCATGGAAGTGAAATCATCGCTTTCCGGAGGAATCAGTTCTCCCTTATAGACGCTGTGTGCAATCTTAAAAAGCCGGGTTGCTTTAACCTGTTCATCGGCATTCCGGAACAAATCTTCATTGATGCCACTGTCTTCAGAAGCCAGTTTCAACAGCTCCTTATCATAGTAATGAATCCCCATACGTTCTGACAACATCTGGGCGATGGTACGTCCGCCACTTCCGTACTGTCTGGCAATTGTAATTACAATATTCTTTTCCATCACGTTTACCCTCCTGCTACTTATCTAATTATTAATAGATCAGCCCCGCATACATAAGCCGTTTATTCTCCAAGATATGCTTTTTTAATGGAATCATTGTTTAACAGATCGCTGGCTTTACCGGATAAGACAATCTTACCGGTCTCAAGAACATAAGCACGGTCCGCAATGGACAATGCTTTCTTTGCATTCTGTTCTACAAGTAATACTGTGGTTCCGCTGGCACTGACATTTTTAATAATGTCAAAAATTTCATTTACAAAAATCGGTGAAAGACCCATGGAAGGCTCATCCATAAGAATAATTTTCGGGTGAGACATTAAAGCCCGACCCATTGCAAGCATCTGTTGTTCGCCACCACTTAACGTTCCGGCAAGCTGGTTCTGACGTTCCTTAAGACGTGGAAAACGTTTATAAATATTATCCAGTGTCTGGTCGATCTCATTCTTATCTTTGCGGGTATAAGCTCCCATTTTGAGGTTCTGCAGAACCGTAAGGTTGGCAAAGACTCTTCTGCCTTCCGGAACGTGTGCCATCCCCATAGAAACAATTTTATGAGCCGGTATTCTGGTGATATCCTTTCCCTCAAACCATACAGAGCCTTTCTTTGCATTGAGTAATCCGGTAATCGTATGGAGAATTGTTGTTTTTCCTGCACCGTTCGCTCCGATTAATGCAATTACTTCTCCTTCATTTACATCAAAGGAAACACCTTTAATCGCCTGTATCATGCCGTAATATACTTCTAAATCTTTGATTTCCAACATGGACATGTTAAAATCCTCCTCATCTAAGTATCCGTTTATTCATTAATTCCAAATTAAGGTAAGACTATTCACCGAGATAAGCAGTAATTACTTCAGGATTATTCAAAACATCGCTGGTAGCTCCCTGTGCAAGCACACGACCAAAGTTAAGAACGGTAAGCTCCTCGCAGATTCCGGATACCAGCTTCATATCATGCTCGATCAGCAATACCGTCATATCAAAATGATCACGAACGAAACGGATCGTATCCATTAATTCCTGTGTTTCATTCGGGTTCATACCGGCTGCAGGCTCATCCAACAGTAAAAGCTTCGGTTCGGTTGCCAGAGCTCTGGCAATCTCCAGCTTACGCTGTTTACCATAAGGAAGGTTGGATGCCAGAAAATCTGCTTCCTGATCCAGGTCAAATACCTTAAGAAGCTCTAATGCATGTTCGTTCATCGCCTTTTCAGTCTTATAATATCTGGGCAGACGAAGAATCCCTTCGATGGTGGAATATTTATAATGATTATGAAGCCCTACCTTAACATTATCCAGTACAGATAAATCCTTGAACAGACGAATGTTCTGGAAGGTACGGGCAATTCCTTCTTTGTTAATCTCAATTGTACTCTTTCCGGTGATGTCCACGTCATCCAGTAAAATCTTACCTTCATTGGGCTTATAAACACCAGTGAGCAGGTTAAATACTGTTGTCTTACCGGCACCGTTCGGACCGATCAGACCGTACAGCTGTCCCTTCTTAATGGAAATGTTGAAGTCATCCACTGCATGAAGACCGCCGAAAGAGATACTTAAATCTTTAACATCTAATAATGTGGGCATTTACTTTCCCTCCTTTGCGCTCTTGCGGAAAAGATTCTTCGGTGAATACTTCTCGCGTAAGGTAATGAACTTCGGACTCCAGTTAAAGAGCATCATGACAATCAGAACGATGGAGTAAATCAGCATACGGTAATCGTTCAGTCCACGCAAAAGCTCTGGAAGCAGAGTCAATACAACGGCTGCGATGATCGAGCCACGGATGTTACCGATTCCACCAAGTACAACGAAGACCAGAATCGTAATGGACATGTTGTAACCGAAGTTCTTCGGAGTTGCCATAAGGCTGTTTAAGTTGTGAGCATAAAGTACACCGCCGATTCCGGCTAAGGCCGCAGAAATGGAAAATGCCATCAGCTTGTATTTCGTGATGTTAATACCAACGGATTCGGCTGCGATTAAGTTATCACGAATAGACATGATCGCACGTCCGTCTCTGGAACGGATCAGATTCAATACAATAAATAAGGTTATCAGAATCAATACAAAACCAATTACAAAATTGGAATCCTTCGGTGTACCGGTAATACCCTGCGCACCGTTGACGATAATCTGTCCATCCGGTTCCATGTTCAGGGAAACGGCATCCTTCATGGAAAAATGAAGTCCATTGGAATCCTTACCAATATATAAAACGTTGATGATGTTCTTAATAATTTCGCCAAAAGCAAGCGTTACAATGGCAAGATAATCGCCCTTTAACCTTAATACCGGCATGCCGATCAGAAAGCCGATGAGACCGGCAGATATGGCTCCGATAAGGATGGCGAAGAAAAACCGTAACGGCCCTACGGTGATCACGTTCTCCATACATTTGGAGAAAAAGGCTCCGGTAAAGGCACCAACACACATAAAACCTGCATGACCAAGGCTTAACTCTCCCAGAATACCAACGGTTAAATTCAAGGAAACTGCCATAATAACATAGACACACAGAGGAACCAGAAGTCCTTTCATAAGACTTGAAATGTTACCGGCTGCTATCATGCTTTCTACAATGATAAAAGCAACAATAACAATTCCGTAAGTAATTAAATTTTCTCGAAGATTTTTCGTCATTTTGATTTTCATATTCTGCTCCTCCTTAAACCTTTTCCTGAATCTTCTTACCAAGAATACCGGTAGGCTTCACCAGAAGAACGACAATCAATACCATGAACACAATGGCATCAGATAACTGGGAGGAAATATATGCTTTACTTAAAATTTCAATGATTCCAAGAATAATTCCACCAATCAGCGCACCTGGAATCGAACCAATTCCACCAAATACAGCAGCAACGAAGGCTTTAATACCGGGCATGGAGCCGGTGTACGGAGTTAATGCCGGATAAGAAGAACATAGCAGCATACCTGCAATGGCTGCCAATGCAGAGCCGATCGCAAAGGTCAGAGAAATGGTTCCGTTTACATTGATACCCATAAGCTGTGCGGCACCCTTATCCTCGGAAACAGCAAGCATAGCCTGCCCTGCTTTGGTTTTATTCACAAATAAGTTTAAACCAATCATAATAACGATACAGGACAAAATAGTTACGATCGTCTCTCCACTGATGGTAATCTGTCCTCCTGCAAGAGAAAGAGCCGGAACGTTGACAACCGAGGTAAATGCCTTGGTATTTGCTCCGAAAATAAGTAATGCAATATTCTGCAGGAAATAGCTGACGCCAATTGCAGTGATCAGAACAACAAGTGAGGAGGATGCCTGACGTAACGGACGGTAGGCAATGGCCTCAATGGTAATACCAAGCACGGTACACAGCACAACGGAAAGGAAAATGCCAAGTGCCGGTGGCAGTCCTGCCATACTGACGGTTGCAAAAATGGTGTAAGCGCCGACCATGATGACATCACCATGTGCAAAGTTCAGCATTTTCGCAATACCATAAACCATAGTATAGCCAAGCGCAATGATCGCATATACGCTTCCTAAACTGATTCCATTGATTAAGTAGGATATAAAACTCATAACAAATCCTGTCCTTTCTTATGTGAAAGTATAATAAAAGTACCTAAAAAAATTATTCATAATATTATAACAAATTACTTTAACGCATTGCAATAGTGAAATGGTAATTTGTTATAGATTTTACAATCCTGAGATAAAAAAAGAGGGATGCTGATTACAACATCCCCCTTTGGATTCATTCCTGATTTTTATGAAAATAGGTTCCTGTGAAACTACTGAATTAAGGAATATTCTCCATTCTTAATTTCCATAGCCTTGGGTGCTTTATTTACAGTACCGTCAGCAGCCCAGCTCATTCCGGCACCGGTAAGACCATCATAAGTGATCTCGGTCATAACACCCTTTAACTTATCACAGATTCCGGAAACACCGTCTGCAGGTGTTGCACCACTTTTTTCAATAGCTGCCTTTACAATGTATACTGCATCATAAGCATCAGCTGCAAACTGGTTTGGTGTATCACCGTAAGCAGCTTCATATGCGGATACAAAGCTCTTGGTTGCATCATCCTGTGCATCAGCAGCAAAAGGAGTTAACAGCATAACGCCTTCGGCTAAGGAGGCATCAAAATTTTCAACGCCAAGGATACCGTCAAGACCATCACAACCGAAGAACTTTGGAGCGTATCCCATTGCGTTTGCCTGTGCAAGAATTAAGGACGCTTCTGTATAATAAATCGGAAGAAATACCAGATCAGCATCTGCTTCCTGAGCCTTGGAAAGCTGTACAGAGAAATCAGTTTTATTATCAGCAGTAAATGCTTCTGCAGCTACAATTTCGAAATCCTGATTTGCTGCTTCTTCAGCAAACTTGGTATAGATTCCGGAAGAATATACATCAGAGCTGTCATAAATGACTGCTACCTTAGTAGCAAGCTTGTTCTCGCCGATGTACTGCGCTGCACCAACACCCTGGTTCGGGTCGGTAAAGCATACCTGGAAAACATTATCATTTCCGTTAACAATATCTACAGAGGATCCGGAAGGAGTGATCTGGAACATATTGTCATTTTGGGTTTCAGCAGCAACCGCAATAGCACATCCGCTCGTAACGGTTCCTACTAAAATATTCATGCCCCAATCCTTTAAGGTATTGTAAGCATTTACGGATTTTTCGTTATCAAGCTCATCATCCTGGAAGTTGAACTCTACCTGATAACCGTTAATTCCACCGGCAGCATTGATTTCGTTAATTGCAAGCTCTGTTGCATTCTTAACTGCAATACCGTATACGGCAGCTCCGCCGGTCACCGGTCCGATACCACCGATTTTAAAGGTTTCACCGGATGCTTCGGCTGCTGTTTCATCCGTACTTGCTGTTTCATCTGTGGCAGTAGTTTCTGCTGCACTTTCCGTGTCTGTGTTGTCCGCACTGCCTGTACTGCTTCCTGCACAGCCTGCAAGAAGGGACATGGTCATTGCTGCAACGAGTAATAAACTCATCCATTTTTTCATAATAATTTCCTCCTTAATTATCGGTTTAAAAATAACCGAAATTTATTTACACGTTATAGTATCGCAAATTCCTGTTATTGTCAATTATATTTATACAAAAACCGGAGAAAATATACATTAAATGAAAGGGGGGTTTTAATAATGAATCATAAAGCATTAGACTGTACCGCTTTAACCATTGCGATTATCGGTGCAATTAACTGGGGATTGATCGGCTTCTTTTCCTTTGATCTCGTGGCTTTTATTTTCGGTAATCTTTCCTGGGTTTCCAGAATTATTTATGCGATTGTCGGAATCTGTGGACTGTATCTTATTACGTTTTATATGTATGCCGGCGGAAAATCAGGAAACGAGGCATAGAAAAGAGCATACACCAAGCCCAAAAGAGGCGTTGTTTCAAAAAACAACGCCCCTACATAACAAAGTATGATTTAGATGAAAAAATATTGTTTATTCGGAAAGAAGAGACTTCGGGTCAATCTGCTTCCCATCCCGCCAGATTCGTTCAAGCTCATAGAACAGCCGGTTTTCCTGATCGAACAGATGAATGATGATATCGCCAAAATCAAGAAGAATCCAGTTGGCGCTGTCATAGCCTTCTGACTGCTTCATCGGATATCCGGCACGGCCGAGCTTCTCTTCCACTTCATCGGCAAGCGCCTGTAACTGATTGCGGTTTTTACCGCTTGCAATCAGGAAATAATCAGCAAGGACGGATACCTCACTGATATCGATTACACGGATGTCTTCTGCCTTTTTATCTTCCAATGCCTCGATCGCAAGACCTGCCATCTTTTTAATTTCTTCTACGGTTAACTTTCCCATGGAATCCTCCTTTATGAACACTGACTGTAAAAATCATAGGTTTTCTGCGTCATGGCATCGACAACGCTGCCGGTACTTTTCAGATAAGAAAGAGTATCTTCCAGAATCATCAGCAGAGCCCGATCCAGATCCTTAAATGCCATCTTCCGGATCGACGTTAAGTTCGGTTCCTGCTTTCTTCCCGGTTCGATGTAATCTGCAATATAAATGATTTTCTCTAACGGACTCATGTCCGGTCTTCCGGTCGTATGATTCAGAATTGCATTGATGATGTCCTGATCGTGGATATCAAACTCTTCCATAGCAAGGAAACTTCCTACCTTGGCATGAAGAAGCTGCGGATTCTTAAGCTCGGCTTCATTCATCTGGATATTATGCTTCTTACAGATGGAAATGCGTTTTTCGTTCGTCAGGCATTTGGCACAGTCGTGTAAAAGACCAGCTATCTGCGCTTTCGTAATGTCAACATCATAACGCATGGCCAGACAGGCTGCCGTGTAGGCAACACCAAGCGTATGCTCAAAGCGCGCGTTATCCAGCACTTTTTCCATTTTCTTTCGGATCTTTTTAATATCAGCAGATTTCATTGGCTTCCTCCGGTTTATCTGGGTAATTCGATTTTTTTGTGATCTTTGTTCTCCTTATAAAGCACAATCTTTTTCCCGATCACCTGTACCACCTGGGAGCCGGTTCTTTCTGCAAGAACCTGTGCCATGGCATTGGGATCTTCCATGCAGTTCTTGAGAACGGCGAGCTTCACAAGCTCTTTCCGGTTAAAGCTTTCACGGACGGCCCCGGTAACCTCGGGGGTAAGTCCTGACTTGCCAATCTGGAATACCGGCTCAATATTCATTGCCAGCCCTTTTAAATATGCACGCTGCTTACTTGTCATCATCTGGTTCTCCTGTTATTTGTAATAATCAAAGGAAAGACCGTACATTCTTACGGTGTCTCCCTCCTGAATGCCAAGTTCCTCTAACTGTTCCAAAATACCATTTAACTTCAGAAAATTCTGGAAGAAGGTAAATCCCTTTTCGGATTCCAGATTGGTATAACCAAGCATCTTTTCGATACGGGGGCCTTCGACCACATATTCATCCGCCTCTTCATCATAGGTGACACTGTATGGCTCATCGCCATTGGCCAGCATATATTCCGGGAAGAATTCCTGCTCAAAGACGATGGGCTTTTCATCGATGCCATCGAGCATATGACGAACCTCATAGAGCAGCTCTCGGATACCCTCTCCGCTTAAGGCAGAGATCGGATAAACTTTGATTCCCTTCGGTTCAAATTCCTTGCGAAGACGTTCTACAGGATCCTCTTCGCCTTCCTGTATAAAAATCATATCCGTCTTATTTGCGGCAATGACCTGCGGCCGTTTCGCAATTTCGGGATTGTAATTTTCCAATTCTTTATTGATTGCATAAATATCTGCAATCGGATCTCTTCCCTCAGTTGATGCCACATCCACAATGTGGATCATGACCTTTGTCCGTTCAATGTGACGCAGGAATTCAAATCCAAGTCCAACACCCTCGGAAGCTCCTTCAATGAGTCCCGGAATGTCTGCAATGACGAATCCTCTGGCATCTTCCAAATCCACAACACCCAGATGCGGGTTTAAGGTTGTGAAATGATAGTTGGCAATCTTCGGACGGGCATTGGAAACCTTCGTAAGGAAGGTGGATTTCCCTACATTCGGGAATCCTACAAGGCCGACATCTGCGATTACCTTAAGCTCCAGTAAAAGCTCCATTTCTTTGGCAGGCTGCCCCGGCTGGGCATATTTGGGTGCCTGCATGGTGCTGGTTGCGTAATGATGATTGCCGTTACCACCCTTGCCGCCCTGCAACAGGACAAAGCGACGGTTTTCTCCGGAAAGGTCGGTGATTACTTTGCCGGTTTCTGCTTCTTTTACAACGGTTCCTTCCGGCATCTTCAAAATGATGTCCGCACCGTCTTTTCCGCGGCACTTTTTCTTGTTTCCGTTTTCGCCATCTTCTGCATGATATTTCCGTACGTGACGATAATCTGCGAGCGTGTTTAAGCCGTCATCGACCTCTAAAATCACGCTGCCGCCATGCCCGCCATCGCCGCCATCCGGTCCACCGCTTGGTACGTATTTTTCTCTGCGGAAGGATACATGACCGTCTCCGCCTTTTCCGCTTCTTACGATAATTCTGGCTCTATCTGCAAACATGACCTGCCTCCTTTGGTCTGTGGTCTGGGGAATAATAGCAAAAGGCTTCAAACGGAAATGTTTGAAGCCTGATCATTTTTGTACTATTTCTCTACCGGATAAACGGAAGCCTGTTTCTTGTCTCTTCCTTTTCTTTCGAACTTAAGCACTCCATCAACTAATGCAAACAGTGTATCATCACCGCCACGTCCAACGTTGATACCGGGATGAATCTTAGTTCCGCGCTGTCTGTATAAAATATTACCTGCTTTTACGAATTGTCCGTCAGCTCTTTTCGCACCTAATCTCTTGGATTCGGAATCTCTACCGTTCTTGGTAGAACCAACACCCTTCTTATGAGCGAAAAATTGAAGGTTCATCTTTAACATGGTCTACACCTCCTTAAATTTCAGTTCACAATATTTCTTCGATTTGAAGAATTTTTTCTGACTGCCGTAGCCATCTACGACATGTTCAATCCCCAGAACAAAGGAATCCATTAACAGCTTCTGTGCTTCGTTTAAAGGCTCCTTAAACTGACAGAATATGTATCCGTCGGTCTCTTCCGCTTCGACATCAAGGGACGCCTTCGCTAACTGATCCAGAGAATTAATCGTATTAATTACCAGAACAGAAATTGCGGCACACACGATATCGCTGCCGGAATTGGCATAGCCTGCATGTCCTGCACAGACAAAGCCTTTGTATTCCCCATCTTTCGATTGTAAAATGGTTACTGTTGTCATCTTAACCTGTTTCTATGCATACTATGCGTTAATCTTTTCAATCTTAACCTGAGTGTATGCTTGTCTGTGACCGTTCTTCTTATGATAACCGGTCTTTCTCTTATACTTGTAAACGATCACCTTACGATATCTGCCCTGTTCCATAACAGTTGCAGTTACGCTTGCGTTCGCTACATCACCGGCAACCTTAAGCTCCTTATCGCTTACAGCGACAACCTGGTCAAATGTTACAGTAGCTCCTGCTTCCGCATCAAGCTTTTCAACCTTGATGATATCTCCTTCGGAAACTTTGTACTGCTTTCCACCTGTTGCAATGATTGCGTACATATGGCACCTCCTATACTAACCATAAATGGTTTACTCGCTAGCTACGGTGGTGATTCAGAAAGTCCTGAAAGCACACTTCTACCTCGCTATGCGGCATACTTTACTAAAATACCATCAGATTTCTATATTGTCAAGCATTTCTTTTAAAGGTTTGTTGAATTTTTTACGGGTGACCTCTACAATTCCCAACGGCGTCAGATCCACGACACGGCTGGGCAGCTTGTCCTCCTTAAGATACTGGTCAAAACGGCTCAGCAACTGCTGTTTATGCATTTCTTCTTCCATATTGATAAAATCCACCACAATGATACCGGAATGATTCCGCAGCCGTAACTGGCGTGCAATTTCTGCAGCCGCTTCACAGTTCATGGCAAACACCATGTCTTCCTTACTGTTTCCTTTCTTCTCACTGCCTTTTCCGGAATTTACATCAATGACTGTCATAGCTTCGGTCTTCTGGATAATCAGATAACCGCCGTTCTTCAGCCAGACCTTTTCAGACAGTGCTTCCATTAAATGCGTGGAAATGGAATACAGCTTTTCAAGCGGATAGGATGCATCGGTATAAAGCCGGAGCTTTTCAGGCGGGAAAAGCTTTTGCAGCTCCTTATAAATGCCGGGATCCTCCGTCACGATCTCTTCATAGGAAGCAAGCGGAATTCCTTTGATGTAGGAAAGGTATTCCGGCGTGTCCTGATAAAGACAGCTGTAAATACTCCGGTGGGAAGCAGCTTCTCTGATTCTGACTGCTTTTCCGATCAGATCCTCCATTTCGAAAAAGGCTTCTTCATAGTCCCTCAAGCCTTCCGTGTTCGTACGGATTGTAAAACCGAAGTCACGTCTTCCGGCCATTCCCCTTACAGATAAAGCTTCTTTAAAAGATGCAACTACCGAAGGGGACAGCTTTTTCGAAAAATGCATGCCTTTCCCGTTTACACGGCAGATACTGTAGCGACCGACCAGGTCAATATCTGTTTTGGCAGTCGGAAGCTTGTCTCCCATACCCATCCGTTCAATCTGGACGGGAATTTCCTCTCCTGCCTTAAGAGAGACATCCGGTGGCAGGGGGAGATACACATTCTGATCCTTACGCACGGACACAAAGGCAGCGCCCATGGACGGCAGCACGCGGTCCACGCGCCCTACATATACATTTCCGACCAGATCCCCTTTTCCGGGAACAAAGAATACCTGCAGCGCATCCGGCCGGTAATCCGGAAAGGTAAAAACCAGAATCCGGTCTGCTTTACGAATGACTATGATTTTTTTCATAACAGCGGTACGAACTCTCCTTCCCGTTTCCGATAGGTTTCGATTCTGTGGACGGTATAGCCAAACGGCGGCATCTTAAAGGATATGGAATCACAGAAGCTTTCCAGCACAAAGCCCGGTTTGATATTTCCACCGCTGCTGGCATTTAATTTCATATAGATCCGTTCCTTTACTTCTTCATCTGCTTTCCCTAGCGCACACGATACGACCGACAGCTCATAAATGCTTTCTTTTAAATTGATTTCCTTGTGTCCACGCTTGGTTTCCTTCACAACAGGAATATTGTCCTGTGCATAAAAGGCAAGCAGCTTTTCCATAAATCCATCCGGAAGCTCGACCCCGTTACGGATGGTCACATAATAGGAAGCCGCCTCCACGCTTGCCATAGCATTGCCCTCAGTATCATCCAAAAGCTGGACATCGAGAATGTCGATTCCTTCCACCATGGCAGACTGTAAAGCAGTCTTTAATTCTTCGGTACTGTTTAAGCTGCAAAGCTCCAGATCAAAGTATTCCCCGCTGCTCGTGTGTCCAACCGATAACGGAGCCGCAAAGGAAAGCTTCTGGTGCGGAGAAAAGCCCTCGGAATAGGCTACATCAATTTCTGCCCTGCGGATGGCCTTCTGGAAATAACGCATCACATCCAGATGTCCGATGAATTTCACCGGACCGTATTTTGAAAATTTTACTCTGACCTTCATTACTTATTCCTCTGCTCCTTTGCTGGTACGTGGTTCCATACAGATTCCCGTATGATATTTGGCAGCGCCGCATCCGTTACACTGCTGTTTGCAATTTAAGGTTACGGTCTCCTCCTGCGCCCTGTGCCATTCTCGTAAAAGGAACTCTTTGGTTACACCGCAATCCAGGAAATCCCACGGAAAAACTTCATCATCCTCACGGGTCCTTGTTGTATAAAAGTCCGGATCAATGCCGCATTCTTCAAAAACGGAAAGCCATACCTCATGCTTATAATATTCACTCCACGCATCGTACATACAGCCTCTTTCGTAGGCACGTAAAATGGCTTTGTTTAACTTCCGGTCACCTCTTGCAAGAACGCTTTCAAGGACGCTCACATCGGCCTCATGCCAGTTGTATTTGATGCTCTTCTGATTTAACTGGCTGATGATTGAGGTTCTTGTAAGGTAAGCCTTTTGAAGGAACTGTTCCTTCGTACACTGGGGTGCCCATTGGAACGGCGTAAACGGCTTGGGGATAAAGAACGAGGTGCTTGCAACGATCTGTACCCTTCCGTTTCGTTTTTCCTTGGGAACCGTCTCATAAAATTCAGCTGCTATCTTATTACAAAGTTCAGCAATGCCGCGGATATCGTCTTCAGTTTCAAAGGGAAGTCCAAGCATGAAGTAAAGCTTTACCCTGGTCCAGCCGCCTTCAAATGCAAGGTGGGCGCCATGCAGAATGACTTCTTCGGTCAACCCCTTATTAATCACGTTGCGCAGACGCTGGCTTCCGGCTTCCGGTGCAAAGGTCAGACTACTCTTTTTGACATCCTGCACCTTATTCATGACATCTAAGGAAAAGGCATCAATCCGCAGGGAAGGAAGGGATATATTGACCTTCCGGTGTTCACATTCGTCAATCAGGAAATCCAGAAGCTCCGGAAGCCTGGTGTAGTCACTTGAACTCAGGGAACTTAGGGAAATCTCTTCATGTCCGGTATTCTTTAATAATTTAATTGCCTTATCTTCCAGATACGCAAGGCTTCGTTCGCGCACCGGACGGTATAACTGTCCGGCCTGACAAAACCGGCAGCCACGGATGCAGCCACGCTGAATTTCCAGAACGACACGATCCTGGGTTACCTTAATAAACGGAACAACCGGCTTTTCCGGATAACAGGTCTTTGAAACATCACAGACCAGCTCTTTACGAATCACATCCGGAATTCCCGGTACGAGTTTTTTTCGATCTGCGATCGTGCCATCCTCGTGGTAGGTAACCTCGTAAAGGGATGGCACATACATTCCCGGAATGCAGGCAGCTTTCCGTAAAAAGTCCTGACGGCTGAAACTCTTCTTCTTGCATTCCTTATAGAGGTCAATGAGTTCCCTGTAACGGGTTTCCCCCTCTCCAATATAGAAGATATCGAAGAAATCGGCGATCGGCTCCGGATTATAGGTACATGGGCCTCCACCGATGACAATCGGATTTCTTCCGGTACGTTCCTTTGCAAGGAGCGGAATGCCGGATAGATCCAGCACCTGTAAAATGTTGGTATAACACATTTCAAACTGGATTGTAATTCCAAGAAAATCAAATTCTTTAATCGGATCCTGCGATTCCAGTGCAAAAAGCGGAATGTGTTTTTCCCTCATAATCCGGTCGAGATCCACCCATGGGGAATAGACACGTTCACACCATACATCCTCAAAGGAATTCAGCAGATCATAAAGAATCTGGATGCCGAGATGGGACATGCCGATTTCGTACACATCCGGAAAGCACATGGCAAACCGTACCTCCACTTCGTCAGGATTCTTCATGACGGCGTTGACTTCGTTTCCAATATAACGGGCAGGCTTTTCCACCTGCATTAAAATCTCTTCACTTAACTGAAGCTTTCTCATGGTTCAATAAGGTCCTTCCATCCTGCATGAGCTGTTCGAAGGATACGGACGCATTCATCTGCTGTAAGAACACACCACAGTCGATATCACGATAGTGCCATTCCATTTTGTGGGCAACAATAAATCCACCCAACAACAAAAAGGAAACAAAAATCCGGAACCGCAAGCTTCTCCATGCAGAAGAAGTACCTTTTCCACGATCCATGTTTCCCATTGAAGCATCCCCGAAAGAAGGAGCTTCCAAAATGTGCTGTCGTTCCTGCATAAGTTGATGATTCCTCTGGTTTTCCAGACGAATATCCCGTAGCAGCTCTAATTTTTTGTCGGTACTGATACTCATCATGTTGTCCCATTCATATGTTTTTATTAATATATGATGGGAACATTCAAATATGTCTCATAAGAAACATTTCATTATCTCTTATCCAGTTCCTCAGTGATCTCTTCCCAGGTAACCCCGCGTTCTACCATCAGAACCATCATATGATACAGAAAATCTGCAATCTCATACTTGATTTCGTTAGCGTTCGGATTCTTGGCAGCAATGACAATTTCCGTTGCTTCTTCCCCAAGCTTCTTAAGGATCTTATCAATCCCCTTATCAAACAGATAATTGGTATAGGAACCTTCCTTGGGATTTACCTTACGATCCTTGATGACATTTAAAACGGATTCAAATACCAGAAGCGGATTCGATTCCGAGTATTCCTTCTTCATAATTTCATTAAAGAAGCAGCTGTAATTACCGGTGTGACAGGCTGCCCCAATCTGAGAAACCTTGGCCAGAATGGTATCCTTGTCACAGTCAGCCTTCATTTCCATCACATACTGGAAATGACCGCTGGTTTCACCCTTAAGCCACTGGCTCTGACGGCTTCTGCTGAAATAATTCATACGGCCGCTCTTTAAGGTGGCACGGTAAGCTTCTTCGTTCATATAGGCCATCATCAGAACTTCCTGTGTCTTATAGTCCTGCACAATAACCGGAACAAGACCGTCGCTGTTCTTCTTAAGGTCACTCCAAGGAATCTCCGGTTCAAAGGTATGGACTGCAATTCCGTTTCCGGAACACAGATCCTTGATATCATTTAATTCCCTTGCATTTTCATTGACCGCAGGTCCGGTAATTCCGGCAATATGTTCCACGGATAAAAGCTCTAAAATCTTATCTAAGGAAACCTCCGGCAGGGTAACGATAAAGGGCATCTTCGAAATCTCAATGGCCTGTTTGATCGTCTTTTCGGAAATCAGAATAACTTCGTTTACATATTCGCCGAGAATGGATTCATTGACCCTGATCTCTTCTGCGGCTGCAATGCAGGCAACGATCTTTTCTTTACCAAACTTATCGGATACCTCTTTCGTAATCTCAATATTGCCCTCTTTGGAATAATTTAAGGCCGCTTTCGTGCATCCGGCATAAAGCAGTTTCTTAATATCTTCCATACGCTTTACATTACCGGCACCAATAACCGGAAGAGTGGCACGGCTGCAGATCTCCTTAATGAGATCAAGAGCTGCCTCATGGCTTAAATCATCATAGGAAAGATCAAACACTAAGATTTCATCGGCGTTGCATTCGCTGTAAAAGCAGGCAAGCTCCACAGGATTCTCACTGACGATTTCCCGACTCTGAAAGCCTGCTACGGCACAGCCATCCTTTAAATAAATACATGGTATAAATTTCTTAAACTGTTCCATTGAAACTATAAGCTTCCTTTCGTACTTAATACATCCGTAATTCTTTCATCCTTCTTCGTGGCTTCATCCAGAGCCTTGGCAAAGCTCTTGAACATGGCCTCAATGATATGATGGGCATTCGTTCCGTCCAGCATCCTGATATGCAGGTTCATTCCTGCCGTATAGGAAACGGCATAAAAGAATTCCCGTACAAGCTCGGTATCAAAGCTTCCCACCATAGGCGCCGTAATCTGAGCATCCATCTTGAAATAAGGTCTGCCGCCCAAATCTACCGCACACAGACAGAGTGCATCGTCCATCGGCAGAATACAGGAACCGAAACGTTTGATGGATTTCTTATCCCCAAGAGCCTCCTTGATGGCGGTTCCAAGCACAATTCCCGTATCCTCTACGGTATGGTGTCCGTCTACATGAAGATCTCCGGTAACCTTTATATCAAGATCAAAAAATCCATGACGGGAAAATCCCTCTAACATATGATCGAAGAAGCCGATTCCTGTTGAAATCTCGGACTTTCCAGATCCATCCAGGTTGATGGAAAGAGAAATATCGGTTTCTTTTGTTTTACGTTTTACGGAAGCGTTTCTGTTCATCCGGTTCACAACCTTTCTTAAGAGCTATTCAAACCTAACTTTAATCGAGTTTGCGTGTGCGGTCAAGCCCTCTTTTTCTGCAAACAGTTCAATTTCTTTATGAACCTTCTCCAAAGCATCTCTGGAATAGGAAATAATACTGGTTTTCTTAAGGAAATCATCCACATTTAATGGGGAGAAAAATCTTGCGGTTCCGTTGGTTGGTAAAATGTGGTTCGGACCTGCAAAGTAATCGCCCAAAGGCTCGGAGGAATATTCTCCGAGAAAGATCGCACCGGCATTTTTCACTCTGGTCATGGTTTCATAAGGATTCTTCGTCAGAATCTCCAGATGCTCGGATGCAATTTCATTGACGGCATCAATGGCCTGCTCCATATTTTCGGCAACGAGGATATATCCATAGTGATCCAGGGATTTCCGGATAATCTCCTCACGGGATAACTGCTTTGTAAAGACTTCCACCTCTTTAGATACCTTGTCAGCAAGCTCTCTGCTTGTGGTAATTAAAATTGCACTTGCCATCTCGTCGTGCTCTGCCTGGGATAACAGGTCTGCTGCAACATAACGAGGCGTTGCACTTTCATCAGCAAGAACAAGGATCTCACTGGGACCTGCGATGGAATCGATGCTGACATAGCCAAAGCAGGCTTTCTTGGCAAGGGCAACGAAAATGTTACCGGGACCTGTGATCTTATCGACCTTCGGTACGCTTTCGGTTCCAAACGCCATTGCGGCAATGGCCTGTGCACCGCCGACCTTATATATTTCATCGACACCGGCAATGTCTGCGGCAACCAGTGTTCCGGGATTGACCTTACCGTCCTTTCCTGGAGGGGTCGTCATAATAATACGTGAAACACCTGCTACTTTTGCCGGCAGTACATTCATTAATACACTGGACGGATAAGCGGCTTTACCACCGGGAACGTAAACACCGGAAATGGAAATAGGTGTGATTTTCTGCCCTAAAATGGTTCCGTTATCCTCCGGGACGATCCAGCTGTTGTGCATCTGTTTCTGATGGAATTTACGAATATTTTCAGCAGAATGCTTCATCACTTTGATGAAGTTTTCTTCAAGCTGTGCATAGGCCTCGTCGATTTCTTCCCTTGTGACACGGATCTTTTCCGCATTCATTTCACAGTGATCGAACTTCAAGGTATATTCAAAAAGCGCCTCATCCCTTCTTGCACGGACATCCTCAATAATGTCGTTTACCGTCTTTTCATACTGTCCATAGCTGTTCGGGCTTCTTTTTAAAAGGCTTTCGAGCAGATTGTTTTTCGTTTTATCCGTCAGTTCTACAATACGCATGATTCTTACCTCCCTTGGTGTTTCCATTAATTATTTTCACACAATGCTTTCATCTTGGAAATCAGTTCCTTGATCCGCTCCGATTCCATCTGCATGCTGACCTGATTCACAATCATTCTGGCAGATAACGGACAGATCTCTTCTAATACTTCAAGACCGTTCTCCCGTAGGGTCGAGCCGGTTTCTACAATATCCACGATCACATCGGAAAGTCCGACAATCGGTCCAAGCTCCACAGAGCCGTTCAGCTTGATAATATCCACGGTCTGATGCTTTTTGTTATAAAAATAATCCTTGGCAATAATCGGATACTTGCTTGCTACACGGATCCGTTCATGATGCTGTAACAAGTCTCTTGCAGAGGCCGGTCCGCATACGCACATCCGGCACCTGCCAAAGCCAAGATCCAGCACCTCATAGACACGACGGTTTTCTTCCAGAATCGTATCCTTTCCGACTACGCCGATGTCCGCAGCACCGTATTCCACATAAGTAGGGACGTCCAATGCTTTGCTTAAGAAGAATTTCAGCTTTAATTCTTCGTTTACAAAGATCAGCTTACGGGTATTCTTGTCTTTCATTTCTTCACAGGTAATTCCGATCTGTTCCAACAGATCAAGGGTCTTATTGGCAAGTCTTCCTTTGCCTAATGCAAATGTTAAATAACGATCTTCGCTCATGATTTAAACCTCGGTTCTTTCAGTTTCCGGAATCAGGGCAACACACTTGCCCCCGCTTCGAAGGGTCTGTGCCATTTTCAGCTTTTCCGTATAGGTGCTTTCGGTATAGGTAATCTTCTGCACAACAGGCTTTTCCTGATAAGTGCCGTTCTGGCGCTCTAAGGATAAAAGCAGATCATCGATCACAACTGCAAAGCCGATGGCCGGAGCGCTCTTTCCAAAGCAGCCAAGAAGTTTATTATAGCGACCTCCCTTTACAATGGCATCACCGACACCATAGGAAAAGGCTTTAAAAATGACACCGGTATAATAATGGTATTTGCTGAGCATGCCGAGGTCAAAGGATACATATTTTTCTACTCCGTAGGCTTTCAGTACTTCATATAATTTCTTAAGGTGAGAAACAGCCTTTTGCGAGGTTTCGTTATGTACCTGGATTTCCGCTTCATCCAGAATTTCAACCGCTCCGAAAAAGTCGGAAATCCTAAGCAGCCGCTCACGCTCTTCCACGCAGACATTCCGCTCCTTTAACAGCTCTTCGGCACCGAAAAGGTTCTTGCCGGAAATCAGCTCCCGAAGATCCTCAGCGGTCTCTGAAGACAATCCTGCCTCTTCACAAAGACCCTTAAAGTATTCTACCTCCCCGATGCTGATCTGGAATTCCTTTAACCCTGTCTGCAATAAGGATTCCACGACCAGAGCGATCATTTCGGCATCGGCTTCCACGGAATCATCATTCATAAGCTCTGCCCCCATCTGGGTGACCTCTTTTAATTTGCCCTGCAGGCTTCCGGCATTAATAAAGGTATTTCCCTTATAACAAAAACGGATTGGCTGTGTCTCATCCATATAGTATTTCGCTGCGCACCGTGCAATGGATGGCGTGAAGTCCGGTCGTAAAACTAGAGTATTTCCTTCTTTATCAAAGAATTTGTATAGTTCCCTGGAGGGCGTTGTACCGATCTCTTTGGAGAATACGTCAAAAAATTCGAAGGTCGGTGTTTCAATGCTTTCGTATCCGAAGCAGCTTAGCTTCTCACCAATGACCTGTTCGATGTGTTCCTTGCCGGCCAGTTCGTTTCCATAAATATCGCGGACCCCCTCCGGCGTATGTAATAGAATGTTTTTCATAGTGCTTTCCCTTTACTGTTCTTCGTGCTTATGAATGGCAAATACTTCATTGTGGTAACGTGCTAATTAGGTAGCATGCTAAATTACTGTCAGTATACGAAACTATGACTCATTTGTCAACTCCCGTTCTTCCAGATCCTTCTGGAGGATGTCGAGGTATGGCACTAACACGCCATGCTTCTTTGGAAGACGGTAATCCGGGTTCATTTCTTCATAAAGGAAGCTTTTACGTCCTCCAGCTAAAGAGCGATCCCAGAAAAAGCGGAAAATCTCGTAAGGCAGATAAAAGTACTCATCCCGGTGGGTATAATAAATGAGAAAAAAGGAAATGCCTCCCTGCTTCTCGAAGTCTTCCATGAACTTAACCTGATGCTCATGGATATTCTGAAGCTGGAAACGATCCACAGCGCATTCCTTGGCATCAAAGCAGACCGGAATGCCCTGCACCGCACCGATATAGTCTACTGTACTTTTCTGGTCAAAATAGGCTAAGGTAATGTGTCTGGTATTCTTATCAATATTAATCGGGGTAATCGGAGTCGGAATTTTCTGGATCAGAGCCAGTCCGCTCTCTAAGTACCGCTCATTCGTCCGGTTAATCATATCCTCGAGGGTAGAGCCTCGAAGACCTCTGGAATTCCAGGTTGACATTGGTCTCTCTTCCTTTCTGCTATCCGGGTTGGCTGGGAATACCCTTCCTGCCTCATCACACGGATTTTAATTTATTAAACAGTTCTGGTTCCGGAATGGTAAGGATCCGTCTGCTTAAATCCGGAAAAGCTTCTTCACATTTCGGAAATTCCAGCCGGCAGGCACAGAGCATCTGGCTCTGGATGCCCAGCTTTTCCTTGTATCGGTCGTTAAAGCCACGATCTCCATATTTATAATCACCAAGCAGCGGGTGTTCGATGGATGCCATATGGGCGCGGATCTGGTGGGGCTTTCCGGTAATCAGCTCCACCTCAACAAGAGTCTTGTCACCATATTCTGCAAGTGGTTCATATCGGGTCTCAATGTAATCTCCATCTGCAGCATTCCGGCTTACGGAAACACGGTTCATTTTCGCATCCTTTTTCAGATACCCTTTTAAGGCTTCTTTCTGCAATCCGGTTCCTTTTACGAACAGATGATAAAACTTCCTGACATCCCGGGATCGGATCCATTCACTCAGCACCTGTCCGCCTCTTATGGTTTTAGAACACAGAACAAGTCCGCAGGTATTCCGGTCAAGCCGGTTGCAGGCCGACGGATGAAAGGTCTGTAAATCCGCTTCCGTAAGACCGCCTTTGTGAAGCAGATAACCGATCAGCCATTCGTTTAAGGAAAGATCCTGATCGGCAGCCTTCTGGGTAAGAATGCCAAAGGGTTTATTTAAGATAAGGATATGGTCATTCTCATAAACAACCTGAATTTCCTTAAGGGTCTGATAAGCTTTCTCATAGGAAGAAGTTTTATGGGAAACTTCCTTCTGAAAACTGCTTAAGGTTTCGTCAGAAAGATAAAACTGGATCATATCTCCCACCTGCAGCTTTTCTTTCCCTTCGGCCTTCTGCTTATTATATTTGATATTCTTTTTACGGAGCATTTTGTAGAAAAAGGAAGCAGGCGCCAGCGGCAGATACTTCTGCAGGAATTTAAGCAGCGTCTGTCCGGCTTCCTTTTCCCCGATCTGATATTCCCTCATGTATCGTTTCCCTGTTTTCTGAATAGTTACTGTAATTTTATATTTCTCTATTTGTAACTGTTCAGTACCCTCACAGTTACAATGCAAAAATCACCAGAAGTTATAAGGTAATTTCATATAACAATATGCGAACCTCATCTTCTTTTTCCGGATTCCGCTCCGGCTGGGCTTGTGAACGGTTCTTTAGCTGTTCGCAGTATTTCTTCAGATCCTTCGTTAAGGTGATGGTGTAATCCTTGAAGCCACCCTGTTTTAGCATGGTCTGCAAATGTGTAACTGCTGCATCCAGGTCACACTTCTCGCTTTCGGAAAAACCCAGAATGACCTTCCCGTCAACGATCATATGACTTAACGGAAAATTCTTCTGATAGGAAGTAAAATAAAGGTCATACATTCCAATCAGGCGTCCCTCGCAGGGATTGATCTGTTCATAGGCCTCACTGCTGCAGCCTTTTGCCCGGCAGAGCATAATCATATTGACTACGCTTTTGCATGCCGGAAGACATCCAAGAACCGCAACCACAGTCAACAGATTCTTTCTGGTTCCGGTTGTCAGGTAGCCTGCAAGAAAAATAGCCAGCGAAATACCAAAACAGAAAATCGTCCACAGAATGGCATTCCGCTTCCTTTTATCAAGATATCCATACATTCCCTTCACTGCTCTCATAGGCTTTCCTCCTTGTATCCTATCAGTAACTTTTCATGTTTTCTCTCTGTCCCATCATCTTTTTTGAAAGAATTTTCATCCAGTAATTTCATCGCTTCTTCATAATCATGAATATAAAAATCTGCAAGCTCCTGCTTCTCCTTTGTCTGATGAAGAGAATACAGATCATGTACGGCACAGACCTTCATATTTGCGGCCTTACCCGCCTGGATTCCGGGAATGATATCCTCGAACACAAGACAGCTTTCCGGTGCTGCACCACATTGTCTGGCAGCCTCTAAATAAACATCCGGAGACGGCTTGCCCTTTTTGACCTCGCATCCTGTTACAATGCAGGTAAAGTACCGGGCTACCCCAAGGGATTGAAGAACTCCCTCAACAAGGGAACGCTCATTGCTGGTGGCAATGCCAAGCCGGATATCGTGGTCGGCACAGTACGCAATAAACTGGTCAGCCCCCTTCTTTAACGGAACCTCATGCAGGTATTTATCCCTTGCCATCTGTGTCCAGTCCGACTTCATCTGTTCAATGCTGTCCGGAATAGGAAAACGCTCCTTAAAGTAAACGGCAGTCTCTGAAAATGACATTCCCTCAATACTGGACTGCAGATCTTCCGGAAGTGGAATATGGAACCGTCCTAAGTACTGACGGTCAATATCCTTCCAGATCCACATGGAATCTACGAGGGATCCATCCAGATCAAATAAAACGGCATCTATATTCTGTAACATTTGTTATACTCCTGCTCCTTTTTTCAATTCATTTCCATATAAAAATTGTTACGGCATATCCTGCTTTGCCCGTGCATATGTAATAGAATAACACACCTTGCAGGATTCGGAAATGAAACGTTTCTTTTCTTTTTTCTTTTTTATGTTTCTGGCAGTATGTATCCTGGCTGAACCGGTAGTCTGTATCGAGTATGCCAGAGATGCCCTTTTGCTCTGGTTCCTCAAAATCCTGCCAACGCTATTTCCCTTTATGGTGATTTCAGGAATCATCATACGAATGAATCTGACTTCGTATTTTCCTTCGGCGGGGATCTATGGAATTCTTGTCGGGTTCTTCTGTGGCTTTCCCATGGGAGCCCTGACAGCCTGTACCATGTATGAGGAAAAGCAGATCACGCAGAAGGAGGCCGAATACCTGTGTGCCTTTACGAACAATATGGGGCCGGTTTACTTCTGCTCCTATGTGCTGCCAACCCTTGGAATTACCAATAAACTGCCTTATCTCATTGCCATGTATGGGATCCCTTTGCTATACGGATTACTGCTGCGAAAAACGACTTACAAGGCATGTTCCTTTCGAAAACTCCCATCCGGATCCCACATAAATCTGCTGAATGCAATCGATGCTTCGATTACACAGGCAATCACTTCCATTACCAAGCTCGGGGGATACCTGATTCTGTTACAGACACTCTATATCCTGCCGGAGCTTTTCATCCGGCTGCTTGGCTGCTTCCCTTTGGAACTCCGGCTTCCACTTCCCTTCCTCAATGCCATTCTGGATTGTCTGCTTGAAATCACGGGAGGAATTGCAAAAATGAGCCCCTATCCACCGCTTTATGTGCTTACTCTGCTTCCCCTTGGCGGACTTTCGTTTATTCTGCAGGCAGGCTCTATTTTAAAAAATGCGGGACTGTCCATTCCGGTTTATCTCCTGCACAAGCTGATCCAGACAGCGCTTATTTTCGCTTTCTATGTCGTAATAATCCACGCAGGTTTCTGATCAGAACCAAAAGCAGAATCAGCATCAGAAGCACGATTCCGGCAATTGCAGCCATAATTCCTATCGAATATCCGCCTGATTTTGCAGTCGTTACCGGATCTGTGCTGCTGGCAAAGGCATCAGCGGTAACTTCGGTATAGGTCTGCTGATTTTCCAAAAGCTCCTCTGCCTTTTGTTGCTGTATTTCCTGACGCAGCCGTTCCGGATCCTCGATTGCTGCAACCTCAATCGTATTGCTTTCTGTAAATTTATCATATTCATTGTAGGCCATGGTCCGCAGCTCCACCGAGGTATCAAAGGGAAGCTGGAACGTAAAGGTATATTCGGGTGCCGAGACGTCCCATTGCTCCGGACGCGGCCACTCCAGTAATTCCGAATAGGTATTTCCACCATCGGTACTGACGGCATAGTACTGGATATAGCTGTCACTGTCCGAAGCAGTCATACGAATCGTTGCCATGCCGGTTTCGGAATCGATGGAAGAAAGCTCAATTTCATTTACCTCCGGTGCCGTTTCATCCGGTCTTGCCACATCGGCAGGAATCGCAATTTGGGAAACGGGATAACCGGAATAATCAACGCCCAGTTCTTCAGATTTCAAGCCAAAATATTTTGCAACGGCTTCGGCATCACGGATTCCAAGTGCTTTTAACGATTCTTCGCCATCGGCTACCGCAAAGGCATCCTTTTCATGATCCAGATGGCAGTGCTCGATTAACGCACACGGAACATCCATCTCTGCGGAGTACCGCAGGATCCCATAATAGTCAGTCCCTCGGTCATTCAGTCTTGTTTTGATGCCGCGCGAAAACAAGCCCATATCCGTAAGCTCCTGCATTTCAATCTCCGCAAAAGCAAATCCTTTACTGTATAATTCTCCACGGGACGGTACCCATACTTCTGCACCGTATAAATTGTGATTTACGGATAGATTAAAGTGGAGACAATACAGAAAATCAGCATTCTTCTCTTTTGCAAAAGCGACACGGTCTTTGATGGTCATGTCCATATCTACTTCATGCGTCAGGAAAACTGTGACATCCTCAAATTTCTCAAGATGCTCCTTCATGGCCTGTGCGACAATTGGATTGATTTCTTTTTCTACAAATTCACCATATTCCCCACCGCGGTTCTCCCCACCGTGACCGGGATCTATTACGATTACTGGCATCGTTCACTCCTATACTATACTAAGCTCAAACTTCGTCTTCGACTTACTTTTGTTAAGTGCTCTACATATACCTGCTGCACTAAATTCGAACTTCGCTTTGCTCGTTCTTATTAAGTGCACAGGTATCGTTCGCACTAAGCTCAAACTTCGTCTTCGACTCGATTTCGCTAAGTGCTCTACATAAAAACCGACCTACCAATCGGTAGGCCGGTTCAGACCTTACAACATATCAACATTAATACTTCCCGTCGTGCTCTCCTGAAGATCCCCCTCCGGCACTTCAAACTTATCCGGTTCCGGTGGATTCAGTTCTACACGGTTTGAATTCACTACATCATTATAATGATTGAGTCCCGCCATAAAGCTTTCATAATGCTCGGTTGTGGTTTTCATCGTCTGGTTGATGAGCATTTCTACATTCGCTAAAATATCATCGGTATACTGCATGGCGGCAGACCGGACACTGTTCGCTTCCATGGTCGCATTGTCCAGAATTTCCTGTGCCTGCTTCGTTGCCATGGTCACAACCTCGTTTGCCTGTGCATAAGCCTGCTGCATAATTTCATGCTCGTTAATCAACTGGTTCGTATGCAACGTTGCTTCATTAATCAGAGCTTCGGCTTTTGCCCTGGCATCATTTAAAATAGCTTCTTTGTTACTGATGATCTTCTGATAACGCTTGATCTCATCAGGAGTCTTCATGCGAAGCTCCCGAAGAAGCTCGTCAATCTCTTCCTTATTCACAATAATCTTGGTATCGGAAAAGGTCTGATATTTGCAACCATCAATATATTCTTCGATTTCATCAATTAACTGTTCAATTCTGCTGCTCATTCCATTGCCTCCGGTTCATTTCTTTCTATTCCAAATTTTGCATAAATCTGCTTTCCTAAAAAATCCGGTACACACATGGAAATATCGCCTCCGAAGCTGGCAATTTCCTTGACACTCGAAGAACTGAGGTAGGCATATTCCAAACCGGTCGTCAAAAAGACCGTATCCACTGCACCATTGGAAAGCTTGGCATTTGTCTGGGCTGTCTGAAGTTCATATTCGAAATCAGTAATGGCACGTAAGCCGCGGATCACAACATGAACATCCTTCTCTTTTGCATAATCTACCAATAAGCCGCTGAAAGATTCCACCTTCACATTGGGAATATCCTTCACTGCTTCCTTTAATATCTTAACACGTTCTTCTACTGAAAACAATGGTGTCTTTACTTTATTGTTTAAGACACTTACCGTTAATTCGTCAAATATCTGTGCTGCACGGCGGATGACATCAAGGTGTCCGTGATGAACCGGATCAAAGCTTCCCGGATAAATTGCTTTTTTCAATTTTCTTCTCCTTAAGACGTTGGAATTTCCTTTCCTATTGTCTTTTGATAAATAAATGCTTATTTGTCTTGTAATTCTTTTCTTTTACAATGATAAATCCGTATTCCCCCAAGAAATCAAAGGATCGGTCAATTGCGGCTTCTATAATAATGATGGTATGTTCTGTAACATACGGCATATTCCTTAATTCACGGAAAAGTGCCGGTTCAATGCCAAGCGCATACGGAGGATCCATAAAGATAATGGTGACCTCTTTTTCGTGAATCTGGTGGACGCCGGATAAGACGTCTCCTTTAATCAGGGTTGCACGTTCAGTAAATTTCGTAAACTGTAGATTATCCTGAATGCAGGCAATGGCTTTTGGGTTGTTTTCGATAAAATAACTGTGTTCCGCTCCACGACTCAAGGCCTCAATGCCGATCCCACCGCTTCCTGCAAAGAAGTCTGCGAAAACACACCCAGGTACATCCATCTGAATCATATTAAATAAGGTTTCTTTAATCCGGTCCGTGGTTGGTCTGGTATCCATGGATGCCGGTGTCTTTAAAGGAAGGCTCCGCGCCGTTCCTGCAATTACTCTCATACTTCCTCCTTAACGCTACAGACGGAGCTTCGTTCCTTTGCTGTCTCTGTGCTGTGGCTTGATCCGCTGTAGCTCCACATGCTTATCTTTATATACAATATCCGGATCGGGCATAGCTGTCTGTGTATAATAAACGGTTTCTACATGATCCTTATCGGAAAGCTTCATTCCACGTACACCTACAGCCGACTTCTTCTTTTCGGGAATTTCCTCTAAGCCAAACCGAAGGAAGTATCCATCCGCGGACTGCAGGATGATCTGCTTCTGTTCCCTGATAATTTCAACACTGATAACTTCATCGTTATCCTGCAGCTTCGTTGCAGCAACAGTTCTTTTGGCCACATCAAATTCACCGCCGTCAACGACCTTCATCATGGCTTGGGCAGTAACAAACAGAAGCCGATACAGGTTAAGGCTTGTCTGGCTTTCTACCGTAATGGCATATTCCTTCTGCGAATCATAATTACTGATGTTATCGACCGGAACGCCCTTGTCACGGAATTTTCCAAACGGAACATCCTGTAATTTCACCGTGTGAAGCTGTCCGGTATTCGTAAAGATACAAATCTTGCCGGTGTTCTTGCAGAATACCACGTATTTATTTTCGGTATCCGCAGCCTCCTTGTTCCTCTCATAGGTCGGGACATCCACAGATCTTGCATAGCCGAACCGATCCATTAAGAAGACAATGTCCATCTCTTCAAGCTTCTTCTCTACATAAACGGCTTCTGCTACATTTTCAATGACGGTTTTTCTCGTCTTTCCGTATTCCCTCCGGATATCATCCAGTTCATTCATAATGACCTGTGCCATGGAATCCCGGCGGTCTAAGATGTCCTCGTACCGGAAAATATTGGCAAGCGTATCCTCGTGTTCGTTAATTAATGCCTCCAGTTCCAGACCGATTAATTTATATAAACGCATCTCAAGGATAGCATTTGCCTGCTTTTCGGTAAAACAGAGCTGAGAAGCCATAATCCTGGATTCCTTGGAACGGAATTTGATGCCGTCGGTCTTTCCTTCGACCAGACAGGCTTTTGCCATGGCACGATCCTTGGAGCCACGTAAAATCTCAATAACAAGGTCAATGACATTGCAGGCTTTGATCAAGCCTTCCTGAATTTCCTTGCGTTCCAGTTCTTTTTCAAGGAGTGTGGTATATTTCCGGCGTGCTACTTCAAACTGGAAATCCACATTGTGCTTAATGATCTGCTTAAGGCTCATAACCTCCGGTCTGCCATCGGCGATGGCCAGCATATTGACACCAAAGGTATCTTCCAGTCTTGTCTTTTTATAGAGCATGTTGACAAAGTTCTCAACATCTGCATCCTTACGGAGCTCAATGACAATACGGATTCCCTCCTTGGAGGACTGGTTCGTAATATCCACAATATCCTGTGTCTTTTTCGTTTCGGAAAGGGCTGCTACATCCATCAGGAACTTGGAAATGTTGGCTCCGATCATGGTATAGGGGATTTCGGAAATGACCACATTTGTCTTGCCGGCCTTTCCCTTTTCAATATCCACCTTGCCCCGGACTTTGATTTTCCCGACGCCGGTTTCATAAATTTCCAGCAGTTCATCCTTATTGGTAACGATACCACCGGTCGGAAAATCCGGTCCTTTAATATATTTCATTAATCCTTCTGTGGTAATCTCTTCATTCTGCATGTAGGCTTTTACCGCATCGGCAACCTCACCGAGATTGTGAGGCGGAATGCTGGTTGCCATACCAACGGCAATTCCTTCGGAACCGTTGACTAAAAGGTTCGGAATCTTCACAGGAAGAACGGAGGGTTCCTTCTCGGTTTCGTCAAAATTCGGGATAAAATCAACAACATCCTTATCCAGGTCTGCCAAAAACGCTTCCTGAGTTACCTTTTCGAGGCGGGCTTCCGTGTATCGCATGGCGGCTGCTCCGTCGCCTTCGATGTTACCGAAGTTACCGTGGCCGTCAATTAAGGGCATCCCTTTCTTAAAATCCTGTGTCATTACAACGAGCGCGTCATAAATGGAGCTGTCTCCGTGAGGATGATATTTACCCATGGTATCGCCGACAATACGTGCACTCTTACGATACGGCTTATCATAACGGATTCCAAGTTCATGCATATCGTAAAGCACACGGCGCTGTACCGGCTTTAACCCGTCTCTGGCATCCGGCAGGGCACGCGCAATAATAACACTCATGGCATAGTCAATATAGGATTTCTGCATCACTTCCGAATATTCGGTTTTGATGATTCTTTCTTCCATGAAATAAATTCCTTTCTACTAAGAAATTCCGTGATCTGTCTTAATCATCAGATGTCCAGCTCCGCGTCGGTGGCATGCTCGTAAATAAATGCCTTTCTTGGAGGAACCTCGGTTCCCATCAGCATTTCAGTTACCTCGGATGCCATACGGGCATCTTCAATCTCGACCTGTTTTAAAATTCTGGACGCCGGATCCAACGTAGTTTCCCATAACTGCTCCGCATCCATTTCGCCAAGACCTTTGTACCGCTGTAAGGTAAAGGGTCCTTTATGCTTTTTACGGTACTGCTCTAATGCCTTGTCATCGTACAGGTACTCTTCTTCTCCCTTTGAGGGCATCGCCTTATATAACGGCGGCATGGCAATATAAACATGTCCTTCGTAAATCAGCTCCGGCATAAACCGGTAGAATAAGGTCAGAAGCAATGTGGAAATATGGGCACCGTCCACATCCGCATCTGCCATAATAATAATCTTGTCATAACGGAGCTTCGTAATATCAAAGTCATTTCCGTATCCTTCAGAAAATCCGCAGCCAAACGCATTGATCATGGTTTTGATTTCGGCATTGGCCAATACCTTATCAATACTTGCCTTTTCTACATTCAGGATCTTACCACGAATTGGAAGAATTGCCTGATAGGCACGGTCTCTGGCCGTCTTGGCGCTGCCTCCTGCGGAATCTCCTTCGACAATGAAGATTTCGCACTTTGAAGCATCCCTGGATTCACAGTTTGCAAGCTTGCCATTCGAATCAAAGGAGAACTTCTGCTTCGTGAGCATATTGGTCTTTGCCTTTTCCTCGGTTTTACGGATTTTGGCTGCCTTTTCTGCACAGCTGATAATATTCTTTAAGGCTTCTAAATTACGGTCAAAGTAACGGATCAGTTCATCACCTGTGACCTTTGCAACCACCTTTGCCGCATCCTGATTATCAAGCTTTGTCTTCGTCTGGCCTTCAAAACGGGGATCCGGATGCTTGACGGAGATCACGGCAGTCATACCGTTACGTACATCGGCACCGGTAAAGTTTACATCCTTTTCCTTTAAAATATTCATCTCTCTTGCATAGGTATTGATAATATTTGTAAACGCAGTTTTAAAGCCGGTAAGATGAGTACCGCCTTCTGCATTGTAAATATTATTACAGAATCCCAGGACATTTTCATGGAATTCATTGATATACTGAAAGGCTCCTTCTACCGAAATGCCTTCGCTTTCGCCTTTAAAATAAACGACATCACATACGGTCTCCGTGGACTTGTTCATGTCCTTGATGAATCCGATGATCCCATCCGGCTCATGGTATTCCACATGGTCTGTTACTTCTTTTCTTTTATCTTCAAAAATAATGGTAAGTAACGGATTTAAGTATGCCGTTTCATGCAGACGGCTCTTGATATCGTCTTCCTTAAACCGTGTGCGGTCAAAAATGGTATCATCCGGCAGGAAATTAATCTTCGTACCGGTTCCTCTTGCTTTTCCGATCACAGGGGGAAGTCCTTCGACAAGCTCTACTGCCGGAATTCCTCTTTCATAACGGTCTTCATAGAGATTCCCGCCACTCTTTACCTGAATGGTCAGATGCGTGGATAACGCATTGACAACTGAAGAACCAACCCCGTGCAGACCTCCGCTTGTTTTGTAAGCAGAATCATCAAATTTACCGCCTGCGTGAAGCGTTGTAAGCACCAGACGCTCTGCACTGATTCCTTTCTCATGGAGTCCGACTGGAATGCCTCGTCCGTTATCTTCGATGGTTGCCGAACCGTCTGCCTCGAGAGTTACCCAGATTTTGTCACAGTAACCTGCAAGATGTTCGTCCACGGAATTGTCTACGATTTCATAAATCAGATGGTTTAAGCCCTTCGTAGAGACACTGCCGATATACATTCCCGGTCTTCGTCTGACCGCTTCCAAGCCTTCCAGCACCGTAATACTGGAAGCGTCATAAACCGCTTCCTTCGCCATTTAATAAACCTCTTTCTTTTTATATCTTTTTGCAGCATGCAACTGCAAGGGAGCCCGGTCCGATATGGCACGCTACACTTAAGGATAAGGGCTGCACGACAATTTCAAATCCCGGGAATTCCTTTAATAATTCTTCTTTAAACTGCAGGGCAGTTTCCAGATCTTTCGTATAAGCAATCTCTAACCAGATATTCTCCGGTGTTGCTCCGCCAAAACGGGTTTCCATATCCTTGCGGATGGCAGAAATCATGGTCTGCTTTCCCTGAGATACGGTTCTTGCCTTGGAAAAGGCATCGAGCTTTTCTCCCTGAATGGTAAGCACCGGCTTCAGCTTCAGTAACGAACCAATTGCTGCGGCTGCCGGGGTGATACGGCCGCCCTTTTTCAGATAAAACAGAGTATCCAACATAATATAAATACTGGAATTAAATTTATCCTCTTCCAGGAATGTCTTGATTTCCGTGCCGGTAAGTCCCCGTTCCGCAAGCAGTAATGCATCCAGACAAGACTGCCGCTGAGTGACCGAAATCCGCTGGTTATTGGCAATGTGGACACGACCTGTGTAGTCCGCTTCCTGTGATAACATGACTGCGGTCTGGCAGGAGCCGGATAATCCACTGCTCATCGGGATGTAAACCAGCTCCTCATGGTCTGCAAGCAGGTCATCCCACAGCTTCATGACAGAATCCGGGGAAGGCTGGCTGGTTACCACATTGGCGCCACCCTCTAACTTCTCATAGAAATCCTCCTGCGTCAGGCTGATGTCTTCAAAATACTCCGTATCGTCGATCATAAAAGGCATTGGAAGCACAAATAAGCCAAGCTCCTTTGCTTCCTTCTGGGTTATTCCGCTGTTTGAATCTGTTACTACTGCAATTTTTTTGCTCAATCGGTTCACCAATCCTTCCCAAATATCTTACTTTCAGATCGACTTAAAGTCAATCAGTTTCGTTGTATTCTCTTCCAAATATTCCCTTAATGCGGCATTCCGGCTCTGCATCAGAGCTTCATCTTCCGCAAGCAGATGATCTACCGTCTGGCTGATCTTTTTTAAAAAAGAAGCATCCTGATAAACATCCGCAATCTTAAATTCCATCAATCCACTCTGCCGGATTCCGAACAGATCCCCCGGCCCGCGCAGCTTTAAATCCTGCTCTGCAATATAAAAGCCGTCATTGGAATCATTCAGGATCTTTAGCCGTTTATTGTTTTCGGGCTTCTCGGAATGATTCATAAAAATACAGTAGGACTGCTCCTTTCCACGCCCGATCCGGCCGCGTAGCTGATGGAGCTGCGCCAGTCCGAAGCGTTCGGCGTTCTCGACCAGCATGACCGTTGCATTCGGCACATTAATTCCGACTTCAATTACCGTTGTGGAAACCAGGACATCGATATTTCCTTTGGCAAACTGGTCCATGATTTCCTGCTTCTGATCGGCTTTCATTTTACCATGGATCATTTCCACACGGATTTTGGAATTCAGCTTCTCACGAAGAAGCTTTGTATAGTCCGTCACATTCTCAACGTCGTTCAGTGCTTCGTTTTCCTCGACCATCGGACAGATCACATACACCTGTCTTCCGGCAGCAACCTCCTTTTCGATAAAGGCATATGCTTTCGGACGGTACGAAACGCCTACCACACAGTTCTTTACGGGAAGCCGCTCGGCAGGCCGTTCATCCACAAGGGAAATATGCAGATCCCCATACAGGATAATCGCAAGGGTACGGGGAATCGGCGTCGCACTCATGACAAGCACATGGGGGCTGCCGCCTTTTTCCCCGAAGCGCTCCCGCTGGCGCACACCGAAACGATGCTGTTCATCGGTAATAACCAGTGCAAGCTTATGAAAGGATACCTTATCCTGAATCAGGGCATGCGTCCCGATCACAAGATTCACACTGCCATCGGCAATCTGCAGATATGCTTCCTTTTTGGCTTTGGCACTCATGGATCCGGTTAATAAGACCGGCTTAAACGGAAGTCCATATTCCTTCGTCATGGCACAAACCTGTTCAAAATGCTGGGTGGCAAGAATTTCGGTCGGTGCCATCAAAGCTCCCTGATAGCCGTTATCCACACATAGCAGAAGGGCTAAAAAGGCAAGAATCGTCTTGCCGGATCCGACATCGCCCTGAATCAGGCGGTTCATGCACCGGCCACCGGTAAGATCCTCAACAATTTCTCCGTAAACCCGTTTCTGTGCTCCGGTAAGCGGATAAGGGAGCTGCTCCATAAGGCGCTTGGGCCATGCAGTTTCCAGCATGGGATACAAGGTGTCCTCTTCCCTGCTCTGCTTCATCTTACGGATCATCAGAAGGAACAGAAACAATTCGTCAAATACAAGCCTCCGGCGGCCCTCTGTAAGCTCTTCGTAGCTTTCCGGGAAATGTATCCACTTCAGGGCCTCCTTCCGGTCGGGAAGGTGATATTCCTTAACGATTTCCGGTGGTACAAACTCCGGTTCCTCATATTCCGGAAGAACCTGCGCAATGCATTTTCGGATCATATGATTGGTCAGTCCCTTGGTCAGTCCATAGACCGGCTGAAGCTGCATGCGCAGTTTTTCATATTCGTCCCTGCCATAGATCACCGGCTGTTCCATACGATACTGTCCATGTTCTTCCTGCAGCTTTCCATAAAAAAGATAACAGGCTCCGGAAACCAGCCTGGCCTTCAGGTATGGCATATTGAAAAAGGTTAAGGCTACTGTATCCTGACCGTCAGTTGCTTTGCCTGTTCCAATGGTCAGGTTCCGGAACTTCTTAAAGGAAAAGTTTCCCTGTAGCTGCAAAAATACTGCAATCATTTCTCCATCCTGTGCAGCTTTTAGTTTCCTGGGTTCAGGATAAACCACATAATCCCTTGGATAATCGTGAATGAGATCTTCTACCGTATCAATCCCGATCTTTCGAAAAAGTCTGGCTGTTTTCTCGCCGACTCCTTTTACAGACAGGATATCGTTTGTCGAATTCATTTTTCACCCCTTACAACCACTATATGTAGCTTTTGTTTCTACTTCTTACTATATGCAAAAAGGACGGTCGAACCGTCCTTTTGCAATGTATTTGATTGTTACATTCACTTTATCATTTTAGTTCCGATCTTTATTCCATGGAAATTACGTAATAATAAATCGGCTGTCCACCCATCTGTAATTCCACATCACAATCCGGATAGGTTTCTTCTACTTTCGCTTTGACTGCTTCGGCAGCTTCCTCGGTTACATCCGAACCATAGTAAATGCTGATCAGCTCCAGATCGTCATGTATCATTGCTTTAATCATGTTGAAGGTAACCTCTTCCATGTCTCGACCGACAGAAAGAATGCCGGAATCGCCGATCCCCATGTAGTCACCCTGCTTGATTTCCTTATCATCAATCATGGTATCACGAACGGCGTAGGTAACCTGACCGGTCTTAACATTCTTGATTTCACATTCCATGGTTGCTGCATTGTCCTCCGGATCCATATCCGGTACATAATTAATGATCGCGGTAATTCCCTGCGGAACGGTCTTGGTCGGGATAACAATAATCTTCTTGTCTTCGACCATGGTCTTTGCCTGATTCGCTGCAAGAATAATGTTTTTGTTGTTCGGAAGAATAAAGATCGTGTCGGCATTTACCTTATCAATCGCATTCAGCATATCTTCGGTACTCGGGTTCATGGTCTGACCGCCCTCGATGATGTAGTCAGCACCAAGTTCCTTGAAGATTTCGCTCATGCCCTCGCCTACGGAAACAGCAATAAAACCAACCTCCTTGTGAGGCATTTCCGGTTCCTTCTTCTGCTCCTGCTCTTTTAACTGCTGTTCCTTAAAGAGCTTTTCCTGATGCTCTAAGCGCATGTTGTCAATCTTCATGTTGGATAATGCACCATACTTCAATGCCCGCTGGATGGCAAGTCCGGGATCATTGGTATGTACATGTACCTTGACCACATCCCCGTCTGCAACAACCACAATGGAATCGCCAATGGATTCTAAATATTCCTTGAGATCAATTTCGTTCTTGATATTGAAAGTCTTATTTAATAAGATGATAAACTCGGTGCAGTAACCGTACTTAATCTCCTGTTCTACAGAGGAAGCAGGTCCTTCCTTGGCAGCACCATCCTTTGGAGCTTCTAAGGTAAAGTCAACTTCTTTGCCCAGGAATGCATCAAAGGCACCCTTCATCACCTGCATAAGTCCCTGACCGCCGGAATCTACCACGCCGGCCTGCTTTAAAACAGGAAGCATATCGGGAGTCTTCGCTAATACTTCATCTCCGTACTCGATGACCCGGCGGAAATAAAGCTCCATATCGTCACAGCCTTCTTCCGCTAATTCTCTTGCCTTGTCTGCCATTCCCTTCGCTACGGTAAGAATGGTTCCTTCCTTCGGCTTCATAACGGCCTTGTAAGCAGATTCCACAGCCTTTTCGGTAGCGGTTGCCAGTGTCGGGATATCGATTTCTTCGCATTCACGGATGGTCTTCGTAAATCCACGGAATAACTGGGAAAGGATGACGCCGGAGTTTCCTCTGGCACCTCTTAAGGAACCGGAAGAAATTGCTTTACAAATTGTCATCATATCTTCATCCTGGAGGTTCACGACCTCCTTGGCTGCGGACATGATCGTCAAGGTCATATTCGTACCGGTATCACCATCGGGAACCGGGAATACGTTTAATTCATTAATCCATTCTTTCTTTACTTCAAGATTTTTCGCACCGGCTAAGAACATCTTTGCAAGCATCTTAGCGTTGATCTTATTGCTATTCACTGTAAAGCTTCCTCCTAATCAATCACTTTTACACCTTCGACAAAGATGTTTATTTTCTCAATTTCGATTCCGGTAAATTCCTCTACCTTATATTTCACATTGCTGATCAGATTATTGGATACAGCAAGGATACTTACGCCATAGGCGACAATAATATGAAAATTGATTACCAGCTTATTATTACGAACCATAACATTGATTCCGCGGGTCATGCTGTCGAGCTTAAGAAGCTTCACAAGACCATCCCTCATATTGATTCCCGCCATACCGACAACACCAAAGCATTCCATTGCAACGCTGCCTGCATACTGTGCAATCGCTTCATTGTCAATGGAAATATTTCCCATGCTGGTATTAATTGAAGTCATTTTATTTGAATACTTCGTTGTAGAAGATTTCATAAGTAGCCCTCCTTCTTTTTAAACATATATTAGGTATTATAACCTCTGTCCGCAAAAAATGAAACCAATTTTTCAAAAAAATATCATAATTTTCAAAAACATGTAAAATTTCCGCTTGCATTCTATAAGGATATCTGCTATTATACAACTGTTGCGGTTATATTTAAATTGTTAGGAGGTGCTACGATGGCTAAATGTGATATTTGTGGTAAGGGCGTACATTTTGGAAATAACGTCAGCCATTCTCATAGAAGATCTAACAGAATCTGGAATTCTAACATCAAAAGTGTTAAGTGTAAAGTAAACGGAGCTTCCAAAAGAATGCATGTTTGCACAAACTGCCTGAAGTCCGGAGCTGTTGAACGTGCTTAATTTCCGGATTGATTAAATGAAAACAAATGACTTGGGCAAGCGATTTTCGCTTGCCCTTTTCTTGCGGTTCTATGATCTGCTCTTTTGACTTCCGGCTTCGTTTCCTGCTTATGCCCAGCGACCGAATTCATAGCTTCTCTTCAATTCTTCATAAATCCGGTTGATGACAAGAACCATTTCAGTATCTCCTGCCACATTGTCCGGATGAAACATCTTTAACAGATCCCGGTAACGCTTCTTCAATGCAAGCTGGCTGTTTACCCCCTGAAAAAGCATTTCTGCAATCTGATCGTTCCGCTCTCTGTGAAGTTCCCGTTCGTGTACCTTCTGTTCGGAATGAAACTGCAGCTTTTCTTTTTCAAAGGCTTTCCGCTCAGCATCCAGTTGGATAAAGCCATTTTTCAGGATTTCCATTTTCTTATCAAAGAACTGCTCGTCCTGCTTTAAACGCTTCCGTTCAATGACCAGTTTCCGGTTTACTTCCAGCATTTCATCCCGGAACTGGGCGCGCTCTTCAATGAATTTCTCCTGTGTATGAAGAAATTCACTGCGCTCCATTTCAAGACGGATGTTTTCCCGAAACAGCCATCCCTTCAGTTCATTTAATTCTTCCGCATCTCCTGTCACCAGAATTTTCTCAAAATCATCGCGACAGTCGACCGGCTTCCCCTTCCGCTCACCGTCCATGGTATCTCCTCCGGGCACAGCCCCGTTATCCACAATAATAACAATTGTATCCGATTAACAGTAACAATCCGATAATAAGCAGCGCAATCAGATAATGATGCGTTAAAAGCAGCATTAAAACCATTCCAACCGCAATCCAGAATGCGATAAAACCAATTAATTTTTTCAAGAGTCATCCTCATAATCGGATTCTTATCTTATTCTATGCAGCACGATCCATTTCCATGCAGAACGGAATACTATGCTTCCTTTTTCTCTTCCGGAAAAGCTGCTTCTACAGCTGCATCATCGTCGATCATCTCTTCCTTCGGAGCCGTAAACTTGTCTACGATATCAGGGATCAAATCAAGCACCTTCGTCATGGTATCCTGATTCTTGATGTTGACCAGCTTCGTGGAACCGTTTTTAATGACAAGTACGGCACTCGGGGTCATCTTACCGCTGAAACCACCGCCGCCGCCATTCTTCTTATCTCCTGCGGAGGCTCCTGCTCCAACACCAAAGGAAACATCTACAAGCGGCAGAATGATCGTATCGCCGATCTGCGTTGCTTCCCCAACTACCGTTTTCGTAGATAACACCGTATTCATTCCCTTCATCAAGGATTCAATCACTCCTGCAAAATTATTATTATCAGCCATTATGCTACCTCCCTTTTCAACAGCCTGATGAGTTTTCGTAAATCTTTATTAAAATAAATGGCACATGCCGTTCTTACTGCCCGAAACAATGTAATACGCCCCTGGATCTTAAGTGATCCCTCTAAGATTACCTGATCAAAATCCGGAATCACATCAATATGTCCTCCGATCAGAGGATACAACATTCCGTAATAGCCAAGAATCTGTCCGGTGGTTGCCGGATCCTCCATTCCGATATGCAGATAGCCCTTAACCTTCCGTGGGGCAATGCCCTTTAAGAGCCGTAACGCTTCCTTCGAGCACTTCTCCCATGTACGGTGAAACAGGTCACTGTGGAATATCTTATAGTAATATCGGATGTGATGAATGATATTCCTTATCTTATCATAGATTGACTGAATTGTGTACCGGATATTTTTAAGCAGCCCCCAGAGCTTCTGAATACACCAGATCATTTTCTCGCACAGCAGCTCCCACTTTGAGGTTGTTTCCTCGGAATCTGCTTCTTCCTCTTTTTCTCTGACTTCTGCTGACTCCGGGTTTGCTTCGGTATGTGCTGTATCTTCTGTGGCAAGCAGAGTATCTTCTTCCGGCATAGAGGACTCAAAATCTTCTTTGGATACCTTTAAAGCCCTGGTTTTTTCCCCCACCTTTTGATCTGATTCAGCTTTTTTTTCAGCGGACGCTGCCTCTTTCGATGGCCGATCCGACCGGAACAGGGTAAAGCAGGCTATTCTTACACGCAAATACGCTTCCTCCGGATAAAGAAACCGGATGTTCAGAAGATGAAAAAGCCACGTCACCTTAACCAGTGCATGAATCTGCTGTTCGCCCTCTGCATCCTTCGAAGCATCAATCCGGTAACGGATCGGCACAAAAAGTACCAGTAACAGAAGGAGCAGAATCAGTCCCAAAACAATAAGCAATATGATTCCTATGATTTTCAGTATGGCCAAAATTACCATTCCCATGTATTACAAACCTTTCCTCTGATCTTTTACTCTGAGCTTCAAATATTCCTTGAGGTCACATTTCCCGGTTCTTTCAAGGCTTTCTTCCACTATCTGCTGCACAATAGCAACCGCTTCTTCATAATCCGAAGCAATTCCGATAATAATCGGTGCGTGCTTTCTGAAATATTTCTGTTTTAACAACACGGAAGAATAGATTTCCAACTGATCGTCTCCATAAGCAAGTGTAACCAGATAAACCCGTACCATTGCGTGAATCTTCAATTTTTGTTTTATCATCCCTACATGCTCAACTGTTTCTCCTACATAGAGATCCTTATAAAATTTCATACAGAAATTGCTCCTCCTGTCTGTGTATGCCTTTTCTTTCAGGACTGTGGCTCTGTCAGGTATGCATCAAAAATCCGCTTTGCAATCGGAACAGCATAATCGCCTCCGGCTCCGGCTCCCTCAATAATAATTGTAACACAGACCTGCGGATTTTCCGCCGGTGCGTACCCGGTAAACCAGGCATGGCTTTCCCCCTTTACTGTACCGTATTCCGCAGATCCTGTTTTGCCCGCAGCCGTATAGGATAAGCCTTTTAACCGTGACGCGGTGCCTTCTGTAACAACGGCCTCCATCAGATCCTGCATGGCGGCTGCTTCCGTTTCCGTCATCAGTTCTCCGTAAGCAGATGGTTTGAACTCCTTGGTAATGCTCCCGGCACTGTTTTTCACGGAGTCTACCAGATAAGGCTTCATGAGTTTTCCGTTATTGGCAATTGCACAGGTAATCATGTTTAACTGCAGAGGCGTGATCCCGGCAGCTCCCTGCCCGATCGAAATCTGCATCATGTCCGCATCCGATGTATTCTCATCCACAACCAGATTGCTTACCGAATGCTGGAAGGAAACCGGCAGCTTCTGATTAAAGAGAAGCTGGTTTAATGTATCACCGAACCTGTTCCGTTCAAGGGAAAGTCCGATATTGGCATAAGAGGTATTACAGGACTTGGCAAAGGATTTCGTGAAATCCACCGAGCCATGCACTGAGCCATGATAACATTGAATCCGGTCTTCTCCCCATTTAATGGAACCGACACATTGATACCTGTAATTCTGATAAGTGTCCGGATGCTCCCGGATATATTCTAAGGAAGTAATAATTTTAAAGGTAGACCCCGGTGGATACTGCCCCTGTGTGACTCGGTTAAGCAGGATCCCGCTTTCCGTATCCTGCAAATAATTATCCCATTCCTGAGCCACTGTAGACGGGTCAAAATCCGGGTGGGATACCATTGCCAGAATTCTTCCGGTCTGCGGCTCTGTCACAATAATGGCTCCCCGGTAAACACCAAGTGCCGTAGAAGCTACCTGCTGCAGGCTTGTATCCAGTGTCGTATAGACATTATCTCCCGGATATTTCTCGCCCTTTGCTTCCAGAGAAGCCTTCTGGGAAAGCGGCGCATTGGAATTGATCAGATAATAATTGCACTGGGATTCCAGTCCCATTTTTCCATTAACAGCATAGCCTACCACATGGGAAAACAAATTTCCGTATGGGTATTCACGTACTTCCTTTCCGTCCTCGTTTTCAACGGTCTGTGCCAGAAGCTGACCATCTCCGGAATAAATGCTGCCCCGGCGGTTCTGCGCTAAAAGCATCTGCTGACGCCCGTTATAGCTGTTATTAATCAGCTCCTGCTTATGAGTTGCGGAATAATAAATAATATAGCCGGACATGGAAAGCAGTAACAATGTAAAAAACCAAGTCACCACCATAATTTCCGGATTCTTTTTCTTCTGGGATTTCTTCTTCGGTGTATGATTATTCTTCACCTTCAAATTCTTCTCCTTCATTCTCTGGTTCATTCTCTGATCCATTCCAGTCTTCGATAAAATCATCGTCCTCAACCTCGGAAGGATGTACCGGTCTGCCCGGCCGATCCTGACGCTCCGTCCGTACTATTTTTTCGGTTGTAGGGCGTCTCCGTCCGGATCCGTTTGGAACACCCGGGCGTCTTCGCCGTTTCAGGCGCATCTGCTCTTCGATTTCCTTCTGTCGCAGAACATAAAGCCCTTCTACAATCGCAAACATCATTAGCGTAGTAAGTACCGAGCTTCCGCCGTAACTGATTAATGGCAGGGTCACGCCGGTAAGCGGAATGAACTTCGTACCGCCGCCAATCGTAAGAAAGACCTGAAAAATATAGGTTACACCAAGACCAAATGCAATCAGCTGATAAAACCTGTCATTCAGCCGGATGGAGATATTCATAAACATAATAAAGCAGCTCACGCAGATCAGAATCAGGCAGACAGCAAACAGAATGCCAAGCTCTTCCGCAATCGCAGAGAAAATAAAATCTGCTTCAACCGTCGGAATGGATTCCGGTGTCCCCTTGTACAGTCCAAGGCCAAAGAAGCCGCCGCTTGATATGGCAAACAAGGACTGGGTAATCTGATAGCCTGCAGAGTCAATGACACTCCACGGATCCTTCCAGGCCTGTACACGTACCTGTACATGCCGGAACACCCTGAATGCAATATAAGCAGCCACTGCACCGCCTCCGGCGCCTGCCAATACATAGAGCAGATTCTTCGTTGCCACATAGACCATCAGGACATATACCACAAAGAATATCAGGGCACTTCCGAGATCCTTTGAAATCACCAGCACAATTACATGTGCCGCTGCAACCACAGCCGTTGTAAAGACCTCCAAGAATCCCGAGGCTTCATATAATGCACTTGCTACAAAAAATACAAATAAGATCTTAACAAACTCGGACGGCTGAAAGGTAACGCCTCCGATCGAATAGGAAAGCTTACTTCCATAGGTGGTCTGTCCAAGAATCAGAACCACGGAAAGTGCAAGAATACCAACCGCTGCATAAATCCACTTCAGATTTCTCAAAAAACGCATCTTTTCGATCAGGAACGGGATCAGAAGAGCAATCGTCAGGGATCCCGCCACAATAATAAATTGTTTCACTGCTTTTTTCATATCAAGACGCGTTAAAATTACAAAGCCGATACTAAGCAGCATACACATGTTGTTGACAATCAGCCGGTTGGCTTTCGGGTAAATCATGCGGTACAGCACAATGGCTGCAAACAGCAGAATCTGCTGGAACGCATAAAAGAACAGGTAAGTAAAATCTCCTGTTTCAAAGCAGATAACCAGAAAGCTGCAAAAGTGAAACGCAAACATCAGGATATTCTGCCGGATATAGATGCCGTTGCGCGCCTCTTCGTTATCGTAACGGAACACGGCAAAACATTCATACGTGTATAATGTAATTAATAATGTAATTACATATTTGGAAAACTCGCTGACATATAATTCCATTATTCCACTCCTCTTTTTATATGTCCCGTTGTATATTCCTGATAAGGGGGCTTCACGTCCACTCCGGATAACAAATCCGCAAAATAACGTATAACTGCCGCAGTCTCTTCTCTGTTTTCTGTTGTAAAGTCGAGACGGTAAGCCGAAATGCCGCGCATGTCCTTCTTAACAAGTGCATGAAGAGATAACGGTACACTGTTATAGATGATATTATAACAGCTCCGGCAGTTATGCAGTACCGGAAACGAAGTCTTGTAACGGTCTGTAAGAACACTGATTCCTGCTTCATGCCGGCAGCTTTTCAAGGTGCTCTCGATACAGTTTGCCGTAACCATCATCGGAAGCCGTCCATAAACAAGGGCACATGCTTCCATAGCAGTCGGAGCCTTTGCAAGAAGCTCCTTCCATTCGGCCTGATTCTCTTCCAACGGAAGCGTATATGCGGTAATCCGGTTTTCCCAGAACTGTACCGTTTCGTGATTCCAGAAGTACAGATTGTGGTCCGGAACCAGCTTACACCCCGGTAAGGCCTTCTTCATATAGGCATAGGTTTCCAGATTACGGAACAAAAGACCCTCAAAGCATCCACTTCGCAGTGCATCTTCCATGTCCTTTAAATCTTTCCGGTTATGTTCGCGGATCACATAGGAACCTGCAAGAAACAGCTTCCCTTTCCATTCCTCCCATGAAGCAGAAAGAAGCTCTTTCTCTGAAGGCAGGGAATAATCCAGATAGATCCGATGGATCGGAAGTTCTTTGGAAAGGGCCTCAAACTGTTCCCTTGTCGATACGAAAACATCCAGCATTTTCGGAGCCTTGTCCTGCGATTCACCACGGATATTCTGCACGGATGACCGTTCCGTCAAAGCAGAACAGGCAAGAGATTCTTCCCGATGACGTAAGCCGGGCAAGCCATTTTCACGGATCCTCTCCTCTTCCAGATGAAGAACCGCTTCTCTTCGCAGATCGTTGAGTTCCCGGACCGGTACAAAAAGATCTTCCTCCATCAGAATCTGCAGATCCCGGAGAAGAAATGCCGTATTGCCCAGCTTATTCATCTGTTTGCGGACATCCTCTTCCTTTAAAGGCAGTTTCAACGCTTCCTGCGGTACAGAACCAATGGCGCTGGCCTGTACGTTACCGTCCGTAAGTAACAGAAAACACGGTTCACCTTTTTTAAGGGAAATGGTAGCATCAATTTCCACTTTCTTTTTCTGCTTCAGGTACTGGTTTTCAATTGTTTTCAATACCTGCTCACTGGTTTTCGAATACGCAGGAGAAGACAGGGTAATCATATTTCTGCCGTTCTTCTGATGATAATAACCCTCTCCCACCTCACTGCGGATATACAGGGAGGACAGAAATTCCAGATCGGGCTTCTCAACCTGATAGGGCTTTCCGCTATAATATAAATCAATATATTTCCGATAAATCGAAGTGACTCCTGCAGCATATGCAGGCTTCTTCATACGGCCTTCAATCTTAAAGGAATCAATGCCTGCCTCAATCAGTTCGGGAAGAAGTTCAATCGTGCACATATCCTTCATGCTTAAGGGATAACATTCCTTCTGATTCTTCATGTTATAAGGAAGCCGGCAGGGCTGCGCGCATCGTCCACGGTTACCGCTCCGGCCGCCTAAGATACTGCTGAACAGACATTGTCCGGAATAACAGTAACACATTGCTCCATGAATAAAGGTTTCTACTTCAATTCCGGTTTCTTCCTTGATTCTCCGGATTTCTTTTAAGGAAAGCTCTCTTGCCGGAACCACTCTGCTGATTCCCTGTTCCTTTAAGAAACGAGCCCCATCCGGACCGGTAATCGTCATCTGGGTGCTTGCATGAACAGGAAGATCAGGAAAGCAACGCCGGATAACCTGAATGGCCCCGAGATCCTGTACAATCGCACCATCCAGACCTGCTTCATATAAGGGCTGCAGGAAGGTCACAAGCTCCGGAAGCTCTGTCTCCTTCACCAGAATATTCACCGTCAGATATATCCGTCTGCCATAAATATGTGCCATACGGATCCCACGGCACAGCTCTTCTTCTGTAAAGTTATCTGCATATGCCCTGGCACCAAAACGGTTACCTGCCAGATATACGGCATCTGCTCCGGCGCAGATTGCGCCCTCCAATGCTTCATAATTACCGGCAGGTGCCAGTAGTTCCACCTGTTTCATTAAAAAACTTCTCCCTGATAATAGAAAAGCTGTCTAAAAAGACAGCTTAAAATTAATTCTTCAATTCCGTTTCAAGCCGAATGATTTTTTTCGCATTTTCATTTGCTTCAGCCTGCAGATTCTTAATATTCTTCTCGGTATTTTCGAGCTTGATCTGTGAGGCAATCAATTCATGCTTCAGATTATATAATTCCTTCTCCTTCGTCTGGATCTCTTCTTCCAGAATACTGATCTGTTTCTTAGCCTTGAAATAATCATCCGCAATATTCAACTGTAATAAGACGTTCTGCATATCCAGAGTCAGACGCTTAAAAGATTCGTTCTTATTATATTCTGCAATTTTATTATTGATATAGGAGGCAACCTTCTGCAGATATTCTTCGCTTTCATATCCGCTTAAGGTGAAAACCTTTCCTCCAATAATTACTTCGGTATCTGTCTTTGATGACATGGGCACACCCCTCAACATATAGAAATTATATCCTCATGCTATACAAGATACATTATAAACAGATTACCGGGTGATTTCAAGTCCTAAATGGGAATATGCATAATCCGTAACAACACGTCCCCGTGGTGTCCGGTTCAGAAACCCGTTCTTAAGCAGATATGGTTCATAGACATCCTCAATCGTACCTGCATCTTCTCCGATAGCAGCCGCCAGCGTATCGAGTCCCACGGGGCCGCCGTCAAACTTCTGAATCATGGTAAGCAGGATATTCCGGTCAATATGATCAAGTCCCATACGATCCACATCCATAAGGTCAAGGGCCGTCATAGCGACCTCTTCCGTAATAATGCCGTCATGCTTCACCTGTGCATAATCCCGGACACGCTTTAAAATACGGTTGGCAAGACGCGGCGTTCCACGGCTTCTTCTGGCCATTTCCATCGCTCCTGCAGGCTCTAAGGGGGCATTCAGCACCTCTGCAGAACGCATGATAATCGTCTGTAGTTCCTCTACCGTATAAAACTCCATACGATGAATAATACCAAACCGATCCCGTAACGGAGCGGTCAGAAGTCCTGCTCTCGTTGTGGCGCCTACCAGCGTAAAATGCGGAAGATCCAGACGGATGGACCGTGCTGTCGGTCCCTTTCCGATCATAATATCAATTGCATAATCCTCCATGGCTGGATACAAGACTTCCTCCACCTGACGGTTCAGGCGGTGAATCTCATCTACAAATAAAAGATCCCCCTCCTGCAGATTGTTTAAGATCGCAGCCATCTCTCCCGGCTTCTCGATCGCAGGCCCGCTTGTCACCTTCATATGAACACCCATTTCGTTTGCAATAATTCCTGCAAGGGTTGTCTTGCCAAGTCCGGGAGGTCCATAAAACAATACGTGATCCAATGCATCATTGCGCTGTTTGGCAGCCTCAATATAAATCTGAAGGCTGTCCTTAATTTTGCTTTGTCCGATATAATCCTTAAGCTTCTGCGGGCGTAAGGATCCTTCAAGCTTCCGATCCTCTTCCTGCAGATCTGTTTCTATCATTCTTCTGGCCATAAGTGAAACCTCTTAAAACATATTTTTTAATGCTGCCTTTAGGACAGCTTCCACATCCATCTCTTCCGTAACGGTAACCTTCTTCACTGCCTGTAGTGCCTCCTGTGCAGAATAACCAAGAGCCGTAAGCGCTTCCACCGCTTCTGTGCGGATCCGGTTATCCTCTGTAAAGGTGTCATTCTGCGCCGCCTGTTCGGTCATCTGGCGGTGAATCCTGGTATCTTCAAGGGAAATCTTATCCCGCAGATCAAGAATGACACGCTCTGCCGTCTTCTTACCGATTCCCGGAGCCGTTGCAATCATCTTGGCATCACCTGCCAGAATGGCAAACCGTAAGTCATCTGCGCTCATCACGGAAAGCACGGCAAGTCCGCCTTTCGGTCCGATTCCGCTTACCGTAATCAGCTTTTTAAATATTTCAAGATCATCTCTTGTGAGGAATCCATACAGGCAGAAGGCATCCTCCCGGACATAAGTATAGGTATACAGCTTCATCCGCTCCCCGATGGATGGAAGCGCTGCTGCGGTATCACCGGAAATTTTAATTTCGTATCCAATCCCGTTCACGTCTAAAATGACTGCTTCTTCGGAATAATCTTCAACGATGCCGTTTACAAATGCGATCATAAAGAATCTCCTTTGGATAAATAATTTTGCAGGTAAGGAAGCACCAGCGCAGAAATACTTCCGTTCACGCCCCCCATCAGGAGCCCGGCAAGTAATAAAAACGGAATGTAATATACAATTCCATAAGTCTGCACCATCAAAAAGGCAACAAGGAGTTGTCCAATATTGTGTGCCACGCCTCCAACGGCACTTACCACCGGAACATGAAAGCTGTTGCTGCGTTTCAGCAAATACATAACAAGGCAGCTCAACACTGAGCCGGATAAGCTATATAAAATCATCACCGGGTTTCCGAATAAAAGACCGGATAACACCGCCTTGCTGACGGATAACAGCATAGCTTCCCGGAAAGAAAGTAGGTACAGGCACCAGACCACTGCAAGGTTCGACATGCCGATCTTAATCCCGGGAATGGCAACCGAAAACGGAATCAGTGTCTCCACATAAGACAGGATCAACGCAAGTGCCAGTAACAGGCCAAGGTAAATGGATTTTAATTTCATTGTTTAGTAGGTCACCGCATCTAAGGGTCCTTCCTCCTTCGCATGGATCTGTAAAACCAGCTTGTGTGGCAGGCAGATAATACTCTCTCCGTTCTTCGAGATCGAACGCTGCTTCATACAAAGCTGATCCGGACAGTCTGCATCCGTTACACGTACCATTCCATCCTCAATCAGAACCAGATTGTAGCTGTCATCTATCCCGGTAACCGGAATGGTCTGAGGCTGTGACAGTTCATATTCCCCAATTAATTCTCCATTCTGATAGATCTGGAGAACTGCTTCCTTCTGCCCCGCATTCAGATACTGTATAAGCCAGAAGCCGCCAGCCAGAAGAATAATTATTAAGATCAGGATGCAATCATTTCTTACTCGTTTCATATATCCTATCTTACCATGACCGAACATATGTTTCAAGTTGTTTTCAAAAGAAATTATGCTATCATTAAAAAGAATAATCAGAAAGGACGATCATTTATGAAATTAATATTTATCCGGCACGGCGAGCCGGACTATTCGATTGATTCTTTAACGGAAAAAGGCTGGAAGGAGGCAGAGCTTCTGTCAAAAAGAGCTGCTAAGTGGCCGGTTACCCAGTTCTATGTTTCTCCCTTAGGACGGGCGAAGGATACCGCATCCTGTACATTGAAGGCTGTGAATCGGGAAGCCATTACCCTGGACTGGCTGCGTGAGTTTTCTTATCCGATAGATGATCCTGCTACCGGCCGTCACGGTGTACCCTGGGATTTTACTCCCGGAACCTGGACAAAGGAACCGCAGATGTTTACAGCGGATGACTGGGTAAATACCGGCTTCCTTACCCAGAACCCTAAGATTGCGACGGAATATCCGAATGTATGCCAGAAATTTGACGAATTGCTTGCCTCCTACGGTTATACGCGGGATGACAAGTTTTACCGGGTAAAGGAAGAACGTTTTATAAGTTCTACCGTAAGTAAAGACGGAACGATCCGGAACAATCATCTGCCCGATGAGAGGCATCCGGAACCAACGCTTGTATTCTTCTGCCACCTGGGTGTGATCTGCATTATTTTATCACACCTGCTGAACATTCCGTTCCCATTACTGGTTCATGGATTTTTCCTCCCGACCACCTCACTTACCGTATTATCAACGGAAGAACGCTGGAGCAATGAAGCCTATTTCCGTGTACAGGTTATGGGAGATTCCAATCATCTGTTACAGAATGGAGAACCGATTTCCCCCGCAGGCTCTTTCTCCAATCCTTTTCAGGGCTGAGAAAGCTGACGGAAAGAGTTATAACGCGATTTTAATCATCAGAAAAGCCAGACACGAATCCATATTTCATGTCTGACTTTTTTAATTTTGTTTCTGATATTGTTTCTTAACTTCAAGTTTTAAAGCAGCTTCAAAACCACTTTCAAATTATTATGAAATATTATCAGCACCTTCTGCTACTCCACACTGTCCTCTGCAGCATCCGCAGCTGCTTCATCGGCTGTTGTATCTTCCGATGTGTCATCTGTCACAGTTGTGTCATCTGTTGCAGTTGTGCCGTCTGTTGTGGCTGCGTCTTCTGTGGTGTCTGTTGTTGTAGTATCTTCTGTAGTCGTTTCCGGAATGGTCAGATATTTAAGGTCACCCTTTACATCAATAACCTCGTATCCGTCTGCCGCTTCCTGAAGCTGTGCACTTACTGTCTGGGAAGCAAGTAAAGACGAAATGGTTTCATCATTTGCTTCGTCATAGAACTTCTTCACGAACTGAACCACGTAGACGTTGGAGGTAGAGTCATCAGTAAACACCTGAATGTCGCCCTCTGCTCTTGCATCATCAAAGAGCCATTCTGCGGCACTTGAAGGTACGGCAGAATACTTGGCGCCCTCGGTTAGCTCAAAGCCTTCCACGGTATCTCCGTTTTCAATCGAAGCAAGTGCTTCCTCTGCCTGCTTCTGGCGGTCTTCCAAATCCTTTGCCTTCTCCTCATCGGCTGCCTCTTCGTCAAATTCCGGTGTCTCGAAAGCGATGCTCTTATAATCGACCTGATCGTAAGTGTTGCGGTTTGCTTCATAATAAGCCTTTACTTCTTCTGCAGTCGGGGCATTATCTGCCACCAGCTGTTCATAGTAAGCAGAAGCAACATAACCACTTTTAATAAACTCTTCTACATTAGAAGCAGTTGCATAAGGTCCGAAGTAATTCTTGTAATATACACTTAAGCTCACTCCTGCGTTATCTGCCGCTTCCTGAAGGCTTGCCACATATGCATCATATTCTTCAGTTGCATCATAGGTAAAGCCATTTTTCTGAGCTTCATCAAGCAGTGCAAAAATCGGCTTGATCTGTTCATTGACCGTCATCTGGTCGAAGTAATCCTTCCAGGTCATTGTCTCATCATACTGCTGTTTGTCAAAATCTACAGAAGTATCCAGTCCCAGATAGGACATGAACGATCCATAGGTGCCGATGTAATTATTGACTGCGGAATAGTAATAATAATCATATTCCAGTTCGCTCAGCTTATGATCGCCAATCTTTACATAAGTGCCGTTTAAGGCCTGCTGTTTCTTAACTGCATTGGTAATAATCGGAGCAACAATCGCCACAACAACAGCTACGCAGAGAATCACGCCGACAATCTTCATGATCTTTAACTGACGTTCTTCCTTCTTCTTCTCCTTGGCACGTTCTGCCATCTTGCGGTCGTATTTGGTCTTATACTCCTGTTGATTTGTTCCCTGTGTCATTTTCTGATACACACCTTTCTTTTTTGATGTTCTTAATGAACTATCTTGATAACTGTTCAGTACCCTTACAGTTACCTATCTTGCATTAATATAATTTACAAGTCCCTCTGCGTCAATGATTTTCTGCATAAAAGGAGGGAATGCCTGTCCTTTAAATTCTGTACCCTTTGTCAGGTTCTTGATGATTCCGGAATCAAAATCCACTAAAACCTCATCTCCTGCATCAATTCCCTTCGATGCTTCGGCACATTCAATAATCGGAAGTCCGATATTAATCGCATTCCGGTAAAAAATACGTGCAAAGGTTTCTGCGATGACACAGCTTACTCCTGCCGCCTTAATCGCAATCGGCGCATGTTCTCTGGAGGAACCGCATCCAAAGTTCTTCTCAGCAACAATAATGTCACCCTTTTTTACCTTATTCACAAAATCCTTGTCGATATCTTCCATGCAATGGGTGGCAAGCTCTGCCGGATCCGAAGAATTCAGATATCTTGCAGGAATGATTACATCTGTATCTACATTGTCACCATATTTAAAAACAATCCCCTGTGCTGCTTTCATAATCTTTATCCTTTCCTGATTCTTATTCACATGGACATGAAATCACACCGGTAAGCGCACTTGCTGCTGCAACAGCAGGGCTTGCCAGATAAACTTCAGAGTCCACATGTCCCATACGTCCGACAAAATTCCGGTTCGTTGTGGAAATACAACGCTCTCCGGCAGCCAGAACACCCATATAGCCGCCAAGACACGGGCCGCAGGTCGGTGTACTTACCACTGCTCCGGCCTCTACAAAGCTCTTCAAAAGACCTTCTTCCATACACTGCAGATAAATGGCCTGTGTAGCCGGAATAATAATGCACCGGACGTCCTCAGCTACATGCCTGCCCTTAAGGACTTCGGCTGCGGTTCTCATATCATCCATTCTTCCGTTCGTACAGGAGCCGATCACTACCTGATCAATCTTGACATCTTCGGTAATTTCATCAATGGTCTTCGTATTCTCAGGCAGATGTGGGAACGCAATCGTCGGACGGAGGGTGCTTAAATCAATCGTATACTCCTCGTCATAAACCGCATCCTCGTCTGCCTCATAAATCTTATATTCCCGGTTGGAATGCTCCTTCATATAAGCAATGGCAAGATCATCTACCGGGAAAATGCCGTTCTTTCCACCGGCTTCGATGGCCATGTTGGCAATGGTAAAACGATCGTCCATCGTAAGATTCTTAATGCCGTCACCGGTAAATTCCATGGACTTATATAACGCACCATCTACACCGATCATACCAATGATATGTAAAATTACATCCTTACCGCTTACCCATTTGGAAGGCTTGCCGGTAAGTACGAAGCGGATTGCACCGGGCACCTTGAACCAGGCCTTTCCGGTAGCCATTCCGGCTGCCATATCGGTACTTCCGACACCAGTGGAGAATGCCCCAAGTGCTCCGTAAGTACAGGTGTGGGAGTCTGCTCCGATAATCACATCCCCGGCTACGGTAAGTCCTTTTTCCGGAAGAAGTGCATGCTCGATTCCCATCTGTCCTACTTCGAAGTAATTCGTAATCTCGTTCTTACGTGCAAATTCACGTACGCATTTGCAATGCTCTGCAGATTTAATATCCTTATTCGGAACAAAATGATCCGGAACGAGTGCAATCTTGTCCTTATCAAAGACACCATCCACGTTCATCTTGCTCATTTCTTTAATCGCAACCGGACTGGTAATATCGTTACCAAGTACCAGATCCAGATCAGCTTCAATGAGCTGTCCTGCTTCTACACAATCTAATCCTGCATGTGCTGCAAGGATCTTCTGTGTCATCGTCATTCCCATGATCCATACCTCCTAAACAATCTATTACATAGAATACCACATTCTGTCGATTTTGAAAAATGAAAATTTCGTGAATTCTTTTGGATTCCTGTAAACATAACAACACCCGGGGATTACTCTCCGGGTGCGTATCTCTTTCTTTGTTTGAAACGATTAGTTGTTGATCAGCTTATCGTTCTCATTGTTCCAGCTATACAGCTTACGGATTTCCTTACCAACCTGCTCTGAAGGATGTTCAGCAGCAAGCTTTCTCATTGCCTTGAAGTGAGCCTGTCCGCCAGCAGCAGACATATCTAACAGGAAGTCCTTCGCAAAAGTACCATCCTGAATATCCTTAAGGATCTTCTTCATGGTCTTCTTGGTTTCTTCAGTAATGATCTTAGGCCCTGTGATGTAATCACCATATTCAGCGGTGTTGGAAATAGAATATCTCATTCCTTCGAAGCCGGACTGGTAAATCAGGTCTACGATCAGCTTCATTTCATGGATGCATTCGAAGTATGCATTTCTCGGATCATAACCAGCTTCGCAAAGTGTTTCGAAACCAGCCTGCATTAATGCACATACACCGCCGCAGAGAACAGCCTGCTCACCAAAGAGGTCTGTTTCAGTTTCGGTACGGAATGTGGTTTCCAAAACACCAGCTCTGGCTCCGCCGATAGCAAGTGCATAAGCAAGTGCCATATCAAGTGCCTTACCGGTAGCATCCTGATGTACAGCAACCAGACAGGGAACACCCTTGCCGGCCTGATACTCGCTGCGGACAGTATGTCCGGGACCCTTAGGTGCGATCATGGTAACGTCTACGAACTTAGGAGGTACGATCTGGTTGAAGTGGATGTTGAAGCCATGTGCGAACATCAGCATATTGCCTTCTTCCAGATTCGGCTCGATGTCTTTCTTGTACATAGCAGCCTGTAATTCATCATTAATAAGAATCATGATAATATCTGCTTTTTTAGCAGCTTCTGCTGCTGTATATACTTCAAATCCCTGAGCTTCTGCTTTTGCCCAGGATTTGGAGCCTTCATAAAGACCAATAATGACATGGCATCCTGATTCCTTTGCATTTAATGCATGTGCATGTCCCTGGCTGCCATAGCCAATAATCGCAATTGTTTTTCCTTCCAGTAAAGAGAGATTACAATCTTCCTGATAATAAATATTTGCCATTTCAATGACTCCTTTCGCTGAGGTTTCTCCTCTAATTTTATGCCAAATCTGCAATGCAGAATTTTGGTTTCCTGGTTAGTTCAGGTAGGTAACGTTCTCGGATCCTCTTCCCAGGCCTGCAATACCTGTTCTAGCAAGCTCTAAGATTTCATAGCCGCTTAACAGATTTAAAAAGGCATCAATCTTTGCCTGACCGCCGGTCATTTCAATAATCAGACTGTCGACCGCAACGTCAATGATGTTGCCGCGGAAAGTATTCGTTAATAAAATAACTCCCTGACGCTGTTCTTCATTCGCTCTTACCTTAATTAAGGCAAGCTCACGGTAAACACTGATCTTCGGCTCCAATTCCTTGACATCACGAACGTCTTCGAGCTTCGCTACCTGCTTCTCAATCTGGGCAAGTGTTTCGGCATCACCGGATGCCACAATGGTAATTCTGGTAATCCGTGCATCTGCGGTCACACCTGCGGTAATACTTTCAATATTATATCCTCTTCGGGAAAACAGCCCGGAAATACGGCTTAAAACACCCGAAGTATTATCTACTAATAACTGGAATACTTTCTTCTGCATGGGATCCTCCTGTTTCTAGATCCTTAAATGGATTTCTTTTGTTAACACTAGTACAGATTTTACAACTCTGCTATGCAAAAGTCAACGACAACCTAATCGGTTTCTTTGCATTTTTGTAAAGCCAGAGTTCCGGTACGTGCCACTTCCACAATGCTGATCCCCTTAAACATTTCCATGAAAGTCTGGATCTTTTCCGGTGTATCGCACATCTGGATCATCATGGTATGCGGAGAAAAATCTACAATATTGGCATTGTCAGTAATCTCACACATTTCAATGATGTCGCGGCGGTTTGACTTATTATATTTCACCTTCATTAAAAGAAGTTCCCTGGAAACACTGCTTCCTTCATCAAAGGTTTTCACTTTAATGACATCAAGCTTTTTATTTAACTGTTTTTCAATCTGTTCGATGGTACGATTGTCCCCACTGCTGACAATCGTCATACAGGAAACGTCCCGATCCTGCGTTTCACCTACTGCAAGGGAATCAATGTTAAAGCATCTTCTGGAAAAGAGCCCTGCAACCTTACACAGAACACCGGAATGGTTTTCAACTAAAACGGAATATATTCTTTTCATCTGCACATTTTCCTCCTACTTTACCAGATCCATCGGGTCAATCAGACATTCCAGCAATACGGATTCGTCTCTGCTTAAGAATTCTTCAATGGTCTGTTCAACATGCTGCATATTTTCCAAACGTAAATACTTCATGCCAAAGGCAGGAGCTAACAAATCAAGATCCGGGCTTCCGCTCAAATCTACAACCGAATAATGATCCTGATAGGTGTAATGCTGGTATTCTCTTACCATTCCAAGATAATTGTTCTTTAATACAATGATCTTTACCGGCACCTGATACTGGCGCATGGTAGCAAGCTCCATCATCGACATCTGGAAGGATCCATCGCCACAGACCGCAATGACCTGACGATTCTTATCAGCAAGCTTTGCGCCCAGCGCAGCCGGAATGGAATAGCCCATCGTACCCATACCGCCGGAGGTTAAGAACTGCCCCTTCTTAACAATATGATATCCGCAGGACCAGATCTGGTTCTGTCCGACATCAGCTACATAAACCGCATCTTCATCCATGGCACGGCTTAACAGTTCAATAAACTTCGCCGGATCCACATAAGCCGGATTCGGATTCCGCTTCGGAACCATGGATACGCGGTAGTCATTTAAGGCTTTAAGCCAGTCCTTATGCTCTACATGAAGCTCCTGGGAAAGCAGATCCTTAAAAATATACTTTGCATCTCCGACAAGTGGGATTCCCGGTCCTACATTCTTGCCGATTTCTGCAGGGTCTACATCAATATGAATCAATACTTTATTCTCGGTAATCAGATCCGGCTGGCTGATCGCACGGTCTGCCACACGGGCACCCACCATGATAATCAGATCTGCCTCATTCATTGCACGGTTTGCACAGGGTTTCCCGTTATTTCCAACCATTCCATAATAAAGCGGATGTTCTGTCGGCATCACACCGATTCCCATCATCGTGGAAACAACCGGAATATCGTGCTCTGTGGCGAATTCCTGTAATTCTTCCTTGGCATTTGCTAAAAGGACGCCTCCGCCTGCACAGATGATCGGACGTTTGCAATCCTCCAGCTCGTGAACCACCTTTTTAATCTGTGCCATATTGCCCTTCACGGTCGGCTTATAAGTCCGCATGGACACGCTTTCCGGATAAACAAACTTCTTAAGCTCTGCATTCTGTACATCAATCGGAATATCAATCAGTACCGGTCCCTTTCTTCCGGTATTCGCAATATGAAAGGCTTCCTTCATAATTCTGGGAATATCTGAGACCTTCTTAACCAGATAACTGTATTTCACAAAGGATTCTACTGCGCCGGTAATATCTGCCTCCTGAAAAACATCGCTTCCCAATAAAGAAGAATTTACCTGTCCGGTAATACATACCAACGGAATGCTGTCAGCAAATGCCGTAGCAACGCCGGTAATCAGATTAGTTGCACCCGGTCCTGAGGTTACGGCACAGACGCCGACCTTACCTGTGACACGTGCCAGTCCGCTTGCCGCATGGGCTGCATTCTGTTCGGTACGAATCAGGATTGTCTGGATATCGGAACCCAGAATACTATTATAAAAAGGACAAATGGCAACGCCCGGATAACCGAAAACGTATTTTACCCCTTCCTCTTCTAAACACTTAACAATTGCATCTGCTCCTATCATTGTTTTCCCTTCCTGTCTTTCTTCTTCTGTCTTTTCTGTCAGTAAATTATGATATCATCCCACTGCTTCATAGCCTGAATGCTATAAGTTAAAATACTTTAAAAAATTTAGCAAGCGGCTCCACCACATCACCAAGATTTTTAATGGATCTGTTTAAACCATCAAAATCGATCGATTCCATCTTCTTCACAACTCCCTGCAAAGCTGTTGAATTATCTTCAATAAACGTATCCAGCTGATCACCTACGGAAGTAATGCTGTCACTCATGGTCTTCACGCTGGCAATCGTTTCATCCAGCACCTCCAGACGGTCATTCACTTCTCCGAGCAACGCATTCGCATTAACAAGCAAATGATTGGCTCTCGGGACAACAGTAAGGAGACTGATGACAACTGCTACCGCCATCACGCCCACGAAACAGGTGGAAAGCCTTGTGTAAAACAACTGCTTCTTTGCCGTCTTTAAAAGCTCCTGCGCAATCCCTTCGGAAGATGTGTTCTCTTCTGAAACCTTTGATTCCTGATTCTGCTGTAATTCTTCCATGTTTTCCTCCCAAAACGGATTTTTATAAAATTGTATTGATATTTATACATTGCTTATATGCTATCACAAAACTTCTAAAAATACTATCCTTTCTTGATTTCATTTCTTAACTATGTTAACTTATTTCTAGATGATTACAGAAAGGTAATACCTTAGAGAGGGGTTCTTATGAGATCCATTCACAATTTCCATAAAGCTTCGGGGAAGCATTTCCTGTTTCCGGTACTGCTCCTTACGCTGCTTCTTACCGGCTGTGGCAAGGATAAAGCCGTAGAAACTTACCGGGCAAATATGGCACAGTTCTTTGAAAACGTACAGACGATCAACGATGCAATCAATCAGCTTGATCCCAACGATGAAAATGTCGGGGACCAGTTACTTCCGCTTCTTGACAGCCTGGATAAATCCTTTTCCCAGATGGCTTCCTTAGAGGTGCCGGACGGTTTCCCGGGAGTGAAAGATCTGGCAGCTGATGCAAGCAAATATATGACCGAAGCAGTTTCATATTATCATCAGGCCTACAGCGGTGAAGAATATGACAAGACCTCTGCCGATATTGCTTATCAGAATTACCAGTTTGCGAACAAGCGTCTCCAGTATATTGTCCAGATTCTCCACGGTGATATTCCAGAGGAAATCTTTACGTATGACGAAGACGGTTCTGACGACAGTACCGATACTTCTACCGATGAATTTACAGAAGATACTTCCACGGATTCTATGGAAGATACTTATGATGAATCTGAGGATTATTCCGAGGAGGATGAATTTGCTTATGGTGATGTTCCCGGAGCCTCGGATGAAAATACTGCGGAAGACTCCGGCGAAGAAACTTCGGAATAAGAAGAATCCAAGAAAAATGCACAAAAGGATTTTCAAAGAAAAAAGTTCGAATACAAAGCGATTCCTGCTCGGTATTCGAACTTTTTAATTTTATGTCTATTCAAGGCCATGCAAAATTGCTTTCTGTGAATGTTTACACTCAAACAAAACAGAAATTTTATTATGGATTATAACGCGATACCAGAAAAATCAAGTTGCACTAAATTCGTCATACAGTTCCATAATCTGACTCTGTAACGCCGGATTGTTTGGAAGTACTACAAAGGCATAAACCAGAAGACATACAGCAATTAAGAATCCGATGATACCAACAATCAGGGATGCAATTGCCATTCCCTTATTCCCCTTGTGCTGAACCAATGCAATGACAGCAAGTACAATAGACGCAATTGCCAGAATCAGTGCAAACATATCCAGACAGCAGCATAAAATCGATAAAATGGATAAAATCAGGGAAGTAACAGTCATCCAGTTTCCACTCTTTTTTTCCGGTTTCTGTGGCACGGAACTGTATGCCGGCTGCTGATATACGTTCTGCTGCGGCTCCTGTACCGGAGCTTCTGTTTCAGGAGTTTCTGCTACAGGAGGTACAGCCGTTGGTGCCGGTTCTTCTGCTACGGGCGTCTCTGCTACAGGCGCTTCCTCTAATCTTGTTCCGCATCCTTCACAGAATAAAGAAGTATCCTTGTTCTGTGTTCCACAATTCTTACATACTTTCATCCTTGTTCTCCTTCATATAAATTAAAATTTTAATATCCTTTTAAATAAATCAGAAACAGCTTTACAAACCACTGGAGCAGCACAATGCCAATAAACACATAGGAATAAATCTGTACCGGTATCTCTTTGCGGCAGGTTGCTTTGTCATGACCGAATCTGCGATAAAGATATAACATCATAAAATGAAGATAACACACCGCAAGTGCAAGTACCGCCGGATGATAACAGAGGCTTAAGAAAAACTCTCCGCGGAAAAACAGAATAAACGCTCTTGTTCCTCCGCATCCCGGACAGGGAAGTCCTGTATTTAACCGGAAGGCACACCTTGTAAACTCTTCCGTATACGGATAGCCCCACCATGAAAACCAGATTCCAAACAAAATTCCGGGCAGGGTTACGACTGCGGCAAGATAAAAAAATAAATCATCGGCTCTTCTTATTGTTATCTTCTTCATGAAAAGTCGTATTCTACTCCCAAGTCTTTCATAAGATCTTCGAGATTATCAAAATCACCGGCATTATATTCCTGACCAAGGATTCCTGTCATTAGTCCCTTTGTAAAGGATGCCGGCAATGTAAGTGCAAAAATCATTCCAACGAGTGCAATACCGCCACAGATAATTCCTGCAATTGCCATTCCCCTGCCCTCAAAGGTCTTCACAAGCGTAACAATCCCCAGCACAATTGCGGCAAGCGCAAGCAATACATTAAAGCCTCCGCAGCAGCTTCCACAGCAGGCAAGCGGACAGCAAAGCAAAGAAAGAATACCACAGACCAATGCTGCAATCGCTACGCCGATATAGCCGCCTTCCTTCTTAGGTTCTTCCGGAATTGAATAACAGGTCCGGGCAGACGGGTTAGACTGAGTTGTATAAGTATAGGTGCTTTGTGTATCGTTAGCAATAACATCACCGGTTAGTGGCTCAGTATTCTGATTCTGCTCCTGAACAGGTGTTTCAAGCTTCGTTCCGCAGCCTACACAAAAATGAGCGCCGGCTTCATTCTCTGCGCCACAGGAAGTACAATAAATTTTCTCGTTCATTTCTTCTGACTCCTCTCTCAAATAATACTTTCGTAACTATTCAGTTACATGCTTTCATTATACTGGGTAATTACAGAAATTACAATGTGCAAACATCTAAAACAATCTGGCTGAACAGTAACCCGGTAAAAAGGAGCAGCTTGTAGAACATGTAATTCTGCAAACTACTCCTGCTGTTATTCTATGCTCGTTTCGGTAAATGAATTAGAACTTACCAGCCTTCGCAGCTTCCTCGATGGAAACAGCTACTGCTACCGTCATACCAACCATCGGGTTGTTACCTGCACCGATCAGACCCATCATTTCTACGTGAGCCGGAACGGAAGAAGAACCTGCGAACTGTGCATCGGAGTGCATACGTCCCATGGTATCGGTCATACCGTAGGAAGCAGGACCTGCAGCCATGTTATCCGGATGAAGGGTACGGCCTGTACCACCACCGGATGCTACGGAGAAGTATTTCTTACCCTGTTCGATACATTCCTTCTTGTAAGTACCTGCTACAGGATGCTGGAATCGGGTAGGGTTGGTGGAGTTACCGGTAATGGAAACATCAACACCTTCCTTGTGCATAATAGCTACACCTTCGCAGACATCATTTGCGCCATAGCAGTTAACCTTAGCACGAAGTCCTTCAGAATAAGACTTACGGAATACTTCCTTAACGGTGTTGGTGTAAGGATCATATTCGGTCTCAACGAAAGTAAATCCGTTAATTCTTGCGATAATCTGTGCTGCGTCTTTTCCAAGGCCATTTAAGATAACACGTAACGGTTTCTGACGAACCTTGTTTGCCTTCTCTGCAATACCGATGGCTCCTTCTGCTGCTGCGAAGGATTCATGTCCTGCAAGGAATGCAAAGCATTCGGTATCTTCTTCCAGAAGCATCTTACCTAAGTTACCATGTCCTAAACCTACCTTACGGGTATCTGCAACAGATCCCGGAATACAGAATGCCTGAAGACCTTCACCGATTGCTGCTGCAGCTTCGGAAGCCTTCTTGCATCCCTTCTTGATTGCGATTGCTGCACCAGTAATGTATGCCCAGCATGCATTTTCAAAACAAATCGGCTGAATGCCTTTAACCATTGTATATACATCAAGACCTGCGTCTTTTGTAATCTTTTCTGCTTCTTCAAGAGAAGCGATTCCATAGCTATTTAATACGGAATTGATTTTGTCAATTCGTCTTTCATATGATTCAAATAAAGCCATTCTAATATCCTCCTCTTTACTTATTTCAGTTCTTCATCTGTTCTGGGGTCAATAATCTTAACAGCATCTGCAACACGTCCATACTGTCCGCTTGCTTTCTCATAAGCTGTTGTCGGGTCATCACCCTTCTTGATGAAGTCGGTCATCTTGCCAAGGCTTACGAACTTGTAACCAATGATCTGGTTATCAGCATCCAGTGCGATACCGGTTACATATCCTTCTGCCATTTCCAAATAACGAGGTCCTTTCTTTAAGGTTCCGTACATGGTACCAACCTGGCTTCTTAAGCCCTTGCCTAAATCTTCAAGACCTGCTCCGATCGGAAGACCATCTTCAGAAAATGCACTCTGGGTTCTGCCGTAAGCGATCTGTAAGAATAATTCTCTCATAGCAGTGTTGATGGCATCACATACAAGGTCTGTATTTAATGCTTCAAGAATGGTTCTGCCGGGAAGAATTTCAGCAGCCATAGCTGCAGAATGAGTCATGCCGGAGCATCCGATGGTCTCAACGAGAGCTTCCTGTATGATACCTTCCTTAACATTTAAGGTAAGCTTGCAGGCACCCTGCTGAGGAGCACACCAGCCTACACCATGTGTAAGACCGGATATGTCTTTAACTTCTTTGGCTTTAACCCATTTTGCTTCTTCAGGGATGGGCGCACACCCATGGTTAACACCCTGAGCAACAGTACACATTTCTTCAACTTCTTTTGAATAAATCATGTGAAAACTCCTTTCAATATGTAAAGATATTTAATAATCCGCTATATATTTTCGCATAGAATGCCAAAAAAATCTAGTACTTTTTCGCAATTTCTCCCTGCTTTTTGTAGATACTTCCGGCAGGAATGCAGCCGCGCACACAGCTGGTCGGATAAATGTTGGAATTCGGCCCGATGACGGTTCCCGGATTCAGTACGGAATTACAGCCGACTTCCACATGATCACCGAGCATGGCACCAAACTTCTTTAATCCGGTTTCGATCTTTTCATCGCCGTTTTTCACAACAACCAGTGTTTTGTCGCTCTTTACATTGGAGGTAATGGAGCCGGCACCCATATGCGCCTTAAAGCCCAGAATGCTGTCACCGACATAATTGTAATGCGGCACCTGTACCTTATTAAAGAGAATAACATTTTTAAGCTCAGTTGAATTCCCGACTACAGCGCCCTTTCCTACGATGGCATTCCCACGGATAAAGGCACAGTGGCGGACCTCTGCCTCCTCATCAATAATTGCCGGTCCGTTGATAAAGGCACTCGGTGCAACTGTGGCAGTATTGGCTACCCAGACATGCTCCTTCACTTCGGTATAGCAGTCCTTCGGAAGCTTTTCGCCAAGCTCCACGATAAAAGCGCTGATCTTTGGAAGTAACTCCCACGGATAAACCACACCCTCAAACAGGTCGGCAGCAATTGTTTCCTCTAAGGTATAGAGTTCCTTGATTGTAAATTGTTCCATAATTATTTTCCTCCGGTTCGATAATTTTTAGCGACTTCTTGAAACTGTCGGTTTAAAGAAGCCTGATTATTCATCTGTTTCACAATATTCGTCCGTCTTCTTACGAAGTCATCGAGCTTATCCATATATTCCTGCTCTGTAATATTGCCATCGGCAACCAGTGTCAGTCCCTTCTCCCAGCTTGCGGTAAGCTTGGGATCCAAAAGCGGACGGATGGACTGGTTTACCACCTCATAGATCATCTCTCCCATCAAGGTCGGTGTGATGATCTGGGTTTTCTTATTTAATGCAAGATATTTAATATTGACCAGCTTTTTCAGAATTTCTGCACGTGTAGCAGAGGTTCCGATTCCGCTTCCCTTGATCTGGGCACGAAGTTCTTCATCTTCAATCAACTGACCTGCATTTTCCATCGCCAGAATGATGGTTCCGGAATTGTAACGCTTCGGCGGTGAAGTTTCGCCTTCCTTAATCTGTGCATCCTTTACCGGAAGTTCCATCCCTTTTTTCAGATGGTTTAAAACCTCCATCAGACCCACATCAAGACTCTGCTCTTCTCCATTGTCTGTATTGCTGCCGTCCTCACCGTCTGCATCTCCGGTCGTATCCCTGCCGTTTTCTTTTTTCTTACGGAAGGAAAACTCCGTAACAGTAAGGTATCCTGGGGATTCGAGCACCTTGAAATTAGCAAATAGCCTTTCTTCCCGGATCGCTACACACAATGCCACCTTACGGTAAACCGCAGGAGGATAGAAAATGCTTAAAAACCTGCGGACCACAATCTCATAAACCCTCTGTGCCGTCGGGCTTAGCTGGTTATAATTGTTTAATCCCTGTCCGGTCGGAATGATCGCATAGTGATCGGTGATCTGCTTGTCATTCACGTATCTGGTCTTTGCAATTCCCTTATAGGTTCCTTCCTGCAATACCTGGGAGGCCAGGGCACTTACCATCTGGAAATTCGTCAGGCCTTTGATGTTCTTATAGATCTCCTTTGAAACGGCGGTCGATAACACTCTCGCATCCGTTCTGGGATAAGTTGTCATCTTCTTTTCATAAAGCTCCTGTGCAATCCGCAGCGTTTCATCCGGACTGATCTTAAAGTATTTGGAACAGTCATTCTGCAGCTCTGCCAGATTATAAAGAAGCGGCGCGTTCTTGTTTTCTTTTTTCTTTTCTATCGAATGAACGATGGCCTTCCGGGGATCCTCCAACAGATACCGGATCAGATTCTCCGCAGACTCCCGTTCCTTGAAGCCGTTTTCTTTATATAGAAGAGTTGAAGCAAAATAGGGGGTTCCTTCTACGGTGCGCCACTCGCAGTCAATCCCACGCTCTCCTAAAAGAACCGATGCAACTACACGGTAAAACGGTGTTTTCACGAAGTTGCGGATTTCCCGCTCCCGGTTCACAACCATGCCAAGCACACAGGTCATCACGCGTCCGACACTCACAACCGCCCGGTCAAGCTTCAGATAATCCTTGACCGCATTACCATATTTCAGTGTAAGGACTCTCGAAAAGTTAATTCCCATAAGATAATCTTCTTTGGCACGTAAGTAAGCAGCTGCACACAGATTATCGTATTCGGAAAGGTCCTTGGCTTCGCGGATTCCACGCAGGATTTCTTCCTCGGTCTGGGAATCGATCCAGACTCTTTTTCTTATCTTGTCATGGACATTCGCCTGACGCTCCACCAGGCGGTAGATATATTCTCCTTCCCGTCCGGAGTCGGTGCAGACATAAATTATTTCCACGTCTTCACGGTTCAGCAGTCCGCTTACGATCCGAAACTGCTTCTTCACACTGTCTATGACCTCATACTTAAATTCCGTTGGTATAAATGGAATCGTATTCAATGACCATCGCTTATATTTTTCATCATAAACTTCCGGATAACTCATGGTCACCAAATGTCCTACGCACCAGGTAACAATAGCATCATTTGATTCAATATATCCGTCCCGGTTGCTCCCGGTAATCTGCAGCGCCTTCGCAAATTCACGGGCAACACTCGGTTTTTCTGCAATAAATAAATTCTTTCCCATTACATGTCTTCCAGACTAATCAATTTAAGATTCTTTTGTATCTTTGCTTCCAGGCTCAGCTTTTCATCAAACTGCTGAACGGAAAACAGGTAGATCATATCTGCCCTGAGCTTTGCCTGCCCAATGTTCGAAAGCAATTTTTCATAATCCTCATACAGCATCATGGACTTTTCCCAGCTGCAGTACGCTGCAAGCGTCTTGCCGGTCTCATTCTGTGCAATCACATCAATATTTCCCGACTTGCCTACCCATTCTCCGATGCGGTCAATCTCGATCGGAAGTTTCGCTTCCCGATCCCACTTTTCAATCCGCTGACAGCAGACCTCTTTAAAATACGGGGCTGTAAAATTCTTAAAGAAAAGCTGGATATGCTCTTCATAAAACGCATCCGCACTCTTCAAAGCAAGTGCGCTGCGGTTCGGATACAGGAATCGGAAATAAAAATGAACAAAATGATTACAGATCCGGTAAATTCCCTTCTGGGTGTTTGCCTTTCCTTCCGTATCATAGGAAAAGACCTTTTCCACCAGTTCAAGCTCCATAAGGTTTTTCAGGTAAACACTGATTTTGGCCCGTGAAAATCCGGTGTGCCGGTAGAGGTCGTTCAGCTTATGCCTGCCGGATGCAATCGATGAAAGAATCGTATGATAAACGGCCGTTTCGCGCAGTTCCTCTGCGACGGTACGCAAGCCTTCTTCCCGCAGATAGGTATGCGGATGTAAAACAAACCGACAGATGTTCTCCTTTATGCTTAAGGAATCATCAAACTGCGTCCAGAATCCCGGAAATCCTCCCAGAACAGCATACGCTTCTACACACTGTTCTGCCGAAAACTTTGGAAAAAAGAGACGCATATCTTCAAACGGAAGCTCCTTGATCTTCAAAAATCCCGACAGGACATATGCTGCTTCCCCGATTCTGGTTACCATGCTGTTTTCTACCCAGCCGGTTGAGGAGCTTAACAATATAGCCAGAACCGCACAAGGCTTTTCACTTTCCCGCACAAAAGAAACAAGATCTTTCATAAAAGCGTTTCCGGACTTCACCGCATGCTGGAATTCATCCACAATCACGACCATCTTTCCGGATCCATTCTCTGTAATCTTCTGAAAGATTTCAGCATACGAAGGATATTCCGGCAGCTCTCCGGTCTGATCGTTGAGTTCTTTGCCCCATTCATACGTCTGTTCACGCTCTGATGCAGATCTTGCGCAATAATAATGATAAGGTTTCTCTTTTACAAATTCTTTTAAAAGGCTGGTTTTTCCGATATTCTTTTGTCCATACACGACAAGAAGCTGGCTTCCTTCACTGCCATAAAATGTGTTCAGATAGTTCAGTTCTGATGTGCGACCTAAAAACATCCTTTCACCTCTCACTCTCCTCAATACGAAGAAGTAATCGTTCAATCTCTTCAGAGGTTGACGGCTTTCCAAGCAGGAAGCCCTGAATGCAGTCGCAGTCAATCTTTTTCAGATAATTGAACTGATCCTGCTCTTCCACTCCTTCCGCAATGGTTTCAAAACCAAGTCTCTTAGCCATATACACAATGGAGTCTACAATCACTCTTGCATTTTCATCAATCGTTATGGTATCAATAAAGCTTTTATCTATTTTCAGGGTATCAATCGGAAGCTTTTTCAGATAGGAAAGGGAGGAATATCCCGTTCCGAAATCATCCAAAGATACTTTGATCCCGTATTCCCGTAACAGACGAAGTTTCTCTGTCACATCATGGAAATTCTCGATGAATACACTTTCGGTAATTTCCAGTTCCAGGAAGTTCGGATCCAGGTCATACTTTTTCAGGCATTTTAGAATCATGTCCACACAATCATCCCGGTTATACTGAATGGCTGAAATATTTAACGATAAGATCATCGGTGTGTGGTAATCCTTTTTCCACTGGGAAAAGATCCGGATGCTCTCATCCACGACCCATGCGCCGATCGGAACAATGGTTCCGTTCTTCTCCGCAATCGGAATAAACACTGCAGGACTGATCATGTGTCCATCGATGTCACGCCAGCGGATCAGCGCTTCCATGCCGCGAAGCTTTCCATTCTCTGTAAAATACTGCGGCTGGAAATTCATGGTAAAGTTCAGGGTCGATACAGCCTCCTTCAATTTGGTTTCAATTGCAACGTTATTAAGAAAATTCTCTAATATAGATGCATCAAAATACTGAAGGGAGTCCTTCCCTTGCTTCTTCGCCTTGAACATCACGATTTCCGCACAGTTGATGAGCTCTAAGGTATTCTGTGCCGCTTCCGGAAACTCTGCCACACCGACGCTAACGGAAATATTCACATCCTGACCATTGCTTAACCGAAATGGCAGCTTCGTTCTTTGACGTACTTTCTGGTAAATACTGTCAACACTGAATTTTCCAATAGGTTCATAGATTCCTATGCAATACAGGTCTGCATTAAAATGCGATACCAGAACATGCTCTGAAGAGAATTCCTTTAAGAACTGTCCGAATTGCTGGATTACTTCATCACCGACAGCAAGTCCGAATCCATCATTAATTCTGCTGAAATCATCCACATCAATAAATATGACGGATACAACCGTATTTTCTTCTTCGGCCCGTCTCACAAAATCTGCCAGGAGACTCACAAAATAATTACGGCTGTACAATCCGGTCATCACATCATAATAAGCCATATAGGTCAGTTCATCATTTTGTTTTTTTAATTTGGAAATATTTTTGAACCGGATGATTTTATCCGTAGGAAGCTGTGCGTAATCATAAATAATATTTACTTCACATTCCACCCAGGTCTTACCATCCGTCAATTTAAGAATATCACTTCCCGAGGTTTCTTTAGAATCTTCCAGCCGGAGAAGTCTCCGGAACGGAAGAACATATTGTTCTTCCATTCGCGAATACAACTTTGAAAAATCATTTACATCACGAATCTGCAGCTCCGGAAAAAATCTCTCCCAGTTTCCAAGAGTCCGCACATAACCATCCACTAAATTTACGTAAATAAATGCACTGGTAGATGATGCACACAACAACCTATACATTCGTTCATCATTTTCCATTTTCTGATTCATTGCGCTTAACAGGTCTACCTGATAACGTAACTCATCCATAAGATTTAAACCTTCTCTTCCCCAATTCTTAAGTCTTCCTGTCGCTGTTCATAAAAAACAGCGACTGTTTTATTTCTTTGTGATATACCCCTGTGCCTTTAAAAGCTCTGCGCAAAGAACCGCACCACCCGCTGCACCACGGACGGTATTGTGGGAAAGTCCCACGAACTTCCAGTCATATACGGAATCTTCACGGATACGTCCGACACTGATTCCCATACCGTTTTCGTAATTTACATCAAGCTGGATCTGCGGACGGTTATCCTCTTCCAGATACTGGATAAACTGCTTCGGTGCGCTCGGAAGCTCTAATTCCTGCGGAACGCCCTTGAAGGTAACCAGCTTTTCAATCAACTGCTCTTTGGTCGGTTTCTTGCGAAACTTTACAAATACAGCAGCGGTATGTCCGTTTAATACCGGTACACGGATACACTGACAGGTAATGACAGGACTTGTAGCAGGTACAATCACGCCGTCCTTGATTTCGCCCCAGATACGAAGGGGCTCCTTTTCACTCTTTTCTTCTTCTCCACCAATGTAAGGAATGATGTTTCCTACCATTTCCGGCCAGTCCTTAAAAGTCTTTCCGGCTCCGGAGATTGCCTGATAGGTTGTAGCAACTACTTCATACGGCTCGAATTCCTTCCATGCGGTCAATACCGGTGCATAGCTCTGAATGGAGCAGTTCGGCTTAACGGCTACGAAACCTCTAGTGGTTCCAAGTCTCTTCTTCTGGAATTCAATGACCTTCATATGCTCCGGATTGATTTCCGGTACAACCATCGGTACATCCGGCGTCCATCTGTGTGCAGAGTTATTGGAAACAACCGGTGTCTCGGTTTTTGCGTAATCTTCTTCAATCTTCTTGATTTCTTCTTTGGTCATGTCAACGGCGCTGAATACGAAATCCACTTCCGAAGCAACCTTTTCTACCTCGTTGACATTCATGACAACAATCTTCTTTACCTTTTCCGGCATCGGAGTATCCATTTTCCAACGGTCTCCTACCGCTTCTTCATAGGTCTTGCCTGCGGAACGCGGGCTTGCTGCAATTGTTGTTACCTCGAACCAGGGATGATTCTCAAGCAGAGAGATAAATCTCTGTCCAACCATACCGGTTCCACCTAAAATTCCTACTTTTAATTTGTCGCTCATTTTTTCTTCTCCTCATGTGAAAATATTTAAAAGACTCTTCCAGTCCTATAAACCATTACTGTTCTTCATACCAGATGTGATTCAGGAATTCTTTGTTAATCTGAATCACTTCGGTCATGGCCTCTTCGCCCGGAGCACCAATCGTAAGACGGCGTTCCACACAGGTCTTCAGACTGATCGCATCGTAAATATCCGCTTCAAATACCGGACTGATTTCTTTCAGCTCCTCTAAGGATAACGCATCAATGCTTGTTTCCTTCTCAATGCAGTACAGTACGAGGCGTCCGATAATTCCATGTGCGTCACGGAACGGAACGCCCTTGCCAACCAGATAGTCGGCCGCATCGGTTGCATTCGTAAAGCCGTTCATCGCACTCTTTTCCATAATTTCATTACGGAATTTCATGGTCTTTAACATGCCGTCAAATAAAACCAGACAATGCTTCACGGTATCGATGGCATCAAAGGTCACTTCCTTATCTTCCTGCATATCTTTATTGTAAGCAAGAGGAATGCCCTTCATCGTTGTCAATATGGAAACCAGCGCTCCATACACGCGTCCGGTCTTTCCTCTTACCAGCTCTGCAATATCCGGATTCTTCTTCTGCGGCATGATGCTGCTTCCGGTAGAATACGCATCATCGATCTCCACGAAACGGTATTCGTTGGAATTCCAGATGATGACCTCCTCGGAAAAGCGGCTTAAATGCATCATGATCGTAGACAATGCTGCCAGAAATTCAATCACATAGTCACGGTCGGCAACCGAATCCATGCTGTTTAAGGTTGGTCCTTCGAAGCCCATTAAGGAAGCGGTGTAGGCACGATCCAACGGATAGGTCGTTCCTGCAAAAGCCCCTGCTCCGAGCGGACAATAATTCATTCTCTTATAGATATCCTCCATACGGAGAATATCCCTTTTAAACATTTCAAAGTAGGCTCCCATATGATGGGCTAGCGTGGTCGGCTGTGCCTTCTGCAAATGGGTAAAGCCCGGCATATAGGTGTGAAGATTCGTCTCCATAATCGTAAGGAGGGTTGTCAGAATCTCCTTTAAACACTCGGAAACCTCAATGACCTCATGACGGACATATAACCGCATGTCCAACGCCACCTGATCGTTCCGGCTTCTTCCAGTGTGCATCTTCTTACCGGCAGCTCCGATCCTTTCAATCAGATTGGCTTCCACGAAGCTGTGAATGTCTTCGTATTCGGAAGTGATCGTAAGCTTTCCATCGCGGACATCCTCCCGGATCCGGGTTAAGCCTTTCACGATCTGATCCTTTTCCTCACAGGTCAGAATACCCTGCTTCTCCAACATTACCACGTGTGCAATACTGCCCTCAATGTCCTGTTCAAACAATCGTTTATCAAAGTTAATGGATGCATTGAAATCATATACCAGCTTGTCCGTTTCCTTCGTGAAACGTCCGCCCCACAATTGAGCCATAAATATCCATCCTCCAATTATTAAATCTGAATTTGATACTATCATATTTTTAGGAGCATTTCAACCAAAGTTACGCACATATTCGTATTTTTGTTCATAAGTTATATTAGAATTTTGTGTATCCTACAGAATATGCAGAAATGAGGCAATCTATGAATCCGACTCTTTTACGTCTTCAACATATAGACTTTTCCTATCATACCCTTCACGGAGAGACCAAAGCCTTAAGCGATGTTTCTTTTACGGTTACGGAAGGGGAATTTCTCGCGATCGTCGGTCCAAGCGGCTGTGGCAAGTCGACGCTTCTATCCATGATTGCCGGACTGATCAAACCGGAGGACGGAACCATTACCTTCGCCCACGATTCGCCACGGATCGGCTACATGCTCCAGCAGGATCATCTGCTTCCCTGGCGGACCATATGGAGCAACATTCTTCTAGGCCCCGAAATCCAGAAAAACCTGACTCCAGCAAAAAAAGAAAAGGCCATGCATCTCCTGACCGATTATGGGCTTCTTCCCTTTAAAGATAAGCATCCGAATGAGTTATCCGGCGGGATGCGCCAGCGTGCCGCCCTCATCCGTACCATGGTCATGGAGCCGGAGCTCCTTCTTCTGGATGAACCGTTTAGCGCCCTGGATTATCAGACGCGTCTCATGGTATCTGCCGATATTGGAAGGATTATCCGCCATTCCGGAATTACCGCCATTTTAATCACGCATGATTTATCCGAAGCGGTTTCCCTCGCCGACCGCGTAATCGTCTTAAGCAAACGCCCGGGAAAAGTAGTACGGGATCTTCTCATCTCCCTGACGCTTCCGGATGATTCTCTTCTGGCTGCACGTAATGCTCCGGAATTTCATCATTATTTTAATATCTTATGGAAGGAGATCTCGGATGAACACTGAATCCTATGCCCAGCAGCAATATTATAAAAAACACCGGCGTCACCACAATACCATTACGTTCTTACGGATTTTCCTGCTGATCGCCTTTCTAATTCTGTGGGAAACGGCTTCCCGGCTCAACTGGATTGACTCCTTCTTTTTCAGCAGTCCTTCCATGGTGGCTGCCTACTTCTTAAAAATGCTCAAAGACGGCAGCTTTTTCCTCCACACCGGAATTACCCTGTTTGAAACTCTGGTAAGCTTTGCACTGATCTGTATTCTGGGAATCTTCTCCGCAACGTTTCTCTGGTATTATCATCCGATTGCCGAGGTAACCGAACCCTATCTCGTTATCTTAAACAGTCTGCCCAAATCTGCACTTGCTCCCCTCCTGATCGTCTGGCTCGGAACCGGAATGAACACCATTATTATTGCCGGAATTTCCGTTGCACTTTTTGGTTCGGTCATCAACCTTTATACCTGCTTCAAACAGGTGGATGAGGAACGTTCCAAGCTGATTTATACCCTTGGCGGAACGAAATTCGACGTTTACCGGAAGGTTATTCTTCCTTCTTCGGTTCCCGGAATTATCAGTAATATGAAGGTCAATGTGGGGCTTGCTTTAGTCGGTGTAATCATCGGGGAATTTCTTGCAGCAAGAAGGGGGCTTGGTTATCTCATCATCTACGGTTCCCAGGTCTTCCAGTTGAATATGGTGATTACCTCCATTCTGATTCTGTGTTTCCTCGCTTTGCTGCTCTATCAGCTCCTGCAGTATCTTGAACACAGGAATAAGAAAAGGAATGCCTTATAACGTAAAAACAGGCTGTCACAATTCTATGACGGCCTGTTTGACGAAAAAGCTACCGAGGGGATTCGAACCCCTGACCTGCTGATTACGAATCAGCTGCTCTACCGGCTGAGCCACGGTAGCAATACACGAACAAAAATTATTATATACATGGAATGAATAATTTGCAAGTTTTTTTATGGATTTTCCGAAAGTTTTCCTGATAGATTTTCCGAAAGATGGATATCCATCTGAGGAAAAGGAATCGAAATTCCGGCCTCATCAAGTGTCTGCTTAATTTGCTCCGTCAGATAAAACTTTCTTTCATAATAATCTTCTGTTTTCACAAAGCACTGGATCACCAGATTCACACTGCTGTCGCCTAAGGAATCCACGACCACCTGCTTTGGTCTGTCCTGAAGAATCTTGTCCGTATGCTCCAGAAGCTCCATAGTGACCTCCCGAGCCTTTTGGATATTGGAATCATAGCTGATTCCGACCGGAATATCAATACGCTGCTCAGGACATCTTGTATAATTTGTTATAGAACCATTGGCAAGTGTTCCGTTCGGCAGCACGATAACACGGCCATCCGATGTTCCCATTTTCGTATAGAAAATATCCACTTCCTCCACAATTCCATCATGACCATTCTCATCCACTATCCTGTCGCCAATGCCAAAGGGTTTTAAAATCAGAATCAGGAGTCCGCCGGCCAGATTACTAAGGCTCCCCTGCCAGGCAAAACCAATGGCAACGCTGACCGAACCCAGTATTGCAAGAAAGCTGCTGATTCCGACTCCGCACGTAGCAATGACAACAATAAAGAGCGCAAATAACAAAATCACTCTTAATAAAGAGTCTGCAAAATGGATGATGCCCTGATCAATATTCGCTTTCTGCAGAGAACGCTGCAAAATTCTGCGTATCAGCTTAATAAGCTGCAGACCGATTACCAGAACAATCACCGCAATTACAAGCCGGAATCCCAGCCGGAACAGTTTATCCGGTAATTCATCTAAAAATTTTTCTATTACTCCGGGAGAAAGATCAATCTCTGTAAGCTCGGTATCCATATCTGTTCCCTTTCACCTGATCGTTATTTGCTCTGAATCCAGACAGGATTCATGATTAATTCACTTTCTTTGCAGCTTCTTCTGCCTTTTTCCATTCGATAGAAGCAATCTTCTCTTCTTCCTTCGCACGCTCTAAGGCTTTCTGTGCCTGCTGCAGGATTTCTTCCGCCTGCTTCTTTAATTCTTTGGCACGCAAGGTCAGTTCTTCAGCTTCGGCTTCGGCCTCTTTGGCACGCTGCTCGGCTTCCTGTGCCAGACGGATTGCTTTCGTTTCTGCTTTGCGGTTCTCAATCTGCTGCTTTTCTTTCGCAGTATAGGAAACAAATTTAAAGATGCTTAAGGAAAGCGGCGCTGCCTTCATGGTGAAAGAGCAGGGCTGCCCATCATATTCTTCCTCGTTTACGGGAATGGCACGGCTGTTTACGCGCCCCTTTCCACCGTAAGCCTTATCATCCGTATTCAGAATTTCTTTATATTTACCTGACATCGGGACTCCGATACAGAACTCCTGCTCAATATTGGCAAAATTAGCGACGACAACCAGTGTCTGCTCCGGCTTTAAAGCCTTTCTCATATAGGAAAGCATGCACTTCTCAGGAGAAATGCAGTTGATCCACTGGAAACCGTCCGCTTCCGTATCCTTCTCATAAAGTGCCGGAAGCTCCTGATATAACTTGTTCAGGTCACGCACCAGATGATGGATTCCTTTGTGTGCAGGCTCTTTTAACAGCTCCCATTTCGTCTGTCTGGTTTCGTCAAACTCCTGGAACTCTGCAATATCCTGTCCCATAAACAGAAGCTTTTTGCCCGGATGAGTCATTACATAGCCATAGGTCAGCCGCAGGTTTGAAAATTTATCCTCGATCGTGCCCGGCATCCTGCCAATCATGGAAGACTTGCCATGTACGACCTCGTCATGGGAAAATGGCAGCATAAAGTTTTCACTGTAAGCGTAAATCATGCTGAATGTCAGTTCATTGTGATGATGTGCACGGAAGTACGGGTCAAAGCTGATATAGGACAGGTAATCATTCATAAAGCCCATATTCCACTTAAGGTCAAAGCCAAGTCCTTCGTCATCCAAAGCTCCGGTTACCTTCGGCCATGCGGTCGATTCTTCGGCAATCATCAGCACATCCGGATTCCGCTTTTTCATAATGGAATTCAGATGCTTGATCATTTCAATCGCTTCCAGATTCTCATTGCCGCCATAAATATTGGCAACCCATTCGCCATCCTTACGTCCATAATCCAGATATAACATGGAAGCAACCGCATCCATGCGGATTCCGTCGGCATGGAACTGTTCTGCCCAGTATAACGCATTGGCAATCAGATAATTGGATACTTCCGGGCGTCCGTAATTATAAATCAGTGTTCCCCAGTGCGGATGGCTTCCCTTACGGGGATCTGCATGCTCATAGAGACAGGTGCCGTCAAATTCGGCAAGTCCATAGGTATCTCTCGGGAAATGTGCCGGAACCCAGTCCAGAATCACGCCGATGCCAGCCTGATGAAGAATATCCACAAAGTACCGGAAATCATCCGGCGTTCCATACCGTGCGGTCGGTGCATAATAACCGATTACCTGATAGCCCCAGGATGCATCTAAGGGATGCTCCATCACCGGCATCAATTCCACATGGGTATAACCCATTTCCTTTGCATATTCTGCAACGAGAGGAGCCAGTTCACGGTAGGATAAGCTTTCTTTTCCAGCCTCGCCATGGCGGAAGGATCCCAGATATAATTCGTAAACACTGATGGGCGCATTCTTTTCAACATATTTCTTCCGCTTCTTCATCCAGTCTGCGTCCTGATAGCTGTAATGAGAATCTTCCACGATGGAAGCCGTATCCGGACGGAGCTGCTGGCGGAATGCATAAGGATCTGCTTTTAAAACAGTCAGGCCGCCCTTTTTCTTAATTTCATATTTATAACAGTCACCGGCCTGAACATCCGGAATAAACAACTCAAAAATACCGGTTGCGTCATCCTTTATCATGGGATAAATCCGTCCGTCCCAGTTGTTAAAATCTCCAACCACGCTGACGCGGACCGCATTCGGCGCCCAGACCGCAAACTGCGTTCCGGCAACACCGTTTCTCGTACAGGGATGTGCTCCCAGATGTTCATAAATGGTATAATGAATGCCCGAAGTAAACCGTACGGCATCCTTTTCGGATAAGGATACCGGTGCAAATGCATAGGCATCCTTTTTCATTGTGCTGTTTCCTTCGGCATCGATAATTTCATATTCATAGTGCTGCGGCTTCTTCCCCTGATAAAGACATGCAAAGAAACCATTCTCATCTGCCATTTCCATCGGAAGTACCACTTTAGCAGAGGATGCCACCTCTGCGGCCTCCGAGCGCTTCTCTTCCGTGAAATGTACATTTACCTTCACTGCTCCCGGCCAGAACATCTGAAACAGGACATTCTTTCCTGTGGTGTGTACCCCCAGAATCTCCTGCGGCTTTGCTTCCTCCGAATACACAATTCCTTCAATTCTCGGCCAGTTCATTAATTTATATAATTTATTATTCATGCGCTTACCCCTTCCCGAAAGACCTGTTTTCATTGTACCAAAGTTGTGTATACAAAACAAGCACTGCGGTATAATTCCTATCCATTACTCTTTAAAGTTTTACAGATTTTCATGTTTCGGGCGATTCTCCCTCGTCCATTTTTTCGGATTGGTGTCATCGGGTGCAAGCCTTGCGAGAATTGCTTCATAATGTGCCACTTTCTCATCCATATACTTTGCCGTGGCTTTCATATCAGGGAGACAAATATATTGGCCTATCTGAATATATGCTCTACGGAGGTATCCCTCTTGTTGTTCTTCGGGACAATGCCGAAGAGAAAGCTGTTGCTCAGTTTTTAACGGCGATAAGTTCCATACATGAACATCCGCTCCTTCTGACACCCATTTTGAAAAGTCTTCGACTTCTCCTTCAAATGAGTAGTCATCAAAGTGAAGCAATGCAGTTCTTGGAAGCCTATCTTTGATTGCATTTACGACCGTTATTTTTCCTCCTGCTGTCACAGCTCCAATAGCTATATTTTCATCATATTCTCCTGCAAATCCCCGATTTATGTTCCCTATATCAATCCATTTACCTGATCTTTAAATGCATAAAATAAATCAATGTAGTTCTCTACAATCTCATTGCAATGTTCTTTTACAATTTCACTATCATAATCATGTGCCAGCTCATTCCTGACTTTCAGCATTTCCATCCACTGATCATCAGAAATTAAGTTTGCCTGAAATGACTCCTTAAGTACTTCCCTCGGTGATCCTGCAACAAAATTAGTAATAGCATAATATTGTACCAGAATATCTTTCATTACTTTCCATGATAAATCAAAAGTGATACTGAACTTTGCACTGGTTCCACTCAATACAAACGAATCAGTCAGATCTCTCTGTCTGGCCTCTGCCAACGCATCCAACGATTTGCAAAAAGATAAAAAGCGTCTGTTAAATTTTTCGTCCATACTGTCTGATATCCTCCAATAATAACTGATTTTTACAAGTATCCATATTTACAAGATCTACTGAATACAGGGTTGGCAGTTCCTCTACCTTTTCAACAAGTATATCAAAATTTTCTGCTCCGGATACCGCAATATCAATGTCGCTGCGCTCCCTTGCTGTTCCTTTTGCTCTTGAACCATATAGGATCACTTCTTTTGCCTTATATTTTCTGCAAAGCTCTGCAATTTGATTGATTACTTCATCTGCTTTCATATTCATTTACTCCATCTGTCGGGAATTTACCATATTATTGTAACTCTTTTTTGTAATAATGTCTTTTTTCTGTTTTAGGATACTCTGATAATTCAAATACCTGTTTATAGCCATGTTTTAGATAAAATTCCGGTGCTTGAAAATCAAAGGTATCATTCTTAGTTATTCTATATTCACTCATCTTGCTTCACCTTTCACTTAATAACAACATCCATACTAATTCCGATTTATGTTGTCCTGTATCAATCCATTTACCTGATCTTTAAATGCATTATTCTTCATCATCAGTTTCATAATAATAAGAATAATCGATGCCCTTCATAAAAACTTCTCTGTCTGTAATTTTTTCAGTGAGTGCATTTATAATTAATTTTTTAATTGGTTTTGAATCAATAGGACTCTTCTCCATAGCTGAAAGATATTCCTTCTTATCTATTTGTTTCCAATCAACACATTTCTTTAATCTTAATTTAAAAATGCAATCCAGCCATATTCTTGTGGTCCTCCCATT